>JBEKRD010000082.1:0-22343 GCA_049519075.1 Xanthobacteraceae bacterium | reverse complement strand
GGAAAGACCGCGCTAGCCCAAGCCGGCTGCGCCGGTAAACCGGCAGCTTGGTAATATCCCGACCGCCGAAACGGATGCGGCCGCGATCGGGGGCGATCTCGCCGGTCAATTGACCGATCAGCGTCGACTTGCCGGCGCCGTTGGGCCCGATCACCGCATGGAGCTCGCCCGGCGCCAAAGCAAACGAGATGGCGTCGGAGGCCACCACGCCGCCGAAGCGCTTGCTCAAACCTTCGATCGCGAGCAAGGCGTCAACCACGGCGGCCTCCGCCGAGCAGGCCGTCGATGCCGCCGTTGACGTAAATCGCGACAAACAGCAAGAGCGGCCCGATGACCAGGTTCGGATACTGCGTGATGCGCGACAGCTGTTCCTCCAGCAACAGGAAAGTCATCGCACCGATCAGCGGTCCAAACATCGCCTGCATGCCGCCGAGCACGGCCATGATCATCAGGTCGCCGGAGCGTGTCCAATGCATCATGGCCGGGCTGATGAAGTTGGTGTGATTGGCGAGCAACGCGCCGGCAAGTCCGCACATCGCGCCCGCGATGACGAAACAGACCAGCTTATAACGAAAGGTCGGGAAACCGATGGCCCGCATGCGCCGCTCGTTCGAGCGCGCGCCGCGGATGACGAGACCGAAGCGTGAATTAACCAGGCGCCAGACCAAATAAATTCCGGTCAGCAGCAAGGCCAAGCACAAATAGTAGAACACGACCTTGTTATCGAGATTGAGCAAGCCCCCGAACCGGCTGCGCTGGTTGATGGTCAGGCCGTCGTCGCCGCCATAGCGGTCGAGCCCGATCGCGACGTAATAGATCATCTGCGCGAAAGCGAGCGTGATCATGATGAAATAGACGCCACGCGTGCGCAGACTCAGCGCGCCGATGGCTAGCGCGTAGAGCGCGGAAGCCCCGATCGCGACCGGCCATTGCACGAAACCGGAGCCGATGCCCTCCTTGGCCAGAATGCCCACCGCGTAGCCGCCAATGCCGAGATAGGCCGCGTGGCCGAAGCTCACCATGCCGCCGAATCCCATGATCAGGTTGAGGCTCAGCGCCGCCAGCGCCAAGATGACGACGCGCGTGAACAGCGTCATCAAAAATGGGTCGCCGGTCCGCGCGGCATAGACCGGAACCAGAGCGAGGACAGCGAGTACCACGGCATTAACGGCTAGCCGCGGGTTCATTCTGCTCCCGCGCCACCTTTCGAGTAAGCGCTTCATTTGCTCGTTGCCGGGAATAGACCCTCCGGACGCACGATCAACACCAGCGCCATCACCAGGTAGATCATCATCGATGACAGCGCCCGGCCAAGGCTCGCCGAAGCGCTTGTAGTGAGATAGACGTGGAGCAGGTCCGGCACGAAGGCGCGGCCGACGGTGTCGACCAGCCCGACAAGAAGTGCCGCCACGAACGCGCCGCGGATCGAGCCGATGCCGCCGATGGTGACGACGACGAAGGCCGCGATCAAAATGTTCTCGCCCATACCGATCTGCACGGTGAGGATCGGCGCCTGCATCAGGCCCGCAAAGCCGGCAAGGGCGGCGCCGAGGCCGAAAATCAGAGTGTAGAGGAGTTTTATATTGACCCCGAGCGCCCCCACCATTTCGCGGTTGGAGGCTCCGGCGCGGATCAGCATGCCGAGCCGCGTGCCCATCACCAGCCCATAGAGCAAGCCCGCGACCGCGAGCGTTGCCCCGATGATGACCAGGCGATAGACCGGATAGAACAGACCCGGCAGGATTTCGACGGCGTGCAGCATTTCGCTTGGTAGCGACAGCGTCATGCCGGCCGGGCCCCAAACCAGTCGCACCAGCTCGTTGAAGAACAGCAACAGACCGAAAGTGCCGAGCACGTGGTCGAGGTGGCTGCGGGCGTATAATCGCCGTATCGCAACGATTTCGAGCACGATACCCACCGCAAACGTCGCTATAACCGCGAGGATGGCGCCGAGCACGAAGCTGTCGGTCCACTCGGCAAAACTCGCGGCGAAATAAGCGCCGATCATATAGAGCGAGCCGTGCGCCAGATTGACGATATCCATGATGCCGAAGATCAGCGTCAATCCCGCCGCCAATAGGAACAGCAGCATGCCGAGTTGAATGCCGTTGAGGAACTGCTCGATGAAATACACCATCCTGCCGTCACCCTGTGGCGCAAGGGTGACGGCTATTAGACGATGCCGGCCGCATGCTTACTTCATCGGGCATTTATCGTGAAACTTGTCCTGGTCGTCCTTGACGATGGTGGCGGCGGTGCGAAGCGCATAGCTGCCGTCGGCATTCTTCACCGCCTCGTCCAGGTAGAAATTCTGAATCGGAATATGATTGTTGCCGAACTTGAAGCCGCCGCGCACGGAGGTGAATTCGGCTTTTTCCATCTCCTTGCGCATGCCCTCTTTATTGCTGAGATCGCCCTTGACCGCGGTGACGGCGGTATCGATCAGCGCCACCGCGTCGTAGGTCTGTGCACCGTAGAATGAGGGCATGGCATTATACTTGGCCTTGTAGTCGGCGACGAATTTCTGGTTCGCCGCATTCGGCAAATCGCCGACCCATTCCTGGGCGCTGGCAATGCCGACCGCGAGGTCCTTCAGTCGCGGCAGCGACAGATCGTCGATGATGAACGCGGTGTAGAGCGGGATCTGGCCTTTGAGGCCGGCTTGCACATATTGCGTGACGAACTGAGCACCGATGCCGCCCGGATAGAACGCGAAGATGGCGTCGGGCTTGGCTTCGCGCGCCTTCGACAGTTCGGCGGAGAAATCGATCTGATCGGGCCAGCGCGTGAGTTCCTGGCCGACGATCTGGCCAGTGAAGGTCGATTGCACGCCGGCCAGCATGTCTTTGCCGGCGGCGTAATTCGGGCCCAGCAGGAACGCCGTCTTGACGCCCTTCTGGTTCATGTAGAGCCCAAGCGACGCCGGCGTCTGATCGTTGTTCCAAGAGGTCGAGAAGACATAGGGCGAGCACTGTTCGCCGGCGAGTTGCGAAGCGCCGGCGTTGGTCACGACCGTCATGGTCTTGCTATCGACCAAAGGCTTGAGCGAAGCGAGCAGCACGTTCGACCAGATATAGCCGACGACGAAATCCACATGATCGGACTCGATCAGCTTTTGGGTCTTCTGCACGCCGACTTCCGGCTTGATCTGATCGTCCTCATAGATGACCTCGACCGGCAATCCACCCAGTTTGCGGCCGTGATGGTCCAAGCCAAGCTCGAACGCATTTTTCATGTCGTTGCCGATCGCCGCGGGGGGACCGCTGAAAGTCGAGATGAAACCGATCTTGACCGTTTGCTGCTGGGCCTGCGCGACCGCCAACCCCGCAATGAGCGCGAGCACGGTCGTCGGAACGATGGTTGTCATTCTCATGAACGTCCCCCCTGGGTTGACGCACTTTTCAGTGCCTAAGCCTTCGCGTTGGTGGTTTCGAACCGAGCATGACAATAGGCCAACCGCGCCGGCCACGGCAAATCGCCCTGCCGCGCCCAAGCGCGGTCGCCGCCGCCTTACTGGGTCGGCCGGTGCAATTCCCGTTCCATCTTCCCAATCACAGTGCTGGCGTCGGTGCCCCACTCACCTAGTCTCCGCCGCTCCCGGACACGCTGCCGAACGACGCCTGTGCCAATGTGACGTCCTTGTGAATGATCTAGCGCAATACCCGCCTGGAAGGACGGTGCTTTAATGGTACCGCAATCGAGGGTGCCAACCGTGAAATCCGAAATTATCCAGGAGCTGGGGCAATCCGATTTGCTGCTGCCGGCCCGCATCAGCGAGGGCTTGGCCGCGAACGATAAGGTCAAGGTCCGCCTGAGCGTACTGCAGGCGGCGGCCGGCCACGCACGCGACCCCAATCGCACGCGATTCGAGTTTGCCAACGAATGCCGTGCCGCCGGCATTGACCCCGTGGCGATGGAAACGCTCGTCAATCACTCAAGCTTCTGTACCGACGGCGTCATGAAATCGTCCGGCATCGGCGACCTCAAAACAGCGATTTGGGACGATGTGGCGACGATGGCGCGGGCAGTCAAAGCCGGCGATGCCGCGAGCGGCGACGTGGCGCTGCAACGCCTCGCCGCGCTTAAGAACACGCTGCAGCTCGGGTCGCACGATGACGTTCCACTTGAACAAGTCGCCAGACTGACTGCGATTACTGATCGTACCGACGACAGTGTGCATCAGTTAGTCATGGACCTGCACAAAATGCTCAATGGGCTCGCCGCAAGCCACGCCGAAGACGTGATTGCCGGCGCGCATGTCTATGGACTTCTGCCGCAGGACCGGCCGGCGGTCGAAGCTTTCATGCGCGGCGTGGCGGCGACCGCCAAATTGAAATTCGGTCATCCCGGACTGACGACCACGGCGGCACGAGCGGATGCGCGGCTCACCATCCAAAACGATATCGGCGAGACTGATGCGCATGTCGTCGTGATTGCCGTCGAGGCCAATGTGGTGAGCGTCACCTACACTGACGTCCATCTCATCCGCGCCAAGTTCTTCGCCGGACTGTTTAAGGGCTTCGCGGTCGAATGGAGCGGGCTTGAACGCAAAAGTGTAGCCGGCCTCGCCGAGGACGGCGTGTTTTTTCTCATTACCGGCCACTGTCGGTACGAAAGCGAGACTAACCGGGACGCTTTCCTCGAAGCGCTTGGCGCGTCGCTGGTCTTTCTGATCGACTGGAACAAAGCTCGCAAGGTATTGCGGGCGTGGGTTTCCAAGAACGATGCCATCCATATCCTCGACTGGGCAGCGCGCCACCGCTTTGGCCATCGCGGCTTTCTCGAGCTTGGCGGCGGTGAATTCCTGGCGGAGGCGGTGCGTCACGCCGCCCCGACCCGGATCGGTTTTGGCCAACAATTGGACCGGGTACTGGGGCGCGATGCCGCTATCGATTTTCTCAAGACCGTGCTGCGTGTCACCGCCGAGGCATTGCTGCAAGGCAATTCTGTCCGGCAGGCGCGCGACCGCATCGAGGCCGATCTGGTGCGGCACTTGCAACGCGCCGATATCGCGCTGTTAGCCATCGTGATTCGTCAGGCCGGACTGGCGCGCGAGATCGGCGCTGGCATCGCCCATTTTCTAAACGAGCGTCGCAGCCAGCGCCGGTGCGACGGCGCGGGATTGGCGAACAAGGCGCGGCTGATCGAGGAAAAGGCCGACCGGATCGCGATGGAAGCGCGCAGCGAAATCGGGCGCCTGGAGGCCGACCGCAATATCGAACGTCTCGTCGATCAGATGGAAAATGCAATCGACGAGCTCGAGCAGGCGGCCTTTATCGCTTCGCTGGTCCCGAACGCGCTCGTGACCGAACTGATTGATCCGCTGCGCGAGCTCTGCGCGGCGGTCATTTCCGGCACCGAAGCCGCCGCGATCGGAATTGCCGCCGCCGCGGAGGTCCCCGAAGGCCACCGCGTCGATTCCGAGGATGCGCTCGCGGCCGTCGGCCGGCTGATCGACGCCGAACACCGGGCTGACGCCGCAGAACGCAAGATAACGGCCAATATCCTCAGCGGAGAATTCGATTTGAAGACGGCGTTGTCCGTCATCGAACTGGCGCGCGCGCTGGAACGGGCGACTGATCGACTGGCGGCCTTCGGACATGCGCTGCGCGAGCACGTTCTCGCCGAGCTCGCAGGGTAATCGAGAGGATAAAAATGCAAATCATCCGCATCGGCGCCGGATCAAATGAACAGCCGTCCGCTGAGGCAGTCGGCGCCAAGGCGGCAAATCTCGCCCGCGTCGCGGCGCTTGGCTTGCCTGTGCCACCCGCTTTCGTGCTGCCGGTTGCACTCTGTGCCGCGATCGTGGGCGGCGACGCTCGGGCGCGGCAACAGCTCGCCGACGGCTTAACCGAAGGCATTGAATTTCTCGAAATTGCCACCGGCCGAAAATTCGGCGACCACCGCGTTCCGCTCTTGGTATCGGTGCGCTCCGGCGCCGCGCGTTCGATGCCTGGCATGTTGGATACCGTCCTCAATGTCGGCTGTACGTCCACAGCCGTACGCGGCCTGGTGCGGATCACCGGTCATCCGCGCTTTGCCTTCGACTGCCGGCGGCGCTTTCTTGAAAGTTTCGCGACCGTGGTTCTCGGCGTTCCACCGCTCGCCTTTAAAACCCGGCTCGACGAACTGGTACAGAGCGAAGGTGTCGCCGGCGAGCAGGCGCTAGACGGCGAAGCACTCGAACGTCTTGCGGCGTCCTATCAAATTGTCATCGAGGACAATGGACAAGTGCTTGCCGAAACGCCGATGGAGCAATTGCGCGCCGCAGCCGAGGCCGTCTACCGCTCGTGGGGCAGCGACCGCGCGCTCACCTACCGAAAGCTCGAACACCTCGAAGACCTGCCCGGCACCGCGGTAATGGTGCAAGCCATGGTTTTCGGCAATGCCGGGTTGTCCTCCGCCGCGGGCGTTGCCTTCTCGCGCGATCCTTCGAGTGGCGCCGACACGCCTGTCATCGAGGTCATGTTCGGCGCGCAGGGCGAAGACGTCGTGTCAGGCCGGCATACCCCAGAAACGGAGCAGGCAATCATCCGCTCGCTGCCGGAAGTTGCCGTGCAATTGCGCAACGCGCTGGCGCTCCTCGATCGCGAGTTTGGCGACGTCCAGGACGTGGAATTTACCATCGAGAAGGGCAAGCTGTGGATATTGCAGACGCGTTCGGCGAAACGCTCGCCGCTTGCGGCCTTGCGATTTGCGATCGACTTCGTAAAGCAAGGTCGGATTGCGCCCGCGGAAGCATTTCGACGTTTGCACGGCGTCAACTTGGATAGCCTCGTGCATGCACGCTTGGCGGATGTCGGCGAAGCTGTGCTCCACGGCATCGGCGCAGCCGCCGGTATTGCGGTCGGCCGCGCTGCCTTTGATTCTGCAAGCGCGACACGGCTCGCCGCAAACGGCGATCCGGTCATTCTGGTTCGGCCCGATACCGACACTGCCGATGTCGCCGGCTTCGCCGCGGCGTCGGGGATCGTCACGGCGGTCGGCGGCCGCACCGCCCACGCCGCGCTGGTGGCGCGTCAGATGGATAAGCCCTGCGTTGTCGGCTGCGCCGCACTTGCAGTCGACGTCGCCGGCCGCTGTGCACTCGTGCCGGCGACAACGATCAAAGAAGGCGATTGGCTCTCCGTCGACGGCGAAACGGGCGCAATCTATCTTGGCGTCGGGCGGGTCGTCACTGATCGTCCAGCCGCCGAGCTAGCTGAGATCGAGCGTTGGCGGATCAGCGCGCGCGAGCTTGCTCCGACCTCTTAGAGCATGATCCGAAAAGTGGCTGCCGGTTTTCCGGAAAGGTCATGTTTCAATCGGAATTCCAGACCCGGATCCGATTCAAGCGAGTTGGATCGGGGCCTAGCACTGCAAGTTCGACGCTCGGCTTTTGTTACCGTGCGAAAGCCCGATCAAGCGGCAGGCAAGTTGAATAGCAGCCGCAAGCCATAGCCCGCCGCGAATGCGACCAGCGCGGCGCTCATCCCAATCAGGAAGGCCTCCAACCCGGACCGCAGCCAGCCTGCGGACGACCATCGGCTCTTGACCGCGCCGACGAAGAAAAAAGTACAACCCGTGGCGATCACGCAAGCAACGAGGCCGCCGGCTAACAGATAACTCGCCAGCGGCACGCAGCCGCAGAGGAGAAACGCCGCAAACGTGCTCAATGCCGCAAGCGGCGGTGATCGTTGCGTCGGCGCCAGGCCATATTCCTCCGTTGCCATGGTCTTCGTCCAAAGCGCCGGATCGGCGGTAATCACGGCGACGACGCGATCGAGATCGTTGCCGGCAAAACCCTTGGCCGCGAAAATTTGTCTGATTTCCTCGCGTTCACCGTCCGGCACCAGCGCGATATGCTTTTGCTCGATGGCCAGCACGCGCTCGTAATCGTCGCGTTCGGATTTAGTGCCGCTGTAATTACTTGCTGCCATGGCAAAGCCGTCGGCCAGCAGATTGGCAAAACCGAGAATGAAAAGAATAGAGGCCGACAGGTCGGCACCCGCCACGCCCGCGACTATGGCGAAGGTCGTGACCGCGCCGTCGATGCCGCCATAGATCCAGTCGCGCAAATAATTGCTGCGCGGACCGCGGGCCAGGCGATCGCGAATCGCCTCTTCAGAGTGGCTATGTTCCAACACCGGCGACATTATTTCCCTTTAGCGTCAAATAATGGAGTGGCCGGTATCGTAGAGTTTGATGACTGCGGGGGCAGCACGACCCGCGCTGCGCGAACTTTGTTTGCGCACGGGCGGAACGCACACGCGCTCGGCCCACATTGTCCTCAGCAGCAGCCCCTGAATCTTCCTTTGCTGACGGCGTAACGGGCTTCCTGCCGTTCCACAAAGAACTCTTGGTAGCTCATGATCGGCACGCCGGGATGGTTTGTTTGGCGGTGCCGGACATAAGTGTCGTAGTCCGGCACGCCGATCATCAGCCGTGCCGCGCGCACGCTCCAAGTTTTCACGGCTTGGCCATGCTCCTTCCATTCCGCGAACTTCATGGTCAAGAGATCAGGCATTGCGCCCTCCGACCGCAGCGCCGGCGAAGTCCACTTCCAAGGCCGTGGCCTTCGGCGTGCCGAGCGCTTTGCGGATGTCGATGATGGCATAAACCACAACCGAAATGACGACCGCGGCGAACAAGGCAGCAAGTGTCGCGTCGACGTAGTCGTTGAAGACGAGACGGCTCATCTCGCCCAAGGAATGAGCGGGAGCCAGCACCTGGCCCGAGGCGATCGCACTCGACATCCGCGCCGCATGGGCGAGGAAGCCTATCGCCGGATTCGGATTGAAAACCTTCTCCACGCCTGCCGTTACGGTGCAGATCACGAGCCACGCCGCCGGCACGGCCGTCACCCAGGCGAAGCGCTGGCGCTTCATCTTGAACAGCACCACCGTGCAGAGCACGAGCGCGATGGCCGCGAGCATCTGATTCGAGGTGCCGAACAACGGCCACATCGTCCAGATACCGCCGAGCGGGTCGATGACACCCTGATAGAGGAAATAGCCCCACAGCACGCAGGCCAGCGCTGAGCCGATGAGGTTGTTGGCCCAGGATGTCGTTTCCTTGAACGCCGGAACGACGTTGCCGATAAGGTCCTGGATCATGAAGCGGCATGCGCGCGTACCGGCATCGACGGTGGTGAGGATGAACAAGGCCTCGAACAGGATGGCGAAGTGGTACCAGATCGCCGTCAGCGCCTGGCCGCCGAACAGTCCAGACAGGATCTGGGACATGCCGACCGCGAGCGTCGGTGCACCGCCGGTTCGCGACAGGATTGTCACTTCGCCGACATCATGGGCGACTTGCGTCAATTGTTCGGGGGTCACCACGAAGCCCATATTGGACACCGTCGCTGCCGCCTGCGCTGCCGTCGTGCCGATGATTCCCGCGGCGCTGTTCATGGCGAAATAGACGCCCGGATGCAGCACCGACGCGGCGATCATCGCCATGATGGCGACGAAGGATTCCATCAGCATGGCGCCATAACCGATGAACGGTATCTGACTCTCGTTCTCGATCATCTTCGGCGTCGTGCCGGACGAAATCAGCGCATGCCAGCCGGACACCGAGCCGCAGGCGATGGTGATGAACAAGAATGGAAACAAGCTCCCCGCCCAGACCGGACCGGTGCCGTCGACGAACTTGGTCAGCGCCGGCATCTGCAGGTCCGGACGCACAATGATGATGGCGATGGCCAGAAGCGTGATGACACCGATCTTCATGAAGGTCGAAAGATAGTCGCGCGGCGCCAGCAACAGCCACACCGGCAGCACCGAGGCGACGAAGCCATAGCCGATGATGATCAGCGCCAAAGTCGGGCCGTCGAAATTGAAATAGGCCGCAAGTTCAGGCGTCTGCGACACGGTCTGCCCGTAGATCAGCGCCGCTATCAGGAGTACGCCACCGATCAGTGACATCTCGCCGACCCGGCCGCGGCGAATGAAGCGCCCGTAAACGCCCATGATGAATGCGATCGGCACCGTGCTGAACACCGTGAAGGTGCCCCAGGGGCTGCCCTTCAAGGCCTGAACGACGACGAGCGCCAGGACCGCCAGGACGATGATGCAGATCAGCAAGATGCCGATCCCGGCGATCGCGCCGGCAACGGGGCCCATCTCCGAACGCACCATGTCGGCCAGCGAACGGCCGTCGCGCCGGGTCGACAGGAACAGAACCGTCATGTCCTGCACTGCGCCCGCGACCACGACGCCGGCCAGAATCCACAGGGTGCCGGGCAGATAGCCCATTTGCGCCGCAAGTACGGGACCGACCAGTGGGCCCGCGCCGGCAATTGCCGCGAAATGATGCCCGAACAGCACGTAGCGGTTGGTCGGGACGTAATCGAGGCCGTCATTGTGACGGACCGCCGGTGTCGCCCGCGCCGGATTGACGCCCAGCACCTTGTTGGCGATGAACAGCGCGTAGTAGCGGTAGGCGATGAAGTAAATGCATACCGCGGCAATCACCAGCCAAGCGGCATTGACCGGCTCGCCGCGGCTTAATGCGACGATGCCCAGCGACACCGCGCCAAGCGCCGCAATCGCCGCCCATAACAATTTGCTCTGTAGTCCATTGCCGTTGCCGACGAGCGCGCTCATGACGTTCCTCCTTGCGCTCCGCTCCACTCATTCGGGAGGGTGCGACATAAATCTTGCGGCTCCTGCGCCCAATTGTCGTGAGTGTGTTCCTTATCGTCAAGACCGCGTTGATACAGATCAATTCTTCTTCTCTTCAACATCTTCCCGTTTCGGCGCATCGCTTTTTGCAGAACTTGACGCAGATCAAGGCCGGTCGGACGAGTCTGGACCTAACCTGCGCCTGTTCCCGAGCTGATCGATGGCGGTCGGGACTCCCTCCGTCATGCATCAGAGAATTTGGCAAGTGCAGCGGAGGCTCGACGTGCATCACGATGTTTCACGTCGCTCGTTTATTCGCGACTCCGCTCTGACAACAGCCGGAGCGACCATGCTCAATCCCACGTCCGCGCTATTCGCCGCGGCCGAAGCCGACAAGCCCGGAATACCGTCGGTCGGCCCGGACGCGGTGGCGCTCAGCCTACACGTCAACGGCACGACACGAATGGTGCACGCTGAGCCGCGCATGACGCTCGCGGAGGCGCTGCGCGGTCCCCTTGCGCTCACCGGAACGAAAATCGCCTGCAATCGCGGCGCCTGCTCGGCTTGCACCGTGTGGCTCGATGGGGTTCCCGTCGCCTCTTGCATGATCCTCGCCGTCGACGTCGGCGCCCGCGGCATCACCACGATCGAAGGACTCGCGCAAGGCGATGAGCTTCATCCGGTGCAACAAGCCTTCATCGACCACGACGCGCTGCAATGCGGCTTCTGCACGCCGGGGATGGTCATGAGTTGCGCGGCGCTCCTGCAAAACAACCCGGCGCCGACCGCCGACGAGGTCCGCAGCGCAATCAGCGGCCATATCTGCCGCTGCGGCACTTATCCGCATGTCGTCGCTGCGACGCTGGACGCTGCCCAAAGACGTAAGGCCTAACACACAGGGCCTGACCATGGCGACCGAGCAAGAACTTCGCACCGAGATCCTTACCACCGGCATCGCCAGCGTTGGTCTCGGTACAGTGTCGCGACAAATCCCCGCTGACGAACCGCCGCCGCTGCCGCCCAATAGCGAACTCGCGGTCATCGGCAAATCGTTTCCGCGCCCGAACGCGCGTGCCAAAGTCACCGGCGCCGCACATTTTACCGTCGATATTGCGCTGCCGGGCATGCTGCACGCCCGTGTGCTGCGCTCGCCGCTACCGCATGCGCGGGTCACCGCCGTCGACACGACCGCCGCGGCGCGCCATCCCGGCCTGCGCGCGATCCTGCCGATTGCCACGCCTGATGACGCAAACAGTGCAACGTTGCGCTATGTCGGCGCGCCGGTGATCGCCCTCGCCGCTGTATCGATGGCGGCAGCCCGGGAAGCCTTGCATCTCATTCGCGTCGATTACCAATCGCTGCCCTTCATCGTCGAGATGGACAAGGCGCGTGTGGACGGCGCGCCATTGGTTCACGACGAGACAACGGCGCCCCCCGGCCATCCTTCGGGATTTCCCGCCGCCGCCGGTCTTCCGCTCAATGGCAATGTGCGCGGACCCGCCATCGTCAAACGCGGCGACATCATGGGGGCCTTCGCCCAGTCCGATCTCGTGGTTGAGAACGAATTCTCAACGCAAGTGCAGACGCATTGTTGCATGGAGCCGCATGCGATCGTCGCCGATTGGCGCGCCGATGGCCTGACCGTTTACATGTCGACCCAATTCACCGTCGGCGTGCGGCATGAGCTGGTCGAGATTTTCGGTCTGCCGCTCAATCGAGTCCGAGTGGTCGTCGATGCCATGGGCGGTGGCTTCGGCTCGAAATCCTCGCTCGGCAATTACGGCCGCATTGCCGTCGAGCTGTCGCGCCGCGCCAAGGCGCCGGTAAAACTGTTCCTCGACCGTGAAGAAGAACAGATGGACGCCGGCAACCGTCCGGCGACATGGCAGCGCTTGCGCATCGGCGCCAGGCGCGACGGCGAGCTCACCGCCATGTCGGTTGTGAGTTACGGCACGGCCGGAATCGGTGTCGGCGCCGGTGTCGGCAACATCGCCGAAGCGATGTATGCCTGTCCGAATTTCAGCGGCGCCCAGTACGACGTCTTCATCAATGCCGGACCCGGTTGCGCCATGCGCGCGCCCGGCAACGCGCCCGGCGCCTTCGGTCTCGAACAGACCATCGACACATTGGCCGACGAACTCGATATGGATCCGCTTACGTTGCGCGACCGCATCGACCCGAGCGCGGTTCGGCGCGAGGAACGGCGCATCGGCGCCACGCGGATCGGCTGGCCGCGCCGGCACGCGCCGGGCGCCGACCGCGGACCAATCAAGCGCGGGCTCGGCATGGCGCAATCGCTGTGGGGCGCCAACGTGCAGATCAATTCGTCTTGCGAAGTCCGGCTGTTGCGCGATGGCTCGATCGAGGTGTTGTCGAGTGTGCAGGACATTGGGACGGGCATCACCACGGTGCTGGCGCAAACCGTCGCCGAGGTGTTCGGGCTTCGGCCCGACGACATCACGGTGCGGATCGGCGATACCGATTTTCCGCCCGGACCGCCGTCTTACGGCAGCCGCACCACCGCCTCGATCACGCCGCCGGCGCGCACCGCAGCCTGGCGCGTCCTGCAACAGCTGTTCCGCGAGGCGGCTCTTTCCCTCAATGCCAGCGCCGCCGACCTTGTCGCACGTGACGGCCGGATTTACGTCCGCGACGACCAAAGCCGCGGCATGAGCTTCCGCGATGCCGCCGCCCGGCTGCGCACCGACCGCATCAGCGCGGTGGCGTCGCGCGCCGACGACTATGACGGCTTTCGCCGCCGCATGGGCGACGCCGCTATGGCGCAGCAGGATCTGGGCGGCGTGCAATTCGCCGAGGTGGCCGTCGACACCGAAACCGGCGTCGTACGCGTCGAGCGCATCGTCGCGGTCCAGGATTGCGGCCGGCCGATCAATCCGCGGCAAATCGAGAGTCAGGTTCAAGGCGGCGTGTTGATGGGGCTGTCTTATGCGCTCTATGAGGATCGTATCCTCGATGCGCAAACCGGGCGTATGGTCAATCCGAACCTCGAGCAATACAAGGTCGCCGGCCCGCGCGAGACGCCTGAGATCGAGGTCGTCGTCCTTGAGAATTATCAGGGCCAAAGCGCGACCGATGCCTACGGCATCGCCGAACCGGCCAACATTGCCACCGCTCCGGCCATCGCCAACGCCGTCTATAACGCCATCGGCGTGCGCATCCGCAGCCTGCCGATGACGCCAGCCGTAGTGCTTGCCGCGCTCGGCAAAATCCCGATGAGGAGCTGACGCCATGAACCGCTTTTCGGTCGCGCGTCCACAAACCATCGCCCAAGCTGCGGTTGCGATGTCGAACACCGTCGCAAGCGCAATGAGCGTCCCCGTTAGCGCCGATCAAGGCGATACCGCGATCGTGAAGGCGGGCGGCATCGATCTCCTCGACCTGTTGAAAGAAGGCCTGCTGCGGCCGGCCAAACTCGTCAATCTTGGCGACGTGCCCGGTCTTAGCGAAGTGGCCGAGGAAAAAGACGGCGGATTGCGCATCGGGCCGGTGGTGACGCTGGCGGCGCTCGCCGCTCATCGCCTGGTGCGGGAGCGCTATCCGGCGCTCGCCGAAGCGCTTTCCGGCGCGGCGAGTCCGCAAATCCGCAATGTCGCAACGCTTGGCGGAAATCTGTTGCAGCGCCCACGGTGCTGGTACTTCCGCTCCAACGCGTATCATTGCTTGCGCAAAGGCGGCGGCCATTGCTTCGCGGTCGCGGGCGCCAATCAGTACCACGCGATTTTCAACAATATGGCCTGCGCCATCGTCCACCCTTCGACGGCGGCCACGGTGCTGGTTGCGCTCGGCGCGAGCATCGAGATCACAACCGCGGCAGACGCCGCGCGCCTATTGTCGCTGGAGAACTTCTTCGTTGCGCCCGAGCGCGACTTGCAGCGCGAAAACGATTTGCAGCCGCATGAAATCGTCACCGCCATCCGCCTGCCGAAACTGCCGGCGAGCCTACACATGGCGCATCTCAAGCAGGCCGAAAAAGAATCGTTCGATTGGCCGCTCGCCGACGTCGCGGTCGCGCTCGATCTCGGCGCCGGCGGTGCCTGCACCCGCGCCGCGATCATTCTCGGCGGCGCGGCCGCCGTGCCATACCGGGCCAAGGCCGCAGAGGCCGTGCTGACCGGCAAACGGATCGACGAAAAGCTCGCCGCGGACGCCGCCCACGCCGCGCTCGATGGCGCCACCCCGCTTGCCGACAACGGCTACAAGCTGCCGCTGTTCGAGACGCTGATCCGGCGGGCGCTCCTCAAAGCGGTCGCCGGCGCCACCGCGAAGTCGGCTTCATAAGAAGAAGAGCCATGACCAAGAGCCAAGCCGATACGGGACTGGAAGTCGGCGCCCTCGAGCCGACAAACCCGACCGCGGCCAACCAACGCATCAGGGTCGTGGGCCTGCCGCAACCGCGCACCAGCGGCGGCATGCCGCTGCTCGATGCGCTCAAGCTTCGCCATTCGACGCGGGAGTATTCGCAGCGGCCGATTTCGTTGCCGATTCTCTCCGATCTGTTGTGGGCCGCGTTCGGCGTCAACCGGCCGAGCGACGATCGCACCGCACCCTATTGGCGCCACGTCATGGTGATAGACGTCTACGTTGCATCGGCCAACGGCGTGTGGATCTACAATGCCAAAGCTCACACCTTGCTGCCGCATCTCTCCGACGATATTCGCGCTCAGACCGGGTACCAGGATTTTGTCGGCACGGCGCCGCTTGACCTGATCTATGTTGCCCATGGTGAGCGCATGACCGACATCTCGCCCGAGGAGCAACGCCTCTATGCCGCGGTCGACGCCGGATTTATCGGCCAAAACGTCTATCTGTTCTGCGCTTCGGAGGGCCTCGCCACCGTGTTTCGCGGCGCCATTGAATACACCAAGCTTGAACACGTGTTGCGTCTGCCGGAGCAGCAATTCGTGACCTTCGCGCAGACCGTCGGCTACGCCCGATGAGCAAGCCCATTCCCGATAAAGCCGAAGTCGCGGTGGAATATCCGGACAAGCTTTACATCGGCACCTTCGCCCATGCGTCGCGTTTTGACGCCCATCTCGATGACAGCGGAATTTCGCTGACGCTCAATCGCCCCGGCGCCGACGACGAGCGTAAATCGGTCCACATGCATTTTCATTATGCGTTGTTCGCCGAAGTATTGCGCGATCTGGCGCGCACGGTCGCAGCGCTGCCGCCAGCGGACCCGCACCGCGAATCGCTGCGTGATGCGGCTCAGGCGCTTTATCTCGCGCTCGACAAGTAAGCCGACTGACGAAACTGGCCCCAGCGCCCTGAATGTGTTAGCCGCACGGCGACGAATACGGGCACGGGAATAGCGTCCTTACATCATGGCAAATCCCATCGAACTCGGCTTGGACACCTTCGGTGATATCACCGCCGGGGCCGACGGCGAACCCCGCAGCCACGCTGAAGTCATCCGCGACGTGATCGAGGAAGGCGTGCTCGCTGACCAGGTCGGCGTCGATGCTTTCGGAGTCGGCGAGCACCATCGACCCGACTTTGCGGTGTCGACGCCTGATGTCGTGCTGGCAGCGATTGCCGGGCGCACCAAACGCATTTGGCTCGGCTCGGCCGTCACCGTGCTGTCGTCCGACGATCCGATCCGAGTGTTCCAGCGCTTTTCCACACTCAATGCCGCCTCGAACGGCCGCGCCGAGGTGACGCTCGGCCGCGGTTCCTTCATCGAATCCTTTCCTTTGTTCGGCTATGAACTGTCCGACTACGAAAAACTGTTCGAGGAAAAACTCGATCTGTTCGCCGCCATCCTCAAGAACGAGCCGGTGAGCTGGCGCGGCACGACGCGGCCGCCGCTCACCAACCAGCGCATCTTTCCCCCGATCGAAAAAGGTAGGCTCAGAACCTGGGTCGGCGTCGGCGGCAGTCCGGAATCCGTGGTGCGCGCCGCGCGTTACGACTTGCCACTGATGCTTGCCATCATCGGCGGCGACCCCAAGCGCTTCTTGCCCTATGTCGATCTCTACCACCGCGCTTTTGCCCAAATCGGCAAACCGGTACAGCCGATCGGCGTGCACTCGCACGGCTACGTCGCCGAAACCGACGAGAAGGCGCGCGACGAACTGTGGCCCGACTACAAGCGCATGCGCGACCGCATCGGCTCGGAACGCGGCTGGCCGCCGATGCAGCGCACCGAGTTCGACCAGGAAATCGATCACGGCTCGCTCTATGTCGGCTCGCCGGAAACCGTCGCCCGCCGCATCACCGCGACCGCCAAGGCGCTCGGGCTCTCGCGCTTCGACATGAAATATTCGGCCGGCACGCTCTCGCATGAGAAAATCATGCGCTGCATCGCGATGTTCGGCGAGAAGGTGATGCCGATGGTCAGGGAGATGCTGGCTTAAGCCAGCTTCACGTCCCCACCAGCCCGAATTGCGGGCTCGACGGCTCGGCGTGGCCCTTCTTGGCGATGCGGCCGGCGAGCCGCGACAGCCGTCCGGCTTCGACGGCTGAGCGCATGCTTTGAGCCATCAGCACGGGATTTTGCGCCTTCGATACCGCGGTGTTGATCAACACCGCGGCGCAGCCGAGCTCCATCGCGAGCGTCGCGTCGGACGCGGTGCCAATACCGGCATCGAGCACCACAGGCACCGGCGAGCGCGCGCAAATCAATTCGATCAGATGCGGGTTGGAAATGCCGAGCCCTGAGCCGATCGGCGAGCCGAGCGGCATCACGGCAGCAGCACCGGCGTCAGCGAGCTTGCGGCAGGTCACCGGATCGTCGGTGCAATAGGGCAATACGACAAAGCCCTTTTCGACCAAAGTCTGCGTCGCGCGCAACAGCTCTTCGACATCGGGATAGAGCAGTTCGCGGTCGCCGATCACTTCGAGCTTGACCCAAGGGGTGCCTAGCGCTTCGCGCGCCAATTCCGCCGTCAGCACGGCGTCCTTGGCGGTGTGGCAGCCCGCCGTATTGGGCAGAAAGCGCACGCGGCCGGCGAGCAAGTCGATCAGGCTCTCGTCGTCGCCGGCGAGGCTGATGCGGCGGATCGAGGCGGTGACCATTTCGGTACCGCTCGCTTCGACGGCATCGAGCATCATTTTGCGATTGGGATAACCGGCGGTGCCAAGGAACAGCCGCGAGCCGAATTCCTGACCGGCGATGATGAGCGGATCGGACATGATCAACCTCCTAATCAGCCACCTTGGCGCGCGCGCACGATCTCGACGCTGTCGCCGGCCCTCAGCCGCGTATCGCGCCACGCCGCGCGGGGAACAACCGCACCGTTAAGCGCAACCGCAATGCCGCGCTGCGCGGTCTCGACGGCCTTCTCCGCCAGGAGCGCTTCGAGCGTCGCAACCGCAAGCGGCTCGCTCTCGCCATTCACCCGGATGGTTTGTTGTTCCATCGCGCGCCCTACTCCGCCGCCCGCGCCGGCAGAAAGCGTTCCAGGCCGAACGGACGGATCGCCGGCTCCACGACATCGTCGAGGATGAGTTTTGCCATGGCGTCCGCCGTTACCGGCGCCAGCAATATGCCATTGCGGTGATGGCCGGTGGCGTAGAACAGATCGTCCAGCGGCGCGCGGCCGAGGATCGGCGCGTCGTCACGGCTGCCCGGCCTATGGCCAACCCAAATTTCATCAACCGGCAGTTCCTCGATGGCCGGGATCGCGCGCCAGGCGGCTTCGAGCAAGGTCAGCATGCCGCCGGCGGTGATTGTGTTGTCAAAGCCTTTTTCCTCAACCGTGGCGCCGACGATCAAGCGGCCGTTGCGGCGCGGCACCAGATAGGCGCCCGGCGCCCATAACACGTGATTGAGAAGCGGCGCCGCCGCATCCATGCGCAGCGCCAGCAACTGGCCTTTCACCGGACGCACCGGCGGCCGCCGATCCGGCGGCAAGCCGGCAATGCCGCGCGACCAGGCGCCGGCGGCGAGCACGACGATATCAGCCTCGACGCGCGTGCCGTCTTCGAGCACAACGCCGATGCTGCGCCCGGCTCGCACGGAAATTTCCTTCACCGGCCGATGCTCGCGAATCTCCGCGCCGGTGCGTTCGGCGGCGATGCGCAGCGCCGCCACGAGCTTGCGGCTATCGACTTGATGATCCTGCGGGCTGAACACGGAACCTGCGATTTTGCCGGCCAGATGCGGCTCTCGCGCGCGCGTCGCGCCGGCCGACAGCCATTCGAGCGGCAGGCCGAGTTTATGTTGAAATTCCAACTCGTGAGCGAGTTTGGCCTGGTCGTCCGACGTCAGCGCCAGCATCAACGTGCCTTCGCGCCGCAATTCGACGTCTATGCCGCTTAATTGCAAAAGTTCCTCGGCAAACGCCGGCCAGCGCGCCTGGCTGTCGCGGCCGAGCGCGACCAAATCCTCTTCGCCGGGCTCGGCCTCGCAACACGCCGCCAGCATGCCGGCCGCTGCGTGGCTCGCGCCCGCGCCGGCCTTGCCGCGGTCGAACACCAAAACCTCGGCGCGGCCGGCGAGCCTCCACGCTATTCCCAGCCCGACGACGCCCGCGCCAATAATGACGACGCGCGGCCGTTTGGCGATAAACGGGGCGGAAATAGTCGCTTCGCTCAACGCGGCTCCCTTCGCTGGGATGACCCAGACAGGTTCGACGGGTTTGATCTCAGCCGCGTTTTCGTCGCGCGGCACCCCTGGCCGATGGCTTCAATAATGGGAGTTTTACGGCCCTTCGGCAAGGGTCAGGCCGTGCCGGCGATGCCGCAGGAACTCAGCGCAGACGAGACCGACGACAAGCACGACGGCGGCACCAACGAGGATCGGCTTTGTGGTCCCGGCATGGCTGAAGGCAAAGCCATAATAGATCGGGCCGATCGCTTGGCCGAAAAAGAAGGTGCAGGAATGCATCGACATCGCTGAGCCGCGCGCGGTGTCCGACAATTCGGTGACATGGACCTGAATGCAGCCGTGCAGCATGTAGAAGCCGAGTCCGAGCAAAAGAAACACCGCGCATTGCACGTACCAGGCCATATTCAGCGCGATCAGGACAAGCGCGATCGCGGCGACGACGGCGCCGATGAGCATCAGTTTGCGCTCCTTCAAGCGCGCGACGAGGTAGCCCACCGCCAGCGCATAGACGATGCCGCCTAAGCCGAAACCGGCGAGCACCAGACCCGCATAGGAGGAGCGCGTGACGCCGCCCGCCAGCAACAGCAAGGCGACATAGGGGAACAGGCCGTGGATGAAGATGCCTTCGAAGAACACCGAGCCGAAACAGACTTTCGCGCGCGGATCGGAAAACACGCTGCGAAATCCGGCGCCGACAGCGGCGAGGTTGAAGTCCTTGGGCTTTGCGGTTTGCAAGCCGCGAAACGCGAAAAACGCCAGCGCTGCCACGATCAGCCCGAAGCCGCCGATGACCAGAAACACGCCGCGCCAGCCGAACAGGTCGCCGAGCACGCCGGAGATGGTGGCGCCGAGCAGATTGCCGGTCAGCCCCACCGCAAGCAGCCGCCCGATCGCCACTTGGCGCTCGCCGACCGGCACGAGATCGCCGATCATCGCGATCCCGACGGGAAAAATCCCACCCGCCAGCAGACCAGCGACGATCCGCATGGCGACGAGGACGGAGAAATCGCTCACGGTCGCGCAGACGAGCGTCGCGGCAGCCACGATCGCCAGACTGATGTTCATCAAGAGCGTCTTGCCGAAGAAATCGGCGACGATGCCAAGCACCGGCTGCGCGAAGGCATAGGGGAACGTGAAGGCGGTCGAAAGCAGCGCCACGGTCTTGACGTCGATGGCGAGGTCGGCGGCGATTTTCGGCACGACCGGATCGACCGCGCGGGTAAACAGGGTCGACGCGAACACCACGAGGCTGACTATTCTGAGAACGGGCGGAATGGGATAGCTCGTGCCGTTGTGAAAAGGATAAAAGCGCGGTCCCCTAGCCTTGCTTAGCCAGCGCGTCGAATTGCATCAATCGCTCAAGAAGCGCCGGCAAATCCTTGAGCATAATCATATTCGGACCGTCGGACGGCGCCTTATCCGGGTCCTGGTGGGTCTCGATGAAGACGCCGGCCACGCCGACCGCGACCGCCGCACGCGCCAGCACTGGCACGTATTGTCGCTCGCCGCCCGAGGAGGTGCCCTGCCCGCCCGGTTGCTGCACTGAATGGGTGGCATCGAAAATCACCGGCGCGCCGATCTTGGCCAGCACCGGTAGCGCCCGCATATCGGAGACGAGCGTGTTGTAGCCGAACGAAACGCCGCGCTCGGTGACCAGCACATTGGCATTGCCGGCAGCGGTGATCTTGGCGACGACATTGGCCATATCCCAGGGCGCGAGAAACTGGCCTTTCTTGACGTTGACGGCACGTCCGGTTTTGGCGGCGGCGACCAACAGATCGGTTTGCCGGCAGAGAAAAGCCGGAATCTGCAGCACGTCGACGACTTCGGCGACACGCGCGCATTGCTCGGGCTCGTGCACGTCGGTGAGCACCGGCACGCCCAGTTTCTCGCGCAATTCGGCGAAAATCGCGAGTGCTTGGTCGAGGCCGATACCGCGGGAGCTTGCGGCCGAAGTGCGGTTCGCCTTGTCGAATGATGTCTTGTAGACGAAGCTCAGGCCGAGCTTGGCGGTGAGTTCCTTCAGCGCTGATGCCATCTCGAAAGCGTGCGCCCGGCTTTCCAGCACGCAAGGTCCCGCGATCAAGGCGAGCGGCAGCGTATTGCCGAATTTAGCCTTGCCGACAGCGACGACGGTATTTGGTATTGCGGTCATCGGCATCCTCGGGACGACCATGCTAGGCCCGCCGCGCCGGGTCAATCGACACCGGTCAATCGGCGCGGCTCATTTCGCCGCGGAAAATGCTGTCGGCCGCAGGAACGCGCTCTTGATATTGGCGATCAAGAGTCCGTCCTTTTCGCTTTCGTCGCGCGCTATGTGCCAGGCTGGATCGGCCTGGAATGCATTCCACTTTTTCTCGCGATCGGCGAGCGAGTCCCAGGCTAGCATGTAATGCAGATCGTTATTGCCGTCGCCCACCAGCACCGTCCAGAAGCCCAACTGCTTGATGCCGTGCTTCTCCCATAATTGCAGCGTCTGGCTTTCGAACCGCTTGAGCAGTGCCGGTAGTTTGCCGGGAATGCAGGAATAGATACGTTGTTCGTAGATCACGGGGTTCCTCGGTAGGATTAATTTCTAAAGATACGGACGTCGGCGCTTAGCTTGTAGCAGGCGCAAAACAGCTGGTGCTTGATATTACACCAGCCGGCTCTGCTCCACCGCCGCTTCGATGAAAGACGAGAACAGCGGATGCGGCGCGAACGGCCGCGATTTCAGCTCGGGATGGAATTGCACGCCGATGAACCAGGGATGGTCATCATATTCGATGATTTCCGGGAGAAACCCATCGGGCGACATGCCGGAAAACCGCATGCCGTGTTGGGCGAGACGGTCCTTATAGGCGGTATTGACCTCGTAGCGGTGGCGGTGGCGTTCGGAAATCTCGGTTGTGTGATAGATCTCGGCAACACGCGAGCCGCGCTGCAGGACGGCCGGGTAAGCGCCGAGCCGCATGGTGCCGCCGAGATCGCCCGCCATGCCGCGCTTCTGCAATTCGTTGCCCTTCATCCATTCCGTCATCAGGCCAACCACCGGCTCGGGTGTGGGTACGAATTCGGTCGAGTTCGCCTGCTCGATACCGCAGAGGTTTCGCGCCGCCTCGATGACCGCCATCTGCATGCCGAAACAGATGCCGAAATAGGGCACGTGGCGCTCGCGCGCGAAC
>JBEKRD010000081.1:0-22592 GCA_049519075.1 Xanthobacteraceae bacterium | reverse complement strand
CCACTGGGTTGGAGATATCCCTTGAATTCTCAGCCCAGCGGAGAGGCCCCCTCATCCCGACCTTCTCCCCGCGCGCGGGGAGAAGGAGCGCGCTGTGCGTGCGGCACGTCGTGCCTATAAAAAACGGGGCGGCTGTGAGGCCGCCCCGTCGTGTCGTCACTTACCGTAGAAGATTTGTTGCCTTACCCTTGCGAAATATCGCGGTCTTTGGTTTCCGGCAAAAAGATCAGCGCGACGACGAAGCTCATCACTGCGACGCCGATCGGATACCACAGGCCGGAATAGATGTTGCCGGTGGCGGCCACGATGGCGAAGACCGTGGCGGGGAGGAAGCCGCCGAACCAGCCGTTGCCGATGTGATAGGGCAACGAGAAGCCGGAATAGCGGATGCGGGTCGGGAACATCTCGACCAGCCAGGCGGCGATCGGGCCGTAGACCATGGTCACATAGATGACCAGGATCCACAGGAGCAGGATCGCCATCGGGTAGTTGATGTCGTTGACGTCGGCCGCGGCCGGATAGCCGTGGGTCTTCACCGCAGCCGCGATAGTCTTGGCGAGGTCGGGCGTGTCGGCGTTGAGCGTCTGATCGCCGATCTTCACGCTCGCTTTGCTGCCCGCCGGCGCCGCGACGTTTTCGTAGTTCACCGAGAGATTGACCAGCGCCGATTTAATGTTGTCGCAGCCGGTGACGTATTTTTCGGTGCCGGTGGCCTTGAACTGGAACGAACATTCGGCCGGGTCCGCGGTCACCGTCACCGGCGCTGCCGCCAGCGCGTGTTCCAGCTTCGGATTCACGAAGTGGGTGATGCCGGCGAAGATGTAGAAGTAAGTCACCGCGGCGAGCGCAAAGCCGGCCATCATGATCGGCTTTCGCCCGATCTTGTCGGACAGCCAGCCGAAGAAGATGAAGCCCGGCGTGCCGAGCGCCAGCGACACCATGATCAGGATCCAGGCCGTGACATAGGGCACTTTCAGGGTCTGGGTCAGGAAGAACAGGGCGTAGAACTGGCCGCCGTACCACACCACGGCCTCGCCGGCGGTGGCGCCGAACAGAGCGGCAAGACCTATTTTTGCATTCGACCAGGTGCCGAAAGCTTCGGTGAGAGGGCGCTTGGATTGCTTGCCTTCCGCGATCATCTTCTGGAACAGCGGCGCTTCGTTGAGCTTAAAGCCGATCCACAAGGTCACGAGCAGAAGAAGCGCGGAGACCAAAAACGGAATGCGCCAGCCCCAGTCGGCAAAGGCTTCTTCGCCGATCGAAGTGCGGATGGCGAGGATCAGAAGCAGCGCGATGAAGAGGCCGAGCGTCGCGGTCGTCTGAATCCACGAGGTGTAATATCCGCGCTTATTCTGCGGCGCGTGTTCGGCGACATAGATCGCAGCCCCGCCATATTCGCCGCCGAGCGCGAGGCCTTGCAGCAGCCGCAGGATGACCAGCACCGTCGGCGCGAAAATACCCCAGGTGGCGTAGCCCGGCATCAGGCCGATGCAGAAGGTGCTCAAGCCCATGATGGTCATGCACAGCAGGAAGGTGTTCTTGCGCCCGAGCACGTCGCCGATGCGGCCGAACAACAGCGCGCCGAACGGGCGCACCGCAAAGCCCGCGGCGAAGGCCAAGAGCGCGAAGATGAAGCCGACATTGGCCGGCACATTGGAGAAGAAGAATTTGGCGAGGAACGCGCCGAGCGTGCCGTAGATATAGAAGTCGTACCACTCCAGCACCGTGCCGGTCGAAGACGCGAACACGACGAGCCGTTCTTCCTTGGTCATGCCGCCGGTGCGCGGCGTATCGACTGCCACCGTTGTCATGGAATTTGCTCCCCCAATGCGTTGTTATCGTTTGCGACGCTGTCGGCCGTAAAACCGCAGCGGCGTCATTTAAGCCCACAGCGGCTCACCGCAAAGCTTAATCCGCAGCTTGCGGTCCTGTCTGTCCGTCAGAGGTCGTACGCCGAAAGTCGTGTATCGGCGGGGGAGAGCAGGCCTCGCGTGGCGTGGCGACCGCAGTGCAACACGGCCGGCGGGGCGGTGCGAAAGCGTAGCAGGCAGTTAATGTTACCGAATAATTCAGTGTTGCAAACGGCCAGTTTTAAACGAATTTGCCCGGCGACATCCCTACAGTGGCGCTGGATTTTTCACGGCTGTAGGTCGTTCATGCGTGTTGCTCATGCGGTTTTGCTGGCTGCCGGTGCCCTGGTCGTTTTGGCGTCGCCGGCGCTGGCCCAGCGCGGGCCGGTGATCGTCATTCCCGGCAAGGCCGGCGTGCCGGTCTATATCAACGGCATCGACGCCTCGTGGGCCGTGGTCGAGGGCGAATTCGGGCTCGACCATGCCGGCTCGGTGCCGACCACCGTGATCTACCGGCCGGTGCTGGTGACCATGCCGGCAAAGCCCAAGGATTTTTACCCGCAGAGCGGCACGCGCCCCGGCTATGGCCGGCTGGAAATTCCGCCGCCGGCCGATCGCGTGCTGCCGACGCCGGCGCCGACTTATTACCGCAGCTGGACCTCGGGATCGGCGTCCGGCTCCGCCACCGACTATGCGCCTTACGCGCCGCCGACGGTGATCGTTTCGCCGCATTACGGCCAGCACAACAAAACGAGCGAAGGAAAAGCCAAGCCATAAGCAGTCAAGAACAAGCGGGCGCAGGCAAAACCTGCGCCGAAGAGGACCACGCGAGCAACCAAACAACGGGTAAGGGAGTGTCATGTCGTCGTATCGAGTAACGCTGGTGGCTCTGGCCACCTTCTTCACCATCGGCCTGACGTCGCTGGCGTCGGCCTGTTGCGATAACGGATACGGCGCCGGCTTTGGCGGCTACGGCGGCTATGGCTATGGCGGCGGCTTTGGTGGTTGCGGCGGCTGCGGCGCGCCGACGGCGGCCGCGGTCTTTGCCGCGCCGGTGGTGCCGCTCGCGCCGGCGCCGATCTATGTCAACAGCTTCGGGACCGGCGGCTGCGGCGGTTGCGGTTCCTTCGGCTGGGGCGGCGGCTGGGGCGGCGGTTGGGGCTCAGGCTGCGGCGGCTGCGGCGGACGCGTGATCGGCTATGTTGCCGTGCCGTCGCTCTATGTGGTCAATCAGGGTCCCTATTATTCGGGTCCCGGCCTGACCGTGCCCTACGCGACCTATTCGCCGGAAGCCGCTTACGCGCCGGCGACCGATTACCCCTATGCGGCGAGTGCCGGCTATGGCGAACCGCCGGCCTATCCGGGCTTCTACGGGCACCGCGCTTTTTACGGCCGTCCGGGTTACGCGCATCCCTATTACCGGGCGCGCTACGCCTATCGCGGAGCGGCCTATATGCATCCGCGTGGCTATGGCGCGGCGCCGCGCGGTTACGGCGCGCCGCATTGGCATCACTATCCGTGATGCGCGTGACGGCTGCTTGAGCACTAAAAACTGCGAAGGCCCGCTTCAGCGCGGGCCTTCGTGTTAGGAGCGGGAAGTTTTACGCATTGGCGCGCGCGGCGATGTAGAGCGCCAGCGCCGCCGCATTCGACACGTTGAGGCTTTTGATGGCGCCGGGAAGATCAAGCCGCGCCAGCCGGTCGCAGGTCGCAGCCGTCAATTGCCGCAAGCCTTTGCCTTCGGCGCCGAGCACCAGCGCGAGCGGCGCCGGCAGTGCGAGCGCGGCCAGATCGTCGGGCGCATTTGAGTCCAGTCCGACCACGAGGAAGCCGCGCTCCTTTAATGCGGCAAGCGCGCGGGCGAGATTTTGCACGATCGCGATCGGCACCAATTCGAGCGCGCCGGACGCCGATTTCGCCAAGACGCCGGTCGCCTCCGGACTGTGCCGCGCCGTGGTGATGACCGCGGCTACGCCGAACGCCGCCGCGGTGCGCAAAATCGCGCCGACATTATGCGGGTCCGTGATCTGGTCGAGCACCAGCACGAGGCCCGCGGCTTCAAGCTCGTCGATGTCGGGCGAGGGCAGGGGATCGGCCTCCGCGATCAGCCCCTGGTGTACGGCGTCGGGCGTCAGCCGCGCGGCCAGCGCATCCGGCCGCACCAGTTCGGGCGGCAAGGGCGGTGTGATGCCTTCCTCGGCGAGACGGCGCATCGCGTTTTCGGTCGCCAGCAGCTTACGGAAATGCCGCGCCGGATTGGCCAGCGCCGCTGTGACGGTGTGCCAGCCATAAAGGATCACAGCATCGCCGGGCGCGCCGCGGTGTCGCTCGCGCCGTGCATCTTGGCCACGCGGGCCGCCGCGTCCCGCCCGTGGTTTCGACTGCCATTGCCGTTCGCGCATAGCGGTTTCTGTCACGTCAGGCCCCGCCGAGGCAATGCGGCGGCGCGCGATTGAGGCCATTATCGCTGGCTTTGTCGGCCCGGCCCTTTTCGATTGACTAGCCGGTGCGACCCAACCATATAGCCCCGGCACCTGTTGCGCCCGCGCAACGCGTTGCGGGAGAGTGTCCCGAGTGGCAAAGGGGGCGGACTGTAAATCCGCTGGCTTACGCCTTCGTAGGTTCGAGTCCTACCTCTCCCACCATCAGCCTTGGGTCCTTTGCCGAGATGCCACCGCGCGGATGATGTCGGCGTTATCAACGTAGACGATGTCGGGATCGATCTCCGCCATGACGCGATTGAGCGTCGGCATGTCCTTCACCGAATAGACCGCGAGCTGAATGTTCTGCGCGCGGTAGGCTTTGCCGAGCTCTCGCGATGCCAGCCCAAGCGGCACGCAAGCGATTCCGGCGGTCGAGCGTAAGAGCTCGAGCATGGTGCCCTTGAGCAAGTCCGGAACGACATGGCCCGGTGTCAAACGCGTCTCATCGCCGGCTTCGGGTTCCGCCGCCGGATCGCCATTGTCGTGGAATTGCAGCCTCACAGCGAGCGTTTCTCTGGCGAGTTGCGGCTTGACGCCGCCCAGCGCCCAACTGATGGCCGGGGCTGCGCGCTCGACAAGCGGAGAAAGCATTTCCGCGATGGGATAGAGCCACCGATGCCGCGCCATGGACAGATGGCTGAAGCACAATCGCGTCTGTGGCGATAGCTCGTGAAACCGCACCAGCACCTCAGGTAGCCACGACACCAGCACCACATGCGCCAGCAAGTCGAATTTGGCGATGGTGCGGTAAATGACGCTTTCCTGGCCGCTGGTCTTCACGTCAACATGCAAGAGAGCATCCGGAGTGCGGTATTCGGCGAAACAGCCGCACATCTCTTCCAGGGTGGCGAGAGAGGGCAGAGCGCTCTGCCGGCGGAGCGCTGCAAGATCCGATTCGTCGACATAGCGCCAGGTGCCGTCATCCGCTTTGAAGAATGGATCGTGAAAGGCGATCGGATGGCCGTCGCGGGTCATTCTGACGTCGAATTCGGCATTGCAGGCGCCGGCCAGCAATCCGTTCTTGAGACCAAGAACCGTGCTTTCCCGGGTGTCAAAGCCGCGTAGCCGGTGCGACAAGAGATGCTGCTGGAGACTGTCGTAACGCTTCATTTTCACGCGGCTTTAAAGTCATGCGGCTTCTTTGCCGCCATTCCCGTCATCGTCACTTAGGCCGGGAATCGGTAATTTGGGAAGCTTGCCGAGCCGACCCAAGGTCTGGAAGGCCATGACCAGAAACTGAAAGCCTAACGGCAGGACCGGATTTCCCAAAATGCCGATCTTCCAGGCCGATACGTTCCAATCTCTCACCTTGTTGACGTTCTCGATATATTGCGCGGTTTCTTCAAGCTTCGCGCCGGGAGCCGGATCTTTCGCCAGGCTTTCAAGCTGCGTCTGCTTTTCACTCCCCAGCCGGTATTCGAGAATTTCGAGTGGGACGAGCGCGACGATCACCAGAACGACATAAGCGCCAATCAATCCGAAATCACCCCAGCGGTAGGCACGCAAGTTCCAGTGCAAATAAAGGCTGGCGATCACGAACACCCCGAATATGAAGGCGATCCAGGACAGATACATCAGCATATTGGTCAAGTGCTTCAAGCCGCCGACGCCGTCGGGCGAGAAATAATGTATGGACAGCGCGTCCGCCTTCACCAATCCATAGATGACCCATACGATTATCACGACTTTCGTCACCAGGAATGTGGCGAGGAACATGTCGACGCCGACCATGACGCGCCGGACGAGCGATTCGGCGGGGTTGATCCGGGAATCCCACCAGTAGACATCGACCTGTGTGGCGATTCTTAGCGTTTGAATCCTTCGCTGATTCCAAACCGAGCCGGCGCAGAAGACGGCTGCGAGAAACAGCGCGGCAATGTCGCCGCGAAGCTTGATGCAATCGAGATGCTGCAGATAGCTGTTGGTATCGAAAGGTGGGGATTTCCAGATCGACGGAAGCCAAATCGGCAGATCTTGGTACTCTTTGAACAGCAGCCACGTCACGACCAGAAAGGCCACCCAAACGAATTGGAAAATGTGAAAGAACAGGTCGCGGTTGAAGGGAGTGATCTGACCAGCCGCTATGTGATGCCTTATCAGGTGGTAGGGTGAAACGAAGTAACGCGTTCGCGTGGCGATGCTCGCATACAATCCAAAAGCCCAAGTGGCGGCGAGCAGGAACGGCCAAGTCATGAACGCGGTACGGACAATAGTGCCGTACCAGCGGCCATCAAGTAGCCTGCTCACTCCGGGGAATGACAACCAGTCGCTGAGCCAATATCCTAGGCTGATGCTGCCCAGGGTCGCGATCAGCAAAAGAAAGACACTAAATCCCTCAGGTTGGTAGGTTGGCGCTGCGGTTGCGGCGGCGGCAAGTCCGCATGTCAAATGCTGGCTGGCCGGACCGATCTCGGTTTGGTAATGCTTTGAGATCCGGTAATTGCCCGGGTGCAGTACTGCCACGACGTTCCTGACAGCCTCTTTTTCGGCATCAGTCGCCTGGTGCAGCAGCGCGCCGAAAGCGGCAATGATCCACTCGTCGCGGCGCGACGGCTGCAGGCCATCGGAGACGAGCGCGGCGACCATACGGCGGTGGCCGTAGAGCAGGAGATCGGTCGACCAATTGAACGGCCCGCGCTGCTGCGTCGTAAGCAGGACGATATGCTCAGCGTGCTTGACCAGATCGGCTTCGTCATAGGGCGAGTTTGCGGCACCGAGCGTCACGCGGGCGAATAACAGGGCCGCCGCCTGCCATTGCCGCAGCTTCATGGCCTGTTCGGCGAGCACCATGACGCGGAAGACATCGTTGTCGTTTCTATTAGCCTCGGCGGCAAGGGTCTCCGACAAAGTGTCGGAAGACGCTGCGAGCCGGTCTAGCAGGCTGGGATAGTTGAACTGCTGTGCCACCATGGTGTCCGCTCCCCCCAAACCCAAGCGCATCTTGCGCGTGTAGTGTAGCGGAATGCATTGTCAGACAGGAAATGATTTCCACGATAAAATGACGGCGTGGGAACGGGAACGCCCGGCATCGGCGCGGGATCGTGCGATAAGCCCCGACCGCCCGGCAGCACGATTGTCGCCGGCGAAAGCGAGGTAAACAAAATGCTGAAAAGCCCGCGGCAATTTTATGCGCAAAAGCCTCCGCTGAGCGACGAATAAACGTTATTTTTAGCGTGTTATTTAAACTGATCTTAGACCCTCACGCTTAAGGTCACGAGATACGGCGGGAGACAGGGCCCGTCGGACGAAAACAAAATTGACTTGGGAAAGGCGTCACAATGAAAGCCGTCGCTAAGACGGTCGAGCCCGCCGATCGTGAGGCGCGCTTCGACCACATCCGGCCGCACTACCTCGAGGCATTGACCTTGGTGGAGCGCTTGCACCGGCGTTTACTCGACGTCATCAAGGACGAATTCGATCGCCGCGGCCGCGCCGACATCAATTCGGTCCAGGCGTTGTTGCTGTATAATATCGGTGACAAGGAACTGACCGCCGGCGAACTGCGCACGCGCGGCTACTATCTCGGTTCTAACGTCTCCTACAATCTCAAGAAGCTCGTCGAGATGGGCTTCCTCGACCATCAGCGCTCGCGAATCGACCGCCGCTCGGTACGCATCAAGCTTACCGACAAAGGCCGCGACGTCCGCGACAGCGTCGAGTCGCTCTACCAGAAGCATGTGCGCACGGTGGAGCAGGTCGGCGGCATCAACGCTGACGAGTTCAGCGTGCTTAACAAGGCATTGCACCGGCTTGAGCGGTTCTGGACCGATCAGATTCTCTACCGGCTGTAAGCGGCCGGTCTCGTTCGCCAGCTTTTCCGTCGTACTGGCGTATCTCCAACCCCGGCGTCAATGCCGGGGTCTTTTTTTGGCCGCGCCCTTTTTTGCGCATGCCGGACCGCCATGCCGTTCGCCCACCTTTTGGCTTAATGCCGATTCATGCTAGTCCGGCATCGGGGGCGGCTCGATGCAACTGCTGGATTTAGCCGTCACGTTCTGGCAGACACGCGCTCCATGAAGCGATCACATAACGGCCGATCCCACGACCGAGACGGCGCGCGGCGAGAAACGCGGCTCTGCCGTCGTGGTTTCCTGCGCCGATTCGCCGGGGCCGCGACTTTTGCCATGGCCGGCGTCGCGGCGGCGAGAGCCGCCGACGACGATCAGCCGCTCGATGCGCTGATCGGCGATACCGACCGGGGCGAGTTCGGGCAGACCTTCGACCAGGCCTCGCGCACCATTCACATGCCGAAGGCCTCGGCGCCGACGCTGTCGCCCGCCACCGCGCAGACCACCGAGCACGCCATCGAAACCTACGACGGTATCGTGGCGCGCGGCGGTTGGCCGCGAGTGCCCAAGGTCGACGAATTGCGGCTCGGTAGCCGCGACCCAAGCGTGGCCGAACTACGCTCCCGGCTCTCGGTGTCCGGCGATCTCGACCCCAGCGCTGTCGGCAACGAGATTTACGATACCTATGTCGAGGAAGCGGTGCGGCGGTTCCAGGCGCGCCACGGCCTGACCATCGACGGCGTGGTGCGCGAGGCGACGCTCGATGCGATGAATGTGCCGGCAACGACGCGGCGCGATCAGCTCAAGGTCAATATCGAGCGCTTGAAAACGCTCACGACCAATCTCGGGCCGCGTTACGTGGTGTGCAACATCCCGGCGGCACGCATCGAGGCGATCGAGAACGACGTTGCGGTGTCGCGCCACGCCGCGGTCGTCGGCAAGCCCGATCGGCCGTCGCCCGATATCAACTCAAAGATCATCCAGATCAACTTCAATCCGTATTGGACGGTGCCGGCGTCGATCGTGCGCAAGGACCTGATTCCGAAAATGCAGGATCAGCCGGATTATCTGACGCAGAACCACATCCGCATTTTCGACGGCCGCCAGCGCGAACTGCAACCGTCGCAGATCAATTGGTACTCCGAGGATGCGACCAATTACACCTTCAAAGAGGATCCCGGCAGCCTCAATTCGCTGGGCTCGATCCGGATCAACTTCCCGAGCGCCTTCGGCGTTTACATGCACGACACGCCGCTGAAGAATTTGTTCGGCGACGATTTCCGTTTCCATTCCTCGGGCTGCGTGCGGGTGCAGAATGTGCGCCACCTGGTCGCTTGGCTGCTCGACGAGACCAAGGGCTGGTCGCCCGAGGAGATCGATCGCGTCATCAAATCCGGCGAGCGCAAGGACGCGCAGCTTGCCAAACCGGTGCCGCTGCACTGGGTCTATGTCACCGCCTGGTCGGCCTCCGACGGTGTCGTGCAGTTTCGCGAGGACATCTATAACCGCGATGGCCTTGGCGCGCCGGCGATTCCCGCGACCACGAAGCTGTAATCACCCGTCGTCGTATCGAAAAAGTTTAGGGCTCACGGCGGGTGCGCTGCGCCATGCCGTTGGCGGTAGGCACTAACACCTACCCACGGCCAAAGCTGCGGCTGATGCCTTATTATTTGCTGATTCGAGGCGGGCGGCGGTGGTTCAATAGGAGTGATCGTCGGCTTGCGCGACAATGGAGAGCCCCATGGCCCGCGTCCTCGTTATTGATGACGAAGTCGACGTCCGCGCGACCATCAAAATGATATTGGAACGCCGAGGACACAAAGTAGTTCTCGCCGAATGCGGAAATCGGGCGTTGGCCATTACGGAAGTGTTCGCCTTTGACGCCGTTATCGTCGATATCTTTGTGCCCGGAATGGACGGCTTTGAGACGATCAAGCTGCTGCGGCGCTGGGTGCCGAAGGTCAAAATCATCGCCATCTCAGGCTACGTGTTTCGCAGCAGTGGCATGCCGACGCCGGACTTCCTGCGGATGGCCGTCGACCTAGGCGCCGCCTGTTGCCTGCAAAAGCCGTTTCGAGCGGGCGAGTTGGTTGCGGCGATAGAGATGCCTTGCGGGTCCCTTCAATCGGTACGACGGAGCGCTTGAGCGGGGTGCCGCAAATATCGCCTTGTTCTCGCGATGATCGCGGGTCGCTATTGCCGCCCTGATCATGCACCGCTTGCTCAAGAGCCACCCCAATCCCCAAATATAGCGGCGGTATCCGGTTAAATATCCCAAGCCCTTGCGGCGGTCGGCTGGTATGATACCCACCCGCGGTGTATCACCGGGCGGACGGCGTACCGCTTGGCACGGGTTGAGGCGCAGGAGTTTAGGCAATGTCGGCACCCCACAAGGCCAACGCGACCGATGAGGATTTCTTCGCGGCGACATTGGCCGAAAGCGACCCCGAAATCGCCGATGTGATCCGGCTCGAACTCGGCCGGCAGCGCGACGAGATCGAGCTCATTGCCTCGGAGAACATTGTCAGCCGCGCCGTCCTCGAAGCGCAAGGCTCGGTGCTGACCAACAAATATGCCGAAGGGCTTCCCGGCAAGCGCTATTACGGCGGCTGCCAATTCGTCGATGTCGCGGAGCGGCTCGCCATCGAGCGGGTGACCAAACTGTTCGGCTGCAGCTTTGCCAACGTCCAGCCGCATTCCGGCGCCTCGGCCAATGCCGAAGTCTTCATGGCGCTGATGCAGCCGGGCGACACCTTTATGGGACTCAACCTCGCCGCCGGCGGCCATCTCACCCACGGCTCGCCGGTCAACTTGTCCGGCCGCTGGTTCAAGGTCGTGCCCTACGGCGTGCGCCGTGACGATCACCTCATCGATATGGAGGAGGTCGAGACGCTCGCCAAAGCGCACCGGCCGAAAGTGATTATCGCCGGCGGCTCGGCCTATCCGCGCATTATCGATTTCCGCCGTTTCCGCGAAATCGCCGACACCGTCGGCGCCTATCTGATGGTCGATATGGCGCATTTTGCCGGTCTCGTCGCCGGGGGCGCCCATCCAAGCCCGTTTCCCCACGCTCATGTCGTGACCACGACAACGCACAAGACGCTGCGCGGGCCGCGCGGCGGCGCCATCCTGACCAACGACGAGGAACTGGCGAAGAAATTCAACTCCGCGGTATTTCCCGGCATGCAGGGCGGCCCATTGATGCATGTTATCGCGGCGAAGGCGGTTGCGTTCGGCGAGGCGCTGCGGCCGAGCTTTAAGCTTTACGCGAAGAACGTGGTCGAGAATGCCAAAGCGCTTGCCGAAACGCTCAAAGCCCGCGGCCTCGATATCGTCTCCGGCGGCACCGACACCCACCTGATGCTGGTGGATCTGCGCAAGAAGCGGCTGACCGGCAAGGTGGCCGAGGTGGCGCTCGGCCGGGCCCACATCACTTGCAATAAAAACGGCATTCCCTTCGATCCGGAAAAGCCCACGGTGACCTCCGGCGTTCGCCTCGGCACGCCGGCCGGAACCACGCGCGGCTTCGGCATCGCCGAGTTTCGGCAGGTCGGCGAGTTGATCGCGGAGGTGTTGGACGCCCTGGCAAAGAACGGCGTCGAGCAGGATGCCGCGGCGGAACAGAGCGTGCGCGAGAAGGTCAAGCGTTTGGTCGACCGGTTCCCGATTTACGAGGGGTAACAGGGATGCGGTGCCCGAGTTGTGCAAGCCTCGATACCCAGGTGAAGGATTCGCGGCCGACGGAAGATTCCTCCGTCATCCGCCGCCGTCGCGTCTGCCTGGCCTGCAATTTCCGCTTCACCACATTTGAGCGGGTGCAGTTGCGCGAACTGGTGGTGATCAAGCGCAATGGGCGCCGCGTGCCGTTCGACCGCGACAAGCTGTTGCGCTCGGTGCAGATCGCCTGCCGCAAGCGCCCGGTCGAACCGGAGCGGGTCGATCAGATGGTTTCGAAAATCGTGCGCGAATTGGAAAGCATCGGCGAGAGCGAGGTGTCGTCCGAGACCATCGGCGAAACGGTGATGGCGCATTTGCGCGATCTCGACGACGTCGCCTATGTGCGCTTCGCCTCGGTCTATCGTAATTTTCGCGAAGCCAAGGATTTCGAGGCAGCGCTTGCCGAATTATCGGGAGACGAGGCCGCCGAGTGAGCGTGCAATCGAGCGCAGCGGTGCGCGCCGTGACGGACGATCTGCGGTTGGACCAGCGGTTTATGACGCTGGCTCTGGCGCTCGGGCAGCGCGGCTTTGGCCGCACCTGGCCCAATCCGGCGGTGGGCGCGGTGCTCGTCAAGGACGGCGTCATCGTCGGCCGCGGCTGGACCCAAGCCGGCGGCCGGCCGCATGCCGAGATCGAGGCCTTGCGGCGAGCCGGTGCCGCGGCGCGAGGCGCGACCTTGTACGTCACGCTCGAGCCCTGTTCGCATTACGGCAAGTCGCCGCCTTGCGCCGACGCGATCGTCGCCGCGGGCGTTGCCCGCGTAGTCTCGGCGATCGAGGATCCCAACCCCAAAGTGGCGGGTTCGGGACATGCGCGGCTTCGTGCCGCCGGGATCGCGGTGGATGTCGGCATCGGCGCCGCTGCCGCCCGCCGCCATCATGCCGGTCATATCCGCCGCATGCGGGAAGGCCGTCCTCACGTCACGCTCAAGCTCGCCGTCTCGGCGGACGGCAAAGCCGGTGCGGCGGGCCGGCGGCCGTTTGCGATCACGGGGGATACGGTGCGCGACAAGGTCCACCTCCTGCGCGCGCAGAGCGACGCGATCATGATCGGCGTCGGTACGGCGCTCGCGGATGATCCGGTGTTGACGTGCCGGTTGCCCGGGATGGCCGAGAACTCGCCGCTACGCATTGTGCTCGACAGCGCGCTGCGCCTGCCGCTCGGCTCATGCCTGGTGCAGACGACACGGCAGACCCCGGTATGGGTCATCGCCGGCCCGCAGGCGCCGCGTGCGGCCGAGGAGGCTTTGCGAGCGCACGGCGTCGACGTCATGCACGCGAGCGAGACGGATGGCCGGCTCGATCTCGCAATGGTGCTCCAGTTGCTGGGCGCGCGGGGCATTACGCGGCTCTTGACCGAGGGCGGCCCGACGCTTGCCGCGGCTTTGCTCGCGGCCGATCTTGTGGACGACGCTGTTTTATTTCATTCCGACAAAATCATCGGCAGCGATGGCGTCGAAGCGCTTAATGCGGCGGCCTGGGCAAGCCTCAAACACCAGCTAACGCATGTTACGAGCCTCCCGGTCGGAACCGATCGCCAAGAAATTTATGAGCGCGGGTGACTGCCATGTTTACAGGTATTATCAGTGACTTAGGTGATATTCTTACTGTTAATGAAAAGGCTGAGGGCTTGCGCCGAATTGTGATTGGCTGCGGCTATGATGTGGATGCGATCGCGATCGGGGCCTCGATCGCCTGTTCCGGGATATGCTTGACCGTGGTCGATCGCGGCACGGCCGGCAATCGGTCGTACTTCGCGGTCGATGCCGCTGCCGAAACGCTGCGGATGACCATGGCAAAGGATTGGGCGGCAGGGACCAGGCTCAACCTCGAGCGGGCGCTGCGGCTTGGCGACGAACTGGGCGGCCACATCGTCAGCGGCCATGTTGACGGTATCGCCGAACTCACCGCCCGCGAAAATCTCCCCGACATGGCGCGGTTGAGCTTTTGGGTCCCGCCTGAACTCGCCCGCTTCATCGCTGCCAAAGGCTCGGTCGCGCTCGATGGTGTTTCGCTCACCGTCAATGGCGTCGACGGCGACAGTTTTTCGGTGCTGATTATCCCGCACACCTTGAGCGTTACGACGTTCGGATCGTTTGCGGTCGGAACGCGCGTCAACCTCGAAGTCGATCAAATGGCGCGTTACGCTGCGCGGCTCCTGGCGAGTGAGCCACACTGACCGTGCTTGTGAGCACGACCCCGGCTTGGTACCACCTGCCGCGATCCAACCGGAGTGGAGTTCATGGCCGGCCCGCGGCAAGCCAAGCGTGAAGCGAGCGAAGGCGAAGGCGCGCGCGTCCTTGTCGTCGAAGCGCGCTATTACGACGATATTGCCGATGCGCTCCTTGCCGGCGCGACCAAGGCGCTCGAACACGCCGGCGCCGCGTTCGATTGCGTCAGCGTTCCCGGTGCGCTTGAGATCCCAACCGCGATCGCCATCGCGCTCGATGCCGCGGTCCGCCGCCGCCGCGCTTATGACGGAGCCGTTGCGCTGGGCTGTGTCATCCGCGGCGACACCATTCATTTCGAGATCGTCTCCGAGCTCTCGGCGCGGGGATTGATGGAACTGTCGGTGGCGCGCATGGTTCCGATCAGCAACGGCATCATCACCGTCGACACCGAGGCGCAGGCCTGGGCGCGCGCGCGCGTCGCGGAACAGGACAAAGGCGGCGATGCCGCCCGCGCCGCCCTGGCGCTGATCGGTCTCAAACGCCGGCTCGGAAAGCGGCCGACATGAACGACCCGGCACAGGAAGTACGAAAGGCCAACAAGCGCGGCGCGGCGCGTCTCGCTGCGGTGCAGGCGCTCTACCAGATGGATCTCGCCGGCACCGGCTTAAACGACATCATGGCCGAGTTCGAAAGCCATTGGCTCGGCGGCGAAGTCGAGGGCGTGCAATACCGGCCGGCGGAAGCCGCCTATTTCCGCGACATCGTCGGCGGGGTGGTGCGCGAGCAGACCAATCTCGATCCGAAGATCGACGCGGCGCTCCAGCGCGGCTGGCCGCTCAAGCGCATCGAGGCGGTGCTGCGCGCGGTGCTGCGCGCCGGCGCCTATGAGCTGGCCTGCCGCGCCGACGTGCCGGCCCGCGTCGTGACCGCGGAATATGTCGATGTGGCCTCAGCTTTCGTCGACAAGGACGAGACCGGCATGGTCAATGCCGTGCTCGATCTGCTCGCGCATCAATACCGCGCAGCCGAATTCGCCGAAGGCTAGCGCATGATCCGGAAAAGTGGCAGCCGGTTTTCCGAGAAGATCATGCCAACTAAAATGCTGGTGCCTTCCGCTGACGGAAGGCACTAGGAGGTGATGCGATGGCCGGGAGCGAGGAGACATCGGCCGAAGAGCGGCTGATCGCGCGCCACTTTCGTTCGCTCGCCACCGCGCCCGGCGCTTTCGGATTAAGCGACGACGCGGCCGTGGTGACGCCGCCGCCGGGCTGCGATCTCGTTCTGACCACCGACGGCGTCATCGCCGGCGTGCATTTTTTTGCCGACGATCCGCCCGAACAGATCGGCCGCAAATGCTTGCGGATGAATCTCTCCGATCTCGCCGCCAAGGGCGCGACCCCGATCGGCTTTCTGCTGTCGATCGCGTTGCCGGGCGGCATCGACGAGGCCTGGATCGCGGCTTTCGCCAAGGGCCTAGGCGAAGACGCCGAGCATTACGGCTGCGCGCTCTTTGGCGGCGACACCGACCACACGCCGGGACCAATATCGGTCTCGATCACGGCTTTCGGCAGTGTGCCGCACGGCGGCATGGTGCGGCGTTCCACGGCAAAAGCCGGCGACAGTGTTGTGGTCACTGGCAGCATCGGCGACGCAGCGCTTGGCGTCATGCTGCGGCGGGACGGCAGCCTTGGCGCGCGGTGGCGGCTGTCAGACGCTCTCAGCGCGCAACTGACCCAACGTTATCTGTTGCCGCAGCCGCGCAACGCGCTTGCCGAGGCGGTACGGCGCCATGCTGCGGCGGCGATGGATGTTTCCGACGGCCTGGTCGGCGACCTGTCGAAACTTTGCCGCGCGTCCGGCGTCGCGGCCGAAATCGACGTGGCGCGGGTGCCGCTGTCGGACGCGGCTCGTGCGGCGCTCACGGCGGAGCCGGAGCGGATCGAAACCGTGCTCACCGGCGGCGACGATTATGAGATCGTGCTCACGCTCGGCCGGGACAAACTCGCCGCGTTCCGCGCAGCGGCAAACGAGGCCGGCATCGCTGTGACCGAGATCGGCCGCGCGACGGCCGGGCAGGGCGCGCGTTTCATTTCCGGCGGCAAGACCCTGACTTTCGTGCGGCCGTCGTATAGCCATTTCTAGAGGAGCAGCCGTTGTTGGCGGTTCTGCTGGCGCTGGTGGCTTGGCTCTGTGCCGGCGGCATCATCCTGCCCGCCGCGGCGCAGACGCTGCACAAGGTCTTGGCCTCGCCGCTGGTCGAGGAAGGTTCCGAGCCTGACGGCTGTACGCCCGCAATCAGCGGATTTGGCGGACCGTCGGCGTGGCAGGTTCGCGTCGAACGCTTGCTGCTCGACGGCAAGGCTTTGGTGGAGATCACCCGCGAAGCGGATCCCAACCGCTTCCCGCTTTGCATCGCCGACCTCCCGGTGGCCAAGAATGCCGAAGTCGAACTATCATTCGTGGCGCGTGAGGGGCGCGTGGCGCGTGCCGCCGGGATCGTGGTGAGGTTTTCCGATCCGCAGGATTTTTACGCGGTGGAGGCCGATGCGCTTGTCGACCGGGTGCGTTTCGTCCGCATCCTCAATGGCGAGCGCCGCGAGATCGCCGGCCGCATCGCGCCGCTCAAATCGGGCCTTGCGCACACGCTAAGGATCAGGGCCGTGGACGAAAACTTTGCCGTCTCGCTCGACGGCAAAGTCTTGTTCGAAGCGCACGACAGCGGCATCGCCGTGCCCGGCCGCTTCGGCGTTTGGAGCCGCGCGGACAGCCTCACCGCCTTCGGCGATCTGTTCATCACCATTTTCGACTGAACCCGGTTATAATGGCCGGCGGGAGCAACGCCTATGCACGACACCACGGCCGTCACCGCGCCGCAGAGCTTGCCGATAAGTGGCTTGGCGATGAGCGGCAAAAACGCCAATCCGCGCTACGCCGAACTCTATCGGCATTTTCCGACTATCGATTATTTGCGGCAGGGCGCACGGCGCCGGCTGCCGCATTTTGCCTTCGAATACGGCGACGGCGGCTCGGGCAAGGACGATGCCGGTATCAAGCGTAATTGGACCGCACTTGATGCGGTGGAAATCGTGCCGCGCTATGGCGTGATGCCGGCGCTGCCGCCCTGCGAGGTCGAACTGTTCGGCCGCCGCTACGCCGCGCCGATCGGCATTGCGCCGATGGGGGGGCCAGCGATCGTGTGGCCGGGCGCCGATAAGCATCTCGCCCGCGCCGCGCAGCGCGCGCGCGTGCCTTACACGCTCGGCATGGCCGGCGGCGCGACCATTGAGGAGATCGCCGAGATCGCGCCCGACGTGTTCTGGTTTCAGCTTTATCGGACGGCGCGTAACGATCACGCCATCGGCTTCGACATCGTGCGGCGGCTGGCGGCGGCTGATTGCAACGCGCTGATCTTGACGCTCGACGTACCGGTGCGCACCAGCCGGGCCCGCGAAGTCGTCGTCGGGCTCGGCGGCGCCGCGTTTCATCCGAGCGTCGCGATGATGACGCAAATGCTGCGCGCGCCGGGCTGGACCCGCGCGTTGTGGCGGCACGGCATCCCGCGCTTTGCCACGCTGCGGCACTATGCCGGCGCCAATCCGTCGATCAACGATGTCATCGGTTTCGCGCGACGCGAGATGGGCGGCGCCTTCACCTGGGACGAAGTCGCGCGCTACCGCGATCGCTGGAAGAAAACTCTCATCGTGAAAGGCATCTTGCACCCGCAGGACGCCGAGAAAGCGGTATCGCTCGGCGTCGACGGCATGTTTGTGTCAAATCACGGCGGCCGCCAGATCGAGGCGCTGCCGGCCGCGATCGACGTGCTGCCGGCGATCGTCGCGCAGGTCGGCAAGCGGGCGACGGTGATGATGGATTCCGGCGTCCGCTCCGGCACCGACGTGATCCGTGCTTATGCGCTCGGTGCCGCCGCGGCCTTCGCCGGCAAGGCGTTCCTGTGGGGTCTCGGCGCGCTCGGCGAGGAGGGGCCCGGCCACGTCATCGATCTGCTCATCGACGAGACGCAAGCCGCGCTCGCCCAACTCGGCGCGCAGACGCCCGACGCGGTGCGCAACATGGTGATCCGCCACAACGGCGCGCTGCGCTTTTAAGCTCGGACATGGAGAAAGCCGATGGCAAGACAGATGCGTAAAGCGAAGAAACCCGCGCCGGCCAAGCCGACGGCGCGGATATCCCGCCTGGCGCGAAGCAAGCGCACAGCGCGCGGTCACGTCGCGGCCGGCAAAGCCAAGCCCACAGCACGGTCCAAAGCGAAGCCGCGCGCGCAGAAATTCGTCGTCAGCCATCTCGATGCCAATGCCTTCGAGGCCGGGCTGCGCCGCTACGCGCAATATCGCGATCTCGGCATTGCCGCTGCAACCAACGGCTTGGCGCGGGCCCATGTCATCAAGATGGTGCCGCCGTGCGATCCCGCCGAAGTGTCGAAGCGGCATTTCCACGACGTCGAATTTCAGATGGTCTATGTGCTTAAAGGCTGGATCAAAGGCGAGTATGACGGCCAAGGCGTGGTGACCATGCAGGCGGGCTCGTGCTGGCTGCAGCCGCCCAAGATCAAGCATACGGTGCTCGATTACTCGGACGATTGCGAACTCCTTGAAGTCATTCTACCGGCGGATTTTGACACCGTTGAACTTGAGTGATTCGCCAAGCGGTGTGACGATGACGGCAAATACGAGCGATCTGGCCATCCTCACCGAGCTTGAACGCAAGGTGCTGTGGCTCGCGACCTGGACCATCCATTACGCCAATCATGTCCGCGACAATACTGACGGCGTGAAGGTCGGCGGCCACCAGGCGTCGTCGGCGTCGCTCGCCACCATCATGACCGCGCTTTATTTCCACACGCTGCGGCCGGCCGACCGCGTCGCGGTCAAGCCGCACGCCGCGCCAAATTTTCACGCCATCCAATATCTGCTCGGCCGGCAGACCCGTGAAAAACTCGAAGCATTCCGCGGCTATAAGGGGGCGCAATCCTATCCGTCGCGCACCAAAGACTCAGACGACGTCGATTTCTCCACCGGCTCGGTGGGCCTCGGCGTGGCGCAAACCTTGTTCTCCTCGCTGACGCAGGACTACGTGCGTGCCCACGGCTGGGGTCGGGAAATTGACGGTAAGCCACGCCCGGAAGGCCGCATGATCGCGCTTCTGGGCGATGCCGAGCTCGACGAGGGCAATATTTTTGAGGCCATCCTCGAAGGCTGGAAACAGGGCCTGCGCAATTGCTGGTGGATCGTCGACTACAACCGGCAAAGCCTCGACGCCGTGGTGCGCGAAGGCCTGTGGGAGCGCTACGAAAACCTGTTCCGCAATTTCGGCTGGGACGTGGTGGTCCTCAAATACGGCGCGCTGCAGCAGGCGGTGTTTGCCGAACCCGGCGGCGAGGTGCTGCGGCAGTGGATCGACCGCTGCCCGAACCAGCTTTATTCGGCGCTGGTGTTCCAGGGCGGCGCGGCCTGGCGCAAGCGCTTGTTGGACGAGATCGGCGATCAGGGCGCGGTGACGCGATTGATCGAGAGCCGCAACGACGACGAGCTGGCGCGGTTGATGAACAATCTCGGCGGCCACGACTTACGCGCCATCATCGAGGCGTTTGACGCCATCGATCATGACCGGCCGGTCTGTTTCATCGCCTATACGATCAAGGGATTTGGCCTGCCCTTGGCCGGCCACAAGGACAATCATGCCGGCCTGATGACGCCGGCGCAGATGGAAACATTTCGCGCCGCGATGAATATCGGCGCCGGTCGGGAATGGGATCTGTTTGAAGGACTGCGCGCGCCCGCGCCAGACATCGAGGCCTTCCTCGATCGTGTGCCGTTCGCGCGCGGCGGCGAACGGCGGCTCGAAGCCGCCCGCATCGCCGTGCCGGAGCAATTGCCGGTCACCATCCAACAGCAGATGTCGACGCAGGCGGGCTTTGGCGCGCTGCTCAATGAGCTCGGGCGGGGCGAAAGCCCGCTTGCCGCGCGCATCGTCACCACCTCGCCTGACGTGACGGTCTCAACCAGCCTCGGCCCTTGGGTCAATCGCCGCGGGCTGTTCGCGCGCGAAGCGCTCGCCGACACGTTCAAGAGCGAGCGCATCCCATCGACCTTCAATTGGGAGTTTTCGCCGAAGGGCCAGCATCTCGAACTCGGCATCGCTGAGATGAATCTGTTCATCGCGCTTTCCGCGCTCGGGCTGTCGCATGCCATCAACGGCGAGCGATTGCTTCCGATCGGCACGCTCTATGATCCGTTCATCGCGCGCGGCCTCGATGCGCTGAACTACGCCTGCTACCAGGATGCCCGTTTCATTCTGGTGGCGACGCCGTCCGGCATTACGCTCGCGCCGGAGGGTGGTGCGCATCAGTCGATCGCAGAACCCTTGATCGGCATGGCGCAGGACGGGCTTGCCGCCTTCGAGCCGGCCTTCGTCGACGAGCTCGCGGTCATTCTCGCCTTCGCGCTCGATTACATCCAACGCGCCGGCACCGGCGAAGCCTCCGAACGCAACTGGCTGCGCGACGAGACCGGCGGCTCGGTCTATCTGCGGCTGTCCACCCGGCCGATCGAACAGATCAAGCGCCACATGACCGCGGAGCTGCGCCAGGCCATCGTCGATGGCGCCTATTGGCTGCGGGCGCCGGGACCGAATTGCCAGGTCGTGGTGGCGTTCACCGGCGCGGTTGCGCCGGAAGCGATCAACGCGGTCGGATTGATGGCGGAAGACCGCCGCGACGTGGGCCTCCTCGCGGTCACTTCCGCCGACCGGCTCAATGCCGGCTGGACCGCGGCCTGCCGTGCCCGCGAGCGCGGCTTGGTGCACGCCCGTTGCCACATCGAGCGCCTGTTGGCCGACGTGCCGCGGCATTGCGGCATCGTTTCGGTGCTCGACGGCCATCCGGCCACGCTCGCCTGGCTCGGCGCGGTGCACGGCCATCGCGTGCGGCCGCTCGGGGTGGAGCATTTCGGCCAGACCGGCTCGGTCGCCGACCTCTACCGCCACTACGGCATCGACGCCGAAGCCATCATCGCCGCCGCGCAGGCAATAGCGCCGGGCCGACCGATCCGGCATCTCGGGGTGGCGTGATGATCCGGCAAGCGCAAGCCCGGGGAGCACAAAACAAAAAGGCCGGCATGAGGCCGGCCTCTTGTTTAATAAACAAGCTCTGATCGCGATCAGTATCTGGCGGCGAATGCACCGCCAAAGTGGTAGGTCAGCCGGACCGTTCCGATATCGGCGCGTTGACTGATATTGTCGTTGCGCGTGACCGCAATGTTCGACGCCGGGAAAGTTACATTGGGATTGCCCATGAACAGGTGGTCGTATTCAACGCCAACGGACCAGTTCGGTGCAAAACCGATTTCCGCTCCGGTTCCCAAAGTGCCGCCCCAACGGGTATCGCTCGTCTGATTAAACACAACGCCGGTTGCGGTGAAGAAGCTTGAGAATTTGTTGTCGGTGACTGCAGCGCCGCCCTTCACGTAGAGCAGAACGTTGTTCCAGGCGTAGCCTAACTGACCGGTGAATAGGCCGATGTCGTCGATCTTGGTCTGGTTGGTGTAGGGCACGATCGCCGTCAGGCTCGGATTTGATCCCTTCAGGTCAGCCCAGTCATCCTGCGCTTCAACGCCGAACACCCAATTGGCGTTCTGCATCCGATAACCGATCTGGCCGCCGGCCAAGCCGCCGCTCGCATTGTGACAGCCCTCCGAGTTCGGGAAAACCGCAGCGCCCGCAACGCCGGTGATCGTCAGGCACTCGTGGCTCGATGCGCCGCCGCCGTTGAGACCAATATATAAGCCGCTCCAGTCATAGACGGGTGCCGCAACGGCCGGCGGCGCTTTGGTATAGATTCGTGCGGGAAGGTCGGCGGCTGACGCCGCACCGACAAATCCGACAATCGAAAGCAGTCCAGCCCCGACAGCAAGACGCCTCATTTTTCGGCCCCGCATGCTCAAAACAGCGCCACAACTTGTGACCGGAAATTGCCAGATCCGCCAGATTGACCGGGCTCTGGATCGGGTTTTCCTGTGACCTGTGGCGGAAATAGCACGGGAGCCGAGGCGTGGGTTGTCGCGGCTGGGGAACGATCCATCCGACGGGGAGTTTATGGCAGGGCAGGGCATGTCGGTGCACATCATCCCGATGATGCGCGGCTCTGGCTGCCCAGTGTCGCCGCTGTTGATTGGGTTTAGGAAATGAAGCCGCCAAAATACACGACCGAGCAGATTGACGAGATCGTCGACCGCATGATTGCGTTGCGAACGCGCTGGCTCAGCGTTGTGACGGCGCGACTGGCCGCCCGACCGCCGGCCCAACTTGCGTTGCAGGAACGTTCCGCTCTCGGCAACGCGAAGCTTGTCGCGCAGCCGAAAAACGCATGAAGACGGCTGCCATCAATCTCCTGATCGAACCAGCGCTCAAGGCGGCAGCCGAAAAGGCAGCCGCGGAAGACCATCACTCACTCACCGGACTGATCGAGAAACTCTTGACCGACTACTGCAAGAAGCGGGCTGTCGCGAGCGCGCCGTCATCGTCACGCCCGCCCGCCAACGGTTCGCCCAAGAACGGTTCGCCCAAG
>JBEKRD010000080.1:0-22764 GCA_049519075.1 Xanthobacteraceae bacterium | reverse complement strand
ATCAGAAGATTGGTGGCGAGCGTGGTCCAGCAGAAGACCGGCATCCGCATATAGGTCATGCCGGGCGCATGAATCTTCAGGACCGTGGTGACGAAATTGACGCCGGTCAGCAACGTCCCCACCCCGGAAATCTGCAGCGACCACAGATAATAGTCGACGCCGACGCCGGGCGAGTAGGTGATCTCCGACAGCGGTGGAAACGGCAGCCAGCCGGTGCGCGCGAACTCGCCCACCACCAGCGAAATATTGACGAGCAGCGCGCCAGTGGCGGTGAGCCAAAGGCTGACCGAGTTCAGCGTCGGAAACGCGACGTCGCGGACGCCGAGCTGCAGCGGCATGACCAAGTTCATCAGCCCGATCATGAAGGGCATTGCGACGAAGAAGATCATCAGCGTGCCGTGGGCGGAGAAGATCTGGTCGTAGTGTTCGGGCGGCAGGTAGCCGCCGGAGTGAAACGCCAGCGCCTGTTGCGACCGCATCATGATGGCGTCGATAAAGCCGCGCAGCAACATCACCATGGCGAGCAGGATGTACATGATCCCGATCCGCTTGTGGTCGACGCTTGTGATCCATTCTTGCCACAGGTAGGGCAGCCAGCCCTTCAGTGTGATCCAGGCGAGGACGCCGATGATCACCACGCCGACCAAGGCCGCTGCGCCCAGCGGAATCGGCTGGTCGAACGGAATGGCTGCCCAGCTCAGCTTGCCCAACATACTAGTACTCCCTCCGCTGGGTTGTGTCGTTCGCCTTGGCGTATTTGTCAGGAGTCAGACAAAGCGCGGTTGCAAGCGGGGGGGACGATAGGCTTGGGTCGGTCAGTGCCGCTTGCGGGCCTGGTCCGGGAGGCAGTTGCTGCGTGACGATCTTCTGGAACAGCTCAGGCTCGACCGCGGCGAAGGTGAACGGACCTATGTTCATGCTTTGCTTGGACAGGTCAGTGTAGCTGCCGTCGTCAAGCGTTGGGCCGGAACTGCGTGCGGCCTCAATCCAGGCGGCAAATCGCTCCGCCGGCACCGCCTGCACCTCGAAATGCATGTCCGAAAAACCAGCGCCACTATAGTGGCTCGCTAGGCCGAGGAAGCTGCCGGGCGCATCCGCGCGCAGGTTCAACTGCGTTTCCATGCCGTTCATCGTGTAGATCATGCTGCCGAGTTGCGGGATGAAGAACGCCGTCATCACGCTCGCGGACGTCAGTGAGAAATGAATCGGCAGGCCGGCGGGAACCAGAAGCCGGTTCACGCTCGCGACTCTCTGGTTCGGATAGATGAACAACCACTTCCAATCCAGCGAGACGACCTGGATCTCGAGCGGCGGCGTTTTTGAAGCCAACGGCTTGGCGGGATCGAGGTCATGCGATCCGATCCAGATCACGCCACCCAGGAGGAGGATGGTGAGGAACGGAATGGCCCAGACGATGAGCTCGATACGGCCGGAATAGACGAAATCCGGCATGTAGGTGGCTTTTGTGTTGGAGGCCCGAAACCACCAGGCGAAGGCAAGGGTCGCGGCGATCGTCGGGAGCACAATGGCGAGCATGATGGCGAGCGAGTCTATCAGGATCGTCTTTTCTGCAATCCCGATGGGCCCTTGCGGATCGAGAATATCCGGCTGACAAGCGGTCAGAACGATCGGCGCCATGATAACGGCGCATCGCGAGGCCGGGACGTAACGCGATCGCATCCGCTGCGAAGGCCCTCCGCGATCTGGCCCGTTGCTATCCGCCGATCCGTCCGGCTTGGCCCACATCACGATCCCCCGTCACTCATTCTGTGTTTCGCCGCGATCAGCGTGCGACAGTATAAAAGCGGCAGTGCAATCCTGAAGAGCGGTCTGGCTGGTGTTGCGGAGATTGCCGCAAGCCCGCATCAAAAACCGCAATAATAGGCAACCCGTTTTGAAGGGGGAGGACGGTTGGCGCAACGTGCGCAGCCTTATGCGGAAGTGCCTCGCCAGATCCTGCCGCTTTTTCCGCAGACTTGCGCAAGGACAATCAAGTTGCAGCAATATCGAGGAAGCATGGGTCGGTGTCGGACGCCATAAAATCGCGTTGGAAGTGGAACCGTGACCGCGACGAAATCATTCTCCGGGCGGTGTTTCTTGCCTGTGCAATGCCCGCCCATTTGACGAACGCCGCAGGCGGGGCCCGCGTCAATCCGAGCCGCATGAATCGTGGAGGGGATGTGAGCCCATGTACAGAATAAGCCGGCGACAGCTCCTCGGCTCCAGTGCCGTCTGGCTGCTCATGAGTTCGAGCAGCGTGCGCGCCACGGTGATCAAAGGCGGGCTGCCGTGGCGACCGGGAGCGGCCGATCCGCCCGACGTGGTGACGCCAGGTGGCTGGAAATATTTCTCGCCGCAAGAGGCAGCCGCGGTAGAGGCCTTTGTCGAACGTCTCATCCCGTCCGATGCTCTGTCACCCGGCGGCAAGGACTGCGGTTGCGCCGTCTATATCGACCGCCAACTCGCGGGGCCGTATGGCCGCTTCGAGGGCTACTATATGTCGGGCCCGTTCCAGAGCGGGACCAAGCAACAGGGCCCGCAATCGCCGGTCACGCCGGCGCAGCAGTACCGCAGCGCGTTGGCGGCGTTCGATACCGCATGCCGCGCCAAATATGCCGGGAAGCCTTTTGCCGAACTCACCGACGACCAGAAGGATGAGGCCATCAAGGGTTTGGAGAATGGCTCGCTCAAGCTCGATGGCACTGATGGCCAGGATTTCTTCAAGCTGATCCTCAAAGATACCCAAACCGGCTTTCTCGCCGACCCGATCTATGGCGGCAACAAGGATATGGCGTCGTGGAGGATGATCGGATTTCCCGGCGCGCATTACGATTACCGTGACTGGATCGACCGTCACAACCAAACCGTGACCTTGCCGCCGGTCGGCATCAACAATCATCCGAACTGGTCGCAATGAATTTCTGACGTCCTCCTTGAACGCATGCATTGACGGCGAGAAACAGAATGCCGCGAAAACTCCCTCGCAAAGATGTGGCCATTATCGGCCTGGGATGGACCGGGTCCATCCTTGCAAACGAGCTTACGGACGCCGGCCTCGACGTAGTCGCGGTCGAACGCGGCCCCTGGCGCAATACCGCGACCGACTTTCCCATTTCCTACATGCAGGATGAGCTGCGGTACCGCATCCAGCATGAGCTGTTTTTGCAGCCGTCGCAAAACTCAGTAACCTTTCGCAATAATGACAGCCAAACCGCGTTGCCCGTGCGCAACTGGGGCGCCTTCATGCTCGGCAACGGCGTCGGTGGCGCCGGCGTCCACTGGAACGGCGAAACCTGGCGGTTTTTACCAAGCGATTTCGTGCTCAGGAGTCACCTGATGCAGCGTTATGGCGCGAATTTTATTCCGGCCGATATGACGATCCAAGACTGGGGCGTCACTTGGGACGACCTTGAACCGCATTACGACAGGTTCGAATATCTTTGCGGAACGTCCGGAACGGCCGGCAACATCAACGGCAAGATCATAGAGGGCGGCAATCCGTTCGAGGGGGCGCGCTCCCGGCCCTATCCGACGCCGGCGATGAAGCAAGGTTATGGCCACGCGCTATTCGGGGACGCGGCCACGCAACTCGGCTACAAGCCGTTCCCGCAGCCTTCGGGCAATCTGTCGCAGAGCTATACCAACCCGCTCGGCGTCGAGATGGGCCAGTGCACCTTTTGCGGCTTCTGCGAATGGTTTGGCTGCGCCAATTATTCCAAGGCCAGCCCACAGACGACGATCCTGCCCGTGCTCATGCGCAAATCGAACTTCGAGGCGCGCACCGAATGCGAAGTCATGCATATCAATCTCGACCGTTCGCGCAAACGGGCGACCGGAATTACCTATGTCGATTCTTCCGGGGAAGAGTGGGAACAACCGGCCGATCTCGTGCTTCTGTGTGCCTTCCAGTTGTTCAACGTTCAGATGCTGCTGCACTCGGGCGTCGGCATGCCCTACGATCCAAAGACCGGGCAGGGACAGATCGGGCGTAATTTCACGCATCAGACGATGTCTACCGCGCTCGGCTTCTTCGACAAAAGCAAATACAATTTCAACCCGTTCATCTCCGCCGGCTCGATCGGCATGTGCATCGATGAGTTCAACGGCGACAATTTCGACCACGGCCCATTGGGCTTTGTCGGCGGCGGCTACCTCGGACAAGTGCAGACCAACGGCCGGCCGATTCAGACTAGCGCGGTACCGCCCGACACGCCGGCCTGGGGCTCAAAGTGGAAACAGGCCCTCAAGGACAATTATCTGAGCACGATCAATGCGGGCGGCGCCTGTCACGCATCGTTTTACGCCTATCGCGACACCCATCTCGACCTCGATCCGACTTACAAGGACCGCTTTGGCAGGCCGCTGATGCGGCTGACCATCGATCTGCACGACAACGAGATCAAGATGAGCGCGTTTCTCACCGACAAATACGCGGAGATCCTGCAAAAGATGGGTGCCAAGCAGGTCGTCAAACAGCCGCGCAAGGGCCCCTACGACATCACGCAATATCAGACATCGCATCTCTGTGGCGGCGCCATCATGGGCGACAATCCCGGTGACAGCGCGCTCAATAGGTATTTGCAAAGCTGGGATGTGCCAAACCTATTCGTTATGGGCGCGAGCGCCTTCCCGCAAAATGCCGGCTACAATCCGACCGGGACGGTGGGCGCGCTCGCTTACTGGTCGGCCGCCGCGATCGTTTCACAATATCTCAAAAACCCGGGCCCGCTTGTGCATGCCTGATCTGCAAAAATATTTCGCGTCAACGTGCCATGCGTTTGTTGTCGGTGCGGTGTTGTTCTTGCCGGTCATGGCGCGTGCGGGCGATATCGACGCGCAAAAATTCGACCAAATCGAACGCGGCCGTTATCTCGCGATCCTGGGCGATTGCACCGGCTGTCACACGCTGCCGGGCAGCCGGCGCGATTTCGCCGGCGGCCGTCCGCTCGAAACGCCCTTTGGCGTGCTTTTAGGTCCCAATATCACGCCAGATCGGGAGACGGGCATCGGTGCGTGGACCGACGACGAATTCGTCAATGCGCTGAAAAACGGCACCGGCCGCGGCGGCACGCATCTGTTCCCCGCGATGCCTTATACATACTACAGCAAAATCACCCGGGACGACGCGCTGGCAATTCGCGCTTATCTCAACACCGTTCCGGCTGTACACAACACGGTGAGTCCCGACCAGCTGCCGTTCCCGTTCAATGTGCGCGCCAGTTTGGCGGTGTGGAACAAGCTGTTTTTCACACCGGAGGAGTTTCAGCCGAACCGCAGTAAAAGCCCGGAATGGAATCGCGGTGCTTATCTGACCGAAGGTCTTGGCCATTGCGGCATGTGCCATACGCCGAAGAACGCACTCGGTGGCGACGACACGTCCGAAAGGATGCAGGGCTATAATCTCCAAGGCTGGTTCGCGCCCAATATTACCAACGACACGCGCATCGGACTGGGCTCGTGGTCGGTCGACGACATCGCCGCTTACCTCAAAACGGGCCACAATCAGACCAGCGCCGCGACAGGCATCATGGCGGAAGAGATCGGTCTTTCGACTTCCAAAGTCAGCGACGGAGATCTCAAGGCCATCGCCACATATCTGAAAGACCGGCCCGGTGACTCGAGCAATCAGAATAACCGAGCACAAGCCACGTCGTCACCGCCCGATCAGGGCGTCATGAAGATCGGCGCGCAGATTTACGCCGATGAATGTTCCGGCTGTCACGGCGCCAATGGCAAGGGCGTATCCGGCCTGTTCCCGTCGCTCAACGGCGCACCAGTGGTCCGGCAGAAGGATGCGACCAGCATTGTTCACGTCGTCCTGCGCGGCGCGATTAGCGCCGGAACAAAGTTTGCGCCCACGGCCGCGGCCATGCCTGCCTTTGCCTGGGTCATGAACGACGATCAGGTTGCCGCGGTGGCCACCTATATTCGCAACTCCTGGGGCAATGCCGCGCCGGCGGTGAACGGTGGTGACGTTGCCAAGGAGCGCGCCGCACTTGCCGAACGCAGCGACTGAGACAAGTCGCCGGTGGGTCCTCGGCCGCAGCTGGACTTCGACCAGCAGTTTCGGCGGCTCGCTGCAAGGTGCTTGCTCGGAAAAAATCTTCGGCCACGATAGCAATTCGACGGCGATCGCAAAACTCGACGGCGAATTCGCCGCGAGCGCGCGGAATTATTCCGGCACGGGCACCTTGCGCTATTCGCGGTAACAACGGGCTGTCACGGTTGCGGGCCCGTGTTTCCATCGGTACTGTTTTGCTCGCCTTTAGGCGTTTGGAGCTGGTGCATATGGCCGGTTGGGCAGAGATTCGTGCCAAAGGGCGGTTGCGAATGCTTTTTGCGTTCAGGTCGATCGTCGCGCTCGTGGTCGGCGGCGGCGCGACTGCGGCGCAGGCGGCGTCCTGCGACGCCGCCGGGCCCGGATATAGCAATTCCGGCGCCGCGTCCTGCATCACTATCGCCAACACTTCGTTCGGCGGCGCGGTCAGCAATTCCGGAACCCTGAGCCCGGGCGGCATCGTTGTCACCAACGCCACCATCGACGGCGGCATCGTCAATTCGGGCACGATCGCGGCGCAAGGCGACGGCATTGTCGTGAACGGCGCCGCCGTTTCAGGCGGCATCACCAATTCAGGGGCGATTACGGCGGATCGCGGCATCGTGGTCTCCAATGTCGCCACCTTCTTGGGCGGCATCACCAATTCAGGCAGCATCGGTCCAGGCGGCATCGCGGTTACCAACAGCACCATCACCGGCGCGATCGACGACAGCGGTAGCAACGCCGGCGGGATCAGCATCGATGGCGGCAGCACGGTCGGCGGCGGGCTGCATAAGGGGCAGCGCTGAACCGCCGCCGTCCTGCACCGGCGCCAAGACACCACAACCCAGATCCCATGTTCGACAATTTAAGCGACGCGATTTTTCACTTCGCCGAGAAACGGCCCGACGCTGTGGCGCTCCACGACGGCGCGACCATCATCGCCTGCCGCGAGCTTCCGGCACCGGGACACTGAAATATTCCTGGTGAGCGCTACCGCGCCCAGCCGGCCCAGCTCAACGCAATTTTCTATTCTCACGACCGCCGGCTGTTATTTTCAAGTCTGGCTGGGGAACTAGGATTCGAACCTAGATTGACGGAGTCAGAGTCCGCAGTTCTACCGTTGAACTATTCCCCAATTCTCACGTGCGATCAGCCATTTGGGTGGAAAACCGTCCGCCTTTCTCAACTCGAAAGCCGAGTCGGCGACGCGATCGCATGGCCTGATCTATTGCAATTTCGTAGGCTTTCCAAGTCTCGCAAAAATGCGCCCCTTGCCCGGCGCGTCAAGGGCGTAGCTCATGCGCCCTTACGCTAACCTTGAGCTCGCCGAATATCGGGCTGGAGCGGCAAACGATGGTATCGCCGGGTTGGATCGGGCCGACGCCTTCGGGCGTGCCGGTATAAATCAGGTCGCCCGGATAGAGCGTATAGAACGACGAGGCGAATTCGATGAGGCGGCGGCAGTGGTAGATCAGCATGGCGGTGTTGCTGCTCTGCCGGGTCTCGCCGTTGACCGTAAGATCGAGCGGCAGCGCGTCGGGATCGGACACTTCGTCGGCCGTCACCATCCACGGGCCGGCAACCGCATAGCCGTCGACCGATTTGCGAAAGCTGCGGTCCTCGCGGCCGCGCACGGTGATGTCGAGGCCGAGGCAGTAGCAGGCCACGTGGTCCAATGCCTTCTCCTGCGGGATGTCGCTGCCGGTCTTGCCGATGACCATCACGAGTTCGACCTCGTGATCGCTGCGCCGATCCGGAAAGCGAAGCGCAATTCCTTCCGACGGGCCGACGAGCGCGGAATTGGCCTTTAGGAACATGCCCGCCTCGGCGATTTTCGACGACTGCACGGTGACCACCTGTGAGCCCGGCTGCGCCGACGCCACTTTCATCTCGGCGATATGCGCTTGGTAATTGGTCGGCGCGCAGGAAAGCTTTGTCGGCCGCGCCACCGGGGCGAGCAGCTTGACCTGCGCGATCGGCGTGCGGGGAGCTTTATCCGCCAAGCGCTCGATCCGCTCGCGCCACTGCGGCAGGCCTGCGACCACGGCATCGCCTCGCATCGCGTAAGGTGACGACTGCCGGATTTCGCTCTGTGCCGCGGTGACATCATGCACGAGGTCCCCGCGCACGACCCCCAAACGGTCGTCGTCATAGCGGCAAAGTTTCATGGTCGCTCCTTGCGCGTCGCAATGCGGTCTAGCGGGTCTCACGCCCGGAGAATCCGAATGTCACCGTCGACACGCACAGGATGGTGACCGCGGCCGAGAACAGGAACACCGCGCGCGGCTCGCCGTGATCCATCAGCATGCCGTAGAGAAGCGGTGCGATGCTGGCGCCGATATTAAAGCCCGTCGAAACGAAACCGAAGACCCGGCCATAGGCGCCGGGCGGCGTGACCGCCCGGACCAGCATGTCGCGCGACGGATACGTCGCGCCGACGCAGAGCCCGCTAAATCCCATCAGCGACACCAGCACCGCCGAAGGAAAATCAAACAGACCGACCAGCGCCGTCACGATGCCGCCGACGGTCAGGCCCGAGGCGGCGACAATAGCGTGGCGCTTGGTGCGTCCGGCGAGGATGCCGCCGGCAAGAACGCCGACCGCGTTCATGGCGAGAAGGCTGGTCAGCGCTACGTTGGCGAGAGCAGGCGGTGTCGCATGCAGCGCGCCGAGCGCCACCACGAGGTAGGTGTTAAGTCCGCTGCCCATGAGCGATATCATGATAAAAAAGCCGAGATTGAGCAGGATCGGCGGCGAGATCAGAAGACGCCAGCCGGGATCGGCGGCGTCCGTGCGCGCTTTTGCTCCGGCTTTGCCGGCATGCACGATTTCGGAAACCGGTTCAGGCTGCGCAATCAGGGCCAACAGCACGATCAGGCCGAACATCGACGCGCCGATATAAGCGCCACGCCAGCCGAACAGGCTTTGCATGTAAAGCAGGCTGACCGGAGCGATGGCCGATCCGACCATGCCGGCGAAGGTATGAAACGAGAAAACCTGGCTGAGCCGTTCCGGCGGCGCGTGATGCGACAGCAGCGAATAATCCGACGGGTGATAGACCGTGTTGCCAAGCCCGGCGACGCCGTACATCGCGATAAAGACCCAATAGGAATCGACGATGCCGGCAACCGCATAACCGATGCTTGAGAGCGCGAGGCCGACGAGCAAGACGACCCGCGCGCCGACGTGGTCGACGATGAAGCCGACCGGCGTCTGCAGCACGGCGGAGACGACGTTGAAGACGGTCAGCGCCAGCGCCAGCTGGGTATAGCTCACGTTGAAATCGGCGCGCACGAAAGCCAACAGCGGCGCCAGCATGAGCATGTAATAATGGCTCATCATATGCGCGCCGCAGACGGCGGCAATGAGCCGCGACTCGGCCGGGCGCATCGAGCGAACCGAAATGGCTTCTGTCATTGCGGGCGGGTCGGCTGCTTTTGTGTCTTGGCGTCTTGCAGCGCCTGCCAGATGCTCGCCGGCGTCAACGGCATGTCGACGTGGCGAATGCCGTGATCGGCGAGCGCATCGATCACGGCGTTCATGACCGAGGTCAGCGCGCCGGCGCAGCCGGCCTCGCCGCAGCCCTTGACGCCGAGCGGATTGGTCGTCGCCGGCGCCGGGTGATCGGCAAGCACGAATGACGGCATGTCGGCTGCGCGCGGCATCGCGTAATCCATGAACGAGCCGGTCAGCAGTTGACCATCGCTGTCATAGACCGTCTTTTCCATCAGCGCCTGGCCGATGCCCTGCACGACGCCGCCATGGAGCTGGCCGGCGACGATCATCGGATTGACAACCGTGCCGAAGTCGTTGACGCAATTATAAGCGACGACGTCGACCGAGCCGGTTTCGGGATCGACTTCGACCTCGGCGACGTGGCAGCCGTTGGGAAATGTCGAAGCCGACGGTCCGTCGCTGACGTGATCGACATCGAGCGAGCGCGGCGCTTCGGCGGGCAGGTTGATCCCGCTGTGCAGCTTCTGCGCCAGCTCCATGATCGAGATCGCACGGTCGGTGCCGACAATGACGAAACGGCCGTGCTCAAAAGCGATGTCGGCCGTGGCGGTTTCCAGCACGTAGCTAGCGATTTCCTTGCCCTTCTCGATGACCTTCGCTGAGGCTTCCACGATCGCCGTCCCGGTATGGATCAGCGATTTCGAGCCGCCGGAACCGCCGCCTGCGATCAGACGATCGCTATCGCCCTGCAGCAGGGATATTTTGTCGAACGGAATACCGAGCCGCGCGCTCAAGACTTGAGCGAACGGCGTGGCATGGCCCATGCCGAAATCGAGCGTGCCGGTGGTCAGCGTCACCGTGCCGTCGGCGTTAAACGTGATACCGGCGAGCTCTTTCGACGGCGGCGCGGTCACCTCGAGGAAATTGCCGATGCCGAATCCGCGCAGCTTGCCGCGCTTTTTGCTCTCGCGCTTGCGCTTGGCGAAGCCTTTGCCATCGGCAAGTTCGAAAGCCTGCTTGGTCAGTGCGGCGAAGTCGCCGCTGTCGTAAGTCACGGCGGAGGCGGTCTTTTTCGGCAATTCCTGCGGCCGGATTTGGTTGCGTCGGCGCAACGCCAGACGGTCGATGCCCATTTCGGCGGCGGCGGCATCAATCAGCCGCTCCATATAATAATTGCCTTCGGGCCGGCCGGCGCCGCGATAGGCCGACACATGCGAGGTGTTGGTGAACACGCATTTGGTGGAGACTTCGAGCAGCGGCGTGCGGTACATGCCCTGCACGTTCTTCACCGCGTTGATGGTGCCTGGCATCGGCGCGACGGGCGACAAATAGGCGCCCATATTGGCAAAGCTCGTCAGCCGGACGGCGAGAAAATGGCCGTCGGCGTCAAGCGCGAGTTCGGCGGTGACGTCGTGATTGCGGCCGTGGCTGTCGGATACGAAACTTCCCGATCGTTCGTCGGTCCATTTGACCGGCCGACCCAAGGCGCGGGCGGCGTGCAACACGCAGATATATTCCGGAAACACCGCGGCCTTCATGCCGAACGAGCCGCCGACCTGGCCGGTGAGAATATGCACGTCCTTGGCCGCGACCCCCATCGCCTCGGCGATATTGGCGCGCATGCCGAACACGCCCTGCGAACCGACATAGAGCGTGAAGCGATTGCCGTCGTAAGAGCCCAGCGCCGCGCGTGGCTCCATGGCGGCGACGACGAGGCGGCTGTTGACGAGCTTTAATGTCGTGACGTGAGCCGCCGCGGCAAATGCGGCCTGCACCGCCGCGCTGTCGCCGAAGTGGTAGTCGAGCGAGACGTTAGACGGCACGTCGTCGTACAGCTGCGGCGCGCCCTCTTGGACCGCGTCTTCCGCCGCGGTGACGGCGGCAAGCGGCTCGATATCGAGATGCACGGCTTCCGCCGCATCTTTTGCTTGAAGGACGGTTTCGGCGACGACCACGGCGACCGGATCGCCGACATAGCGCACTTTGTCTTTGGCCAGTGCTTCGCGCAGCGGCTTCTTCATCGGCGTGCCGTCGCGGTTGTTGAACGGCACGATGCATTTGAGCGGTCCGTAGCCTTTCAGGTCCGCGCTGGTAAAGACGCCGAGCACGCCCGGCATTTTTGCCGCCGCGTCCGTGTCGATCGCGCGGATCAGGCCGTGCGCGTTCTGGCTGCGAATCATCACCGCGTAAGCTTGGCCCGGGAGGCTGACGTCGTCGGTATAATGGCCCAAGCCGCGCAGCAGCATCGGATCTTCACTACGCGGCACCGACTGCCCAACGGCATATTTCTCGATCGCCAATCGATCGGCCGCCAATTCCTCCGCATGGTCGGTGGCGAACTGCTGCAAATTCATGACGATTCAATCCTGTAAACGCCGGTAAATCTCACATAATGGACTTGGTGAGGTCCGGCAACTGGACCGGGAACATGGCTCATCCGCCAAAGATAGGAAGGGGAATTCACAGTATTGCCCTCCCGGCCGCCCCTGTTACAGTTCGTTCGATTTGGGACTTGAACAATGGACCGCTGCCGTCGAGCCCTGGTTTGAGCTCAGGGGCTCCGGTGCGGGGGAAGGCTTTGGATGGACGACGAGGCCCAGCCGCCGGGCGGCCTCGACGCCAATGGGACTGCGCACAAAAATCCTGCGCAGGGTACCCGCTGGGGTCGCCGAACGCCGTATGGCCTGCGCCGCGATAGCAGCCGCCGCGACGACCGGCGTGGACCGGAGAACCAACCCGGCACCACCTATGCGGCGCTCGACCTCGGCACCAACAATTGCCGGCTCTTGATCGCGCGACCGACCGCGGACGGTTTTCGCGTCGTCGACGCCTTTTCCCGCATCATCCGTCTTGGCGAAGGGGTCGCTGCGTCCCGCCGCATCAGCGAGGCGGCAATCACACGCGCGGTCGAGGCGCTGTTGGTGTGTCGCGACAAGATGCGGGCGCGGGGCGTCAAGCGCGCGCGGCTGATCGCCACCGAGGCTTGTCGCGCGGCCGACAACGGCGTTGAGTTCCGCAGCCGCGTCGCTCGCGAGGCCGGCCTCGAACTCGAGATCATCGATGCCGCGACCGAAGCCCGCCTCGCGGCGACTGGCTGCACCGAATTGTTCGATCCGGCTTCGAGCGGCGTCATCCTGTTCGATATTGGCGGCGGCTCGTCCGAATTAGTACGGCTCAATCGGACGGGATTTGGTCAGCCTCGATCCGGCCGGCGCGGTCCGCCCGCGCCCGACATCGTCGGCTGGACTTCGCTGCCGATCGGCGTCGTCACGCTGGCGGAGCGCTATGGCGGCAAGGTCGTGTCGCGCGAGATCTATAATGCCATGGTGGGCGACGTAGCCGCCTTCGTCGAGAAATTCGCGGTCGATCACGGCTGCGACCTCGGCGATTTCCATATGCTCGGCACCTCGGGCACGGTGACCACGATCGCGGGCGTATTTTTGCGGTTGCGGCGTTACGATCGGCGGCGCGTCGACGGCTGCTGGCTGTCCGATAACGAGATTTCGGGCGTGGTCGCCGAGCTTATGGCGATGAGCTTCGACGAACGCGCCGCCAATCCGTGCATCGGCGTCGAACGCGCGGACCTCGTGCTGGCCGGCTGCGCCATCCTCGACGCCATCCGACGCGCCTTTCCTTGCCAAAGACTGCGCGTCGCCGATCGCGGCCTGCGCGAGGGCATGCTGGTCGAGATGATGCGCGAAGACGGCGCCTGGGGCGAGGCCTGACGTCGTGAAGCACTTAAAGGATCAGAAATCCCGCACGTTGTCGTCGCGCACATGGCTGGAGCGCCAGATCAGCGATCCCTATGTGGCGCGCGCCAAGCGCGAGGGCTTTCGCTCCCGCGCCGCCTATAAGCTTGCCGAGCTCGACGACAAATATCACGTGCTGAAGGCCGGCGCCCGCGTCGTCGATCTCGGCGCGGCGCCCGGCGGGTGGAGCGAGATCGCCGCGCGGCGCATCGGCGAACAAGGCCGCGTGATCGCGCTCGATATTCTCGATTTTAAACCGATGGCGGGTGTCGAATTCATCAAGCTCGATTTCCTCGACAACACGGCGCCGGAACGGCTCAAGGCGATGCTCGGCGGCAAGGCCGATGTGGTGTTGTCCGACATGGCGGCCAATGCCACCGGCCATCGCAAAACCGATCACTTGCGCATCATGGCGCTCGCGGAGGCCGCGGTTGCCTTCGCGCGCGAGGTTTTGGCCGAGGGCGGGTCGTTTCTCTGCAAGGTCTTGCAAGGCGGGACGGAATCCGTGCTTCTTGCCGAACTCAAGCGCGATTTCGAGAGTGTCAAACACGTCAAGCCGCCGGCGAGCCGGAGCGATTCCGCCGAGCTTTATCTGTTGGCGCGCGGCTTTCGCCGTGCCGGCAAAAAACTTTAAGCCGGCTTAAGATTTCTTGTTCGCCACCTCCGTTGCCAAGGCTTTGCGCCCGGAAAGCTCGGCGCCGGCATCCGGCGCGAGGCGGAAAAAGATCAAGGCCGCGCTTGCCGAAAGCAGCCCGACCACGAGAAACGCCGGTGGAAAATCGCGCGCGCCCATCGTCGCCGAATGTCTCAGCCGCAGCGTGATCTCGACGATCAGCGCGCCGACGGCGACGCCGGTCGATAGCGCCAATTGCTGCGCCACCGCCACCATCGTCGTCGCGCGGCTCATCTTGGGTGGCTCGATCTCGGCATAGGCGATGGTGTTGATGCTGGTGAATTGCAGCGAGCGGAAAAATCCGCCCGACAGCAGGATGACGATCATCGCCCAAAACGGCATGCCGGGCAGGAACGTCGCGCAAGCCGCGAGGAAGACACTGCTGAGGAGTGCGTTATAGAGCAGCACATTGCGGTAGCCGAAGTAATTGAGCACGCGCACCACCGCGGCCTTCATGAACATCGAGCCGACCGCGGTGGTGAAGGTGATGAGACCGGATTGGAACGGCGTCAGATCGAAGCCGATCTGCAGCAACAGCGGCAGCAGGAAGGGCAGGGCGCCGATGCCGAGCCGAAACAGAAAACCGCCGAATATGCTGGCGCGGAAGGTCGGCAGCTTGAGCAAGGTGAGATCGAGGATCGGCGCCGTCGTCCGCTTGGCGTGAACGACATAGGCCACGGCCGAGATGGTGCCGACGCAAAGTAGTGCCGCGACAATGCCTGGCGGCAGGAATTCGAGCCCCATGGCCGAAAGCCCGAACGCAAGCCCGGCAATCGCGAGCGCCGACAGCACGAATCCGACAAAGTCGAACGGGTCGTGGTGCTCGACCCGCACATTAGCGATGTAGCGCGACGCCAGCGCGACGCCGACGAGGCCAATCGGCACGTTGATCAGAAAAATCCAATGCCATGAGGCATAGGTCGTGATGAAGCCGCCGAGCGGTGGGCCGCAGATCGGCCCGATCAGCGCCGGCATGGTTACGAGCGACATGGCATTGACGAGGAGCTTCTTGTCGATGCTGCGCACCATGATGAGACGGCCGACCGGCGTCATCATCGCGCCGCCCATGCCTTGCACGATGCGGGCGAAAACGAATTCTTCGAGCGAGCGCGACGCGGCGCAGCCGATCGAGCCGAGGACGAACACCGCAATGGCGAGGCGGAAGACATTGCGGGCGCCGAAGCGGTCCGCGGTCCAGCCGCTCGCCGGGATGCAGATGGCGAGCGACAGCAGGTAGGAGGTGACGGCGAGTTTCAAGGCCAGCGGGTTGGTACCGAGCGCGCGTGCGATGGCCGGCAGCGAGGTCGCGATCACCGTCGAATCCATGTTCTCCATGAACAGCGCCGTGGCGACGATCAGCGGCACAATGCGGTCATAGGGATTGGGCGGCAGGAGCGGCTGCTGGCTCGTTATTGGCTTGGCCTGAATCGCGTCCATCAATGTCATGGTCGGCGTTGGGCCGCGTTTAGAGCTGCTGCTTCGACCATGGTGCTTCCTTCACCGGTTTTCCTCTTGGCGGGTATCCTGGGGTCTATCAATTATGGCCAAGGCATGCTATCGACCGCCGCCAACCCAAAAGCGGGTCATCGAGTCGGGCGAGGGATCAAGCTCCACTCGCCCAAAAGGCGTCACCCCGATGCGCCGGCCCCTGAGTTTTGGGCCTCGCGGAGTTGGCAATGGCTGAGATTTCAAGAGAATTCCTGAGCGAAGCCTATACTTTCGACGATGTGCTGTTGAAGCCAGGCCTGTCCGACGTCATGCCGTCGGAGGCCGATATTCGCTCGCGCATCACCCGGAACATCCTGCTCAATATCCCCATCGTCGCCTCGGCGATGGACACCGTGACCGAAGCGCAGATGGCGATCGCCATGGCGCAGGCCGGCGGCATCGGCGTAGTGCATCGCAATCTCGAACCCGACCTTCAGGCCGCCCAGGTCCGCCAGGTGAAGAAATTCGAGTCCGGCATGGTGGTGAACCCGGTCACCATCAATCCCGAGGCGACGCTCGCCGATGCGCTTGCGCTGATGCAGGAGTACCACATCTCGGGCATTCCGGTGGTCGAGGGCGGCGGCAATGGCCGAGCCGGCAAGCTGGTTGGCATCCTCACCAATCGGGACGTGCGCTTTGCCACCGACAAGCGGCAAAAAATCTCCGAGCTGATGACCAAGGACCGGCTCGTCACGGTGCGCGAAAGCGTCGACCAGGACGAGGCCAAGCGGCTCCTGCATCACCACCGCATCGAGAAACTTTTGGTCGTCGACAGCGATTATCGTTGCGTCGGCCTCATCACGGTCAAGGATATCGAAAAGGCGGTGGCCAATCCCAATGCCTGCAAGGATGAGCAGGGTAGGCTCCGCGTTGCCGCCGCGACCTCGGTCGGCGAGGCCGGCTACGCCCGCAGCGAAAGCCTGATCGATGCCGGCGTCGATCTGGTCGTCGTCGATACGGCGCACGGCCATTCGCGGCGCGTGCTCGACACCGTGACCCGCATCAAGCGGATGTCGAACGCGGTACAGGTGCTGGCGGGGAATATCGCCACCGCCGAGGGCGCCAAGGCCCTGATCGATGCCGGCGCCGACTCGATCAAGGTCGGGATCGGCCCGGGCTCGATCTGCACCACCCGCATCGTCGCCGGCGTCGGCGTGCCGCAACTCACCGCGATCATGGACGCGGTCGAGGTGGCGAGAAAAACTGATACGCCGGTGATCGCCGATGGCGGCATCAAATATTCAGGCGACCTCGCCAAGGCGATCGCAGCCGGTGGCGACTGCGCCATGGTCGGCTCGTTGCTTGCCGGCACCGACGAGACGCCCGGCGAAGTGTTTCTCTACCAGGGCCGCTCCTACAAGACCTACCGCGGCATGGGCTCCGTCGGCGCCATGGCGCGCGGCTCCGCCGACCGCTATTTCCAGCAGGAAATCAAGGACACGCTCAAGCTCGTGCCGGAAGGCGTCGAAGGCCAGGTGCCCTATAAAGGGCCGGTCGCCAATGTGGTGCACCAGCTGGTCGGCGGCTTGCGCGCTGCGATGGGCTATGTCGGCGCCGCCACCATTGCCGAATTCCACGACAAGGCGCAGTTCGTGCGCATCTCGTCGGCCGGTCTGCGCGAGAGCCATGTTCACGACGTCACCATCACACGCGAGAGCCCGAATTACCCGAGCCGGACTTAAAGACTTCCGATGACCAGCGCGACTGCGGATCCGTTCGCGAAAATACGCGCCGCCACGAATTCCCATCGCGCGCGGCATGGCTGCAACGCCTACCCTTATGACAACGGTCCGCTATTGGCGGCGTTGGCGGCTGCCGCCAATGCGCGCCGCATCATCGAATTAGGCACGGCGCTGGGCTATACGGCGCTGTCGTTTGCCTCGGGCGCGCCGGGCGCAACGATCGATACCGTCGAAGGCGATCCCGAGCATGTGCAGCTTGCGCGTGACAATATCGCGGCCGCCGCCATGGATCACCGCGTTATCGTTCACGAAGGCGATTTTGCCGCCGTGTTGCCGACGCTCGATCCCGGCTATGACGTCGCATTCTTCGACGGCGGCACGCCGGTGCCGGCGCTGCATAAATCCCTGCGCGGGCTGTTGCGCACCGGCGGCACGTTGATCACCGCCAATCTCAATCACGGCGGTACGGCGGACGCCGTGCGCAAGGCTTTGTTCGACGGCAAGACCTGGCGCAGCGCATTGGTCGACGAAGCCGGCGAAACCGCGATCAGCGTAAAGCTTTAGTTCTGTTGCTGACGGACCCGACGCTATCGGGATTATTTCGGCCAGGAGGGCGATAATGACTGTCCAAGAGATTTTAGTGCCGCTGTTTGTGGAGGTCATTCTCACCTTCCTGCTGTTGTTTTGGCTCGCCCCCTTGCGCGCGCGCGACTTTAACGCCGGCGTTTCCCGGCAGGACAATATCGCGCTCCGCGAGCCGAACTGGGCGCCGCGCACGCTGCAAGTCGCCTACGCATTTTCCAATCAATTCGAATTGCCTGTCCTGTTCTACGTTCTGACGATTCTCGCTTACATCACCCACCTCGCCGGCGTCGTCTTCGTGGTGCTGGCCTGGATCTTCGTGGTGTTTCGTTATCTGCAGGCTTATGTGCATGTAACGAGCAATAAAGTCCGTCTGCGCGGCGCGTTTTTCGCCGTCTCCGCGATCGCGCTCGCCGTCAACTGGGCGATCTACATCGTCGAGGTGTTGACACTGCCGCGGCTGCTGTAAGGATCGATCGATGCCACTCGATGTTTGCCATCCCACCGCTCCGCACAAGAAACTCAGACTGCCGGAATGGTATGTCTCCAGCCTGATGATGGACCGCGCGCTTGACGCGATCTGCCGGCGCGTGAAGAAATTCGACCGCAAGCACGATATTCCCTACCTCGCGGGCTACAGTCTCGACGGCAAGACTATCTATATCGATCGTCATATGCCGCGATCGTTCAAACTCGGCACCCGCGCCATCGACACCGATCGCTTCCTCATCTTGCATGAAGAAGTCGAGAAGACGCTGATCGATCAGCTCGGCCTGCACTATCTGCATGCGCATCAGATCGCGACCCGCGCCGAGGAGGCGGCCGTGCGCGCCGCCGGAATCAAATGGCGCGATTACGATCGCTTCATGCAAAAGCATATTAAAACCATGGGCGACGAGCGTCTGACCAAGGTGCCGAAGGATCTCGATCTCAAGCCTTACCGCGACGAACACGACGACGATTTGCTGCGCCGCATGTTAGTCAGCGTGCGCGCGGCAAAAGCCCCGAAAGGAATTCATGTCCACGATCTCGCCGAAGCGATCCAAGAATTGCGCAAGCGCGTCCGGCGGCACGATACCCCCGCCGGCCATCGCGGCGATGCCATCCTCCGCAGGAAGAAGTGATCGCGTGCTGTCACCGAAGTCTACCTCATGACCCCCGCGGCCCGACTGTCCGCTGCGATTGAAATCTTTGCCGACATCGAAGCGCGGCGGCGTCCGGCGAATGATGCGCTGAAAGATTGGGGCCTTGGCCATCGCTATGCCGGCTCCGGCGATCGCGCCGCCATTGCCGGCCTGGTCTACGATGCGCTGCGGCGGAAATCGTCGTCCGCTTGCCTGATGGGCGAGGCGACGCCGCGCGCGGTGCTGATCGGGATGCTGCGCCGCGAGCGCAGGCTGGATTCCGGCGCGGTCGCGGCGCTGTTCAACGGAGCGCGCTATGCGCCCGAGGCACTGACAGAGCCGGAGCGCGCGGCGCTCGATCGCGATTCGCTGGCGGATGCGCGGGCCTCCGTCGCCGGCGATTATCCGGACTGGCTTGAGCCTTACTTCGCGCGCGTTTTCGGCGAGGAGCGGGCCGCCGAGGGCTCAGCGCTCGCCAGCCGCGCGCCGCTCGATTTGCGCGTCAACACGCTTGCCGCCCTGCGCGAGGACGTGGCGCCGAAACTCGCGCATCTGGGCGCCGAACCGACGCGGTGGGCGCCCGATGGGCTTCGCATCCGGCTTTCAGCCGATGCCAAAAGCCCGGCGATCCATGCCGAGCCGCTTTTTTTGAAAGGCCAGATCGAAATCCAGGACGAGGGCTCGCAGCTCGCCGCTCTGTTTGCCGGCGCGAAACCTGGCGTGCAGGTCATTGACCTTTGCGCCGGCGCCGGCGGCAAGACGCTGGCGCTGGCCGCGATCATGGAAAACCACGGCCAGATCTATGCGACCGATACCGACAAGCGCCGCCTCGTCGCCATTCACGATCGGCTCGAGCGATCGCACGCCCGCAACGTTCAGGTGCGGACGCCCAAAGGCGTCGGCGACGTGCTGGCCGATCTTGACGGCCGTGCCGATCTCGTCGTGATCGATGCGCCCTGTACCGGCACCGGCACCTGGCGCCGCAGTCCCGACGCCAAGTGGCGGATCCGGCCCGGCGCGCTCGCCGAGCGCATCAAGCAACAGGAAGCGGTGCTCGAACGCGCCGTGTCGCTGGTCAAGCCGGGCGGTCGGATCGCCTATATCACCTGTTCGGTGCTGATGGAGGAAAACGACGACCAGGTCCGCGGTTTCGCCGGCCGCCACCCGGACTTTTCCGTGGAAAAACCCGCCAATGTCATCAACAGCCTGGGCGAGCGCGGCTATCTTTTCGCCCGCGTGGTGCTTATTTCCGATGCGGGTATTCTGATGACGCCGCGGCGGACCGATACCGACGGTTTCTTTGTCAGCGTATTGCGGCGCCAAACGTCTTCAACAGCTATATGACTCTCTGGTCGATGCTCGACAGGTCGAGGCAAGTGCCTTAAAAGCCGACATGCAATCCCACGACAAGATTCTCATCGTCGATTTCGGTTCGCAGGTGACCCAGCTCATCGCGCGGCGCGTGCGCGAAGAGAAGGTCTATTGCGAGATTGTGCCGTTCCAGAAGGCGGAAGCCGCATTTGCCGAGATGAAGCCGAAGGGCGTCATCCTCTCCGGCGGCCCGGCCTCGGTGCTCGACATGGACGCGCCTTTGGCGCCTGCGGCGATTTACCAGGCCGGCGTGCCGGTGCTTGGCATCTGTTATGGCGAACAGGCCATGGCGGCGCAACTCGGCGGCAAGGTCGAGGCCGGCCATCATCGCGAATTCGGCCGCGCCGAGGTCGAGGTGATTACGCCGTCCGCGCTCACCGATGGCGTCTGGGAGGTCGGCCAGCGCTACCCGGTCTGGATGAGCCATGGCGATCGCGTCACCACGCTGCCGCAAGGCTTTACCGCGACCGGCACCTCGGCCAACGCGCCGATCGCCATGATCGCCGATGAAAAGCGCAAATTCTACGCCACCCAATTCCATCTCGAAGTCATGCATACGCCGCATGGTGCCGCGCTTTTGCGCAATTTCGTGCGCAAGATCGCGGGCTGCGCCGGCGACTGGACCATGCGCGCGTTCAAGCTCGAAGCGATCGGCAAAATCCGCCGCCAGGTCGGCAAGGGCAGGGTGATCTGCGGACTCTCCGGCGGCGTCGACTCCGCCGTTGCCGCGGTGCTGCTCCACGAAGCCATCGGCCACCAGCTGACTTGCGTGTTCGTCGATCACGGGCTGTTGCGGCTCGCCGAAGCCGAAAACGTGGTCGCGCTGTTCCGCGGCCATTACAACATTCCGCTCGTGCACGTGAATGCCGCCGATGTTTTCATCGCGGCGCTCGAAGGCATCGACGATCCGGAAGCCAAACGCAAAACAATAGGCAAATTGTTCATCGATGTGTTCGAGGCCGAAGCGAAAAAGACAGGTGGCGCGGAATTTTTAGCGCAGGGCACGCTTTACCCCGACGTGATCGAGAGCGTGTCGTTCACCGGCGGCCCGTCGGTGACCATCAAATCGCACCACAATGTCGGCGGTCTGCCCGAGCGCATGAACATGAAGCTCGTCGAGCCGTTGCGCGAATTGTTCAAAGACGAGGTGCGCGCGCTCGGCCGCGAGCTCGACCTGCCCGATGCCTTCGTCGGCCGTCATCCGTTTCCCGGCCCCGGCCTCGCCATTCGCTGCCCGGGCGCCATCACCCGCGAAAAGCTCGAAATTTTACGCCTCGCCGACGACGTCTTCATCGAGGAAATCCGCCGCGCCGGCCTCTACGACGACATCTGGCAGGCCTTCGCCGTGCTCTTGCCGGTGCGCACGGTCGGCGTGATGGGCGACCACCGCACCTACGATTTTGTCGTCGGCCTGCGCGCAGTCACCTCGACCGACGGCATGACGGCGGATTTTTATCCGTTCGACATGGCGTTCATCGGCGCGGTGGCGACGCGGATCATCAACGAGGTGAAGGGCGTCAACCGGGTGGTGTACGACGTGACGAGCAAGCCGCCGGGGACGATTGAGTGGGAGTAGGTAGAGAAGAGGACTTGTAAATTGTTCATCTGATTGGCAATTTAAAGAACTCTAGCCAAGGAATCACGGCGATGTCCAAACGCGAATCCGTAAAAACAAGCCGCGCAGGGAGTTTTGCTTGGCGGGGGGGTGATGGAAAAATCAGGGAGATTCAGATTGTTCGGCCCGCGAAACGCCCAAGCAACACATCAATAGCGGAAATTCGCCGGGCAATCCGTGACACGCATGGCACGGGTAAAAAGAAATAAACGCTCCACGGATTATGAGATTAGCGTATTCGTAAACTGCCCGTTTGATTCTGGGTATCAGCGGATATTTCGCGCGATTGTGTTTGCCATTGTTCACTGCGGATTTCGTGCCCGATGCGCCCTCGAACTCACGACGGCAGCCAAGTTCGCATCGAGAGAATTTTGAATATCATTGATCAATGCCGTTTCGGGACTCATGACTTGTCACGAACGGAATTAGATGGCGTCAATCATTTGCCAAGATTTAATATGCCTCTTGAGCTTGGGTTATTTCTGGGCGCAAAACGGTATGGTCAAAGCCGCCATAGAAGAAAAATGGCGTTAATACTTGATCGTTCGCCTCACCGCTACCAGAAATTCATTTCCGACATTGCGGGACAAGATATCCGGGCGCACGGAATAGACGAGCAAAGAGCGATTTCATCGACTAGCGATTGGCTTCGAAACAGCTCTAACAGGGTTATGCCCGGCGGAAATCTGATCGGTGAGCGGTATCGAAAGTTTAAATCCGAACTGCCGGCCCTGTGCAGGATGCTTGAGCTAAAGCCCGAAGAAGTGACATTTAATGATTACAACAATATCGTAACGAACTGGCTCACTCGCGACTAAAATGGCGTCAATGCGCAGGCGGCAGAGGGCGAAATTGCGGCCCTTGACCTGAGCCCCAACTTTCATCCAGCGATAAGTAGAGTCCCAGGTTGATTTGCAGTGAGACCCATCTTTGGATCGCCGGAAGCTAGAGTTTTCCGGCTTTGTCACGTTGGCGGGCTGGTTG
>JBEKRD010000079.1:0-23205 GCA_049519075.1 Xanthobacteraceae bacterium | reverse complement strand
TATCTTTCTTCCGTTACTGAGGAAGATACGGAGGGGGCGCCGCACCCGCAGGTGCGGTCTCTAGCTTGCGCCTTTCGGCGCTCCGCCTCCCTTCTTTTGTTGGGGAGGCACAGGGAATGGCTCTCGTGCGGCAAAACTCGGATGCGGAGGCGTCGCGAGAATGTGGAAGGCTGCGCATCTGCTGCAGCGACCCACCCGACGATTGCTGGCGATGGCTGCGGGGCTTGAGAACAACGGAGCCCAAGGTGGTGCTGGAGGAAGGGGCCCGGCTCAACCGACTCGATGCGTTGTAAAACTGCCTCTGGGCGTTGCGTGGCGGGGCGTTATGTGCGATTTCCGCGGCGATTTGCGCCGCCCGCCAGTCCATTGTAAGGCGAGGCGCCTTTCCTTTCGGGCCGGCACCAAAAGTGCGGCCCTCCAAAAGACCGGGGACCTTCCATGAATACTTTGTGGGCCATCGTATTTTGCGGCGCATTGGCGATCGTCTATGCCATCTGGGCGACGCGCTCGGTGCTGGCGGCCAATGCCGGCAGCGACAAGATGCAGGAGATCGCCGCTGCAATTCGCGAGGGCGCGCAGGCCTATCTGAAGCGGCAATATAGTACCATTGCCGTGGTCGGCATCGCGATCTTCCTGATCGTCGGCTATTTCCTCGGCTGGCTCGTTGCCATCGGTTTTGCCGTCGGCGCCATTTTGTCGGGAGCAGCTGGCTTCATCGGCATGAACGTCTCGGTGCGCGCCAATGTGCGCACCGCGCAAGCGGCAATCTCTTCGCTTGCCGCGGGTCTTGAGATCGCATTTCGCGCCGGCGCCATCACCGGTCTCCTGGTCGCGGGCCTGGCGCTTCTTGGCGTCACGCTTTATTTCGGCTTTCTCGTCGGCACGCTGCATCTTGAGCCGAACGACCGCGTGGTGGTCGATTCCATGGTGGCGCTCGGCTTCGGCGCTTCGCTGATCTCGATCTTCGCGCGGCTTGGCGGCGGCATTTTCACCAAGGGCGCCGACGTCGGCGGCGATCTGGTCGGCAAGGTCGAAGCCGGCATTCCGGAAGACGATCCGCGCAATCCCGCCACCATCGCCGATAACGTCGGTGATAATGTCGGCGACTGCGCCGGCATGGCGGCCGATCTGTTCGAGACCTATGCGGTGACCACCGTCGCCACCATGGTTCTGGCCGCGATCTTTTTCCGCGCCGCCGGCGGCGGCATGCTGTTGCGGATGATGGAATTTCCGCTGGCCATCGGCGGTGTCTGCATCATCGCCTCGATCATCGGCACATTCTTTGTCAAACTCGGCGCCAGCCAGTCGATCATGGGTGCGCTGTACAAAGGGATGCTGGCGACCGCGGTGCTGTCGCTGATCGGCATCGCCGGCGTCACCTACAAGCTGATCGGCTTCGGCCCGCTGCCGGGCGTCGCCTATTCGGGCCAGACGCTGTTCATCTGCGGCGTCGTCGGTCTGATTGTGACGGGATTGTTGATCGTGATCACCGAGTACTACACCGGCACCGATTATCGCCCGGTGCGCTCGATCGCGCAGGCCTCGGTGACCGGCCACGGCACCAATGTGATCCAGGGCCTTGCGGTGTCGCTTGAATCGACGGCGCTGCCGGCGCTGGTCATCATCGCCGGCATTCTGGTCAGCTATAATCTTGCCGGCCTGTTCGGCATTGCCATCGCGGTGACCACCATGCTGGCGCTGGCCGGGATCGTGGTCGCGCTCGACGCCTTCGGGCCGGTCACCGACAATGCCGGCGGCATTGCCGAGATGGCTGGATTGCCGAAGGAGGTGCGCAAGTCGACGGACGCGCTCGACGCCGTCGGCAATACCACCAAGGCCGTGACCAAGGGCTATGCGATCGGCTCGGCGGGCCTTGGCGCCCTGGTGCTGTTCGCGGCCTACAACGAAGATCTGAAATTCTTCATCGCAGGCTCGGCGCAACATCCTTACTTCCAGGGCGTCGCGCCGGATTTCTCGCTCAACAATCCGTATGTCGTGGCGGGGCTCTTGTTCGGCGGGCTGTTGCCTTATCTGTTCGGCGCCATGGGCATGACCGCGGTCGGCCGTGCCGCGGCCTCGATCGTGGAAGAGGTGCGGCGTCAGTTCCGCGAGCGGCCCGGCATCATGAAGGGCACCGACAAGCCGGATTATGGCCGCGCCGTCGACATGCTGACCAAGGCCGCGATCAAGGAAATGATCCTGCCGTCGCTGTTACCGGTGCTGTCCCCGATCTTCGCCTATTTCATCATCTACTTCGTCGCCGGCGGCGGCGCGCCGGGCAAATCGGCGGCGTTCTCGGCGTTGGGCGGCATGTTGCTCGGCGTCATCGTCAACGGCTTGTTCGTCGCCATCTCGATGACCTCGGGCGGCGGCGCCTGGGATAACGCCAAGAAATACATCGAGGACGGGCACTACGGCGGCAAGGGCTCCGACGCCCACAAGGCCGCCGTCACCGGCGACACCGTCGGCGATCCGTACAAGGACACCGCGGGGCCGGCCGTCAATCCGATGATCAAGATCACCAATATCGTGGCGCTGTTGTTGCTCGCGGTGCTGGCGCACTGATCAATGTTAACGCTGGAGCCGCGATCGCTTCACGATGAAGCGATTGCGCTCCACCGGCCGGAGTTGCAAACCGGAGTTGCAAACCGGACTTACGAGCCTTTGCCTTCGATGTTGTGGATCAACGTCGTGATCACGTTGAGGTCGTTGCCGCTGGTCGGCGTGGTGCGGCTGACGAAGTCGAAAACTCTGCCGTCCTTCATGCCGTATTCGGCGAGCCGCTGCACCTTGCGGCTTTTGTCGAAATAGACGGCGATCACGCGTTGGTCGTTGACCTTGGTTTGCATAAACGCGATCGGCCGGTCGGCTTTCTGCGAGATGTAGTAGAACGCCTCGCCGCTGACGGTGGCGACCGTCGATGGCGTGCCGAGAACCAAGAGCACCTGTTCCTGAGAGGCGCCGAGCGGGAGCTGTTCGAGCGCGCCTTCGGGCAACACGTAACCGCGCTGGAAGGTTTCGCCGGTGCAGCCGGTGAGTGCGAGCGCGAGTGCAAAAATGGCGGTATGCGCTAGTCTTGCCGGGGCGCTTGACCGGCCGGTATTACGCCTAGAATTGCCCCGCATTCTCGTCCCTGACTTGGTCCCCAAAGCGGTCCCCAACTTGCGTCCAGCCGCCGCGTGCCGTACGCCCAAAGACCAAGATTGGCAATCCGCCGCCGCAGATTGTCGTTGCGGGCTGGTCGGAGCGGCGTGGATTAACCTTATGATCTTGAGGCGTTTTCGGTCCAACTCCCTGGATCGCAACATCGGCGAGCTCTATGGCGCCATCGTGGCGCAGGCGCGCTCGGTCGCCTTCTATGGCGACTATGGGGTGCCTGACACGGTCGAAGGTCGGTTCGACCTGATCGTGCTGCATCTCGTCCTCGTCCTGGCCCGGTTCGGGGCTGATGAGCAAAGCGGACGAGGCCTCGGCCAGCAGCTTTTCGACGTATTTTGCCGCGATCTCGACGGAAACTTACGCGAAATGGGCGTCGGCGACCTGGCGGTGCCGAAGCGGATGCGCCGTTTCGGCGAGGCCTTTTACGGCCGGCAAACGGCTTATCTGGCAGCGTTGTCCGCGGTGGATGACGGGGAGCTTGAGAAGGCGCTTGCGCGTAATATCTTTGCAGGCGTCGATAACGACCGCGGGGCGGCTCGGTTGGCGCGCTATGCGCGGGCCGCGCTGCGGCAGTTCGAGCGGCAAGACGAGGCGGCGTTGCTCCACGGCGACATTGCCTTTCCAAGACCCGAGGCCATTGCCAATGCGTGAGCAAGCAAAGAAGTCCGAGACTTTAGCGCCGGCGCCATCACCCGTCGCTTGGCACGTGCCGGTCGCGGTGGACGATATTGCCGAGGCCGCTCGGCACTTCGATCTCGTGCCCGACGCCAGCCTGCGGGCGGCGATCGCCAAGGTTGCGAATCTGCGCGAGTTGCCGCGCCTGGAGGCCCATTTTGACGTCAGCCGGCGCGGCGCCGGCCTGCATGTCGCGGGCGTCGTTTCGGCCACGGTCGGGCAGAATTGCGTGGTCACACTCGAGCCGCTCAGCAACGAGGTCGAGGAAGCGGTCGATCTTCGCTTTGAGCCGCGGCAGCTTCCGGCGCGCCAATACGGTGCCAATGAAGCCGGCGACAAAGAGCCCCGCGATGTCAAATGGAACGATCCGGAGCCGCTGATCGACGGCGTCATCGATCTCGGCGCACTCGCCGTCGAATTCCTGATTGTTGGACTCGATCCCTATCCGCGCAAAGCCGGCGCGGTGTTCGAGCCGCCGGCCGAGCGTGCAGCGGAGGAGGGACCCTTTGCGGCGCTGGCCAAACTGACGAAGGGCTAGTGCGGGGGATTTGAAGTTCCTATAATGGCTTGGCGCGCTCGAATCGGAACGTCGGGTGCAAAACCTGCATGAGAATTAGAGAGTTGCGGGCATCCCTTTTGATTTCGAAGTTGGCCTTAAGGGGGCACGGTAGGCACTTGCGACATTTGCAATCGGGACGCGAGATGGCCATTGAACGCAGTTGTGTCCGGGCGTCGAACCGCTATTCTCGGTCCCGCCGCCGCTTTCCCACCTCCCGGACCTAGGACCGCAAGGTCGCCCAATGTCAGACAAGGTCCGCATTGCCCTCGACGCCATGGGGGGAGACCACGGCCCCGCCGTGGTCATAGCCGGAGCGGAATTGGCCCTGGCCCGCCACCCCGGCAGTGCGTTCCTGTTGTTTGGCGATTCAGCACTCATCGCGCCGCTGCTCGACGCCAGGCCGAAGCTCAAATCCGCCTCGCGTCTGATCCATACCGACATTGCGGTTCGGATGGCGGACAAGCCGAGCCAGGCCTTGCGCTACGGCCGCTGGAAGTCGTCGATGTGGCTGGCGATCGACGCGGTCAAGAAAGGCGACGCCGACATGGTCGTGTCCGGCGGCAATACCGGCGCGCTGATGGCGATGTCGAAGTTCAATTTGAAAACCTTGTCCGGTATCGAGCGACCGGCGATTGCGGCGCTGTGGCCGACATTGCGTGGGGAATCGATTGTGCTCGATGTCGGCGCCACGATCGGCGCGGATGCCGAGCACCTCATCGATCTCGCGGTGATGGGGGCTGCCACCGCGCGCATCCTGTTCGGCCTCAAACGGCCGACGGTGGGACTTCTCAATATCGGCGTGGAGGAAGCCAAAGGGCTAGAACAGGTGCGCGAAGCCGGTCGCGCGCTGCGCGAGGAGAATTTTCCCGATCTCGATTATCTGGGTTTCGTCGAGGGCGACGATATCGGCCGCGGCAAGGTCGACGTCGTTGTTACCGAGGGCTTTGCCGGCAATATCGCGCTGAAGGCGGCCGAGGGCACGGCCAGGCAGATCGGTGAATATCTCAAGGGCGCCATGACCCGCTCGCTCAGCGCGCGGATCGGCTATCTGTTTGCGCGTTCGGCGTTTCGGCAGTTGCGCGAGCGCATGGATCCGCGTCGCGCCAATGGCGGCGTGTTTCTCGGTCTCAACGGCATCGTCATCAAAAGTCACGGCGGCACCGACGCGGAGGGCTTTGCGGCTGCCATCGAACTCGGTTATGGCGTGGTGCAGGACGAATTGTTGGCCAAGATCAGGGCCGCGCTTGAGCGTCCGGGAAAGCCCCGGGGCCAGACACAGAGCCAAGCATTGGGCCAAACACTTGGCAACCAAGCAGTCGGCGGCCCAGCAGGCGGCAGCCAAGTAGTCGGCAGCCAAGTAGTCGGCGGAGCGGCTTCGTGACAATGATGCGCTCGGTCATGCTGGGCTGCGGCAGTTACCTGCCGAGCCAAGTCCTCACCAACGAAGAACTCGCCCGCAAGGTTGACACCACGGATGAGTGGATCGTTCAACGGACCGGGATCCATGAGCGCCGCATCGCCGCGGCGGGCGAAATGACTTCGCACATGGCCGTTCGCGCCGCGCAAGCAGCGCTCGCCCATGCCCATGTCGACGCGCAATCGATCGATCTCATCGTGTTGGCGACTTCGACGCCGGACAATACATTCCCCGCCACCGCCGTTGCGGTGCAGGCCGATCTCGGTATCAACCATGGCGCCGCCTTTGATCTGCAAGCGGTGTGCTCGGGCTTCGTTTATGCGCTGGCAACCGCCGACGCGCTCTTGAGGTCTGGTTCGTTCGCGCGCGCGCTGGTGATCGGGGCTGAGACGTTTTCGCGCATCCTTGACTGGACCGATCGCGGCACTTGCGTGCTGTTCGGCGACGGTGCCGGCGCCGTCGTTCTCGAGGCCCAGTCGCAGCCGGGGACGCGGGAGGATCGCGGCATCCTGACCACCCGGTTGCGCTCCGACGGCCGCCACAAAATGAAGCTTTATGTCGACGGCGGGCCGTCCTCGACCGGCACGGTCGGGCATTTGCGCATGGAGGGACGCGAGGTCTTCCGGCATGCAGTGGCGATGATCACCGACGTGGTCGAGGACGCCTTCAAGGCGACCGGCTATACCGCCGCCGACGTCGATTGGTTCATTCCGCACCAAGCCAATAAGCGCATTATCGACGGCTCGGCCCACAAGCTCGGCATTCCGCCGGCCAAAATCGTTGTCACAGTGGACCGTCACGGCAATACTTCGGCTGCCTCGATCCCGTTGGCGCTGGCCGATGCGGTTGCGGATCGGCGCATTAAACGCGGGGATTTGCTGCTGTTCGAAGCGATGGGCGGCGGCTTCACCTGGGGCGCCGCTTTGGTGCGCTGGTAAGGCCTGAAAGGATCTTCGCCAAGCCCGTTGACCGTCCGCCGACAAGCTAATATCCTTGATAATTCAGCACGATATCTTGATCGATGATTGGTCGATCGCCGTGCTCGGGGCTGGCGATGGCGGGAAAGACGGTCACACGTGCCGACCTGTGTGAGGCGGTGTATCAAAAAGTTGGACTGTCGCGCACTGAATCCGCGACACTTGTCGAGCTTGTATTGAAGGAGATCACCGACTGCCTCGAACGCGGCGAGACGGTGAAATTATCTTCGTTCGGCTCCTTCGTCGTGCGCAAAAAAGGCCAGCGCATCGGTCGAAATCCCAAGACCGGCAAGGAAGTTCCGATCTCACCGCGCCGGGTCATGGTGTTCAAGCCATCCGCAATCCTCAAGCAGCGGATCAATTCCGATGGCAGCCAACCGGGCTAAGGCCGAAAGCGGTCTGTCGCTTGAACTGAAGATTTAGGTCACGCCGCGGAGACTAGGGCATTGGACAAGGCGCCGGACGCGTTTCGCACCATCAGCGAGGTCGCCGCCGAGATTGACGTGCCGCAGCACGTGCTGCGGTTCTGGGAAAGCCGCTTTCTACAGATACGGCCAATGAAGCGCGGCGGCGGCCGGCGCTACTATCGTCCCGACGATGTCGATCTCCTGCGCGGCGTGCGCCACCTGCTGTACGGCGAAGGTTACACCATCCGCGGCGTGCAACGCATCTTGCGCGAGCAGGGCGCGGCGTTCGTTCAAGACGTTTGGCGCGCGGGCGCCGAACCGCCTCCGCCGCAACTGGAGGAAGACCGCACCGCCGGCGAGCTCGTCGATGACGAGGTGGCAACGCGGCCTGAGCCGAACCTGTTCGGCGTCGCCCTGCCTCGCCCCCAGGACCTGCGCCGCGAAGCGGCTCCGGATCTCTCGGCGACAACTGAAACGCCGGCACGACGCCAGGCCGCTCAAGAAAACCGGCGCAAGCTGCAAATGGCGCTCGACGAACTTGCCGCGTGCCGCCGTATCATCGACACAGCGCTTGAGCAAAGCTGACCGGCCCTGCACGCGCGCAAGCTAAATCTTCGAAAGTTTCAAGAGGTGCTGAGCGGGGCCGCGGCAGGGTTCGGCATCGCAATCATCTCGCGTCGCGACCTTATCAGACCACGCGTTCGGCGCTGAAGTTCATTTGTCAGCGGCTTCTCGATCAGTCGGCAAATCAGCATCGCGGCGCTGGCCGCGACGACAACGCATGCAACCACATACAGGCCGAGCGGCAACGAACCGCTAAGTATTGTCCAGATGTTGCGAAGCGGCCGGAGCACGAAGGGATGGGTCAGGTAAAGACTGTACGAAGCGTCGCCCACTCCAACCAGGAGAGTGACGAAGCGCGTAGGCGAAAGGCTTGGGCCTAGGGCCGCTGCGGTGACCAGAAGGGCGGCAGGCATGCCGGCGCACAGAAAGCGCGGCAGGACTTGGTTCCATCCCCACATCGGACCGCCGGCAATTGCAAGAGCGACCGCGACGGCCGTCAACGCCAGAGCCATGGTTGCCGATAGGCTCCGCTTTGAAAGACAAGCGAGTCCGATCAAAATCCCAAACACGAATTCCAGGATGATCGAGTTGGCCCAAAATGGCAGGGCGATGCCGGGCAACGCAATCACTGAACCAAGGATCGATATGGCGAGGAAGATGCTTGCGAGCCAAAGGACGCCGCGGCGCAGCGGTAGCATCAAACAGCAGGCGAATATTGCGTAGAAGAACATTTCATAATTCAGCGTCCAGCCAAGCGCGAAGATCGGCCGGACCTCGCCGTTGTCGCGAATATCGGGGATGAACAGGTACGACGTAACGATGGAACGCCAGTTTTCTATTGGAACGTTGAGGAGTTTTGGCGCGGCCACGGAGACCAGGATGAGGCCGGCTGTCATCAACCAATAGAGTGGCGCGATGCGAACGAACCGCCGCACCAGGAATGTCGACGCCGCGCCGGGACCGCCGAAGGTGTCGGCGGTCGTATAGATCATGATGAAACCGGAGATGACGAAGAAAATGTCGACGCCGAAACCCCAGTCGAAATACGGCAGATCAATTGACGTCCGCGCAGTGTGTTCGGCGATGTAAGCCGAATCGTGAAACGCGTGGCCAGTGACCACGAGGCTTGCAGCCAACGCACGCAGAATTTGAATTGATCGCAGCGGTACAGCTCGCGGCATCAAAAGACATCCCCGAACGACCGATCATTTGAGGTCTTCGAGGCCGATATGCAAATCAAAGTTGCTATTAGGATTAGGATTTCGTTTGGATCGCGCCGGCGAATTCGCAAATGGGACGAGCGGCCGGCGTTTTCCTCGACGGCGGACGTCAGGCCAAAGCCGGCGGAATTGGTCGGAGCGCCGAGATTTGAACTCGGGACCCCCAGTCCCCCAGACTGGTGCGCTAACCGGGCTGCGCTACGCTCCGAAAGCCAGCGCCCGAACAGGGCCTAGCCTCTTGTTTAAGCATGATGATTTCCGGAAACCAGCTCTCAGTTTGCGGCCGTCATGCCTTGGGAAAAGCTTGATTTCAATGTCACTACTGGTTTTTCGCCGCGCTGGCAATCGAGGCGGCGAAGGCTGCCCGGCGACGGCATTTATTAGTATAAATTCGTCACAAACCTATCTGTTTTCTATTTATTGCAGGCCTTTGCGTATATTCCGCGTATAATTTACTTCGGTTTTATGTATTCGCATGCCGCATTTACGGTTCAGCCCATATCTTTCCTGGTTACGCCGTACTTAGACTTCCACCCTAAACCGGGAGGCGTCGCGCATTCGGCAAGCGCCGCAATAGAGCCGCAGCCCAAAATGGAGGAAGTTATGAAGAGACAAAGCCTGCGTACGCAGCTCGCCATTGCTGCCCTCGCTGTCGGCGTTGCACTCGCTTCGGTTCCGGCCTTCGCGCAGAGCGCGGGCGGTCCCGGCGGTCAAAACTATGGCGCCGGTTCCAATCCACAGAATGGCGGTGCGAACTATCAGTCGACGACGGGTGCGCAGCAGAAGCCGCTCTATAACACCACGCATCAGCAAGGGCAGGCGACCACTGCGGCGGCGCCGTCCGGCCCGGCAGGTCCTGGCGGTCAAAATTATGGCGCCGGCTCAAATCCGCAAAACGGCAAGTAATCGCTCGGCCTGCTAAATTGCGCTGACAAAACGCGAATTCGATCGAAATTGGAGCCCCGACCGCATGAATCGGCCGGGGCTTTTCCGTCATACGGCTCCCGCCAATGTCATTGCCGCGGCGTTGCGCCATTTCTCAAGTCTTTGTAATTGCAGTGCTATTGGAAAATGAAGTTTCATCTCTGGATGCGGTTCTGCGGCGCTGACCCTGCCGCCGCTAACCGCTTCCACAACGGCCGCTCGCGCATTGCGATGGCGCGACGTAAAGTGGCCGCCGTTCACCCGCGACTGCTTCCCTCGCCAGCCGGATTTTCCCTTGAAGCGACTTTTCAGCGCCACCGCCAATTCGCTGCGCGGGATTGTCGATGGCGTTCGGACGGAGCCCGCGCTCCGCGACGAAGCGCTGGTTCTCGCCGTGGCGGTGCCGCTCGGCTTGGTCGTGGCGCCGAGCGCCGTCTGGTATGTCGCCATGATCGGCGTCATTCTCGTCGTGCTCGCCGTTGAATTCTTGAACACGGCGATCGAGAAACTTTCCGACCACGTCACGCGCGAGCAGCACGCCGACATCCGACGCATCAAGGATTTTGGTTCGGCCGCGGTGTTCTGCGGTCTCTGCCTTACCGGGCTGGTGTGGATCGCCGCCATCGCCGTGCGATTCGGCCTGCTTTAATCAGCCATCACCGCATGGTTCTGCGAAATTGCGCGGCGCGAAGCGCCTGCGCAGCCAATTCCCGCCGCGCCTGCTGCAACGTTTCCGGCAGTCCGATATCGATGAAATAGCCTTCGCAGACGCGACCGTAGAGCCGCCGCTCCGCCACAAGGACCGGGAAGATGTCGGTCTCGAGCGAGCACGGCAGAGCGGCAATACGATCGATGACGCCGGCGCCGAGCAGACAGATTCCGGCATTGATCAAAGCGGGCCCGGCGTTCTGCGTTTTTTCCAGGAAACGGACGACACGTTCGCCTTCGAGTGTGACCGCGCCGTAGCGCGAGGCGTCAGGCATGTGGCGCAATGCGATCCGGGCTTCGCAGTCGGTTTCGCCATGCGACACGCATAGCGCCTGCAGATCGATATCGAAAAAACTATCGCCGTTGAGCAACAGGAAGTGTGGTGCGATGATATCCCGCGCGGCGAGCAGCGCTCCCGCAGTGCCTTGGGGCGCTGGCTCGACGACAACGCGGATGCGCGCCGCACCGAAGCTGCGCCCGTCATAACGCGTCCGGACGACGTCGCCGAGATAGCCGGCCAAGAGCACGATATCGTCGAACGCCTGCCGGGCCAGTTGTTCGATCACGAGGTCGAGGAACACCGCGCCGGCGCCGATCTCCATCAGCGGCTTGGGCATCGAATGCGTCAGTTCGCCAAGCCGGGTGCCTTTGCCGCCGACGAGGATGCACGCTTGGTGGATCGACTGGGCGGTCATGCCAATGGCCCGAAGTTTTGCGCCATTTCGCTCATCGGCCGCTCTTGGCCGGCTTGGCGGCGGCCGCGCGGATGGGTCCGTAGCAGGCAGCGATGACCAAAGCGACTGCGCCGGCCCCGTAAACTGCCGCGTAGATCGCGAGAAAGCCGACAAGATCGACGTCGGCCACGACCGCGAACAATGTCGCCAGCAACATCGCCACCGCAACTGCGGCGCCGTTATAGGCCAGACTGCGGAAGTAGCCCGTATATTGCAACAAGACCTCCGAAACAATCTGCAGGACACTGGTGAACAATAAGGCGACGAGGATCGGCACAATGGCGTGCGGAACCGTTGCCGCCGATCGCAGCAGGAAAGTGAACAACGGCCCGCCGCCGAAAACGAGCACCGCACATGCCGTTGCGGCGGGCAGGCAACATAGCCCAGCCACCAGCAGCGTCGTTTTCAGCAGCCGGTCTGCGTCGTGCGCCGCCAGCGCACGTGTCTGTCCGGGCACCGCGATGTCGCAGATGGCGGCGAAAATGACGCAGGCGCCGCGGAAGATTTTGAACGTCACCTCCAGAATGATCGGCGCCGCGCCGAGACCGAACCAGATCGGCACGACATAATAAGGGAAGAGCGCGATGGACGCGCCGCTAAGAGCGCTGATGGCGCTTCGGGCGATCGAATTTCGGTTCAGCCGAAAGAAAACCATCAGCTCCGCCGGAAGGCCGCGTAACCGCCAGGCAAGCGCGCCGTGCGCAATCAGTTTGGCCAAGACAATGGCGAACAAGAGTCCCCACAGCACGTTCGAAGCGATCAAGAAGAAAGCGAGGGATAGACCGCCCAGCATCGCAAGCATCGTTGCGATATTGACGATGCGGCGAACCAGTTCGAGCCTTTCGTAGAACACGAACAGGTCGAACGCGAGGCTGATGCTCCGCAGCGAAGACCACGCCAGATTGAGCGTAATGTACAGCAGGAATAGCGCCAGCTCCCAAGCGCCACGAAGTGTCGATGAAGTTTGTGCCAGCGCAGCCACAAAGCAGACGATGGACGCGGCAATCGCAAGTGCCGCGTAGAACACAATGAGGGCCGTTGCTTGGCGCGCAGCCTGCCGGTCCTTGCGGCCGGCCAGGTAAGGGCTGCGCAGGTTTAAAAACAGGATATTTGATAGCCCGAGATCGGCCAGCCACAGCGTATAGCCGATCGCTCCGACCACGATAAAGATTGAAAATCGCTCGGGCGTCAGGATGCGCGCGAAAACGAAAGTCTGGACTAAACCCGCGGCGACCGCGCCGCCCGCGCTCGCGGCGCGCAGGACCAAATAGGAAAAGGAGATGAGCCGCTCGCGCGGTCCTTCAATCGTTGCCGCGTTGTGTGGGAGCGAAGCTATGTTTGCGTGCATGACCTGACGTTCGGCGAGACCGTATTGAGCATCTGAAACTATTGCGGCGCGACCGCGGGTGTTCCGCCCCCCTCATGGGCAAGCCGGATCGGTCCGCGGATCATCAATCCCACCGTCGCCAGCGCGCCGCACGTGTAGACCGCGGCATAAGCGTTTAAAAATTGTACGATATCGAAGTGCCCATAGACGGCGATCGCAGCGACGGCGGTGAGCGCCGCGACCACCCCGAATGAGATGCGCGCCACGTCCTTGAAGAAGCCGGTATGGACCAGCACGCTATGCGACACCATCTGTGCAAGATTGCCGAGCAACAGCATGATAAGAATCGGCGTCGTCGCGGGCGGCATGGTGGCGGCCGAGCCGAGCAGCACCGCGAAAATTTTATCGGCGGCGAAAATCAAAATGCCGCAGACGGCCAGCGCCGGGATGCTGCATAAGGCTGCCGCCAACCAGGTCGCCCGAACCATGGTACGACCATCGCGGTTGGCCAGCGCGCTGGTCTGCCGCGGCACCACGCTGTCGCAAGCCGCGCTGTAGAACTGGTTTGCGCTGCGATACACCTTAAACGTCGTGTCGAGAATAATCGTCGGCGGCCCCAGGCCGAAGGCCCAAGGCACCAGGAAATACGGAAAGTTGTAGATATAGGTTTCGCTGAGCATATACACCGCGCTGCTGACAAGCTGCCGGCGGTTGCCGCGTAGAAACGCGATGAAATAACTAAAATTGCGGCGCAAATTGCCGCCGAATGCGCGGCGCTGCTTCAGGTTTACAATGGCCGCGAGAATAGCGGCGAGCCAGCCGGCGTTGATTGCGAGCAGAAAAACAAGCAGGGGCAATCCCAAGAGCAGAGCCAGCAGGGCCACGGTATTTAAGGTGCGGCGCGACGCTTCCAGCATTTCAAAGTAAACATACTCGTCGATTGCGATACTGAAATAACGCAGCGCGACCCACGGCAGATTGACCGCATTGAACACGAAGAAGAGCGTCAGTTCGACGCTGTCGATGATCGAATAATTAAAAAGGGCCGCCAATGTCAGGAAGCAGAGTACGGAAGCAAGCGCCGCGAGCGCAACATACAAGGCGAATATCATCGTCGCCTGGCCGGCGATTGCACCCAGCGGATTATTTTTCAGGAAGCGGCGCCGCAGATTGACAAACAACACTTTTACCATGCCGACATCGGCCATGTAGAGTGTATAGCCAAGCGCGGCAAAAAAGACGAAGAGGGAAAACCGCTCTGGAGTCAGCACGCGGGCGAACACAAATGTTTGCAGCAGCCCCGCGCCCAAGGTCGCAGCCGCGGTCGAGGCGCGCAGCACCATATAGCGGTAGGAGATGAGGCGCTTGGCGGTCATTTAAGCGGTCGGCGCACGTGACGGGAGGAACGGCGTCGAGATCGGACGGCGGTCCATGTCACGCGGCCTCTGTTGCGGTGACGAGATTGGCGACATTGCGCGCGAAGGACTCCGGCGAAAGCTGCCGTGCGATTTCGGCGCGCGCGGTCTCGCCGAGGCGCTGACGCAGCTCGGGCTCTGCGGCAAGTCGGCGCAGCCAATTGGCGGCATCATCGACGTTGGCCTCGGCCCAGAGCTGCCCGTCTGCGATAAAGGCGCCATCGTAGGGGTCTTGCACAGGCACCATCTCGTAGGACACCGGCGCCGAATTGCGCGTGTTCATGAAGTCCATGTTGCCGGACCAGCCGGTCGCGACGACCGGCTTGCCAAGCTGCATCGCCTCCGCTGGGACCAAGCCAAATCCTTCGGAACGGTGCAGCGACAATACGATGTCGACCGCGGCGATCAGACCTGACATATCCGCTGGCGGCAGCATGACGTTGATGAGCCGGATGTTCGGCGCGCCGGCAATCGCCCGCTCGAGCTCGGCCCGTGCCACAGGCGAGGCGCCATGGTCGATCAGCTTGATTGCCAGCAGCCGATCAGGCGCGTCGGAGAAGGCACGGCGGAAGGCGGCAATCGCAGCCAGCGGATTCTTGCGCGTGAAGGCCGAACCCATGTGAAAAGCCGTAAGCACGATTAGCGCATCCGCCGGCAGGCCGAGACGCCCCCGCATATTGGGCGTCACGATCGGCGGCGGCAGCGGATGCGGAACCACGTGCACGGGCAGATTGGTCGCAGCGCTTACCGCCTCGCGGGTGAGCTCGCTCGGCACCCAGACTTCATGCAGATACCGAAGGCTTGGCAGCCAGGCATCCGGGATCCGCGGAAATTCCCATGCCCAATAGCCGATGACGCGGCGGCCGCTGACGCGCGCCCGGCCGAGCGCCCATAGAGCATGCGGCAGAAATGGTGCGTTGTGGTGTACGACGAGTGTGCCACCCGCCCCCGCGACAATCGGGCGACGCGCCGGCGCGTCGAGCTCGGCCTGGCCGAAGGCGCCGCTGATGTCGAACGCTGTGGGCGCCAGGCCGGCCGCTTCGAGTGCGTCGTAGGCGAGGCGGGCGCCTTCCCCGATGCCGCTCATGGTCGAGAATAGGCCGGCGATGGCGATCGGGAAACCGCCATGCGGCGCGCGGTCGGGCAGGGGGGCGATTAGCCTGCTCACACGTCCCAGGATTTGCGTTCGCTTGCTTTGCCGCAATCTTTGCCACAGCCGCCGCAATGGATGACGGCGCGGCGGCTTGCGCCCGGTCTCCGCGCGCTCGGGGAGACCTTCCGGCGGAGCGCCAAGTGCGGAGCGGGGAAGCGGCTGTGCGGGCGCGTGCATCGCTCGATCCATCTGGCGGATAAGGAAAAATGATTGAAAACATTAGCGGCGCGGTGCTAACGAAATCGTAAATCGGGCCGCATAATGCGCCGCCCGACAGGCGGGCCAGGCCGGCATTGTTCCGGCAGATATGAATACGGGCTTAAATTCCGGTCTCGATGGCTTCGCGCGCCGGCCGGCGCGGCACTGCATCACGCTGCTCGATCAGGCGTAAATATTGCTCTGCCATGACGTCGAAACTGTAAGCCGGCGAAATCCGGGCCAATTCGTCTCCGATCCGCTGGCGCAGCGCCTGGTCGGCCATGACGTTCCGGATGCGGGTGACCCAAGCTGACGGGTCGGGGAGTGGCAGCAAGAGATTGGCCTTGAGCAGCGGCGAGTCGGCCAGCATTTCACGGAATGAGGCAATGTTGGCGCAAAGCGGCGGCACGCCGGCGTGAATGGCCTCGATGGCCGCGAGGCTCAATCCTTCGTAACGCGACGGAAATAACACCAGATCGATCGCCGAATAAAACAGGCCAATGCGTTCATGTGGGACGGCGGGAATGACGTGAACCCGTTCCATAAGCCCGGCAGCGGCGATCTGCGCTCTCAATTCGGCTTCATCGGGGCCGATACCGAGCAGAACCAGGAGCGCTTCAGGCAATTGTTTTAACAGCCCGAGGCTGAAAGCCTGGTTCTTTTGATGGCTCAAGCGGCCGATCTGACCGAGGATGAGACCTTGAGCCGGCAAGCCAAGCGCAGCCCGCGCTTCGGCGCGCGCGAATGTTTTCGGGACGTCATGGCCGTTCACCACCACCACGAGGCTTTCGCGGTGATAAGTATCGGCAACGCTGTTGGCGCAGGCGATCATGTGTGTATAGAGGCCGAGCCGGCCGACGACATCGTCGAGCGCCATCATCGGCCGGGTCACGAAGCTGCGCGGGCCGTGATAGGTGGGTATCCGGCGGCGGACACCGGAAAGGCGGCCCGCCACGCCGACCAATAGATTCGAAAACGGCTGCAGTCCGAACAGCACGTCGGGCTTGCAGTGGCGCAACGCCGCGACGACGCGGAAGAATAGCGCGGCCAAAAGCAAAGGCGAGCGCGACCGCTTTGTTGGCACAAATACGCGCGCGCCGGCCGGCAGATCGCCGTCCGACCCGAACAGGTACCATTCCTCGACATGATGACCTCGTGCGCGCATCGCCTTGGCGAGGTTGCTCGCCAGGATCGAAGTGCCGCCATTGTCGTGGGCCGTACCGAGAAAAACGATCGATTGCGGCCGGTTCGAGAGTTGTGCCGTCACGTCTGTCTTTCCAAACTTTGCCGGAATCGTTGGTCGTGGCCGGTCCGCCAAGCCGCTTTTTTGGTGGCCACGGTCAGTCCCCAGATCAGCCCAACCATGAGAAAAAAGTGCCGCCAATGGTCGGTGTCGACAATCATGCCTTCGCCGACCTCGCCGACGAAGACCGCATAGGCGGCGATGAGATAGTACTGCCACGGTGAGGTCACCAGCGCGGCGCGGAGTCCGATCATCAGCGTGACCGCGATCAGTGTCAGATAGGTCATTCCGCCAAGCCAACCGTAGACCAGAAAACCCTGCATATAGACGTTGTGCTGTTGAAGGCCGTAGGTGTTGGCAAATCCGAACGGTCCGAGGCCGTTCGGATTATCGAGAATGACGGTCAAGGCCTGTTGTTGCTCCGTAAAGCGGCCACCCGGGCCGACGTCATAAGGTTGGATGGCTTTGGCGCGCTCCAGAAACAAGTCATGGACCGAGCCAATCGACAGCAAGGCGACCACGATGAGCGCGATCACGACAGCGGCGACAGCGCCGAGCATGACGATGCGGGCGCGCATGCGCGGTTCGGGTGTGGCCACCACCAGGATCGCGAAGCAGACGAGCGCGGAAACCGTAAAATGGATCCATGCGCCACGCGAGAAGCTCAGCAGCAAGCCGCCCAATAGCGCCACCATCACCACCAGGTCGAGCAGCCTGATGCCGCGCGTGACCAGCCCGATTACGAGCAACAGGAGCGGAAAGATCAGAAATGGTCCATAAACGTTTGGGTCCTTGAACGTCGCGCTGACGCGCACCCCGTCCATGAAGATGGCGGCGCCGGGAAGCAGATGAAAAAATCCAGCATACCCCGCCATCGTCACGATGAGCGCGGCCAGGATATAAGCGCGCCGCAGAATTAAAAGCCGTACCAAATTTCCTTCACTGAACAAGCAGGCGAATAAGAGGGCGGCTATCCCCAAGTAAACGGACGTTCCGAAATATTGGACGGCCTTTTGGTCGTCGCCGATTTGAATGAGCGACATGGCGCCGCCAATGAGCCATACAACTAACAGAAACAGCAGCGGAACGAACCGCCGGTCGAACCGGCAGCGTGCCATGACGCAAGTCGAAAACAGCACCAACATCATGACATCGTGGGGCGAGGGTTCGATGAATGCGAGCGGGCTCAAGAGAACTGTGATGAAAAGCACGATGTTTAAGAGCGTTTCGGCAAGCGCCGCGGAGCCACCGTGTTGCCCGCCAACGGCAAATGTCAGCGCCGGAGTGCGGGCGTTCATCAATAGGCGCCTTCGCCGCGCAACAGCGCGAACGGTGTGCGCATCACAATGTAAAAGTCGAACAGGATCGACCAATTCTCTATGTAATAAAGATCATGCTCGACGCGGTGCAGGATTTTTTCGCGGCTGTCGGTTTCGCCGCGCCAGCCGTTGATCTGCGCCCAGCCGGTGATCCCAGGCTTAACCCGGTGGCGCGCGAAATAGCCATCGACTGCCTCGTCGTACAGGTGATCGGCGGCTTTGGCGTGGACGGCGTGCGGCCGCGGTCCAACGAGCGACAGATTGCCGGTGAAGACGACGTTGAAGAGCTGGGGCAATTCGTCCAGACTTGTTTTGCGCAGGAGGCGGCCGATGCGGGTGACGCGCGGATCGTTCCTGGTCACGAGCTTGCTCGCGGTCGCGTCGGTGTCCTCGACATACATCGAGCGGAATTTGTAGATTTCGACGAGCTCGTTGTTGAAGCCGTAGCGCCGTTGTTTGAAAAACACCGGCCCCTTGCTGTCGAGCTTGATGGCGAGTGCGATCGCAAGCATGATGGGCGCGGCGCAGATCAGCGCCAGCGATCCGACGATCTTGTCGAACAGCCATTTCATCACGACGTCCCAATCCGCGATCGGCCGGTCGAAAATGTCCAGGACCGGAACGTGGCCGATATAGGAATAGGAGCGCGGCCGAAACCGCAGTTTGTTGGTGTGGGCGGCAAGACGAATGTCGAGTGGCAGGACCCAAAGTTTTTTGAGCATCTGCAAGATGCGGCCTTCCGCGGAGATCGGGAGCGAGAAAATAACGAGGTCTACCCGGGTATGGCGGGCGAATTCGACGAGGTCGTCGACGGTGCCGAGCTTGGGTGCTCCCTCCCAGGTTACGGCGCTGCGGTCGTCGCCGCGATCGTCGAACACACCGATGATGCGCACGTCGGAATCGCGCTGCGCCGCGAGTGCTTTGATCAGCGCCTCGGCGTTGCCGCCGCCTCCGACCACGACGGTGCGGCGGTCGAGCCGGCCCTGCCGGGTCCAGCGCCGCACCAAGAGAAACAGCAGGCGGCGAAAGCCCAAAAGCGTGATCAATCCGACGACGTAAAAGCTGCCCAGCCAGACCCGGGAAAACTGATCGCCGGCTTTGGCGAAAAACGAAATGGCGATGGCGAGGAGAAATACCACCGACCACGCCGAGGCGAGCCGCATATATTGTTTTTCATGCCCGCGGAAAGCCTGCACCTGGTTGATATCGGCGATTTGGAACGCCAGCATCGAGAGGAGCGAGATGGCGACGATGCAGCCGATGTAATAACGGGCGAAGCCGTCGACCGGCACCACGTACCAGAGATACAGGACAAATCCGACGGCCGCGACCAAGGCGACTTCGATGACGCGGACGATACCGGCCAGGACGATTGGCGAATAGGCGTCCTTGAATCGCTGCGCGGTGACCGCCAGCGCGGCTGGCGGCAGGGTATGCGCCGCCGATGGCTTTGGGTTTGCGCGCGGCATCGCCTTGACAGCCGACGAAACGGCGGAAGCCGTCTCGAATATGGTGTTTTGGTCGTAATCCGGCATGATGACTCAACGCCTCTCGGGCCGTCGTTCGCGAACCGCGTCGGCGATTGACCGCAAGATAGTGAACAATCCCCAAAAATTGGTTATGTGGCTTCAGCAAGTGCCCGTTCGGCAATCGCTTCGCGATAAGCGGCCAGATTGCACTCCACCATCGTGCTCAACGAGAATTCGCTGCGCACGCGCGTGAGCAGCATCTGCGCGGAGTGCTGCATTCGTTGCGGATCTTCGATTGCCGCCGTAATGGCCCCAAGCAGCGCCGCGATATCGTCCGGCGGAATGAGTTGCGGCGCCTGCGGTCCGAAAATCTCCGGCACGCCGCCGACGCCGGTTGCGATAATCGGAAGCCCGGCGGCCGCGGCCTCCAGCACGACATAAGGCAGCGATTCAGCGCGCGACGGGATAACCAGCATCCGGCCCATGGCAAAAGCCAGGCGGGCCGGACAATGCCCGATAAAACGCACTTGATCGGCAACCCCGAGACGTGCGCTCTGTGCCTTGAGCTTCGCCTCGTCGGGGCCTTCGCCGGCAATCGTCGCGGTTACGCGTCGGCCTGATTGTCGCAGTAATGCCAGCGCCTCGATCAGGACGTCGATGGCCTTTACCGGCCGCAATTCACCCACGCACACGATATCGGTCGCGTCGGGTGCGGACGGAACCGGATCGAACTCCGATTCCGCGATGCCGTTGCGCACGATGCGCACCATCCCGTGAGGCGGGCCAATCAGCGTGCGGTAGAGTTCGGCTATGTAGCTGCTTTCGAACAAGAATAGATCGGTGAGGGGGTTGAGGATCCGTTCCAGCGCCCGGTAGAAGCCGCCACTCAGCGTGCCTGGGCAATAAACCAGCGAGCCGCCGTGGGGCGTATAGGCGCGGATGGCGTGAGGGGCGGCAAAGCTCAGTCGCGCCAAGGCCGCGCCCTTGGCGCCATGACCGTGGAGCACGTCCGGCGCCAGCACCTTGACCCGCCGCGAGATGCGCCATAGCGCATTGGCATCGCGCCGGCTGATTTCCCGCGTGATCGGGACACGCATGATGCCGAGCGCCAGCCGCGGCGCGAGCGCCGCGAGCAGGGCATCGGCGCGCGCCCCCCCGGTCGTAGAGTCGACGATGAGCCCGACGCGGTGGCCGCGCCCCATCTGGCCTTGCGCCACGTCGACGACATGCCGGAATAAGCCGCCGAGCGGGGCGCGTAGAATGTGCAAAATCTTGAGGCTGCTCGGCGCATAGCTTGGCGAGAGATATTCGTTGGCCGGCGCACGGGCCACTGCGCCGATCGGCGCCGCGGCGCGGCCAAACGCGAGGCGGCCGAACATTGAATTGATAGACCGCAAATCTCCCATGGCCGGATCCTGAGGCTAGGCTTCCAAGCTCGACTTGGCCGCTAAAATTGACGCCAAATAATTAAACCCGATTGAGGACCTACGGAGGTTAATAAAGTCTCACACCCGGCAGGAGGCAGCGCACGCCGCTGCTTTAACCGGATAGCAACCTTAATAGTTTGTGATCAGGCATGGCTCTGCGTTCAGTCGGTCAGTTTGTTACGAGGAGTTTCGCGAAGCGTACGGCGTCGCCGTCGACGCAGATTGCGCGTTCGCACGACGGTGAACTGGACCTGCCGGCGCTCGGCGCGACGTTATGGCACAAGAAGTGGCAGGTGTTACGCCCGACGATTCTCGTCGCGGTGCTCGCGCTTATCGCCGTCCAGTTGGTCGCCGCTCGATACGCTTCGGAATCGCGGGTCTTCATCGAGGGCCGCGACAACGTCTATCTGCGTCCGGATGCGGATCGGGACGCCAGCAACACCGTCGACGAGGAGGCGGTGACGAGCCAAGCCCAAATCATCCTGTCGCGCGACCTTGCCCGCGAAGTGATCAGCCAACTCAAACTCAACGAACGCCCCGAATTCGATCCGGCGCTTAACGGCGTGTCGCCGATCAAAGCCGTGCTCGGTCTTCTTGGCATCGTCAAAGATCCTTTGAGCCTGACGCCGGAAGAGCGTGTACTAACGGCCTATTACGACCGTCTGACCGTCACGCCCGTGGAAAAATCGCGGATCATCAATATTGATTTCCTTTCCGAGGATCCTGCACTCGCCGCGCGGGTCGCCAATGCCATTGCCGACGCCTACCTGGTGCGCCAGCGTCAGGCGAAGCAGGAACAGGCGCAGAGCGCCGGGCAATGGCTCGCCGGCCAGATCGCTTCGATGCAGCAGAAAGTCGAAGACGCCGAAGCCAAGGCCGAGGACTTCCGCGCTAAATCCAACTTGCTGATCGGCGCCAACAACACCACTTTGTCGGCGCAGCAGCTCAGCGAAGTCAACACGCAACTGGCTGCGGCGCGCGCACAAAAGGCGGATGCCGAGGTCAAGGCCAAGTTGATCCGCGATATGCTGCATTCCGGCCAGGCGATCGACGCCTCCGACGTTCTCAATTCGGAACTCGTGCGCCGTCTCGCCGAGCAACGCGTCACGTTGCGTGCGCAGCTCGCCGAGCAATCCTCCACGCTTCTCGATTTTCATCCGCGTATCAAGGAACTAAGGGCGCAAATCGAGGATCTCGACAACCAGATCAGGGCTGCTGCGGAAGCGGCCGCGCGGGCGCTTGAAAACGACGCCAAACTCGCCAGCGCCCGCATGGATTCGCAGACCGCGATCCTCGACCAGCTCAAAAATCAGGCGGCTGGGACCAACGAGCAGGATGTGCAATTGCGCGGGCTTGAGCGGGACGCCAAGTCGCAGCGCGATCTTCTCGAATCCTACATGGCGAAATACCGCGAGGCGATGTCGCGCGATACGCTCAATTCGACGCCGGCCGACGCTCGGATCGTGTCTCGTGCGACGGTGTCGAACATCCCGGCCTATCCGAAGAAAATGCCGACGGTGCTGATTGCAAGCTTCGCGACCTTGGTGCTGAGCGCTGGTCTCCTCATGACGCGGGAAATACTAGCTGCGCCAGGGTTCATACCGATCCGGCCAGATCAGCCGGCGTCCGCTCAAGATGGTTTTGGGGAGCGAGTGGCCGCGATGACCGGCGATGCGGGTCAAACGCGTTTCGCACCGGGGCTTTCCAGTAATTCGATCGCGAACGTCGCGGCCAATCTGCGCCGCGCCGGTCCTGATGGCGCGCAGCTCGCGGTATTCGGTGCCGTGCCGGGAGCGAATACGAGCCAGACCGCGATAAAGCTGGCGCGCGCATTGGCGGAGGATTCCCGAGTCGTCCTGGTCGGGCTCGCTTCCGGAGATACTGCGATCCGCGGAATTTCGAACGAGCCGTCGGCCGAGGGCCTCGCCGAACTCGCCCGTGGCGCGGCCACGGTCGGCGGCATCATCACCAAGGACAGGCTCTCGCCGCTCCACTTGATTGCCGCGGGTCACAATCCGATGGACCGGATTGAGCTGCTCGCTTCCGCCGGCATGGTTGTAAGCTTCAATGCCTTGGCGCGCAGCTACGATCACGTCATCGTTGATGCGGGTCAAGCGGCCGGACCGGAGATCGAGCGCATCGCTGAAGTCGCGCCGCATGCCGTACTGGTGACCGACACGCTCGTAAACGCCGCCTCGGCGCGAGAGCGCCTGCTGGTGAGTGGGTTCGGCGATGTGCGGATTCTCGTAGGCGCTCTCGGCGCGCCGGGCGAAGCCGTGGCGGCTTAAAATCGCCTCTTGTATCGGCTAA
>JBEKRD010000078.1:0-23722 GCA_049519075.1 Xanthobacteraceae bacterium | reverse complement strand
GGCGTTCTACCACGACTCCACCGACATCACGGATCCGAACCAGCGCATGGTCGCCTCGATCCGCATGATCGCCAAAATGCCGACGCTCGCCGCCATGGCCTACAAATATTCGATCGGCCAGCCCTTCGTCTATCCGAAGAACTCGCTCGATTACGCCTCGAACTTCCTGCGCATGTGTTTTGCGGTGCCGTGCGAGGAGTATAAGCCCAATCCGGTCCTGGCGCGGGCCATGGATCGCATTTTCACTTTGCACGCCGACCACGAGCAGAACGCTTCGACCTCCACGGTGCGGCTTGCCGGCTCGACCGGCGCCAATCCCTTCGCCTGCATCGCCGCCGGCATCGCCTGCCTGTGGGGACCGGCCCATGGCGGCGCCAACGAGGCGGCCTTGAAAATGCTGGGCGAGATCGGCTCGGTCGAGCACATTCCCGAATTCGTCAAGCGCTCCAAGGATCCGAAGGATTCATTCCGCCTGATGGGCTTCGGCCACCGGGTCTATAAGAACTACGATCCGCGCGCCAAGATCATGCAGAAGACCTGTCACGAGGTTTTGAGCGAACTCGGCATCAACGATCCCCTGCTCGACGTCGCAATGGAGCTCGAACGCATCGCGCTGCACGACGAATATTTCATCGAGAAGAAGCTTTATCCGAACGTCGACTTCTATTCCGGCATCACACTGCGCGCGATGGGCTTCCCCACCACCATGTTCACGGTGCTGTTCGCGCTGGCGCGCACCGTCGGCTGGATCGCGCAGTGGAAGGAAATGATCGAGGATCCGCACCAGAAACTCGGCCGGCCGCGCCAGCTTTATACCGGCTCGCCGCAGCGCGATTATCAGCCGATGTCGAAGCGGAAATAGTGGCGCTCAGCCTGGATTATAGGCCCAGGTCACGATTATAGGCCCAGGTCACATAGGCGCCGGCCCAGGTAAAGCCGCCGCCGAAGGCCGCCAGGATCAGCCGGTCGCCGGGTTTGAGCTTGCTCTCGTAGTCCCACAGGCACAGTGGAATCGTCGCCGCGGTGGTGTTGCCGTATTTCTGGATCGTGATCATCACCCGCTCGAGCGGCAGCTTCATGCGCTCGGCGGTGGCCTCGATGATGCGCCGGTTGGCCTGGTGCGGCACTAGCCAGTCGATCTTGTCGCTTGTGAGCCGGTTGCGCTTCATCAGATCCTTGGCGACTTCCGCCATCCGCGCGACCGCGAATTTATAGACCGAGGCGCCTTCCTGATGGACGTAGTGCAAGCGTTTCGCCACCGTTTCAGCCGTCGGCGGCATGCGGCTGCCGCCGGCCTTTTGATGCAGATGCGGCATGCCGGCGCCGTCGGACCGGATAATCGTATCGACGATGCCGTATTTCTTGCTCGGCTCGATCAAGACCGCGCCGGCGCCGTCGCCGAACAGAACGCATGTCGCGCGGTCGGTATAGTCGATGATGGACGACATCTTGTCGGCGCCGACCACCACGATTTTGCGGAATTTGCCGGTCTCGATGAATTGCGAGGCGACGGTCAGCGCGTAAACGAAGCCGGAACAGGCGGCTTGCACGTCGAAGCTGCCGATCGAGTGGATGCCGCACATGTCGCAGATCAGATTGGCGCTCGAGGGAAAGACGAAGTCGGGCGTCGTGGTGGCGCAGATCAAAAGTTCGACCTCGCTTGGCGCCGTTCCGGTCTTGGCCAGAAGTCCGCGCACTGCCTGCGCGCCCATATGCGAGGTGCCGAGCCCCTTACCCTTGAGAATATGGCGTTCCTTGATGCCGGTCCGCTCCGTGATCCATTCGTCGCTGGTGTCGACCAGTTCCGCCAGCGCGGCATTGGTCAACAGGTCGGGCGGTACGTAGCCGAATACCCCGGTGATTGCGGCCCGCATCGGGGACTTCCGGACCGTCCTTTTTACTGGGCTCACGGAGGGGTGCTTTTGCAGTTACGCTGGTGGGCTAGAGGCTTGCTGCGGCTTAGCAGGATGCTTGCAGCAATGGTAGAGCCGCAGCGGTCGGGCGGTTAACGCAGGCGGCGGCGCTTGGTTTTTGGCTATTGCCGGCCTTGGCGGGCCAGATCGAGCACGATCCCGGCGGCCTTGGCGCCCGATAGAGCGCTTCCGATCGCCATGATCGCATCGAGCCGGCGGAACGCCTCGATCTGTGAAAGCCGCGCCGGTGTCTCGGACAGGAGCGGCACCAGGGCTTCCGTCAGCTGTTCCGGGGTGCAATCCTCCTGCAGGAGCTCAGGAACGGCGTTTTCGCCGATCACCAGATTGGCCAGAATGACGCTCGGCAGCCTTGATCGCAGCCGGATCAGCCGCGCGATAACCGCCTCGATGGGGTGGAGACGATAGGCCGCGACCATGGGGACGCCGGACAGCGCGAGTTCAAGGGTTACCGTGCCGGACGCCGCCAAAGCCAAGCGGGCGCTGCGGAAAGCCGCCCATTTTTCGGCCGGGTCGACCACGATGCGGGGCGTGACGGCCCAGTCCGAAATCCCCTCCCGCACCCGCTGCAAAAGATGCGGAACGGTCGGCAGCACGACCTCGATCGGGCCGACACGGCGCGCCAGGCGCCCGATCGTATCCCCGAAGATGCCAAGCAGACGGCGAATTTCGGTCGACCTGCTACCGGGCAGCACCAGCACGACGGGCGGATCGCCGGACCGCCGCCGCTCCTCCTCCGCGTTTGGCCGCAGTTCGGCGATCCGATCGACCAACGGATGGCCTACATAAGTGCAAGGCGGGCCGCCGAGCTTGACATGGATCGCCGGCTCGAACGGCAGAATTGCCAGCACGCGATCGATATAGCCGCGCATGGCCCGCGCCCGCCCGGGCCGCCAGGCCCAAACCGATGGCGACACATAATCGAGGATCGGGATCGACGGTGCGAGCCGGCGCACGCGCCGCGCCACGCGATGCGTGAAATCCGGACTGTCGACGATAACGAGGGCGTCGGGATGCGCTGCGATGACGGCCTGCGCGGCCTGCCGAATGCGACGAAAGATGATCGGCAGCTTTTGCGGAACAGCCGTGAGACCGATGATCGCAAGCTCGTCGATCGCAAAGGCGCTGACAATACCGGCTTCAGCCATAGCCCGTCCGCCAATGCCAGAAAGCACGAGCGTTTCGCCATGGCGTTGGCGCAAAGCATGCGCCAAGGCCGCGCCGAGCGCGTCGCCGGATTCTTCCGCGGCGATGATGAAGATCGAAAGCTGTCGCCGGGCTTCGGCCTGCGGCGACGTCGTCATGGCGTCGGTTCCTCGCGCACCCCAACGAGGAAAATCTTTTCGCGGTCGGCGGCCAAGGTCGTCGCCTCGGCTTCGGCGATCATGGTGCTGCCGGCGACGACGGCGAGACCGGCAAGCCCGGCGCGGGCGACGTTTTCGATTGTGCGCGGACCGATCGATGGCAGATCAAAGCGGCGATCCTGGCCGGGCTTGGGCGCCTTCACCAGAACACCGGTTCCCGGCGGCGCGGTGACGCGGCCGAGCCGGCGCAGCTCGGCGATCCGAGTCAACATGTTGTCGGTGCCTTCGGCGGCTTCGACGGCGAGCACATTGTTGTTGGCCACAATAACCGCCTGCCCAATATCGAACGGTCCGAGTGCGGCGATGACGGCCCGCGCACGTGCAATGTCGGTCTGGTCGCGCTCGGCCGGCCGAATCCGCCCGAGCACCCCTTCGGGCACAAAGATCTCCGGCGCCACGTCTTTGACGCCGACCACGGCAAGCCCGCCGCTCTCCGCGACCGCCGCAACGCCGGAGAGCAATTTGTCATCGCCGCCGCGAAAGAAGGCCACCACGCGTGGCAACAACAAAATCGTGCGCCAATCCAGGCGCAGTTGCGCGATCGGTGGGCGCAAAACCGTGCCGATGAACAACACCTCGCGACAGTTCTCGGCGCGCGCCAGACGAAAAAAACGACCGGCTTGCCCGATCGCGATCCAGTGATGCGCGTAACGCTCCACCACCGCAGCGTCCGCCCAGCCCCGAATGCCGAACATGACCGGCTTACGACCGCGGCGTGCGACCGCGTCAGCCACCGCGCCGGGGAAGCTGCCGCCGCCGCAAATGATCGCAAGCGGATCGTTTCCGGTGGCGTCAGCCATGTGAGAGCTTATCCATGCCAATGCTCTTGCATGCCCGGCCTCACTCGGCCGCGGCGTCGGCAGGCGTGTCACCCCCTGCCTTGGCGCGCGGCCGCATCAGCGGTCGCTTGCCGCCGGCACGGATAAACGCGATGATTTTTCCAACCATCGGATCGTCGGCGAATTCCTTCGCAACCGCATCGACCCGCTCGGCAATGCGTCCCTCGACGAAGAACAACGAGCGATAGGCGCGGCGCACTCGATGCAGCTCGGCGCGCGTCGCACCGCGCCGCCGCAACCCCACGACATTCAATCCGACGAGCGCGCCGGTCTGACCGAGGGCAAATCCGAACGGAATAATATCGTCGCGGGCAGCCGACATGCCCGCCATCATGACACCCTCCCCGATGCGAACAAATTGATGTATGGCGACATGGCCGCCGAGGAAGGTGTGATCGCCGACGCTGACATGGCCGCCCAGGACCACGTTATTAGCGAAGATGACATCGTTGCCGACCTCGCAATCGTGTCCGACATGCGACCCCACCATGGCGAAGCAACGATCGCCGACGCGGGTGAGACCGCCGCCGTCCTCGGTCCCGGTATTCATGGTGACGCCTTCGCGCAGCTGACAGCGCGCCCCGATCGTGAGCCGCGTCGCGCCGCCGCGGTAGCGGACCGACTGCGGCGGCGTGCCGAGCGAGCAAAAAGGATAGACGACGGTTTCCTCGCCGATGGTCGTCGCACCGGTCACGTTGACATGGGAGATAAGGCGCACACCCGGTTCGACCGTGACCTGCGGCCCGACCAGACAATACGGTCCGATCTCCACGTCGTCGCCAATGCGCGCGCCATCGGCGACGCGCGCCGTCGGATCGATCGCCATTTAAACCTCGGTGATGACCGCGCCAACTTCGGCCTCGGCGATGAGTACATCGCCGACCTTGGCCTCGGCACGATACCACCACATATTGCGGCGGTGCGCGATCTTGTTGACGTGATATTCGATGGTGTCGCCGGGCACGGCGGGTTTGCGGAATTTGGCTTTATCGATGGTGAGAAAATACATGGCGCGGCGCTGCTCACTCAAGCTCATCCGGCGCAGGCACAGCACGCCCGCAGTTTGCGCCATGCCCTCGATCAAGAGCACGCCGGGCATCACCGGATTGTCCGGAAAGTGGCCCTGAAATTGCGGCTCATTCATCGTGACATTCTTGATGCCGATGCCGTGGTCCTCGCCCTGAATATCGACGATGCGATCGATCATGACGAAAGGGTAGCGGTGCGGCAATAGCCGCAGGATTTCGCGGATATCGACCGCCTCCATCTTCTCGCCGTTCATTCGCTCGTCCCTCCGGCCCTGCGGCCGCTCCGCACCAGACGACGAATGGTGGCGACCCCCCGTTTCCAATCGCCGACGGGTTCGGCCGGATAACCGGCCCAGCGGGCGCCGGACGGAACCTCCGACATGACACCGGCCCGCGCACCAAGCATGGCGCCAGCGCCGATATTGGTATGGTCCGCGACGCCCACCTGTCCGCCGAACATGACAAAATCCCCCACCGCTACGCTACCCGATATGCCGACCTGAGCGGCTATCAGGCAATGCCGTCCGATCGAGACGTTGTGTGCGATCTGGACGAGATTGTCGATCTTGGTTCCCTCGCCGATAACCGTATCGCGAGTCGCACCGCGGTCGATCGTGGTGTTGGCGCCGATCTCAACGTCATCTTGAATGATGACGCGCCGCGTTTGCGGGACCTTCTGATGCCCTTGCGCGCTTGGCAGGTAGCCGAAGCCATCCTGACCGATCCGCGCGCCGGGATGAATGATCACGCGATCGCCGATCAGGGCGTGGATGATCGTGGCACCGGGCCCGATCGCGCAGTCGCGTCCGATCCGGACATCCGGGCCGATAACGGTGCCGGCTCCGATCAAACTGCCGGCTCCGATTTCGGCACGTGGTCCGATCACTGCGAGCGGGTCGACGGTCACGCCGGCCTCGAGCCGCGCCGTGGCATGCACCCGAGCGGTATCGGCGCGCCCGTTCGTTTCGAATAGCGATGTCGGGCGTAGCACGTCCGGAAACAACTTACGCGCCACAGTAACGAACGCCGGATAGGGATAGGCCGTCTCCAGCACCGCCACTCCGGGCGGCGCCGCGCCGGCAAAGCGTGGTGCGATCAGGCAGGCGCCGGCGCGCAACCCGGCCAATGCGCCGAGATACTTCGAATTGTCGAAAAAACTGATATCGCGCGGCCCCGCGCTGTCGAGCGGCGCGATATTGCAGATGCGCCGATCCGGCGGATCGCCTTCGCGCAACTTGGCACGCGTCAAGGCGGCAATCTCGCCGGTCGTCAACGCGCAGCTTGGTTTGATAAAATCGGGCATCGACCCGTCCATCCCGACAGAGTTCAAGCCGCGATCAGAATTTCGTTCCACCGCCGAACTGGAACCATTGCGTTCGATCATAGTATTGCTTCAGCACTGGATAGGCGAAGTCGAAACGCAATGGACCGAACGGTGACGCCCATATGAGACTGGCACCGATCGACGCACGCACCGCCGCGCTGTCGGCGTAGATCATCCCGCATTGGCAGACAAAGGGCGTGGCGGGCGGCGCAGGCACGATGGTGCCATTGATTTCACCGGTCGCTGCATATTGCGTTTCGCCCTTATAGCTCCACACCGATCCGGAATCGGCGAATAGGGCGCCCTTGAAGCCGGAGTCCTTCGGCAGGAAGTAAAGCGGATACTGCACCTCGACGCTGGCGCCCCAGTACTTTGTACCGCCGATATTATCATTGGTCGTTCCCGGCGTGACGTCGCGCGGCCCTAAACCGGCTGGCTGGAAGCCGCGAACCAGATTCGGCCCCATCTTGAAGTCGTCCAGCATGCGCACTTCCTGGCCTTTCAGCCCGATCATGTCACCGCCCTGGAGATGCAGGACGCCGACAAGGTCGGACACGATCTCGTAGTACGTACGAAAGTCCGCGGTCGAACGCATATAGGCGACATCGCCGCCGACGCCGGCAAAGTCCTGACCGAAGTTGGCGACTACGCCGTTCGTCGGGTTCTTGTTGTTGTCGAGGGTATTGTAGGTCAATCCATAGCCGAGCGACGACGTTAGATAAGCGCCATTGGCAAGCTCCACGCGGACGGGGAGCGAGGCCTGACCGTAGTAGTAACAATTGGTCGCGGTACCAGCCGCTCCGGCAAGCGCATAGCCAGGCCACAAAGCCCCTCCCGCGGCGCTGGCGGCGTTCACCGCGGCAGGCGTTGGAAAGGTACTGGCAAAATCCGGATTGATATTGTTGCAGTCATCCAGATAGGTCGGCAGCGTGATTTTCTGCTCATAGGCCGAATAGCGCAACTGCAAGGCAAAATCTTCGCGGATCGGAAGACCCCATTTCAGCGTACCGCCATAGGATTCCGTGCCGTACGACAAATAACTGTTCGCGATGGTTTCCTTGGCGAATAAATCCACGCCCATGCTGGACCGGGTGTCGAGGAAATACGGCTCGGCATAATCGAGCGTGACGCCCCGGATATATTCGCCGTAGGTAACGGCCGCGCGGGCAAACCGGCCGGTGCCGAGCAGGTTGCGTTCCTGGACCGACACCTCCGCCATCCAGCCGTTGGCCGTCGAAAAACCGCCCATGATCGAGAAGTCGCCGGTCGATTGCTCTTCGACCTCGACATTGATCACCACCCGGTCCGGCGCCGAACCGGGCTCGTTGGTGATTTTCACGGTCTTAAAGTAATTGAGGTTTTTGAGCCGTCTTTCGGCGCGATCGATGAGCGCGCGATTATACGGGTCGCCTTCGTTGAGATCGAATTCGCGCCGGAGCACGTAATCGCGGGTGCGATAATTGCCTTTGATGTTGATGCGCTCGATATAGGCGCGCGTACCTTCGTCGACCACAAAGGTCACGCCGATCGTGTGCGTGGTCGGATTGCGATCACCGCGCGGCCGCACCGTGCCGAACGGATAGCCGCGTCGGGCCAGTTCGATCGTGAGAGCCTCGACGGTCTTCTCGATTGCCTCTCCGTTGTAGCTTTGGCCGGAGGCCATCTGCAGATACGAACGCAGCGATTGGGCGTCGACGGCGCGAACATTGGATTGAACGTCGATGGCGCCAAAATGGTACAGCGCCCCTTCCTCGATCGTGAAAGTGACGACGAAGCCTTTTTTGGCCGGATCATATTCGCCGGTCGCGGCCACAACCTGAACGTCGGCATAGCCGTGCTTGAGATAGAAACGCCGGATCAGATCGCGGTCGGCTTCGATGCGGTCGGGATCGTAGACGTCAGTGGTCTGCAGGAAGCTCAGCCAATTGGATTCCGCCGTCTTGATCACGTCTTTGAGGCGGTAATCCCTATAGGATTTATTGCCGACGAAAACGACGGATTTGATCCCGGTCTTTTCACCCTCGTCGATTTCAAAAACCAGATCCACCCGATTGTTCGGGCGCTCGATGATCTTCGGCACGACCTTGGCGTCGAAACGTCCATTGCGCTGGTAAATTTCGATGATGCGCTGGGTGTCCGCCTGCACATTGGGTCGGGACAGCGAACCGCGCTCCTTGGATTGGATTTCCTCCTGGAGCTGCTCATCCTTCATGCGATGATTGCCCTCGAAGACAATCTTATTGATGACCGGCGCTTCCACGACAGTAACGATTACTTTGCCGCCCGCCTGCGAAATGCGCACGTCTTGGAACAGGCCGGTCCCATAGAGCGCCTTCAGGCCGGCGTCGATCTTGGCGGCATCGAGATGGTCGCCTGGAGCGAGTTTGAAATAGGATCGCACGGTGTCGGCATCGACACGGCGATTGCCTTCAATGACGATGGAGGTCGCGGTAACGCCATTATCGGCCGGCGCTGCGCCAGCCGCGTCGGCAAACAAGCCAAGCACACTCAGCCCGAGGAGCAAGCCGGCCACGACAAGCCCTCGTTTCACCCGCACACACATGTTCATGCGCAACGCGCCCTTAATTACCTTGTGGCCGCCCCCAGTGGCGGGTTACCGCAAATCTCCTCAAATTCTCGCTCTTAGGTTTTAAATTCTCCTGGTAATTCTGTCACTTCTACCATCCCCACGCTGCCATGACCACACCACCCTGCCACCATCGCCAGCCCCTTAAGACGTCGTCAAATGGACGATGTCATTGAAAGTTGCAAATATCATCAACATCACGACAATCGCGAGACCGATGCGAAATCCCACCTCCTGCGCCCGTTCGGAGAGCGGACGCCCCCGCATCGCCTCGATGAAGTAGAACAAAAGGTGACCGCCGTCGAGCAAGGGAATCGGGAATAAATTCAGTAGCCCGATGGAGACGGAAATTACGGCGGCGATATGAATCACAAAGGCGCCACTTATTGTTGCCGCCTGCCCAATCACACGCGCGATGCCGATCGGCCCACTGAGTTGATCCGCCGACTTATGCCCGGTGATGACGCCGCCAATATAGCTCATCGTCTGATCGACGACTTCCCAGGTCTGCTGAACGGCCATCCAAATCGCGCGCGGCGGCGAAACCGGCTGATATTTCAGGTCCGCCTCGGCCATCGACCGGCTGATGCCGAGAATGCCGATGTGGTGAACATTGCCCAGATTGTCTTTGACATCGCGGAGAGCCGGGATTGCGGTCAGATCAAGAGTGGTTCCCTTGCGGTCTACCTTGATACTGAGCTTATCGTCGGCGCTTTCGCTGACGATGCGTTGCATCTGCTCAAAATCGCTGATCGCCTGACCATCGATCGCGACCACCAAGTCGCCGGGTTGGAATCCGGCAACGGCGGCAGCGCTGTCGGGCTGAACGGCGTCCACCCGCGCGCTCATCGACTGCTTGCCGTAAATCATGAACATGGCTGAGAAAATGACGATAGCCAGAACGAAATTGGCTAACGGCCCGGCCACGACGATGGCGGCCCGCTTGTGTACCGGCTGAAAATGGAAGCTCTGCGCGCGATCAGCGGCATCCATGGTCTCCAAGCCCGATGTGTCCGGAACGCTGCCGGCGTTCTCATCGCCGAAGAATTTCACGTAGCCGCCCAAGGGGACCGCCGAGATTTTCCAACGGGTGCCGTGGCGATCGTTAAAACCGACGATTTCCGGACCAAATCCGATGGAAAACACCAGAATGCGCACACCGCACAGCCGCGCTACCAGGAAGTGGCCGAACTCGTGAAAAAACACGACGACGCTGAGAACGAAGAGAAAGGGGATGATATAGGCGACAAAGCCTCCCCCCAGCGCATGTAAATGCGACAGCAAATACGACCCCATGACGATATCCTGACGCCCCCAGTGAATCCCGCCCCAATCCCTTAACGCTAGGATACCATTGCGGCAATTTCGGGCAGGAGGTCGGCGGCTAACCTTCTTGTATTATGGTCAATGGCGAGGGCCTCCTCGACCGATTGCGGTTCGGAGGTCTCCCCGCGGCGCTCCATTGCGTCAAGCGAGGCCTCGACCAGCGCTGCGATACCGCAAAAAGCCAGCCGTTCGGCGACGAATTCCCGTACCGCTACCTCATTGGCTGCATTAAGGATGGTTGGCGCCGCCCCGCCGTCCGCAAGCGCCCGGCGAGCGAGTGCCAATGCCGGAAAACGGACCAGATCGGGCTCCTCGAAGGTCAGCCTCGACACCTTGGCCAAATCGAGCCGTTGCGCCGGCGTGTCCATGCGCACGGGCCAAGCCAGGCAATGCGAAATCGGAATTCGCATATCCGGCGAGCCCAGCTGTGCGATCACGGAGCCGTCGCGGTATTCCACCAGGCCGTGGATGATGGATTGGGGATGGACGACGACGTCGAGTTCATCAGGCGTCAGCGCGAACAGGTGGCGGGCTTCGATCAATTCCAGGCCTTTGTTCATTAGCGTGGCGGAATCAATCGTCACCTTCGGGCCCATGGACCAGGTCGGGTGTTTGAGCGCTTGCTCCACCGTCACTTTACGGATCTCTTCGAGCGGCCACGTGCGAAACGGGCCTCCCGATGCCGTCAGCACGACGCGCGCCACGTCCTCACGCCGGCCCGCGCTCAGCGCCTGGAAAATCGCATTGTGCTCGGAATCGACCGGCAAGACCGTGGCACCTTTGGCCGCCGCGCGCCGCATGAACAGCGCGCCGGCACAGACCAGGCATTCCTTGTTGGCAAGCGCCACAGTCGCGCCCCGTTCGGCCGCGGCGAGTGTCGGCGCCAGGCTGGCGGCGCCGGTGATCGCGGCCATGACCCATTCGGCGGGCCGCTGGGCTGCTTCGATGATGGACGCAGGACCGCCCGCGGCTTCGATCCCTGAGCCGGCAAGCTCGGCTTTCAATTCACTATAGGCCGACGCATCGGCGATCGCGGCAAAACGGGCGCCAAGATCGCGGGCGAGCCGCGCCAGGGCGCGCGCATCGCGATGGGCGGTCACGGCTTCGATGCGGTAGCCCGCGCGGTTGCGTCGCAACAGATCGGCAGTGCTCGAACCGATCGAACCGGTGGCGCCGAGCAGCGTCACCGTGCGTGGCGCGGACGCCAATTCAATTTTGGTCAATGGCCGCTTCTGCTTCATGGGCAACCGGTCCTACCATATCAACAAACCCTGAGCGGCCGCCCCCGAGCCCTGACGTAAAATCCCGATCGCGACGGCGACCAAGGCGGCGACAAGGAAGCCGTCGAGACGATCCATCACGCCGCCATGGCCCGGAATGAGGTTGCCCGCATCTTTTGCGCCAAAACGACGCTTGACCGCGGATTCGAACAAGTCCCCGCCTTGCGCAACGACGGAAAGTCCCACCGCCAGAACGCTCGCTACCGCCGGATTGGTTCCACCGCTCGCATATGCGACCATGGCGCCGGCGGCAACCCCCCCGACCAGGCCACCAATCGCGCCCGCCCAAGTTTTCTTCGGGCTCAGGCGCGGCCACAGCAACGAGCCACCGACGGCCCGGCCGATAAAATAGGCAAAAACGTCGGTCGCCCAGACGGTTGCGAAAAGAAAGAGCAGCGCCGTCAGGCCGAGTTTGGGGTCGCTCCGAAGCAAAACGGGGCCGAGCAAGGCCGCGCCCGCATAGAGCACCCCGGCCGCCGCCCAAACCGCGGCATCGGAGACGGGTCGGCGGCGCGGCCCGGCCGCCACTACCGCGCCAGCCAGAACGGCCCCTATCGCGACCATCGCCACCGCCGTTGTGGCCTGGCGCTCGGCAGCGAAGCCTGTCGCCGCAAGCAAGGCGACTGATCCCGGCGCCAGAATCCGCAAATCGGCGCGGCCGACGACAAGCGAGGTCCACTCCCACAGGATGGCGACGGCCGCGATGGCGCAGACCACGAAGAACACCCAGCCGCCGAGATAAGTAACGGCAAGGGCGAGCGGTGCAAGCACTACGGCCGAGGCGACGCGCCGCCTCAGATTGCGGGCGACACCTGAATTCGCCGCGACACTTCCGTCCGCGGTAACGTCATGCTGGTTGAGTCTGATCACGATCCGGTTTGCGCGACCAATCCGCCAAATCGGCGCTCGCGCCGGCGGTATTCGGCAATAGCGCTCTCCAGCGTGGAGCGATCGAAATCCGGCCAATTGATGGGAACGAAGACGAGTTCGCTGTAGGCGGCCTGCCAGAGCAGGAAATTGGACAACCGCTGCTCGCCGCTCGTGCGGATGATGACGTCGGGATCGGGCAGGTCGGGCAGGTCGAGCTGGTGCGCCAGAAGCTCCGGCGTGATGGCTTCGGCCGCCAAACGGCCCGCGGCGACTTCGATGGCGAGGCGGCGCGCCGCGCGCGCGATCTCCTGCCGCGCCCCGTAGTTAAATGCCACCACCAGCACCAAGCCGTCGTTACCGCGCGTGAGGTCTTCGGCTTCATCGAGCAGGCCGCGGATATCGCCGGCCAAGTCGTCGCGCTCGCCGATGATGCGAACCCGCACGTTGCTTTTGTGCAGATCAGCAAGGTCGTTGCGGATGAAGCGGCGCAACAGCGCCAAAAGATCGCGGATTTCCGACTGGGGCCGCGACCAGTTCTCGGAACTGAACGAGAAAATCGTCAGGACAGCGATACCGAGATCGCTTGCCGCGCGCACTGTCCTGCGCAAGGCCTCGACCCCGCGCCGGTGGCCCTCCACCCGCGGCAGACCGCGGGCGGCCGCCCAGCGTCCATTGCCGTCCATGATGATGGCGACGTGGCGCGGCATATCAAAGCCGTCGCGTGTCGCCACTGTGGGCTGCGTCGCCTTGCTGATCGAACTCGCCGCGTCGCTCAAACGGTCATGATCTCCTTTTCCTTGGCGGCCAAAAGCTTTTCCACCTCGGCAATCGTCGAGTCGGTTACCTTCTGCACTTCGCCGGCTTGGCGGTTGTGATCGTCCTCGCTGATCTTGTGATCCTTCTCGAGCCTCTTGAGAAGGTCGAGACCGTCGCGGCGGACATGACGCACCGCCACCCGCGCGGCTTCAGCATATTTATGGGCGACTTTGACGATTTCGCGCCGGCGTTCCTCGTTGAGCTCCGGGATGCGCAGCTTCAGGACCTGGCCCTCGGTTGAGGGGGTTAATCCCAAATTGGCGGTGGAAATCGCCTTTTCCACTGCGTGGACCATCGCACGGTCCCAGACCTGGACGTGGAGCAGCCGAGGTTCGGGCACGCTGATCGTCGCCAACTGATTGAGCGGCATATGGTTGCCGTAGGCCTCGACCTGGACGTGTTCGAGCAGGGCCGTCGATGCCCGCCCGGTACGCAAGCCAGAGAGCTCCTGCTTGAGCGACGCGATAGCGCCCTGCATGCGGCGCTTGAGGTCGTTCATGTCAAAACTTGTCGCTGCCATGCTAACCTCCGTGGCACCCTTCTTGTTCGGCGGTGTCGCCCGACGCTCGCATCAGCCGATGCGCGACCGCTAGCCGATCGTGGTAAAGTGCCCTTTCCCGCACAGGACGTTCTTGATCGCGCCCTGCCCCCGGATCGAAAACACGATGATAGGCATACGGTTTTCCTGGGCAAGCGCGAACGCCGTCGCGTCCATAATTTTCAAACGGCGGTCGAGCGCCTCCTGGTGGTCGAGGTGCTTGTATCGCGTGGCCTTGGGGTCCCGTTTGGGATCGGCCGTATAGACGCCATCGACGTCAGTGGCCTTTAAGACGACGTTACATTCCATCTCGGCGGCGCGCAGCACCGCGGTGGTGTCGGTGGTGAAATACGGATTGCCGGTGCCACCGGCGAAGACGATGATGCGGCCGTCTTCCAGATGGCGAAGCGCGCGGGCGCGCTCGTAAGTCTCGCAGACTTGCGGCATAGTGAGCGCCGACATCGTGCGCGCACTCGACCCGGCCCGTTCGATCGCCGTTTCCATCACCAGCGCGTTCATCACCGTCGCCAGCATGCCCATGGCATCTGCGGTCGGTCGCGACAGGCCGTTCTCCGCGATCTGAGCGCCGCGAAGCACATTGCCGCCGCCAACGACCACACCAAGCGCGATACCGAGACTGTGGGCTGCGACCAGATCGGCGGCGAAACGATCGATCGTCGGCTGGTGAATACCGAACTTTTCAGGGCCGCTGAGGGCTTCACCGGAAAGCTTGACGATCACCCGCCGGTATTTCGGTTTCGCCATCGCGATGTCCCGCCCCTCGCCTTTGAATAGCCCCCAGACGACAATCCCAACAGGAATCGCACCAAAGGGCTATCGTATTTGCGTCCGAAACCCAACAGGGCGCCGTCCGCAATCCCCTCAACGCGCGCCAGCGAGGGCCGCGACCTCGCCTCCGAAATCGTCGCTCGGCCGATCGATGCCCTCGCCCAGCGCGAAGCGCTTGAAGCCGCCGATCCTTATCGGAGCGCCGACCTTCCCCTCGGCCTCTTTGACAGCGTCGGCAACGCTCTTCTTGTTCTTCTCGTCGAAAATGAAGGGCTGATCGAGGAGGCAGACCTCCTTGTAATAGGACTTCAGCCCGGATTCGACGATCTTCTCGACGACGTTGGACGGCTTGCCCTGAGCCTTGGCCGCCAGCACGTCCTTCTCGCGTTCGACGATGACCGGATCGAGGCCGGTCGGATCGATCGCCTGCGGATTGGCGAAGGAGACATGCATAGCCACCAAACGGCCAAACGCTTTGAGTTCATCGACGTCGCCAGTGGATTCCAGCGCGACGATCACCCCGATACGCCCAAGCCCGTCGGTCACTGAACTATGCACGTAGCTGCCAATTGCGCCCTTGCCGACCAAAAGTTCGGCGGCGCGGCGCAGCGTCATGTTCTCGCCGACCTTGGCGATGGTATCGGTGATGGCGTCGGCTATGCTGATGGCGCCGACGCGTGCGGCGAGGATTTTGTCGACGTCGGAGCCGGCATCGAGGGCTGCGTCCGCTATCATCTTCACCAAGCCTTGGAACAGGTCGTTGCGCGCAACGAAGTCGGTCTCGGAATTCACCTCGACCAGCATGCCTTTGCCCGCCGTGATCGCGACACCGATCAGCCCTTCGGCGGCAACACGGCCGGCCTTTTTGGCGGCCTTGGAGAGGCCCTTTTTGCGCAGCCAGTCGACCGCGGCATCGAGATTGCCGCCGGTCTCGCTGAGCGCGGCCTTGCAATCCATCATGCCCGCGCCGGTCTGTTCGCGGAGCTCCTTCACCATCGATGCGCTGACGTTCGTGGTCATGTTATTGGTCCTTATCCCATCGTCGTTCTGGGGCCACGCAAAGCGAGGCGTCCAGAATCCATATCCGTAACGTCGGCTCAGATCGTGGGAAGCCTTCCCGTACTGCGATTATCGTGCCCGGGCCGGCGGGCTACGCCCGCGCCCCGGTACGACGGGATTACACTTCCTCGGCCGTCAATTCCTTGGCCTTGGCGATCCAGCCTTCGACGCGGCCGGGTAGTCCAACCTCCTCGCCGACATTATGCGCGGCGGCGGGAGACAGGTCGGCAATCTGCTGGAAGTGGAAAATGCCGAGATCGTTGAGCTTCTTTTCGATAGTCGGCGACACGGCCGGAAGCTTTTTTAGGTCGTCGGCAACACCGCGCGGTCCCGACAGCGGCTCGAAGCCTAGCGGGTTGGTTTCCGGCAGCACTTCCTCGATCACCGGCTCGGCCTGCGCACCGATATCGATGCCATGCGAGCCTTGGGCGCGCGAAATGCCGTCGATTGCGGCCTTGGCGACAAGATCGCAGTACAGCGTGATGGCGCGGCTGGCGTCGTCATTGCCGGGCACGACATAGGTGATACCGTTCGGATCGCAATTGGTGTCGACGACGGCCGCGACCGGAATGTTGAGACGGCGCGCTTCCTTGATCGCGATGTCTTCTTTGTTGGTGTCGATCACAAAGATCAGGTCGGGAAGCCCGCCCATGTCCTTGATGCCGCCGAGCGAGCGGTCAAGCTTGTCGCGCTCGCGCTGCAGCGTCAGCCGTTCTTTCTTGGTGTAGCCCTGCGCCTCGTTCGACGACAGCATCTCCTCGAGCGTACGCAGCCGCTTGATCGAGTTGGACACTGTCTTCCAGTTGGTCAGCGTGCCGCCGAGCCAGCGCGAATTGACGTAATACTGCGCCGACCGCTTGGCGGCCTCGGCGATGCCATCCTGAGCCTGGCGCTTGGTGCCGACGAAAAGGATGCGTCCGCCCTGCGCCACGGTGTCGCTGACCGCCTGTAGGGCGCGGTGCAGCATCGGGACCGATTGGGTCAGGTCGACAATGTGGATGTTGTTCCGAGTGCCGAAGATGTACTCGGCCATCTTCGGATTCCAACGGTGGGCCTGATGGCCGAAATGAACGCCAGCTTCCAAAAGCTGACGCATGCTGAAGTCGGGCAGCGCCATGTCATTCTCCGGTTGATCCGCCGCGGACCGAGAGCCCAGCCTTATGGCCGGACACCGGACGGCTTGTAAGCCATGGTCCGCGTGTGAGATTGGCTGCCTTATATAGGGATAAGCCCAGGCCGCGCAACCGGAACCTTGCGCCCTTGCTGGCGGCTGTAAGGACCCCAGGACTGGGGGTTTCAGTAGCCGCGGCGGCGTTTCTTCTTCGCCGCCTTGCGGGCTGCATAACGGGCGTCTGCGGCCGCCTGCTGTTCCGCCGTCAGGAAAGCCTTGGCGTCGACGATCTCGGCGGCAGCCCCGCCGCCTTGGAGCGGGCGCCCGGGAGCGACGCGCCCGACCACCTGCGACGGCGCCTTCGCTCCGGCCCGCGCGCGATCGAGCACGAATCGCGCGTAATCCTCCATATCGCCGGCAAACGGTTTGATATGGCCGTCGGCGGTCAGCCAAAGCCGGTCGGCGACGAGTTCGATGAGCGAGCGATCGTGGGTGATGAGGATCACCGCCCCCTCGTAGTCATTGAGCGCATCGAGCAGCGCGCGGCGGCTGTCGATATCGAGGTGATTGGTCGGTTCGTCGAGAATAAGCAGATGCGGCCCCGGCATGGCGACGAGATTGAGCAAGAGACGCGCGCGCTCGCCGCCGGAAAGATTGGCGACCGTGGTTTCCTGCTTGTCGAACGATAACCCGAACTGAGCGAGCCGCGAGCGCCGCGATGATTCGCTGTCGTCGGGCCGTTCGCGCCGCATGATTTCCAGCGGCGTATCGCTCGGCTCAAGCGCTTCGATCTGATGCTGGTGAAACCAGCCGACGCGGATGCGACCCTCCCGCTTCATTTCACCGGACTGCAGCGGCAACGCGCCGGCCACCATCTTTGCGAAGGTCGATTTGCCGGCGCCGTTGACGCCCAAGAGCCCGATCCGATCGTCGACATCCAAGCGCAGATTGAGTTGTCGCAGCACCGGCGCGCCGTTGTAGCCGACGGCCGCGTTTTCGAGCTGGAGCAACGGCGGCGCCAGCGGCCGCGCCGGCGAGGGAATCGTGAAAGGCGCGACGCGCTCCTCGACCACTTCGGCGATTGGTTCGAGCTTGGCCAATCGTTTTATCCGCGACTGCGCCTGCGTGGCCTTGCTGGCCTTCGCGCGAAAGCGATCGATGAATTTTTGCAGGTGAGCGCGCTCGGCGTCCTGCTTCACCTTGGTGGCCGCTTGCAGCCGATTTTTCTCGGCCCGGCGGGTTTCGAAGTCGTTGTAGCCGCCGGTGTAAAGCTCAAGCTTGCCTTCGCTCAGATGCAGAATCGCATCCACCGAATTGTTCAGAAGCTCGCGATCGTGGCTGACGATCACGGCGGTATTCGGATATTTCTTTAAGCGCGCTTCGAGCCAAAGCGCGCCTTCGAGATCGAGATAATTGGTCGGCTCGTCGAGCAGCAGGACGTCGGGCTCGGCAAACAAAGCCGCCGCGAGCGCCACCCGCATGCGCCAGCCCCCTGAAAATTCCGCCATCGGGCGATTGAGATCGTCGTTGGAAAAACCCAAACCGCTGAGAATTTCGGCCGCCCGCGCTGGCGCGCGATCAGCGTCGATCGCATTGAGGCGCTGATAGATTTCTGCCAATTCCTCGGGCTCGGCGGATTCCAATTGGGCGTTGAGCACGTCGCGCTGCACGTCGGCCGCCAAAATCGTATCCAGCAGCGTGTCCGATGTGGCCGGATGTTCCTGATCGACCGAGCCGATACGGGCCGCTTTGGGCAACAGAATCTCGCCGCCTTGCGGCGCCAGCTCGCCGACAATGAGTTTGAACAGCGTCGATTTGCCGATGCCGTTACGGCCCACCAGGCCGACCTTGGCGCCCGTCGGTATCGAAACGCTCGCCGAATCGAAGAACCGGCGACCCCAGGCATCGAAAACAAGATTCTCAATCCGAAGCATGTCGGGTTCCGCGAACGCCGGTGAAGGACGCCGATAAGTGGTTGGGAGATGACGCGGCCGTTCTTTATCGTGCGGTACGCTTGATGGCGAGAGGAGATGTAAGCGCGAGACTGTCGAAACGAAAGGCCTGCGCCGCCTAAAGCGCCTCCACCGTGACGACGCCGACAACTGCCTTGATGGCGCCGGCGATCTGCGGCGAGACCTTGAACCGGCCCGGCAGCTTGACTTCGACCTCGCTGCCGTTTTGCAGCATCAGCACCATGGAAACTTCGCCCTCGCCGCCTTCCGCGCTGTTGCGCGCGCCATTTTGCATCGGCTGAAGTCGACGCGCGACACCCGCGATCGGCGTTTCGTCGCGCAGGAAAACCCGCAAGCCCCGCTGCATCCGCGCCGCCGCCTCGTCGAGCGGCTCGACCGATTGGATGCGCGCGCGCACTTCGTCCGCCTGGACCTCGGCGGTGAGAAAGAGCAGCACCGCCGTGCCCGGCTCCAACAAATCCCGGTATTGTGCCAGCCCCTCGGCAAACAGCACCGCTTCGTAATGGCCGCTCGGGTCGGACAGCCCGATGATGCCCATTTTGCTGCCGTTTTTGGTGCGGCGTTCCGTGCGCGCGATCACGGTTCCGGCCACCCGGCCAGCACCGGCGCCGCTTTTGACCGCGCGGGCGAATTCGGCCCAGGACTGCACCCGCAGCCGCTTGAGTGCCGCGGCATAGTCGTCGAGCGGATGGCCGGAGAGGAAAAAGCCAACCGCCTCATATTCACGCTGCAGCCGCTCGGCCGGTAGCCACGGCTCGAGCGCCGGCACCAGAACAGGCGCCGGCGACGCCGCGCCGCTGAATAGCTCCGACTGGCCGCGCACGGCATCGTCCTGAGTGCGCAAGGCGGTGGCGAGCAGCGCATCGACCGCGGCATAGGCGCCTGCCCGGTTCGCCTCGATGGTGTCGAATGAGCCGGCGGCGGCCAGGCTTTCCAGCACCCGCTTGTTGACGGCGCGTGGGTTGATGCGGCGGCCGAAATCGGCAAGGTCGGCAAACGGCCGATCGCCGCGCGCCGCCAGGATGCTGTCAACCGCCTGACGGCCGACGCCGCGCAGGGCGGCCAGCGCGTAATAAATTGTGTTGGTCTCGACATCGAACTCGATGCCGGAGCGATTGATCGACGGCGGCTCGACCTTGATGCCGAGTCGCTCGGCCTCGGAACGGAATTCGGCGAGCTTGTCGGTATTGCCCATGTCGAGCGTCATCGACGCTGCCAGGAACTCGACCGGGTAATTGGCCTTCATATAGGCGGTCTGATAGGTCAGGAGCGCATAGGGCGCGGAATGCGACTTGTTGAAGCCGTATTCGGCGAACTTGGCGCAGGTGTCGAAGATTGCTTCCGCATCGGCGCGCCCGATACCCCGCTCGACCGCGCCGGAGATAAAGATGTCGCGCTGCGACGCCATCTCCTTGCGGTCTTTCTTGCCCATCGCGCGGCGCAGAATGTCGGCCTGGCCGAGCGTGTAACCTGAGAGATCGCGGGCGATCTGCTGCACCTGCTCCTGGTAGGTGATGATGCCGTAAGTCGGCGCCAAAATCGGTTGCAGCTTCGGATGCAGATATTCGATCGGCTCCAGCCCAGCTTTGCGTGAGCAATAAGTCGGGATGTTCGCCATCGGGCCCGGACGATAGAGCGCGACCAGAACGATCAAATCCTCGAAGCGGTCGGCGTGCATATCGATCAGCGCACGGCGCATGCCCTGGCTTTCCACCTGGAACACCCCAACCGTTTCGCCGCGCGCCAGCATCTCGTAGGTCTTGGCGTCGTCGAGCGGAATCCGCAGCAAATCGATTTCAACGCCGCGCCGACGCACCAGCCGCACCGCGCGATCAAGCACCGTGAGCGTCTTGAGCCCAAGAAAATCGAATTTGACGAGGCCCGCCGGCTCGACCCATTTCATGTTGAACTGGGTGACAGGCATATTCGACTTCGGATCGCGGTAGAGCGGCACCAATTCGTTCAACGGCCGCTCGCCGATGACGATGCCTGCGGCATGGGTCGACGCGTGGCGATGCAAGCCTTCGAGCTTTTGCGCGATATCGAAGGCGCGTCGGGTGACCGGATCGCGGTCGCGCTCGGCCTGCAGGCGCGGCTCGTCCTCGATGGCGCGCTTGAGCGTAATCGGATTGGCCGGATTTTGCGGCACGAGCTTGCACAATTTGTCGACTTGACCGTAGGGCATTTGCAGTACGCGGCCGACGTCGCGCAATACGCCGCGCGCTTGCAAGGTGCCAAACGTGATGATCTGCGCCACGCGGTCTCGGCCGTATTTCCCCTGCACGTAGCTGATGACTTCGTCGCGCCGTTCCTGGCAGAAATCGACGTCAAAATCCGGCATCGAGACGCGTTCCGGATTGAGGAAGCGCTCAAACAGAAGCCCAAAGCGGATCGGATCGAGATCGGTTATGGTGAGCGAAAAGGCGACCAGGGAGCCTGCGCCCGAGCCGCGGCCCGGTCCGACCGGGATGCCTTGGGATTTCGCCCATTGAATGAAATCGGCCACGATCAAGAAATAGCCCGCATATTTCATGCGCGCGATGACGCCGAGTTCGAAGGCAAGCCGCTCCTGATAGTCCTCGACGGTATGACCATGCGCCGTGCCGTGCTGCGCAAGCCGCTTCGCCAGCCCCGCTTCGGCGGCACGGCGCAGCTCGAGCGCCTCTTGCGCCTCGCCCGCTTCGCCGGCACCGCTGCCGGCCGCAAACCGCGGCAGGATCGGCGCCTGGCTCTTCGGACGGAACGCACAGCGTTCGGCGATCTCCACCGTCGCTGCCAGCGCCTCCGGCAGATCGGCGAACAACGCCGCCATTTCGGCGCGGCTCTTGAAGCGATGCTCCGCCGTAAGCTGGCGGCGATCAGTCTCGGCAATCAATCTGCCTTCTGCGATGCACAGGAGAGCGTCGTGGGCTTCGTAGTCCTCCCGTGCGGCAAAGAACGGCTCGTTGGTCGCGACAAGCGGCAGGCCGTGCGCATAAGCGAGATCGATCAGCCCCGGCTCGGTGACACGCTCTGCCGCCGTGCCATGACGCTGCAGTTCGACATAGAGCCGGTCGCCGAACAAGCGCTGCAACTCGTCGCAGCGGGTCAGAGCCAGCGGGTTCTGGCCGCCGGCAAAGGCAATGTCGAGCGGCCCGTTCGGACCGCCGGTGAGCGCGATCAATCCGTCACTCTCGTCCGCAAGCCAGGCGAGTTTGAGATGCGGACGCTCCTGCGGCGCAGTATCGAGATAAGCGCGCGAGCACAGCCGCATCAGGCTGCGATAGCCCGATTCCGCCGCCGCCAGCAGCACGATCCGCGGCCAGGTCTGGTCAACGGCGATATTGCGGTTGTCCTGCTGATCGCCGAAGTCGACCCCGAGCGCGCAGCCAATGATCGGTTGAATGCCGCTGCCAGCCAATTTTTCGGAGAATTCCAGCGCGCCGAACATGTTGTCGGTGTCGGTCAGGGCCAAGGCGGGCTGGCGGTCCTTCTTGGCCAATTCCGCCAAACGGGCAATCGTCAGCGCGCCTTCGAGAAGCGAATAGGACGAATGGGCATGGAGATGGACGAAGCCGGGATTAGCCGCTTTAGCCACAATTGAACTTGCCATGGGAGTTAAGTCACTCGCTGCCGAAAACCTCTAGGACCTTCGCCGCCACGACTCGCGCCTGCGGGCGACTCTCCCAATTTCGAACATGGCGGATCGCCATGAACGCTGTCCATCGGCACGCTGGACTAAACGCCATTCTGAGGCGCTTTTCCCCACAATGCTCGGAGCCAGCGTTCCCCCTGGCTCACGGCACTCCCAAATACTTACAGCACCCCAAACACTTGGGCCCACACAGCTATCGTTGCCAGGAACAGGCTGAGCGAAGCCAGTGCAAGAGCCTCCGTGACCACCGAGCGAACCATGTTCTGTCTCCCCTTTGACCGTGCGCCCCGAGTAGAACGAAACAAGAACATAGTTCGTAGATTGTTCTAGAGTCAAGGGGGGGCAGTGGGCTCCTTTCAATTGTGGCGGCCCGAGTTAACGCGCTATGACCCTTCGCGTTGACCCGCCGAGCGCTACAATCTATCGATTTCCTGTGCCAGAGAAATCCGCTGCAATCCCCGCGTCCGCAACCGAAGAATCCGGTAGCATTACCTTTACTGGAACCGGCGTCGCTGAGACGAAAGAGGCGCCGCGTGCATTTTTGCAAGTGGGACGCCGAAATCTCCGAGAAGATGAAATCTCTACTCCTGCCGTCGGACGATTCTTAATTGCGGAAATCGAACGTTTGGATCTGCAATGCGACGAACACAAAAGATATGTCGGAATGTATCACGATCAACGGGTGACGATAGCAACACTCACAGAAACGGGGAAAATATCGCGATGGAGAGAGGCTCTCTCCATTACTTGTATATCTGTAGGATTTGCTGGCCTTGGAGCCGCACCAAATTATTTAGCTATCGCCGGGGCTGAACGCTTCGTTTGGATTGTCATTGGGCTCTCGCTAGTCCTCGTTTCCATCGGATTACTATCGAGAGTTTTCAAATGATTCTAGAATTTGGCCGCATCATTGAAGCCGGAAACTATGAAAAGGAGCGCGTTGTCATACGTGTCCCGTCCGACGAAGATTTAGGATTTTATGCGGTGTTCCAATGCAAGGCTGATGATGATGCAGTCCCATATGCTGGCAACACCGAACATGTCTATTGGTTTCCATCAAGAAGTCTAAAGGGAGGAGACTTAGTAATTTTGTATTCAAAAAATGGCACTGCCGGCGAGAAGAAGAACGATAGCGGCTCAACTTCATATTTCTTTTATTGGGGTCTGCCTGAGCCGGTTTGGACAACTGGGAAGCTGCCCGTTCTGGTTAATACTACCGAATGGGATGCAGGCAGACGAATTAAATGACCTTC
>JBEKRD010000077.1:0-23914 GCA_049519075.1 Xanthobacteraceae bacterium | reverse complement strand
GCCGGCTGCCGCGCGCCGTGGTGCGGCCGCCTCTGGTCAAGCTCGGCCGCACCGAAATCGACCGCATCCGGTCAGCCCTTGTGGAAGCTGGGCTGCTGTCGCATAAGACCGCCCGAGACGCGGCGTGACCGCGATCAACCTCTAAACCACCGCCATAAGCCGACACCATGAACAACTCTCAACCGCGGCGCTCGCGACGTATCCTCTGGGCCAATGTGCTGACGGTGCTGAGCGCGGCGATTTTGATCAGCGCCGAGGTGTTCGGCGCAGCCTTCGCCGGCAGCTGGGCGATCGCCAACCTGTTCGCGCTCGGCGCGCTCGGCGCGCGCGTGCTCGACGGCCTCTTCATCCTGCTCGGCATCGTGGTGATGGTGCAATTCGTGCGCGCTGCGCATCTCGTCGAGCCGTTCACGGCGGACTAAAGCGAGCTGGTTTGCTGTAACGATGCGCAGCTAAGTCGGCACTTCACTTTTCGTTAAGACTAAATCGCTTGCGCGCATAAGCGAAATCGCTTATTGGCGGAATTGCCCAATTTCGCACGTGCCTGTGGCCGTGTGTCGGTCGGTGGGCATCCGGACAAGAGGCCGGACAGCCGCCTAAGGAAGAGCGCTCCTTTTGTCGCGCCTACTTCCTTGCTCCAGCGACCGGCAGCCGGAGGCGAAACCGGCAATGCCCGCTCTCCACGGGCGACGCGGCTTAAAGCAACGACGGAAGGGCTTTTTTGGGTCTACTTGCCGGCGCCAATGCCGGGGACACCGAAGAGGCTTGTCCATCTTTGCCAGCAGTGCGGAACGGGGTCTCCCTCATCCGGACCAAGGCAGCAATCACGGCGGCGCAACGCGTTCCGCAATGGTGCGGAGCGACGCGCGTCGCAGGAGGTTCACCTCGGCGGCTACGCCGCCAGTCGGATCAGGGAGCTGGGTTGAAATGACCGCACGCATCCGCGAATTCCTCAAGCAACGCACCGATCACGGACCCTGCCTCGTCGTCGACCTCGACGTCGTCCGCGAGAACTATCAGAACTTCGCCAAGGTGTTGCCGGACACCAAAGTGTTCTATGCGGTGAAGGCCAATCCGGCGCCCGAAATCCTCAAACTCTTGGCGACGCTCGGCTGCTGCTTCGACGTCGCTTCGCTGCCCGAGACGCACGACGTGCTCGCCGCCGGCGCCACGCCCGACCGCATCTCCTACGGCAACACCATCAAGAAAGAGAAGGAGATCGCCGAAGCCTTCAGGCTCGGCGTCACGCTGTTCGCGGTCGACTGCGAGGCCGAGGTCGAGAAGGTGGCGCGCGCCGCGCCCGGCAGCCGCGTGATCTGCCGCATCCATTGCGACGGCTCCGGCGCCGAATGGCCGTTATCGCGCAAGTTCGGCTGCGAGCCAGCTTATGCCGCCGACATTTTAGAGCTTGCCCACAAAAACGGGCTCATCCCGTACGGCATCTCGTTCCATGTCGGCTCGCAGCAACACAATGTCGAGGCCTGGGACCGCGCGCTGGCTTCGACAGCATCGGTGTTTCGCACCTGCGCCGAGCGCGGCATCAGCCTGTCGATCGTCAATCTCGGTGGCGGCTTCCCCGCGAAATACATCCGCAAAACGCCCAAGCTCGAAAGCTACGGCAAGGCGATCTTCAAGGCGCTGCGCAAGCACTTCGGCAACAATCTGCCGAACACCATCGTCGAGCCCGGACGGGGTCTGGTCGGCAATGCGGGTGTCATCGAAGCCGAAGTGGTGCTGATCGCCAAGCGCTCGCCGGAAGACGAGTTGCGCTGGGTTTACCTCGACATCGGCAAGTTCCACGGTCTCGCCGAGACCATCGGTGAATCGATCCGATATCCGATCCGCACCACGCATGATCGGGACGAGACGGTGCCCTGCGTCGTCGCCGGCCCAACCTGCGATTCGGTCGACGTACTTTACGAGAAGACTCCCTATCCGCTGCCGGTGTCGCTCGCCATCGGCGACAAAGTCTTGATCGAGGCCGCGGGTGCCTACACCGCGACCTATTCCTCGGTCGGCTTCAACGGCTATCCGCCGTTGCGGCAATATGTGATCTGACGATCAGGCGAGGTTGATAATCCCCGCCTCGCCGCTTTCGGTGCCGAAAGCGAGCAGGAGCCCGTCGGCGCTCCAGGCGAGCGCGGTGACCGGCGCGTCGCCCGGCGCCTTGGCCAAAATCTCGGCACCGTCGTCAACGCGCACCAAGAGCACCAGGCCGTCCTCATAGCCTGCGGCGACGATGTCCTGTTTGGGATGACAGGCGACGGCAGCGATCCGGTGCTCGGACGGCGCCAGCACTTTCGGCTGCTTGCCCATCGGGCCGTCCTTGGCCTGGAACGGCCACAGGATGAGCTGCGTCGCGCCCGACGTCGCCAGCCAATGACCGCCGACCGTCCAGCCGAACGACTTTACGCGCGCGGCGTAACCGGACATCCGCATATGCTGGCGATCGGACAGCCGCCAGCCGTGCAGCATCGGCTCCTGCATGGTGGTGACCAGGAAGCGGCCGTCCGGACTCACCGTGACGCCGAGATGCGAGCCCTTCCATTCGAGCTTTTCCGGCGCCGCGCCGACCGCGTTGGGAAACCACAGCGTGGCGCCATTGTAATGCGCCACCGCGAGCCGAAAGCCCTTGGGTAAAAAGACCAGCCCACCGACGGTCGAGGGCGCTTCGAAGCTGCGCAATTCCTTGGCCTGCACATAGGCCGTCTTGCCGGCCGACCAGGCGACGGCTCCGTCCGGGCCGAGCGCCACGTGATCGATCCAGCGGTGTTTCGGGTCGCTCGCCAGCGTGGCGCTATAGCCCTTGGTATCGGTGGCGACGACGTTACCGTCATCGCCAGTGCTGACGATGCGTTCGGCATCGGAAGTGGTGCTAAGGATGGCGCCGCCATGCACCGCGACGCGATGCGGCTCGCCGGTCGGCGCCGCCAGCACGATCGCCTCCTCGCCGAGGACGAAGGCCGCGGTACGGCCGAGAAAATGCGCGGCGACGATCGGACCTTCGGCGGCGACCGAATGCGTACGTTCGACGACGGAGACGGTATCGCTGCGGGTGTCGGTCATGGAAGCCGTTGCCACTTGCTCTCTTCACTCTCCCCTGGAGGGGGAGGGTCGCTCGCCGAAGGCGAGCGGGGTGGGGTGAAGCGGTGCGGCGGAAACTGCCCCACCCGGTTCGCTGCGCGAACCAACCTCCCCCTGCAGGGGAGGTTTAAGCTTACGCCACACAGCTTTCGAATCCTTCGGTGATCATCTTGCCCGGCAGATTGCGGCCGATGAAGACGATGCGGCTTTGCCGTTTTTCGTCCTCGTTCCACGGCCGCTGGTGGTCGCCGTCGAGGATCATATGCACGCCCTGAAAGACGAAGCGCTCGTCGTCGTTCTTAAACGCGAGGATGCCCTTGCAGCGCAAAATGTTCGGGCCTTCCTTCTGCACCAGATCCTGAACCCAGGGGAAGAATTTGTCCGGATCGAGCGGCTTGTCGGTATGAAGCGAAATCGATTGCATGTCCTCGTCGTGATAGTGCTTCAAACCGCCGTGGTGATGCGCGTGTTCGTGGCCGTGAGCCTCATGATGATCATGATCGTGCCCATGCTCATGGCCATGCGCATGATCGTGGTCATGATCGTGGTCTTCGCGTCCGAGAAAATCCGGTTCGATATCGAGGATGCGGTCGAGATCGAAAGCATTGCGGCCGAGCACCTCGCTCAACGCGATCTGCGCGCGCTCGGTCTTATGCACCCTGGCATACGGGTTGATGCCGCGGATGCGGGCCTCGACCTCGGCGAGCTCCGCGGGCGTAACCAGATCGGTCTTGTTGATCAAGATCACGTCGGCGAAAGCGATCTGATTCTTGGCCTCCGGCGCGTCCTTGAGCCGGTCGTTGAGCCATCTGGCGTCGGCGACCGTCACCACCGCATCGAGCTTGGTTCTTTTGCCGACATTCTCGTCGACAAAGAAGGTCTGCGCCACCGGCGCCGGATCGGCAAGCCCCGTGGTCTCCACGATAATGGCGTCGAATTTTCCCTTCTTCCGCATCAAGCCGTCGAGGATTCGCACCAAGTCGCCGCGCACGGTGCAGCAGATGCAACCGTTGTTCATCTCGAACACTTCCTCGTCGGCGCCGATGACGAGCTCATTGTCGATGCCGATCTCGCCGAATTCATTGACGATCACGGCGTATTTCTTGCCGTGCGGCTCGGACAATATGCGGTTCAGAAGGGTGGTCTTGCCGGCTCCGAGATAGCCGGTCAGCACGGTGACGGGGATCTTCTCAATGTGAGGCGCGTCGGGTTTGGCGGCGGACTTGGTATCGGACATGGGGACAATCACTCCAGAGGAGCCGCAGATATATTGAGTGGGAGGGCAAAACAAAACCCCTCAAGACAAGACCTGGCGATCGGTGGCTAAGCCTCCAGATGGCGGCCCGGAAAGGCCTGCCACACCAGTCCGCCGATCCGCCCGAACAGCACCGAGCCGGCATAGAGGACGCCGGCAACGAGCGTCACCGCGGGACCTGACGGAATCTTGGCGTGAAAGGCAACGAGCAGCCCAGCCCAGCCGGAAACGAGCCCGCTTGCGATCGCCAGCACGATCATCTTCGAGATATCGCGCGTCCAAAACCGCGAGATCGCGGCCGGGATGATGATGATACCGACGCCGAGAAGCGTGCCCAGCGTATGAAACGCATTGATGAGGTTGAGCACCAATAAAGTCATGAAGGTCAGATGCGCCACGCCATCCGAGCGGCTGATCGCGCGCAAAAATCCGGGATCGACGCAACCCAGTACCAGCGGACGGTAGATCAGCGCCAGCGCGATCAGGCTTAAGGTCGCGGTGCCGGCAACGACCAACAGCTTGCTGGCGCTCATTCTTGCCGCCGTTTCGCCGAACAGGAAGGTCATCAGACCTTCGATATCGCTGCCGTTCGCCGTCACGATCACGACCCCTAACGCCAGCGACACCAAGAGAAACACCGCGAGCGAGGCATCCTCCTGGAGCTTGGTGGCCCGGCTGACCGCGCCGGCGAGAAGCGCAATGAGAAGTCCGGCGACGAGACCGCCAAGCGTCATGGCAAAGACGTTCAGCCCGGCGGCCAGGAAGCCGATCGCGACGCCTGGCAGGATGGCGTGCGCCATCGCATCGCCGACCAGGCTCATGCGCCGCAGCATCAGGAACACGCCGATCGGCCCCGCGCTCAACACCAGCGCCAGGATCGCGGCCAGCGAGTGCCGGACCGACGTGTCAGCGAAAGGCTCGAGCAGGAATTGGAACAGCATCGCGTCTAAGCCATCTCCGGCACCGCGCATGCGGCCGCCTCTTCGTCGAACGCCTCGCACATGTGGCGGGCCTTGGCGAGGTTCTCCGGCGTCAGCACCTCAACCGTCGAACCCCAGGCCACCGGCTCGCGCGCCAACAGCAAAGTTTTGGGAAAATTCGCTTTGACCAGATCGATATCGTGGAGGGCTGCGACCACGGTGCGCTGTTCGCCGTGCCAGCGCTGCACCAGGTTCAAGAGGTCCGCCGCGGTCCGTTCGTCGATCGCGGTGAACGGCTCATCGAGCACGATGACCCGTGCGTCCTGCACCAGCACCCGGGCGAACAGCATGCGCTGCATCTGTCCGCCCGACAGCGTGCCGATGGCGCGCTCTTCGAATCCGGTGAGACCGACCGTGGCAATGGCCGTCTCGATGATGCGGTGATCTTTCCTGCCGATGCCGCCGAACAGGCCCTTCTTCCGCCACAGCCCCATCGCCACCATGTCATAGACATCGATCGGAAACGTGCGGTCGATATCCGGCACCTGCGGCAGATAGGCGATGTCGCGGGCCTCGCGGCCGTCGCGCTCGATCGAGCCTGACAGTGGCCGGAGCACGCCGGTGATGCCCTTGAACAAGGTCGACTTGCCGGCGCCGTTCGGTCCGACCACCGCGACCAGCGCGCCGGTCTCAACCGTGCCGTCAAGATGATGCACGGCGGGGTGGCGGTCGTAGCCGAGGGTGAGATTGTGGAACTGCAGTGCCGGCATCGGTCTCAGCGCGTCGCCCAGAAAAACGCGGCCCATATCAGCGCGATCAGCGCGCCCGAGAGCGCAAGCCTCTTTGCCGCCGACAGCCGGATCAAAGACGGCGAAATCGCCGGCGACGGATGCGGCTCGCCGCCATGGTGGTGGTGATGGGTCATCGAGTTCCCGGCCAGGAGGATCCAATTGGGTGCAATTGAGCAAACGCAATATTGTTACAATATAACATCACGGCGGCCCAAGGCTAGCCACCTTCACCAGGGCACCTGCGGTCTCGGTAGTGGGCTCCTTTGAATAAGGCGGAGCCTCAGCATCGAGGCCGCCAACTGAGGCGGCCTCTAGTCACTGATGGCTATTTGAGCGAATCGCCAGCATCTTTTTGTTTCTGCTGCTCTTCGCCGAGCAGCTTGGTTATTTGCTGCCGATTCGATGCGTCGGTCACGCGGTCTAGAAGCCTCCAATAGCGCTCAACGTTTTGGCTGCGGACGAACCGTCACATTTTGCTTCTCCGTCGCCCTCGCTTGCAGCCTGTTTCAGTTAGGGAACAGAGTCTGAGCAGTTTTGACCACTCGAACGGCCCGGCTTATTCACAGGAGCCCGCTATCGCGGCCCCTATTGCCAAGCTGAACCGCCGCGCCGATAAGGCTTTCCGAGATACGAGCAAGCGCCATGAGCGAGCAAAAAGCCCGCGCCATCTGCGTCGGGGAAGCGGTGATCGAGCTGTCGCGCGGCGCCGACGGCCGCTTCGCCTTGGCCTGCGGCGGTGACACCTTCAATGCCGCGGTCTATCTCGCCCGTGCCGGGATCGACGTCGCACTCGCCACCGCCGTCGGTGACGACCGCTATTCCGAAAGCGTGGCGGCGCTCGCCGCCGCGGAAGGGGTCGCGTCCGATCTCATTTTGCGCGTGCCGAACCGGCTGCCGGCTCTATCTCTGATCGAAAACGGCCCGTCCGGCGAACATATCGTGCGCAGCTGGCGCGATGGCGCTCCGGCGCGCGACCTGTTCGAGCTTCCCGACTGGATGCGGCTTGCCGAAAGCCTCACCGCGGCGCGGCTGATCTACTTTTCCGGCATTACGCTGTCGCTCTACTCCAACCACGGTCTCGGCCGCCTGTTCGCCGTGCTCGAGGTGGCGCGCCAGCAGGGCGCCAAGGTCGCCTTCGACGGAAATTTCCGTCCGCGCGGCTGGAACGGCGACCTCCAGCGCACCCGCAACGTCTTCATCGAAGCGCTCAAGCGGATCGATATCGCGCTACCGGCCTTCGACGACGAGGCGGTGCTGTGGGGCGATCCGAGCCCGGAGAGCACCGTGGCGCGCCTGCAAGCCTTCGGCATCGGCGAGATCGTGGTCAAGAACGGACCCAACAGCGCGCTCGTCGCCACCGCCGGCGGCCATGAATTCGTGCCGGTTCCCGAAGTGCTCGTGCCCGTCGATACCACCGCCGCCGGCGACGGCTTCAACGCCGGCTATCTCGCGGCCAGACTTTGCGGCAGCGAGCCGATGCAGGCTACAACCGCCGCCCACCGCCTCGCCGGCAATGTGATCCGCCATCCCGGCGCGCTGATGCCGCGCACCGCGGGTGCGGTGCACTAGCCGAATTGACGCCAGCTGGACAAAGGCGGCGCGGTCTGCCGCGCGGCATTCGTCGTGCAGAGCCGGCACGTCTATTTCGACGCTTTAAGCGATTCCTTCAATACGATCCCGCCGGCGATTCCGACGCCGATCACGTAAGCTGCACCGTGCGTAAAATCGAACAGATGCGAGTTGAATAACGAACCGACGATGTTCTGGATGACGACGACAAGCCCAATCCAGGCGGCAAAGCTGCCGGTGCGAAATAGCGCCAAATGCGCGGTCCACATCGCCACCAGCGCGGCGATGCCGACAAGACCGATCTGAATTCCCACCGCCAAAATCTGGTTGTGGAGATTGCCTGCCATCGCAAAGACATTTCGGAAAATTCTTGCGACAACGCTAGCATCATGCGTTGCCACGCTCAAGACAAAGAGCCGCCGGCACTGCATCCGAAGTGCTCGTGCCCGCCGACACCGCCGCCGCCCACCGTCTCGCCGCCAATGTGATCCGCCATCCCGGCGCGCTGATGTCGCGCGGCGGGGGTGCGATGCGTGAGAGCATGGCCTCATAACACGGCCGATCTCTGCTTTCGGAAACAAAACTGATCCAGTTCGGGCTACAGTCAGCGTCCAGCAAGAAGGTCTCGGCCAAGCCGGGCCAACAACCAAATAGCTCCAGCGAACATTAAGGGGACGACCTGGACGATGTGTTCGCCCATTTCAGCGTTGTCCACATAGGCCCATACGACCCAAAGCGCGATGAGCCCGGCAATAATGCTTGCTGTCAAATAGAGGATGTTTCCCGGGCGCATCATTTCATTCACGCCACCGCTCCAGACCTGGGAGTTTCCATCGCCTGAATTCCGATGATCCAGCGGATCGCCGAGGACCGCCGGCAATCGTTGCTGATTAAACGGTTTTTGCTGCGCTCAGTTCCGCACTCGTGGCCTCGGCGCCTGTTCCCGGCTGTGACAATTGCGCTCAGTCAAGATGAGCGTCCCGCCTGCTGACGTGCAGTTTGCGTCGACGCCGAGGTGAGCGCGGTGCTTAGCGTCGTTGCCCCTCCGCTTGCATATTCAGGCTCAGCCGAAGCTATATCAAGACGGCCCTTCCGATCGTCGACATGTTTTTCGCGACAACGCCCTTGACGTCGGTCCTTATTACAGTCACGTACCCCGCCATCTCGTCCAAGTTTCGGACGCCGTCGGGAAGGGTACTTTCCGCCGGTGGGGCGAGTGCGGTGCCCGCGGCGGGGCCATACACCCCGTTCCCGGGCGGCTCGGGCATCATGCCCTCCGGCACTATGACCGGAGTGGGAGGTGCCACCCTGGACTGGGACAGGCGAAGCCGGGTAACGCCCGCGCGGACCGCGTCCCAGGAAGCCTGGCCTGACGCTGGAGCCATGGGGATGAAAAACTCTCCTTGGCAAGAACCGCGGTGGAACGCCGATAGACGAGCCCCCTCGCTTAGGGGGCGCCGGATCCGCAGGTGCGGCGGTTGTACCGCGCGTCTGTTGGCGTTCCGCTTCCATTTTTTCTTCGTCATTGCGAGGAGTGAAACGACGAAACAATCCAGACGACGGCAAAGCATTGGATTGCTTCGCTAACGCTCGCAATGACGGGCTTAAAGACGGCGAAACCTACATAGCGAACAGCGATAACGAGGCACCACCCCTCGGTTTTCCTTTTGCTCCTTAAGTTTCGCGCTGAACGTAACGGGGATTTTTTCAGTTCGCGCGCGAAAAGCGTGGCGCGAGGACGGCAACGCCTGTCCGCCCCAAAGCCCGTGCGAACCCCGGGCGGTCAAAGTGTAGCATTGGCCCGCCGCCGCATTCGCGCTATGAAAAGGCAAGCCTAAAAGGGCAAGTCTTAAAAGACGTAGGTCGTACAGCGATAGCAGCGGCAGCCGGGCCATACCCGGTCCACGGCCGCGTCCAGGGAGGGATACCATGGCGTTCAAAGTCACCAGACGTGCCGCAATAAAACACGCCGCCGTAGCGCTCGCCGCGGCGCCAGCCTTAAGCTTCGGCAGGCCCGCATTTGCCGATCCGCTCATCATCAAATTCAGCCATGTGGTGTCGCCGGATGCGCCCAAGGGCAAGTCGGCCTTGCTGTTCAAGCAATTGGCAGAAAAATATACCGACGGCAAAGTGACGGTCGAGGTCTATCCCAACTCCTCGCTCTACAAGGACAAGGAGGAACTGGAGGCTTTGCAGCTCGGTTCCGTGCGATTGCTGGCGCCGTCGATCTCCAAATTCGGCCCACTCGGGGTCAAGGAATTCGACATCTTCGATCTGCCGTTCCTGATGACCGACGACACTCACGCACGCCAGATGATGGCGAGCCCGATGATGGCCGATCTCAACAAGAAGCTCGAGGACAAAGGCGTCACGCCGCTCGCCTATTGGGACAACGGCGCACACGTCTATACCGCGAATGTGCCCTTGATCATGCCCGACGATTTTCGGGGCTTAAAGATGCGCATCCAGGGCAGCAAGGTGCTCGATGCGGTGGCGCGCGAACTCGGCGCCATTCCGCAGATCATCGCCTTCGGCGAACTCTATCAGGCCTTGCAGACCGGCGTCGCCGACGGCGAGGATAATGTGCCGTCAAACGTCTGGACGCAGAAGCTCTATGACGTGCAGAAATACCTCACCGTGTCGCACCACGGGCGGCTGACTTATTCGTTGATCACCAACAAGAAGTTCTGGGACGGGCTGCCGGGCGATATCCGGCCGGGTCTCGATCGCGCGGTGAAGGAATCGACCGAATTCTTCGACGACACGGCGGCGAAGGACAATGTCGACGCGCTGGAGAAGATCAAGGCCACTGGCAAAGTCGAAATGCATGTGCAGACGCCTGCGGAAAAACAGGCCTGGATCGCCAAGCTGATGCCGGTCCACAAAGAGATGGAAGGCCGCTTCGGTAAAGACCTCATCGAGAAGATCTACAAGGCATCGGGCTTCGTGCCGCCGCAGTCCTAGAGCGCATTCTTTAAGATTGGATCGAGTGGCGCTCTAGGATTTTGGTGGAGCATGATCTTTTCGGAAAACCGGCTTCCACTTTTCCGGATCATGCTTCGGGCCGCATAGTCCTTCGCCGGATGGGGCGCGGGATTTAGCTCGTGAGGACGGCTGGTGCTCGACCGTATTCTTAATCGGCTCGAAGAGTGGATCATCGTCACGCTGATTGCGGCGGCGACGATCATTACCTTTGTGGCGGTGGTGCACCGCTACGGCGCCAGCAATTCCGTGGGCGTCGCCCGCTGGGCAGGCGCGCATCACCTGCCGCTGCTCAAGAACGCGGCGAATTGGGTCTACAGTTTCCTCGCCTCGATCCACCTGTCCTGGGCGAACGAGCTTGCGACCTACATGTTCGTGTGGATGGCGAAATTCGGCGCCGCGCTTGGCGTTCGCACCGGCATCCATGTCGGCGTCGATGTGTTCGTCAAGAAGCTTTCGCCGGCGGCGCGCAAGCCGGTGATCGTGTTCGCGCTGGTTTGCGGCGCGCTGTTCACGGGCATCATCGGCACGCTGGGCGCGTTCTATTGTTACGAACTTGACCCCGACGAAACTTCGCCCGAACTCGAATGGCCGAGCTGGATGATCTATCTGTGCATTCCGCTTGGCTCCTATCTGATGAGCTTTCGCTTCCTGCAGGTGATGTGGCGCTTTCTGCGCACCGGCAGAGTGCCGCATCAAGGCCATGGCATCGATTACGAGGCGCCGCATGAGGCCGCGGTGCCGGTGCGCGAGGCCGCAGAGTGAGCGCCGTTTCGCAGAGCTCCAAACCCGCCGCGCCGCGGCCGCTCGGCGACGCCGTCACCGCGGCGCTGATCATCGTCATTCCGATCGCGCTTACGCTGCTTTGCATCGCCGCCCGGTTTCATATCATCGAGTTGTCGCACGCGGTGCGGGCCGAGCTTTTGTTCGCGCTGCTGTTGGCGCTAATGGCGTCGGGCATGCCGATCTCGATCGCGCTCGGGCTGTCGGTGCTGACCTATCTGTTCATTCTTTCCGACGTCGATCCGAAGATGGTGGGGCTCAAGCTGTTCACCAGCATCGACCGCTTCGAGATCATGGCGATTCCGTTCTTTATCCTGGCCGGGAATTTTCTCACCTCCGGCGGCGTGGCGCGCCGCATGATCGACTTCGCCTCGTCGCTGATCGGGCATTGGTACGGCGGGCTGGGCTTGGCCGGCGTCGTCGCCTGCGCGCTGTTTGCGGCGATCTCCGGCTCCTCGGTGGCGACCGTAGTCGGCATCGGCTCGATCATCCTGCCGGCCCTGGCGCAGCAAGGCTATCCGCCGCGTTTTTCCGCCGGCGTGATCGCGACGTCTGGCGCGCTCGGCATCTTGTTTCCGCCGTCGATCAATCTCGTCATCTTCGCGGTGGCGACGAGCGGCATGCAGCCGCACGGCCCGACCGGCGCGGTGGTCGACTCAGCGTCCATCGGCCAATTGTTCATCGCGGCCCTGGTGCCCGGCCTGATCCTTGCCACCATGCTCGGCGCCACCACCTGGTATCGCGCCTGGCGCAACGATTACCCGCGCATGCAGCGGGCGAGTTGGGGCGAGTGCTGGCGCGCCTTCCGGGAAAGCATTTGGGGCCTGCTCCTGATCTTTTTGGTGCTCGGCGGTATCTACACCGGATTGTTCACGCCGACCGAGGCCGCCGCGGTCGCTGCCGTCTATGCCTTCATCATCGCGGTGTTCGTCTACAAGGGCCTGAAATTCTCCGAAGTGCCGGCGGTGCTGCTCAAGGCGGCGTCGATGAGCGCGATGATCCTCTACATCATCACCAATGCCGCGGTGTTCTCCTGGCTGCTGACCTCCGAACAGATCCCGCAGTCGATGGCCGAATGGATGACGGCGCAGGGTTTCGGTATGGTGGCGTTTCTTCTCGTCACCAATATCGTGCTGTTGGCGGCCGGCAATTTCATGGATCCCGCGGCGATCACCCTGATCATGGCGCCGATTCTGTTTCCGATGGCGGCGGCGCTCGGCGTCCATCCGGTGCACCTCGGCATCCTGATGGCGGTCAATATGGAAGTCGGTCTTTGTCATCCGCCGGTCGGGCTGAATCTCTACGTCGCCTCCGGCATCACCAAAATGGGCATCACCGAACTGACGATTGCGGTGCTGCCGTGGCTGCTTACCATGCTGGTGTTTTTGGCCATGGTGACTTACATCCCGGCGCTCTCGCTCTGGCTGCCGCATCTGTTAGGGATGCTGTGATCGCGCCGCAGCGACAACAGAGCCACGCGACGGTAGCAGACCACCTGCCGTCGCCGATCATGAGTTGCCCTTGTTGGGCAAACGAAATCGCTGCAGATTTGATCTGGATTAAAACGGGTGAGCAACGAACTGATATGGCTGGCGATAGAATGGGCGGTCAACGCTCGTAACTCGTCGAGAATAGGGAGCGTTTTATGACCGAAGGATCTGTAGCAACGACGAGGCCATCCGGCGCGACGCCGCACAAACCCTGGTACAAGATCTTATACATCCAGGTGCTGATAGCGATCGTGCTTGGCGCGGTTCTCGGCTGGTTGTTTCCCGCTTTCGGCCAGAACGACTGGGTCAAGGCGCTGGGCGACGGCTTCGTCAAGCTGATCCGGATGGTCATTGCGCCGATCATTTTCTGTACGGTGGTGTCGGGCATCGCGCACATCAGCGAGGTGAGAAAGGTCGGCAGGGTCGCCATCAAGGCGCTGGTCTATTTCGAGATCGTGTCGACCTTTGCGCTCGTTCTCGGCCTGATCGTCGCCAATGTGCTGCAGCCGGGGGCGGGTTTCTCCGGCCAATCGAACGCATCGGCCGTGGCCGGTTTCGCCAAGCAAGCCAGCGAAATGAAAGGCTCCGATTTCGTCCTGCATATCATCCCCGACAGCGCCGTCGGCGCCTTTGCGGCGGGCGATATCCTGCAGGTGCTGCTGTTCTCGGTGCTGTTCGGCTTCGCGCTGATGGCGCTGGGCGAACGCGGCCACCGGCTGCGTTCGATTATCGACGACTTCGCCCACACCGTGTTCGGCATCATCGCCATTGTTGTCAAAGCGGCCCCGGTCGGCGCGTTCGGCGCCATGGCCTACACCATCGGCCGCTACGGGCCAACGGCGCTCGGCAATCTTGCCGGCCTGATCGCGGTTTTCTATTTGACGTCGTTCATCTTTGTGGTCGGCATACTTGGGATCATCGCCAGGATCGCCGGCTTTTCAATCTTCAAATATCTCGGCTATATCAAGGATGAATTGCTGATCGTGCTGGGCACGAGTTCGTCCGAAAGCGCCCTGCCGCAATTGATGGAAAAGATGGAGCGGCTGGGCTGTTCGAAGCCTGTCGTCGGTCTCGTCGTGCCGACCGGCTATTCGTTCAATCTCGATGGCACGAATATATACATGACGCTGGCGACACTGTTCATCGCGCAGGCGCTGAACGTCCCGCTGAGCTTTGGCGAGGAAATGATCATTCTGGTGGTGGCGATGCTCACGTCCAAGGGCGCGAGCGGCGTGACTGGCGCGGGCTTTATCACGCTCGCGGCGACGCTGGCTTCGGTGCGGCCGGAACTCGTTCCCGGCATGGCGATTGTGCTCGGTATCGACAAATTCATGAGCGAATGCCGCGCGCTGACCAACCTCTCCGGCAACGGCGTTGCCTGCATCATCGTCGCCTGGTGGGAAGGCGAGCTCGACCGCAAGAAGCTCAACGCCGCACTCAATAGGCAGGTCGATCCGAGCGATCTCAACACGGCGGTGTCGACCGGGTGATCGAGGGCGATAACGCTCAGTCACAGGCCGAGATAGGATTCCGCAACAGCGCGGTCTTGCGCCAGCGCCGCGGCTTTGCCCTCGCCGACGATGCCGCCCAGGGCCAGCAAATAGGCGCGGTCGGCCATCTTCAGGGCGCGGCGCGCATTCTGTTCCACGATGAGGATGCTGGCGTCGCTTTCGCGCGCGATGCGGCCAAGCGCCGTGAACAGCTCCCCGGCGATCACCGGCGCGAGCCCGAGCGAGGGCTCGTCAAGCAGCAAGAGCGAGGGCCGCGCCATCAGCGCTCTGCCGACCGCGACCATCTGCTGCTCGCCGCCGCTCATGGTGCGAACCGCTTGCCGGCGCCGTTCGGCGAGGCGGGGGAACAGATCGAAGACCCGCGCCATGCTGGCGACTTCCGCCGCCCGGGCGCTGCGGGTGAACGCGCCAAGCGACAAATTTTCCAGGACCGACAGGGGTCCGAACAAATGGCGGCTCTCGGTCACGGTGGCGATGCCGCGTTCGACGATCTGGTGCGCGGAGAGCCCGATCAGCTCATCGCCGCGGTAGCGGATCGAGCCGCTCGACGGCCGCACCAGGCCGGCGACGGCGTTGAGCAGCGTGGTCTTGCCGGCGCCGTTGGCGCCAAGGATTGCCACCACCTCTTTCTGGCGCACCCGGATCGACACGCCGCGCAACGCGCGATGGCGGCCATAGGCGTGGTCGAGGCCATCAACCTCAAGCATCGTCGCCGCCCAGATAGGCGCGGATGACCTCGGCGTCGCGCAACACCGCTTCCGGGCGGCCCTCGGCGATCTTCAAGCCGGCGTTCATGACGATGACGCGATGGCACAGCGCGCGCACCGCCGTCATCACGTGCTCGACCAGGATGACCGCGATGCCCTGCGCGGCCAGACTCCACACCACGGAGATGCCGCCTTCAAGCTCGCTCGGGCTCAATCCCGACAGCCATTCGTCGAGCAGCAGCACGCGCGGCCGGGTCGCAAGAGCGCGCGCCAGTTCGACGCGCTTCTGCTCGATATAAGTGAGCTGGTCGAAGCGTCGATCGGCCTTGGTTAGCAGATTCATCTCGCCGAGCCAGCCGGCCGCCTCATAGCCCGCATCCTTAAAGCGCACCCGCTTGCCGGCGCCATAGAGCACGCCCGCCATCACAGTGCCGATGGCCGGCATATTGGGCGGCGCGCGGACGAGTTGGAATGTCCGGTTGATGCGCTTGCGCACCCTTAAGTGATTGGGGAGTCGCGTCACATCTTCGCCAGCCATGCGGATCGAACCTGCGTCCGGCCGGATCGTGCCGGCAATGAGGTTCAGCAGCGTGGTCTTGCCGGAACCGTTGGGTCCGATCAGCCCCAATACTTCGCCGGGCGCGACCGCAAGCGACATCGATTTGACGGCCACCAAGCCGCCGAAGGCCTTGGTCAAATCCTCGACTTCCAGGAGCGCGGCCATTGGCGTCAGCGCCTCACTGTTGGGGGCGGCATGATCTTCGACCACCGCTCCTCGATGGCGCCGGCAATGCCGCGCGGCAGCGAAATCGGGCGCGAAAGCCAGGCCCAGGCGTCGAGCAGTGGTCCGGTAAACCCGCGCGGTAGCTCGAGCGGCCGGGCGAGCGCCGCCCAGCCGTCTTCGAGCAGGCCTGTCACGCCGCGCGGCAGGAAATAGACGATCACCATGAAAACGAGGCCAAGGAGCACGCTGTACCAGAACGGAAACTCGGTCTGCAGTTCTTCCGACAGAATGATCAGCGGAATGACGCCGAGTACCGGCCCCCACAGCTGCTGCAACCCACCCAGGAACGCCATGATGACGACCTGAAACGACACCAGCGGATTGAAGGCGAAATTCGGATTGATGAAGCCGAACCGCGGCGCCATCAGCGCGCCGGTCAATGTCATAAACATAGCCGAGACGATGAAGATCGTGACCTTGGCGAACGGCACGTTGATGCCGACCTGGCGCGCCACGGTTTCGTCCTCGCCAATCACCAACAAGGCAAGCCCGAGACGGCTCCTCCGCAACAGCCAGCCTGTCAGGAATACCAGTACAGCGAGACCGAGCAGATGCTCGTAGATCACGGTGGTGTCGAAATCCACAAAGACGTAGCGTCCCATGGTGTGGGTCTGATTGATCTCCCACCACACCGTCAGCTCGCGGATCATCTCGGAGAGGCCGAAGCCGAAAATGACGAAGAACATGCCGGCGATGCGCAAAGTAAGTACGCCGACAATCAGCGCAACCGCACCGCCCACGCCGATCGCAACAGCGAACGTCGCGTAGAGCGGCAACAGTTTGATCAGGACCGCCACGGTGTACATACCGATGCCGAAAAACGCCGATGTCGCGAGCGAAACCAGCCGGGTCGTTCCGGAAAACAGCGCCCAGGCAATGGTCAACACAAGATAACTCATGACATTGACCATCAGCGACAGCCCGTAGTCGGACACCAGCCACGGCACCGTCGCAAGCGCGACGACAAGCACGGCGAGCGCGCCGATCGCGATCGCCGCTCGGGTACGACGGATGCGTGCGTCCTTAGGTGTCTCGGTCACAGTCATGGTGTTCCGAACAAGCCGCGCGGCCTGACCACGAGCACGATCAGAAACAGCGCATAGGCGACCGCAAGCGTCAGTCCTGAATCGATGTAATAGGAGCACAGCGCTTCGGCGACGCCGAGCAATACGCCCGCGATCAGGCTGCCACCCATGTTGCCGATGCCGCCCATGATCACCACCACCAGCGCCTTCATGGTGAAATCGATGCCGATGGCGGGATTGAAACTGAGAAATGTGCTTACCAGCGTTCCGGCTGCGGCGACCAGGCCGCCGCCGGCCGCGAAAGCAAGCGCGGAAAGGCCGCGGACGTCGATGCCGACGAGTTCCGCCCCGATGGGATCGATCGCCAGCGCCCGAAGGGCTGCGCCGAACCTGGTGCGGTTGAGGACGAGCCAGATCGTGCCGCCGAACACGCACGCCATGGCGAAGGCGAGTACGCGGTTGGCGGAGAAGGTGAAGCCGAAGATTTGCAGCGGCGCGCCGAGATAATCGTAGTACCGGTTGTCGGCGCTGAAGGCCAAAGTCGCTGTGCCGCGCAGAACGAACAACAAACCGAAGGTGGCGAGGATGGTCTCGCCCTCAAGCTCCTGGCGGGTGCGGGCGCGGCGCACCAGGGGCAGCATCAGCACGCGATAAATCAGCCAATTGGCGGCGAAGCTCACGGGCATCGAGAAAATCATACCCACGATCGGGTTGATGCGAAACAACGTGAACAGCCAGAACGCGGCAAACGCCGCACCCATCAGGAATTCGCCATAGGCGAGGTTCACGATGCGCGCGACGCCATATTGCAGGTTGAAGCCAATGGCGACGAGCGCATAGAGCCCGCCCAGAATGATGCCCCCCAGGATGACTTCGATCGCTGGCATATCAAACACGTTCGTTAACTGAAAACAGCCGGTCCGGACCAGCCGAACCGGCCATTCGGTTTTCTATCACGCCGCCACCGCACGGTGACAGGTCGGCGTGCTCACCACGCCGGCTTGGGAAATAGGACCGGCTGCGCGCCGGCCATGCTGCTCGGAGACACGCCGACGAATTGGCCGTTCTGCCATTGGCCGGCGCCCCATTGCGTCTCGCGGATATGAGTCTTGAGGTCGACTTTGCCGATGACGGTATCCCACGGTCCGTCATTGGCGATGGTGTCGAGCACCTTTTTGCGGTCGAGCGTGCCGGCTTTCTCGATCGCCAGCTGCAGAATCTGCAGGCTGGCGTAAGTGACCGGGCTCGCCCATCCGTCCGGTGCGTGGCCGGTGACGGCAAGCTGTCGCTTAAAATAATCCTGTGCGCCGGGCAGGTTCGGGTCCCACCCGCCGATGCCCATAACGCCCTGGGCTTTGTCCTTGAAGTTGCCGCCATATTCGGCGAAGGCGGTGCCGACGGCGGTGTAAAAGACCTTGGGATTATAGCCCTGGGTGATCGCAGTGCCGGTCAACATGAAGGTGTCGGGCGGGTAGCTGGCGGCGATGAAGGTGTCGGCGCCCGAGGCCTTGGCTTCCTTAATTTCGTTAGTGAGGTCAGCAGCGCCTAGCGGATAGCTCTTTTGCAGCACGATGTCGTAGCCCGACGCCTTCAAGCCGGCGCCAAAGCCGGCCGACATTTCTGCGCCGAACTGGTCGCCGACGCTGAGCATCGCGATCTTGTTGTTGAGCTGGCCTGCGTTCTTGTATTTGTTGAGCACCTCGATCAGCGCCCCGCCGAAATGCGGCGGCTGATTGAGGAAGAAGAACAATGTCGGAAACTGTTTGACCAGTTGCTCTTCGTCCATGGAGTTGGCGGTGACGGCGAGATCGGGATAGCCGTATTTGGCGAAGATCGGAGCCGCGGCAAGATTGAACCCTGTGCTCCAGGGCGGCAGGACGAAGTCAACTTTGTCCTGGCTCATCAATTTTTCTTCGAGCCGCAGCATATTTTCGGCGCTGCTGGTGTCGTCGTATTTTGCCACCACCTCGAGCGGTATTTTCTTGCCGAACTCCTTTACGAAGATGCCGCCTGCGTCATTGACGTCTTTCACCCACAGATCGTATCCCGGGAGCGTCGTGGTGGCGGCGCCTAGGGCGTTGACGCCGGAAAGCGAAATCGCGTAGCCGATGCGGATCGTTTTGGGCGCATCGGCTGCGTTGGCCGACCACGCCGCGATCATCCCGAACGCCGCCAACACGGCAGCCGAAAAGATCTGGCGCAATTGCGTTTGCATGTTTCCTCTCCTGTGGCGATCGCCTTCGGTGTTCTCGCCTGTTTTTGATTCTGGTCTCCGGCCGAAGCTGCCCCCGGAGTATTCGTCGTCTCGGATTTAAAACGGATAGGGGTTGGGCTTTTCCTTGATCGTCATCCACTGCCATTGGGTGAATTCCTCCCAATTGGCCGGACCACCGATCCGAGTGCCATTGCCGGAAGCTCCAGTGCCGCCGAACGGAACATGTGGCTCGTCGGCGACGGTCTGGTCGTTGATATGCAACAGCCCGGTATTGAGCCGATTGCCGACCGCGATCGCGCGCCCGACGTCCGCCGAGAACACGCCCGCCGACAGGCCGTAATCGCTGTGGTTGGCGAGTTCCACCGCCTCGCTGTCGCTCGTAAAGGACGTGATCGCGGCGACCGGACCGAAAATCTCCTCATCGAAGGCGCGCATGCCGGGCTTCACTCCGGTTAACACGGTCGGCCGGTAGAACGGACCGTCGAAGGTTCCGCCCGCCGCCAGCGTCGCGCCGGCCGCTACCGAGTCTTTCACGATGCCGTGGATGCGGTCGACTTGCGCGCGGTTGATCACCGGCCCAAGCGCCACTTGGCCCAGCGGATCGCCGACCGGCAGGTGCTTTGCCTTGGCGACCAGTTTCTCGGTAAGCGAGGAGGCGATCCGGTCTTGGGCCAGCACCCGGCCGGTCGTCATGCAGATCTGGCCCTGATGGAACCAGGCGCCGAACGCAATCGCCGAAGCCGCTGCATCGAGATCGGCGTCCTCCAATACGATCACCGCGTTCTTGCCGCCGAGTTCGAGTTGCACTTTCTTCAGATGCTTGCCGGCGAGTTCGCCAATACGGCGGCCGACATGACTCGATCCGGTGAACGAGACCATGGCAATGTCCGGATCGGTGCAGATAGCCTCGCCCGCTTCAGCGCCGCCCGGCAGCACCTGCAGCACGCCTTTGGGCAACTCAGCTTCCTCGAAGATGCGGGCGATGATGAAGCCACCGGTCATGGCCGTGCGCGGATCGGGCTTGAGCACCACCGCATTGCCGGTGGCGAGCGCCGGCGCGACTGCTCGGCTCGACAGGATCAGCGGAAAATTGAACGGCGATATGACGCCGATGACCCCGCGCGGCAGGCGACGGGCCAAGCTGATGCGACCCGGATCGGACGGCAGCACCAAGCCTTGCGGCTCGGTGCACATGGCGGCGGAGCGATAGAGGATTTCCGTCACCATGTGGATTTCGAATCCCGCTTTGGCCGGGATGCCGCCGGTCTCGCGCGCGATCCAGGGGATCAGCTCTTCTTGATTGTCCTCCAAAACGCGGGCGGCTTTGCGCAGAATGGCGGCGCGCTTCTCGTATGGGGTTGCCGCCCAGCCGGGCTGCGCGGCGCGCGCCTCGGCGGCGGCCCGGCGCACATCGGCGGCGGTGGCATTGCCGACGCGTGTCAGCGTTGCCCCGGTGGCGGGCTCCAAAACGTCCAGCGATCCGCCGGCGGCGCTGCGCCACTCCGCACCAAACAGGCGGCCGCGCCACGTCGACTCGATCATGAATTTCGCGGTTGGTACGTTCATCCCCCACACCCTGTTGTTTTTGTTCGATCTTAAGCGTCGATACCGATCGACGCTACTTCGGCTGGCGGCGGCGTGCAATGTCCCCGACTATTGCGGCGCCGGAAAATATTTGTTCGCTATGCGGACGGATTAGCAGAATATTTTCGCTCGTTTAGCCTCGACGACGGCATCCTTGGGCGGGATCCTGCCGACCTTGCTCAAAGAATAATCATTTGCCGAAGTCACCGGCGTGGAGCTCTATTGGCGTGCCGTGCGGGGTGCGTTTGCAAGCGCGCTGCCAAGCGTCCCGGGTGTCCGCGAGCAAGCCCGCATCCGCGAGTCCCTTGGCGGCGACCATACGCTCGAGGGTGGCGAGCCAGTGGTGATAATAGCTCTCCCCGGTGTCGGGATCCCCGGCGGCTTGCGCCTTTTTGATCTCATCGCCGAGAGCGGCTGCCCATTCCTTCCAGGTGAATACGCCGCGCTCATTGAGCGACACAGCGAGCGCGAAGGCTTCAGCTTCCCATGGCGCGCGGAAAACCGGACCGTCATCGTTGTGAGGGACGCTCAGCGCGTCATTGCGGCCGAGCGAGTGAAGTGTCGTCGCGTCCGTGCTCATGCCGGCTCGAGATAGGGCTCGAACGCTTCGATTGAAACTTTGAGCGAAGGCTCCGCGCTGTCGCCCCATAATTCGCCGCCGTCGAACAACACGGTATAGAGCCATTGCGGATCTTCGCCTTTGCCAATGGCGACAGTGTCGGGAAAAACGTGGCATCCACGCAATGCCTCGACAACGCCGACGCGGCCTCGCGCGTAGCGCGGCAGGCGGGTATGGGTTGCGGGGTGAATGTTCTTGGTGCGCACGCGATCGCCGGATTTGAACCGCGCAGGCGAAGGCGCCGGGCGCGCAAATGAGCCGCGCGTCAGTGAGGCCGGTACGTCGGCAACCGTGAGCTTGCGCTTGAGCGTTTTGCCAGGCTGGCTGGCGTGGCCCGCCTTAAGCTCGTCGGCGCCGGCAAGCCCGAGTGCGACGACCAGCTTTTCCAAACGTAGCGCCCATTTCTTGTAATAGGAGCTCGACAGATAGATGTCGGGCGGTAACTCCTCGATGCCTGCGCGAGTCTGGTCGATTGTCCAGACGCCGGTGTAACCCATGGCGCGGGTGATCGCGAGCGTATGGCCTTCCCATTCGGCATGAAAAACCGGCTCGTTCGGCTCCGGCTCGACTCTGCCGAAGCCATGCATACCGCCCATATCGTGCAAACCGTTCATTGGTAAATCCCGTCCATCAGGCGATCTCGCGGGCTTGTTTCGGCAGACCGGTACCGATCATGCAATCGCGGGTGACCAGTGCGGCGAGTTTTTCTTCGCTCCAGCCTTCGGTACCGCTCGGTCGCATCGGCAAGACGATGAAGCGCGTCTCCGCGGTCGAATCCCAGACGCGGATATCGGTGCCGGCCGGCAGCGTGACGCCGAAATCATTGAGTACGCCACGCGGATCGTTGACTGCGCGGGAGCGATAGGGCGCCGATTTGTACCAGACCGGCGGCAGGCCGAGCACCTCCCAGGGGTAACAGGAGCACAGCGTGCAGACGATCATGTTGTGCAGCTTCGGTGTATTCTCGACCGCTATGAGATGATCGCCGACGCGGTTGAGGAGCCCGAGCGCCAAGACGGCTTGGCTCGCGTGCTCAAGGAGCGCCCGCTTGAACGCGGGATCGCTCCAGGCCTTGGCGACGACACGCGCGCCGATATGCGGGCCGACCTTGGTTTCGTAGGCCTCGATGATCGCGTCAATGGCGGCCGGGTCGATATAGCCTTTTTCGGCCAGCACGGTCTCCAGCGCCCGCACGCGCAATTGCATCTCGGAGAGTTCCGAGCCGTGGTCATCCCGGTCGTCGTGATCGTGCTCGTGGGCCATGGCAGGTGTCCCAAGCGATTGCCGGTTCGCAGTGGCTGCGAGGGCGGACTATACTATGGCGGGGACGGCAAGAGAAACATGAGAAACACAATTGCGCGCATGGCCGACCGTATCGACCGCATTAATGCGGCGGTCGGCCAAGCGGCCGCCTGGTGCTGTCTCTACATCGTGCTTGCCGAGTTCGCCGTGGTGGTCTTGCGCTACTCCTTCGGCTTCGGCTCGATCCGCCTCCAGGAATCCGTGCTCTACGCCCATGCCGGACTGTTCATGCTTGCCGCAGCTTGGACGCTGCAGTGCGAGGGGCATGTGCGCGTCGACATTTTCTATGCGTCGGCAAAACCGCGCACGCGCGCTGTCATCGACATTCTGGGCGCGACGGTCTTTCTGAGCCCCTTCGCGATCGTGCTCGTCGTTCTGTCGGTACCTTACGTGGCGCGTTCGTGGACTAGCTTCGAAGCCTCGCGCGAAACGAGCGGCTTGCCGTTTGTCTATCTGCTCAAGACGCTCATCCCGCTGTTCGCGGTCCTGATCGGCCTGCAAGGCGTGGCGCAGGCGATCCGCGCCGCGTTGGTGCTCGCCCGGCCGTCCCAGCAATCGCAATGACCATTTCATTGGGCGAAACGCTTGCGATGGCGATGGTGGTTGCCGTTTGCGCGCTGTTGCTGGTCGGTTACCCGGTCGCGTTGACGCTTGCGGGGGTATCGCTCGGCTTTGCCGCCCTGGGCGCCGCTTTCGGGGTGATGCAGCTTTCGCTCCTCGGCGCCCTGCCGGAACGCATTTTCGGCGTCATGGCCAACGACGTGCTGCTGGCTATCCCGCTTTTCATCTTCATGGGCGTGATGCTGGAGCGGTCGCGCATCGCCGAGGAATTGCTGGAGACGATGGGCCGCCTGTTCGGCTCCCTGCCGGGCGGCCTCGGCCTGTCGGTCGTCATCGTTGGCGTGCTGCTTGCCGCCGCCAAGGGCGTGGTCGGCGCCACCACGGTGACAATGGGCCTGATCGTCCTGCCATCCATGCTGCGCCACGGTTACGACAAGGCGCTCGCGGCCGGAACCGTGGCGGCGACGGCGACATTGGCGCAAATCTTTCCGCCGGCGACGGTGTTGGTGCTGCTCGGCGATCAGCTCAGCAATTCCTATCAGGCGGCACAATTGGCGCAGGGTAATTTTGCGCCGCAGAGCGTTTCGGTCACCGATCTGTTCGCCGGCGCCATCATCCCTGGCCTTGTCCTGGTCTCGCTCTACATGGCTTATCTGGTCGGCGTCGCGATCTTGTTCCCGAAAAAATCGCCGGCAATTGCACCCGATCCCGCAGCGCCACGCGGGCTGGCGC
>JBEKRD010000076.1:0-24087 GCA_049519075.1 Xanthobacteraceae bacterium | reverse complement strand
AACGATCGTGAACAGAAAAGGGCCGATGCGATCAAGCAGGCGATCGAAATGAAAGCCCACGAAGTTACGTTGTCGGACTGTTCGCGGCCTGGACTAGCGATGCGACCTCGGTGTCGCCGTCCGCGTGCAGCCCCGCGACAACGCCCGCGCGATCGGCGGCGACGCGGTTCTGGCTCATCTTCCATTTGCCTTCGAGCCGCGTGATGGCAAAGCGGAAGCCGACGATGCCGCGCAGCATGACTTCGACATATCGCTCGGGCGCGTCCGACACCGCCCACGGCCTGGCCTCGCTGGTTTCCTGCTGTGCGGTCAATTCGCCGACGTGGCGGCGCAGCCAATCGGCGTCGTTCATCACCTGCGGGCGGCCATATGCGTGCACGACCGCATAGTTCCAGGTCGGCACCACTTTGCCGCTTTGCGCCTTGGTCGGATACCAGTTGGGGGTGATGTAGCCCTGCGGCCCCTGGAAGATCATCAGCGCTTCGGCGACCTCCGCCAAATCCTGGCAATGCGGATTGGCGCGCGCCAGATGGCATTCGATGACGCCCTGCGGTCCCCCGTCCTTGAGCACTGTCGGCAGATGACTGGCATAGAGGCCGGCGGGACCCGCGGAGACCAGCGCGGCAAATGGCCTCCCACGCATCAAAGCATGCATCTGTGGCACGTCGTCGACACGAAAATGGTCGGGCTGATACATGGCGATCACCGGGGCAGAGGTTGCGACACTGGAAAAGCAAAAGCCGACGCCTGGCGCAAGTCTCGACGATCAAGTCGCGTCGCGCGCCGGCTTGCGCCGGACGCGGTCTCACAGCGCGCGATAGAACTGCAAGAGCACACGCGCCGGCTCGCGATGACCCGTGCATATGATGATGTGTTTCGTGAGCCACGCGTAACGCGGCTCGCTCGTCTCGAAAAATACCGCCCCACGGAAATAGTAGCTGTCAGGCTCAACCGCACCGCCCGCGGCGAGCGCGGCGAGCACCGCGGCGGGACCGTGCCGCAGCGCCAGATTACGCACCGCGATCAAGGCGCCATCGTCGGTGCGCAACGTATAGCGCGCTTCAAGCTCGGCGACGCCGTCGCCGCGTAAAATCTGCCAATCGGCGCCGCCCGGCAGCACCTGCCCGCGCAGCTCCGGCCCGGAAAACTCGCCGCCGGTGATCGCGACCATGCGGCGCCGGCCTTTGCCGACGTCGCCCACATCGACCGGTGCGTCGACCGAGACTAGCGCCGCAAAGACGAAATCGAGCTGCGGCGGGGCCAGTTCCGGGTTTGCCATTGCAACCTCCGAATGCCATCTTTTGCGAATGACCATCGAGGCATAGCATGGATGTCCGCGCCGCCGTGGCCTTTGCGCCCGGCAAACCGCTTGAAGTGACGACGGTCAAGCTCGACGAGCCACGCGCGGGCGAAGTGCTGGTCGAGATCAAGGCGACCGGGATCTGCCATACCGACGAATTCACGCTGTCGGGCGCTGATCCGGAGGGGCTTTTTCCCGCGATCCTGGGGCACGAGGGCGCCGGCATCGTCGTCGACATCGGTCCCGGCGTGACCTCGGTCAAAAAGAGCGACCACGTCATTCCGCTCTACACCCCGGAATGCCGCAGCTGCCCGTCCTGTCTGTCGCGCAAGACCAATCTGTGCACCGCCATCCGCGCGACCCAAGGCCAAGGCGTCATGCCCGACGGCAGTTCGCGTTTTTCCATCGATGGCAAGACCGTCAACCACTACATGGGCTGCTCGACCTTCGCCAATTTCACCGTGCTGCCGGAAATCGCGGTGGCGAAAATTCGAAACGACGCGCCGTTCGACAAGGTCTGCTACATCGGCTGCGGCGTCACGACCGGCATTGGCGCGGTGATCAATACCGCGAAGGTCGAACCCGGCGCAAAATGCATCGTATTCGGTCTCGGCGGCATCGGGCTCAATGTCATCCAGGGGCTGCGCCTGGTCGGCGCCGACATGATCATCGGTGTCGACCTCAATCCCGACAAAAAGGCCTGGGGCGAGCGCTTCGGCATGACGCATTTCGTCAACCCGGCCGAAGTCCAGGGCGACCTCACGGCCTACCTCGTCAACCTGACTAAAAGCGGCGTCGATCAGGTCGGCGGCGCCGATTACACCTTCGAATGCGTCGGCAACACCAAGCTGATGCGGATCGCGCTGGAAAGCTGCCACCGCGGCTGGGGCCAGAGCATCATCATCGGAGTGGCCGGCTCGGGCCAAGAGGTCGCGACCCGGCCATTTCAACTCGTCACCGGACGAGTCTGGCGCGGTTCAGCCTTTGGCGGCGCCCGCGGCCGAACCGACGTGCCGAAAATCGTCGATTGGTACATGGACGGCAAGATCGAAATCGATCCGATGATCACCCACAAGATGCCGCTTGACGACATCAACAAGGCATTCGATCTGATGCGCGCCGGCCAGTCGATCCGCAGCGTCGTGGTCTATTAATCGCGGCTACGGGCTCGACGCGCTCATCGCAGCGCCGGCGTCGCCATGGCCGTTCCAACGATGCCGGGCGGTCGTCAGGTGCACATCGAGATCGGTTGCGGAGAAGGTCACAAGATCGCTGTGGCCAAAGCCTTTCGAATAGTCCAGCACCGAGATCACGTCGGGCGCGATCCGCAGCAAAACGACACCCGCCGGTGAAGGCTCGGGCGCGATGCGGTCCTGCGCGTCATTGGGGATCGACCGCGGCACCGCCGCATATTCCGGGAAGCGCTTGAGCCGCAGCTTGCCGATGTGCTCGAACTCCCTGCGGTCGGCGACCTCGTAGGCACAGCCGCCGAGCGACAAGCCCTTGATCTCCATGGGGTCCGACGCATCGCTGCCGATCGCAATCGAAATCCGCGGGTCGCGCAGGATGTTGGCGTATTTCTGCGCGTTACGCGCAATAAAGCAGTACAAAAGGTAGCCGTCATTGACGTAGCCGACCGTCGTCGCCTGCGGCCAGCCGTCGGGCCGGTTGGTGGCAATCGCCATCAGGCGGTGCTCGTTGAGCAGCCGCAGGATCAGGGTTTTTAGGCGCGGCATCACGGGGGCAAGGACCGACAAAGGTTACAAGCGTTCAGCCTAGCTAAGCAGGTCTCGCCGCGCCAAACTTGATCTAGATCAAAACGCCGCACGGTTCGGCTGGGCGTGTTTTATTCGCCTCTGATATTCGCCGCCTTTATGACGGGTGCCCAGCGCGCTGCATCCGCGGCGTTCATGCCGTCGAGTTGCTCGGGAGTGGAGCCTCCGGCGACGATGCCGAGCGGCTCGAACTTCTCCTTTAAGGACGTCTCCGCGAGCATCGCGACGCAAATTTTGTTGGTTTTGTTCACGACGTCCGCGGGAGTGCGTGCCGGCACATAGAGCGCGTACCACGACACGGCCTCGTAACCCGGCACGCCCGACTGAGCGATCGTCGGGATTTCCGGCGCGAACGGAAAGCGTTTGGCCGAGGTCACCGCGAGTGCGCGCACCTGGCCTGATTTCACCGGCTGCAACAGCGAGCCGGTCGTATTGAACATGGCATCGAGCCGGCCGGCGATGAGATCGGTCATGGCGCCGGCGGCGACGCCGCGATACGGCACATGGGTGATGTCGATGTCGGCCATGCGCTTGAACAATTCGCCGGCGAGATGCGGCACCGAACCGATGCCCGGCGACGCCCAGCCGATCTTGCCGGGATTGGCCTTGGCAAAAGCGATGAAGTCCTCGAGCCCGGCGAAGGGCGACGCATTCGGCACCACGAGGAGGCTCGGATAAGTGCCGATCAGCGAAACCGTCGTAAAATCGGCGACCGAATCGTAGCTCAATCCCGAATAAAGCAGTCCGCTGACCGCGGGGGCGCCCGCGGCGAGCATCATCGTGTAGCCGTCCGGCGGCGCGTGCGCGACGGAGTCAAGCATGACGCGGCCGCCGGCGCCGGGCCGATTTTCCACGAAGACCTGTTGATCCAAACGCTCCGTCAAGCCGTTGGCGACAATGCGGGCGGCCGCGTCCGCGCCGCCGCCCGGCGGGAAACCGACCTCGAGCTTGATCAGGCGGGACGGCCAGTCATCAGCGCGCGCGGCGCGCGACAGGATCGGCAAGACAGCGGCGGTGGCGGACAGTTGTAAAAATCGCCGGCGTTGAAAATTCACGCTTTAGCTCCTCATTCCACGGGCAACACCATGCCGCCCGGCAACCCGCCGCTCTCCCCCTTCATCCGCCTTTGATGTCGGCGGCCTTGATGATCGGCCACCACTTCTCGGCCTCGGCCTTCTGGAAGGCGCCGAGCGCTTGCGGGGTTTGCTGGTCGCGGTCGGAAACCTGCTGGCCGAGCTTGCCGAGCTTGGCGCGCAAGTCCGGATCGGCCAAGGCCTCGACCGTCACGGCGTTGAGCTTGGCGATGATGTCCTTCGGCGTATCCTTCGGCGCCCATAGACCGAACCAGATGGAAACGTAAAAGCCCGGCAGCCCGGCCTCGTCGACCGTCGGAACCTCGGGCATGCCGGGGTGACGGGTCTTCGACGTCACGGCGAGCGCCTTGAGCGTGCCGGCACCGACCTGGGCCACGAAGTTCGACGACGGCTCGATCATCAAATCGATCTGGCCTGCGATCAGATCCTGCACCGCCAGCCCGTCGCCGCGATAGGGTACGAACTGAAAGCGCGTTCCCGTCGTCTTCTGAAACGAAATGCCGGCGAGATTTCCGGTCGAACCGGCGCCGGGGATACCTGCCGAAGCCTGGTCCGGATTGGCCTTCAACCACGCAATCAATTCCTGCAGATTATTCACCGGCAGGGATTTTTTGACCGCGATCAAGAGCGGCTCATAGCCGAGCTCGGCGATCGGCGCCAAATCCGTCAGCAGATCGAACTGCAGCGGATAAAGCGCGCCAACCAGCACATGGGTGGTCAAGGTACCGATGCTCAGCGTATAGCCGTCGGCCTGAGCGTGCACCACGCGGGCAACACCGATGCTGCCGCCGGCGCCGCCCACATTCTCGATGATGACGGGTTGCCCAAGCGGCGACCGCATGGCCTCGGCGAGGATGCGAGCAAAAATATCGGTGCCGCCGCCGGCGGCGAACGGCACCACCATGGTGACCGGCCGCGACGGGTAGCCGTCAGCCATAACGACCCGCGACAGCGCCGGCAGAGCGGCCAGGCCACCTGCCCATTGCAAAAATCTACGGCGGCGGATCCTCATCATCGTGGCCTCACTCCGGCACGAGGTGGGCAAATTGCACCACCTTGGTCCAATTTGCCGTATCGCTGGCGATGAATTTTGCAAACTCGGCCGACGTATTGGGCGGCATGATCAGACCGCCGAGATCCAACAGCCGGGTCTTGATCGCCGGATCGGCGACCGCGGCGTTGATCTGCTTGTTCAGCGTCGCGACGATCGCGGCCGGCGTGTCCTTCGGCGCGCCGAAGCCGATCCAGCCGAAGGCTTCATAGCCGGGCAGAAACTCCGCGACCGCCGGAACGCCCGGCAGAAAGTCGAGGCGTTCCGGCGTGGTGACCGCAAGCGCCCGCAATTCGCCGGCCTTGACGTGGGGTAGCGATGTCGGCGTAACGTCGAACATCACTTGAACATTGCCGGCCAACAGGTCCGTCAGCGCCGGCGTGGTGCCGTGATAGGGCACATGCACCAGATCGACATGGGCCATGACCTTGAACAATTCGCCCGCCATGTGCTGCGGACCGCCGACGCCGGCCGACGCCATATTGATCCTGCCGGGATTGGCCTTGGCGTAGGCGATGAACTCCGGAACGGTCTTGGCCGGAAACGACGGCAGCACCTCCATGATCATGGCCACGCGATGGGTGATGGCGATCGGCGCGATGTCACGCACGAAATCGAACGGCAGCGTCGGGATCAGCGCCTGGTTGATGGTATTCTGCGAATTCACCAGCAACAGCGTGTAGCCGTCGGCCATGGCATGCGCGACCGCTTCGGTGGCGATATTGCCGGTAGCGCCGGGCCGGATATCGATCACGAATTGCTGGCCGAGATGTTCGGACAAATATTGTCCGATCAATCGCGCGGAGATGTCGGACGAACTCCCCGCCGCCTGCCCGACCAGCACGTGGACGGGCCGCGTCGGATAGTCGAGTGCGAAAGCCCGGCCAGCGACAAACGGCAGAACGGCTGCGGCGCCGGCGCCCCATTGCAGAAATCTGCGGCGTTCCACGGTCACCTCCCTTGCTCCCCCTTGGCCGGCGGCTTGTGCCGTCGCTTGCCCCGATGCCGGCAAATTTTTATCAGCTTAGCCCGCCGCCGCGAAGTTTCCGAGCGCCGACTGAGGCGGCCGCGGCCCCTGTGGCGTCTTGCCGCCGGGCGCCGTCAGGAGGTGGCCGAGCCGCGTAACGACTGCTGCAGCCGTGCTTCGCGCAAGAACAGGAACAGGCCGGTGGCAACCACGATGCTTGAGCCGACGAGCAGACTGGCCGTCGGCACCTCGCCCCATACCGCAAAGCCGATCACCACCGCCCAGACCAGCATCAGGTAGTAGAACGGCGTCACCGCAGGCGCTGGCGCCATATGCAAGGCCTTGGTCCAGAACCATTGCCCGACCGCATTGGTAAAGCCGGTGCCGAACAGCATCGCGGCGTCAAGCGCGCTCGGCCAGCGCCAACCGAACAACAACAGAAAACTATGAAAGAAGCTGAGCACGACCAATTGCCAGATCACCAGCGTATTGGCCGATTCCGTTCGGGTCATGCCGCGCACCGCGACGGTCACGGTGCCGTACATCACGGCATTGATCAGCGCGAACAAGGCGCCGAGCGTCAGCGAATTGGCGCCCGGATTGGTCACGATCAAAACGCCGACAAATCCGATCAGAAGCGCGCTGCCGCGCACCCACCCGGCGGGCTCTTTGAGCCAGACAATCGACACCACAGCGGCAAACAGCGGCGCCGAGAAATTGATGGCAACCGCGCCGGCAAGCGGCATCAGGCTGAAGGCAAGCAGCAGGCAAAGCTGCGAGATCGATTGCGACAAGCCGCGCGCCAGATGGTCTTGCGGCCGGCGCGTCGCAAACACCGAGAAACCGGTGACCGGCAGCATCACCACAGCGCAGGCCACAAGCGAGGAGAACGAACGCAGGAACAAGACCTCGCCGACCGGATAGATCTCGACCAGCCATTTGCTGGCGGCCGAAGCTGCGGAAAACAGCACGGTGGCGGCGATCATATAAATGATGCCGCGCGGCACGTTCTCTGTGCGGCCCTTGATGGGCTTGAGCGGATCGGGCTTGAGCGGATTGGGCTTGGGCGCAGCGGGCCGGGTAACCGATGCGCCGGAAACCGCCGCTGGCTTTTCGCCGGTGAAATCGTCCATCCCCTGCCCGCGCTAAGGCTCTGCGAGGCCCATTGTCGCCGGACGCGGTCTAGGCCGCCGGTGGGAGATTTGCAATCGCGCCGATGAGGGCGAACTCGGGCAAGGCGTCAATTGGGTGCGGTACCACCGCAATGATTCCAACACCGCACCGAGGTCACGAGCAACGATCGCCGGATTCCGTCTCTTGGCACGCGGGCAATGTGAATTGAAATATGCTGCCCGTTCCGGCTTTGGCAGCGGCCCCGATGCGGCCGTTATGGCGATCGATAATGGAACGACAGATCGACAGACCGAGGCCTAAGCTTTCCGGCTTTGTCGTGAAAAAGGCATTGAACAACCGATCGATATTGTCCGGCTCGATTCCGCCGCCGGTGTCCTCGACGTCGACTTGTATCTGGCCGGGCCTGTGCTCGCGAGATCGTATGGATAGCACGCGAGCGCGGCCGGTGGTGGCATTCATCGCCTGAATTGCGTTCGTCACAAGATTCATCATGACCTGTTGCAGTTCGGCTCGATCGCCAAGCACTGGCGGCAAAGCTGGGCCAAGTTCCAGCCGCAGCGAAACGCCATTGCTGCGCATGTCGTGATGAACGAGGGGCAGTACCTCTTTAATCACGTCGTTGATGTGGAGCGGCGCCTTTGTCGTGGCGCTCCTGCCCGCGAGAGCATGCACGCGCCGAACCACTTCGGCCGCCCTAATGCCCTCCTGGGCAATCAACTCTACCGCGCGGCGCGCTTTGTCCAGATTGGGAGTTCCGCCGTTGAGCCAGCGCTGACAGGCTTCAGCGGCGGTGACGACGGACGCAAGCGGCCGGTTCACCTCGTAGGCGATTGATGCCGTCAGCTCGCCCAGCGCGGCCATGCGCATAACGTGCGCGAGGTCTGCCGGCGCTTTATTCGGCGGCTCCTCGACGCGTTTTCGTCCAGCAATGTCGGTCGGCGCCCCAACGCGTTCTCCCCCGCCTGATCTATCCTTCACAGCATGAGTCCGAACGTGCACGCGTTTGATCGATGCGATGTACGAAGGCGGAGCGTTCGCCAACATGGGGCACCTCTGAACCTGACCGTCGATGCCAAAGCCATCCTGGGAACAGACTATTCGCCGATCGGGGTCAAATGTCCTTTCCGCACCATGAAAAGTCCTGAAAAGATAATAAAATCGCCTTCGTTGGCCTCCGCTGCCCTTCGCGCAAGGCGCCGTCCGCTTCGTTCCGGGCAACCGGCCGGAGATCGAAGCGGAAGCTCTCGCGGCCTGTACCGTTGCCTCGGAACGCGATAGGATTTTTGCTTCGCCCTGTCACCGTGTCGCGCTGAGCTTGTCGGCACCGGTGCATAGAGCGCCCGAAACGATGGTCTCGGGAGGTGGATCAATGCCGCCGACTACGCGCGAGTCGCTGCTTCTGTCGGCGCGGCTGCAGCGGGTTCCGACAACCCGCTACACTTGGTCCTTCGTCCTGCTGCTCGCGGGCGCGTTTATCATCGAGGCTTTCGATATTGGCAGCCTGTCGGTCATCTTGCCGATCCTCAAGCCGCTGATGCGTCTGAGTGCGCTGCAGGTCGGCATGCTCGCCGCCTCGTCGACGATTGGCATCACCATCGGCATGATCCCCGCCGGTCTTCTGGCCGATCGCTTCGGGCGCAAGCGTGTCCTGATCGGCGGCATGCTGTGGTTCTCCGGCATGACGTTGCTCTCGGCACTGGCACCCGATTTCCGAACCCTGCTGACGTTGCGCGGCGTCTCAGGCCTCGGGATGGGCGCGACCTTCATCATGCCCTATGCGCTCCTCGTCGAACTGGTGTCGCCCCGTAGCCGTGCGGCGTTCGCCGGAGTCTTGGAAGCCTCCCTCGGGATCGGCTACGTCGCGGTGCCGATCCTCGGCCTCATGGTGCTGCCGAACTTTGTGCCGGACATCGCTTGGCGCGTATTCCTGCTAATCGCCGGTTTGCCGATCACCTATGTCTGGGTGTTGTGGAAATATCTTCCGGAATCGCCGCGTTGGCTGAGCCGCGCCGGCCGACCAGATGAGGCGGAGCGCATCGTCGCGGCAATCGAGGAGCGCGTGGAACGGCTGACCGGCGCGCCGCTGGCGGAACCGGTCGTCACGCGCGAGTTGGAAACCTCCGTCGGCGACGAGCGCCAACGGGTCGGCTTGCGCAGCGTTCTTGAAGTCTGGCGGCCGCCCTACCTTGTGCGCACGCTGGCGATGATCTGCGGCGCCTTTAGCACTTTTTCCTTGTTCTTTGTGGCGGTGAACTACATCCCCTCGCTGTTTGAGGCCAAATCGATTGGTCTCTCGAATGCCCTGATGCTATCGTTGGTTGTCACCAGCTCGCAGATCCCAGGCAAGCTCCTCAACGGCGTGGTGTCGGATTTTCTCGGGCGCAAGCCGACCTACGCTCTGTTTGCCTCGGTTGCATTGGTAGGCGCCTATTGCTTCGGCCAGTCGTCGGACCCGATCGTGATGATGGGATGGGGTTGCCTTTTCCTGTTCGCCGCGTCGGGCTCTGCCCCGTCGTACAAAATGTGGTACGCGGAGCAGTACCCGACTCCGATCCGGGCCGTCGGCCAGTCGACCGTCGAAAGCATCGGCGGCAAGCTGCTTGGCGGCGTGGTGTGGACAGCGGTCTTTCCGGTGCTGGTCGAGGCGTTCGGCGTCGGCACCACGATGACGCTCATCGCGATCATTGGCCTCGTCACCTTGCTTGTGGTCGTCGCTTTCGCGCCGGAAACCGCCGGCCGTTCGGTCGAAGACCTCGAACGGCAGCAAACACGGCCGCTCGACGGATTGATGAATCAGATGGACGCCTCCAGCCGCTCGTGAACAATAAGGGCGTCATCGAGCCCGGGCCGCGCCGCGATCTCCGGGTAATATATTCTCGATATCTTTTCGGCGGCGAAGGCTCGCCTCCCGCGTTTCATCGGTCAGGCCCTGGCCAATAAAAGTTCTGAAATTCCCTGAAACTTAAGGTACGATTTTCGACATTGCCTCACTCTGCGGTGCTCATTATGGATTCCGCTGAGACCCCCGCTGCGATTGAATTCGGCCGTTTCCGTGTTTTGCCGCACCGCCGCGAGCTCCTCGCCGAGGGCCGGCCGTTGGATATCGGCGGGCGCGCATTTGACGTGCTGACAGTGCTGATCGAAGCGTCAGGGGCGGTCGTCGGCAAAGACGCTCTGATGAGCCGGGTCTGGCCCGACCGGATCGTCGAAGAAAACAACCTTCAAGTCCAGATCGCGACGCTGCGCAGGGCCTTCGGGCCCGACCGTGACTTGATCCGGACCATCGCCGGGCGCGGCTATCAGTTTACCGGCGAAATCCGCAAGGTCTCGGCAAGCGTAATTGCTCTGGCAACGGCGGGGATGGCTCAGCCGGCATCCACGATATCCCGCGCATCGACAAACCTGCCGGAGCCGGTTTCCGAGCTGATCGGCCGCGATGCCGAGTTGGACGAGATCCTGGAGCTGAGCGCTTCTCACCGTCTTGTCACCCTCACCGGCGCCGGCGGCATCGGCAAGACCAGGCTCGGCGTTGAAGCCGCGCGACACCTGCTGCCGCGGTTCGCCAATGGGGTGTGGGCCATCGAGCTGGCGCCGCTGTCGGCTCCAGAGCTTGTCCCGGTCGCCGTCGCGACCGCGCTCGGGCTCGAACTCGCTTCGGGCACGGCATCGCCGGAATCCGTCGCCAACGCACTGCGCTCGAAACAGCTCATGCTGCTGCTCGACAATTGCGAGCACGTGCTCGACGCTGCGGCGCGGATGACAGAATCCTTATTGCGCGCCAATCCGGCGGCACGGGTGATTGCCACCAGCCGCGAGCCACTGCGAACCGAAGGCGAGTGGGTTTACCCGGTGCCGCCACTCGCTGTCCCGCCAGGAGACAGCCCGGATGGTGAGGACGCGCTTTGTTACGGCGCCGTTCGACTGTTCGTCGAACGGGCACGCGCGGCCGTGCCATCCTTTTCGCTTGACCCACGCGGCGTGGCCGCGGTGACCGCAATTTGTCGCCGGCTCGACGGCATCCCGCTGGCAATCGAACTTGCGGCGGCGCGCGTCGCGGCGCTTGGCATAGACGGCATTGCGGCCCGGCTCGATGACCGTTTCCGGCTTCTCGCGGGCGGCCATCGCACGGCAATGCCGCGGCATCAGACGCTGCGGGCGACACTTGACTGGAGCTATGAGCTTTTAACCGAACCGGAACGGGTGGTGCTGCGTCGCCTGGCCGTCTTCGCCGGCGGCTTCACACTCCACGCTGCGAGTGCCATAGCGGCGGATGATAAAATTGCGGCGGCGGAGATCGTCGATTGCGTGGCGAACCTGGTGGCAAAATCGCTCGTGACCACGGATGGTAGCGGCGCCACGCTAAGCTATCGGCTGCTCGAAACGACCCGAGCTTATTTGCTCGAGAAGCTCGCTTTAGCCGGCGACTTCGACTGGGCGGCGCGACGCCATGGCAGATACTATCTCGATCTTTTCGCAACCGCCGAAGCGGAGGCGGAGACGCGGCCGACCGACGAATGGCTGGCGCAATACGTCCCAAACCTCGACAATTTGCGTGCGGCGCTCAATTGGGCCTTTTCGTCGCGTGGTGACACAGCGATCGGCGCGGCGCTGACGGCCGCCGCGGTCCCGTTGTGGATGCATTTGTCGCTCATGGAGGAGTGCAGCAGCCGGGTTGAACAGGCTCTCGCCGCTATCGGGGCGGGAGCGGCACAAGACGCGCGCCGCGAGATGCAGCTCCACGCCGCTCTCGCCGCATCGCTGATCTATAGCAAAGGCGCCGTCGCCGGGGTCGGCGCGGCGGGGACCAAGGCGCTTGAGATTGCGGAACGCCTTGGCGATGCCGAATACCAATTGCGTTCGCTCTGGGGCCTGTGGTCCTTCCGCATCAACTCCGGCCAGCAACGCGTCGCTCTGGCTCTGGCGCAGAAATTCCACGATCTTGCGACCAAGCGGGCCGAGCCCAACGATCGCCTGACCGGCGAGCGAATGATCGGAACGTCGCAGTATTACCTGGGCGATTTGCCGAGCGCGCGGCGCCATCTCGATCGCGTGCTCACCCAATATGTCGCGCCGCCCCAGAAGCGGCAAATCGTTCGCTTTGAGGTCGACCAGCGGGTGGCGGCGCGGGCTTACCTTGCCCGGACCATGTGGCTGCAGGGATTGCCGGATCAGGCGATGCGGGCCGCCGAAGGCAGCGTCGCGGACGCGCGGGCGGCCGACCACGCCGTCTCGCTGGGGCTCGCCCTTGCTTTGTCGGCATGCTCGGTCGCGCTGTTCACCGGCAATCTCGACGCGGCGGAACGTTACGTGGCCATGCTGCTCGACGATTCGACAAGGCATGCGCTGGCGCGCTGGCGCGCCTTTGGCCGCAGCTATCAAGGAGCGCTCCTGATCCAGCGCGGCGATCTCGGCGGCGGATTGCGGCTGTTGCGCGCCGCTTTCGACGATCCGGGCGCGGCGGAATCCATTCCGCGGTTGTTTAGCTTCCGTATGGCGGACGCTTTGGGCCGTGCCGGGCAGATCGCCGACGGACTTGCTGTGATCGAGGAGGCCATCGCCCGCTCCGAGCGGAGCGAAGAACGCTGGGCGACGGCCGAGTTGCTGCGCGTCAAGGGCGAGCTTGTTCTTTTGCAGGGCGCGCCCGGAGCCGCAACGGCCGCCGAGGGTCACTTCCGGCAGGCGCTCGACTTAGCGCACCGACAAGGCGCGCTCGCCTGGGAACTGCGCTGTGCCACGGCCCTTGCACGGCTGTGCAGTCATCAGGCTCGGAGCAACGAAGCCCGCGAAGTTTTGACGCCGGTTTATGATCGATTCACCGAGGGCTTCGACACCGCCGATCTCAGAGCGGCAAAGGCGGTGCTCGACGAACTGGCATGACCCGGAAAGCGAGTGTAGCCCGGATAAGCGCAGCGACATCCGGGGTCCGGCAGCCCGAAGCAACACCGCTTGGTACTTCGCTCATACTCATCCGGGCTACAGGCCAGCTGTTTCCACGCGATAACCCGTTCCTGCACCAATAAGGCCGACTTGATTGGCGATGCTCATCCGAGGATGTGGCCGGCCGGAATAAGTCCGGCCATGACGAAAAAATGGTCCCAACAACGGAGACACGATCTTGACATTGGTCCTCGGCCCAGCCATAGTAGGGTGTGAACCTCGCTCACCAAGGACGCCTTCGGCCGAGGGTACTCTCCGGTGGCGGAGCGAGTGCGGTGCCCGCGGCGGGGCCATACACCCCGTACTCGGGCGGCTCGGGTATCATGCCCTCCGGCACTATGACCGGAGTGTGTGGTGCAACACTGGACTGGGATAGGCGAAGCCGGGCAACACCCGTGCAAACCACGTCCCAGGAAGCCTGGCCTGACGTTGAGCCATGGGGATGAGAAACTCCCTGTGGCGAGAACCGCGGTGGAACGCCGATAGGCGAGCCCCCTCGCTTAGGGGGCGCCGCACCCGCAGGTGCGGAGGTTGGACTGCACGTCTGTCGGCGTTCCGCTTCCTTTTTTCTTATCGTCGTTGCGAAGAAAGCGAAGGAAACCAAGAGGCGGTAGAGAAAACTTAATCGGCCAAGGGTTCTGTACCGGCGCCTGGATTGCTTCGTCGCTAATGCTCCTCGCAAAGACGCGCTGTTTGACACCGGAGTTTTTCAGTTCGCGCGCGGAGGCGTGGCGCGAGGACGGGAGAACTTACCTTGCCCAGCTATCGCGGGGCGGGATGAAGAAAGCCACCCGCTTGAGCCACCGCAAAACCGCGTTCCCTCCTATGCCGCCGCGGACTTTCCCGCTGTCTGGATGTGTGCGAAACAGCCCGCTACACAAACAGCACCGGGCGACAGCGGGCACCGAGCGAAGAACGTGATCAAATTCGAGACCGATGTTCTGATTGTCGGATCCGGCGGCGCCGGAATGTATGCGGCGATCGAAGCGGCGAAGTGCGGCGCGTCGGTTATCCTCGCCGACCGCAGCCTGATCGGCCGCGGCGGCGCCACCGTGATGGCAATGATGACGGTGGCAGCCGCCATCGGCGCGCAAACTCCCGACCACTGGGAGCGCCATCTCGCCGACACCCTGACCGCCGGCCATGGCCTGTGCGACGAAGGCCTGTCCGCCATTTTGTGCGAAGATGCGCCGGCGCGAATCCTCGAAATGGACGCCTGGAAAGTCGGCTGGGCGCGCGAGGACGGCCATATAAAACAGGCCCACGCGCCGGGCCACGACCGGCCGCGCTGCGTCTATGTCGACTTTCTCAACACCGGCCCCGCGGTGTCGAAGACGCTGCGCCGCCACGTGCAGAACGGCTCGAGCATTCGCCGCATCGGCGATCTGTGCATCGTCGACATGGCCATCGAGGATGGCGTCGCCTGCGGCGCGACCGCGATTCATATGGAGACCGGCGAGGCGGTTATTCTAGCGGCCAAGGCCGTGGTGATCGCCACCGGCGGCCTGACCCGTCTCTACCGGCGCAACAGCGCGTCGCTCAATATGGCCGGCGACGGCTATGCGCTGGCGCTGCGCGCCGGCGCGCCTTTGATCGATATGGAGTTCGTGCAGTTCTTTCCGATCGGCCATCTTGCGCCGCGCCTGGTCGGGCTCGATCCGATCATGTGGGATCCGTTCCGCTACAAGCTCGGCGGCATTTTGCTCAACGGCCAGATGCAGGAATTCGAACAGCGCTACGCCGCCGAAGATGGACGCCATGAAGACGGACGACATGACGGCACTTATGTTTTGACCCGCGACCTTGCGACCTATGCCATCATAAAAGAGGTCGAAGCCGGACGCGGCAGCCCGGCGGGCGGGGCTTATCTCAGTTTCATGCACGTTCCGGAAGCCGAGTTGCGCCGCGCCTTCGGTCCGGTGATCGATACGCTGGCGCGAAACGGCATCGATCTGACGCAGCGCCCGATCGAAGTCGCGCCGATCGCGCATTATCATATGGGCGGCGTCAAAGTGGACACCCGGTTCGAAAGTGCGGTGCCCAATCTCTTTGCCTGCGGCGAAGCGGTCGGCGGCGCCAATGGCGCCAACCGACTGTCGGGCAATGCCATTACCGAGGCCTTGGTCTTTGGCGCGCGGGCGGGACGGGCTGCCGCCGCTGCGGCCGGCAAGCTTTCCCACCGTTGGCAACCGAGCGCGTCGGCGGCCACGCTCGATTTGCTCGGCCGCCGGACAACCGCGGTAACGGTCAATCCCGCGGCGCTGATCGACGAACTGCAGGGCATCATGATGGACAAGGTCGGGCCATTCCGCACCCAGAACCTGCTCGACGAAGCGCTCACCGATATCGACCGCATCGCGCGCGCCATCGGGACAAATCCGATGGCGTCCGGCGCGCCGTTCGACGCCGTTCTGATCGACTGGCTCGATCTGCGCAACATGGTGCTGGTGGCGCGCAGCGTGACGCTCGCCGCACGCGCACGGCTTGAGAGCCGCGGCAGTCATCAGCGCGAGGATTTTCCAAGCCTCGATCCGCGCTGGCAATTCAATCAGATCGTGAATTTGCGCGGCGGCAGGATCGAACTCGCCGCCGATGTGCGGCGGGAGCAGTCGAGGAGCGTTACCCAACCGCTTGCGGATATTCCGGCATGACCGCCACCCTTGTCATTCGCCGCGGCACCGCGGGCGCGCCCAAGGTCGAGCGTTTCGAGGTGCCGTTTGTGCCCGGCCAGACCGTGCTCGACGGGCTGCGTTATATCCGCGCTTATGCCGACCCGACGCTCGCCTTCCGGTTCTCCTGCATCAATGCCAATGCCTGCAAGGAATGCATGATGCTGATCGACGGCGAAGTCGAGTACGCCTGCACCACCCGACTGCGCGACGGCGAGATCACGCTTTCGCCTTTGCCGAAAAAGACCTTGATCGGAGACCTCGTCACCGAGATCGCGCCGCCCGACGAGCGCATCAGCTATGCCACAAAGCGCTGAATTGCGTGGCGACGACACTTGCATAGGACACATCGCCGTCGAGGATGCCCTGCCCGCGCGCGAACGCGCTCATGCCGGCGACAAAAGCCGGCGACAGCGCGGCGTCGTAATAGGGCAGATCGCGGCGGATCAGATCGGTGATCAATTCCGCTTCGGACGGCGGAAACAATTTTTTGCCGACTTCAGCCGCGCGTGTCACGTCGGCCTTGAGCGCGGCCTGGGTGTTGACGATCGCCCGCACCGCGGCGGCCGCCGTGTCCGGCGAACGCGCGATCAGCGCGTCGGTGGTGGCGATCGTCGCTGCGGTATAATTGAAGCACGCTTGCGGCCCGTCGCCACGGCGCACGTCGAGCACCAGCGTGCCGACGCCGCGGCGCAGCGCGACTTCGGCGCCCATGCCGTTCGCCCAAAAGCCGTCGATCTTGCGCTCTTCAAGCGCTCGCGCCGCGGTGACGCCGAAATTGATCCCGGCGCCCGCCGTGCCCGGCACCGGCGCGATGGTCACGCCGTCGCGCACAAGATCGATGCCGGCTTCGCTCAACAGCCCGCGCAGGCCCTTATCCACCCAAGGCGCAGCGCCAATGCTGCGGCCCTTGACGGCGGCGATATCGCCGCGCGCCGCGTGCAAATCGGCATGCATGACCAGGAACCAATACATGCCCTGCGCCTGCGCGCAGATGAGTTTCACGCCGCGAAATTGCGGGAAAGCGGCCAACGCCGAATGTGCAGAGCCGCCGACAAAATCGACCGCGCCGTCGCGCAGCGCCGCATAGGCCTTGTCGACGGGAAAAATGAGCTCAAGCGCGACCTCGAGCCCTTCGGCCTTGAAGAAACCGAGTTCGACCGCGGCCTCGGCGGGAAAATAGGAATTCGAGATCATGTCGGGCACGGCGAGCTTGAGAGCACGAGGCATGCATCAATCCTGTGGCGGCGCACTGCAAGGGGAGTGAAGGAATATCAATTGCTGGCGCGCTCGGAGAGATTCGAACTCCCGACCCTCAGATTCGAAGTCTGATGCTCTATCCAGCTGAGCTACGAGCGCGGCAGGCGCACCATAATATCTTCCCGGCAAATGTCACTTCGGCGGCGCCGACGCCGGGAAGGTTCCCACGGTCCTGCCGCATCGGCTGGGGCGCTATGCGGCCAGCGCCGGGGAACGCCCGGCCGGGTCGCAGCTTATCGGTTGAGGACCAACGATAGACGGAGCGAGGGTATGTCTGACTATCGGGATACTGATTTTGATTATCAATACCCGGAGGATCCTTTCGGGCGCCACGCCAAGCCAGGTTCCAAAGCGCCCGGCGTTCATCCCGCATGGGCTTGGATTGCGGCCGCCTTGTTCGTCGTCATTGCTCTGGCGGTCGTCTTCGACATCGGACATCGGCCCGGGCACAATGCCACCAACACGGCTTCGAACGAGGTGACGCCGCCTTTGGTGAGCCATATTCCGCCGCCTGCGCCGATGCCGGCGCCGACCATGGCGCCCGCGCCCGCGGTTCCGGCGACCCCGCTCGTGCCGATGACGCCGGCCCGCTAGGCCCGCGCGGCGTGGCCACCGCGGCGAACCAGGCCGACGAATTGGGCGCCGATTTCATGACCGAGCCGCCAGACGACGCGATAGCTGCACTCCCTGGCGATATCCTCGCCGGAGAGCAGCAGCACAAATTCCTCGGGAACGTCGTAGCCTTCGACGTGGAGGCGCACGCCGCCGGTGGAAATATCGGTGATCAGACAGTCACGCGGCAAGCCGCCGGTGCCCAGCTGGATTTTCGCCATGCGATTGATCATGCGCCGTCGCACGCGGCGGCGGTCGTCTGGCTGTAAAGCGTACATCAGGCACGGCCCTATGCAGTAGCCATGCTGGCCACTTTGCCTCGTGAATGGGCGAGACATGTAACCGACAGTCGTTGCCGCCTGTCTAAACTGCGCTCGCGCATTTTCTTTGCAATTAAATGAAACTGGCTGGTTCGGCTGGACGGGCGGTCCGTGTCGGATTAGGCCGCTGCGGAGCGTGCGCGCGCGGCAGGCGGCGCGGCGTCGCCATCGAGCCGGAAAAACGCGATGCGTTCCTGCATGTCGCGCGACTGCTGCTCGAGTGTCTTGGCGGTCGCGGCGTTCTCCTCGACCAGCGCGGAATTTTGCTGCGTCGCCTCGTCCATCTGAGCCAGTGCCTTGTTGATCTGATCGAGACCGCTCGACTGCTCGGCGCTGGCGTTGGCGATGTCGGCGACGATCCCGGCCAACTGCTTGATCGAACCCACGATCTCGCTCAGCGCAGTGCCGGCGCGGTTGACCAGGCCGACGCCCTCCTGTACGCGGCTCGAACTCTTGGCGATCAAGTCTTTGATGTTCTTGGCGGCCTCCGAGGAACGTTGGGCAAGGCTGCGCACTTCCGAGGCCACCACCGCAAAGCCACGGCCGGCGTCGCCGGCGCGGGCCGCTTCGACCGCAGCGTTGAGCGCCAACAGGTTGGTTTGCCGCGCGATCTCGTCGATGACCCCGATGATGTCGGAGATCTGGCGGGAAGATTCCTCGATAAGCGACATCGCAGTCACGGCTTCGGCCACCACCTTGCCGCCGCGGTCGGCCACGTCGCGAGTGGAATTCGTCAGTTCATTGGCCTGATGAGCGTTCTCCGCATTGGTCTTCACCGTCGCGGAAATCTCCTCCATCGAGGCCGAAGTTTGTTCCAGGCTCGCAGCCTGCTCTTCGACACGCTGCGACAGATCGCTGGTGGCAGTCGAAATCTCTCCCGCGGCATTGGCGACATCGCTCGTAGTCCCGGCGACCGCTTGAATTGTCTCGTGCAGACGACCGATCGCCCCGTTGAAGTCGTCCTTGATCTGCCTATAGTCATCGGGAATGTCTTCAGTGAGCCGGAACGTGACATCGCCGTCGGCGAGATTGCCGAGCGCTACGCCGAGCGCGCCGAAGGCGCGAGCCTGCTCCGCCGACGTCCTGGCGCGCTCCGCCGCGGTCCTCGCCTGCGTATCGGCTTCGGCGCGCGCGGCTTGCGCCTTCTGATCCGCCTCGGCCTGCTGGCGCCGCATCGTCTCGTCGGCCGCGTCGCGTGCCTTCTCGACCGCCAGCACCTTGAACCGTTCGACGGCATTGGCCACCGCGCCGATCTCGTCCTTACGCTGAAGGCCAGGCAGCACGACGTTGAAGTCGCCGCCCGCGAGCTTGAACATCGCGGCCTGGATCGCGCGCAGCGGCCCGGTGACATGACGCGACACCAGGACCATCATCCCGCCGGCGAGCAGGATCGCGGCGGCAAGCAGGCCGCACTGCAGAAAAAGGTCGGTCTTGGTTGCGGCAGATTGCGCCGCGGCGTGCGCTTCGGCGGCATTGAGGGCTGCGGTAGCGACGCCAAGCAAGGTCGCGAGCTTTCCCACCGACATCGACGACCAAGTGTCCGCCGTGTAGCCGGTCGGCTCGCCCGCGATCAGCGCCTTGAGCGCTTTGGTTCGCGTTTCGGGATAGCCGCTGCCGAAATAGTCCTGCTTGACCTTGTCGATCGCGGCAGCGAAGCCGGCCGGTATCGACAAACGCGAGGCAATTTCGTTTAGCGCCGTCCAGCTGGCGTCTAGCTTGGCGACATTGGCCGTGTAAGTAAGGAAGGCGTCCGGCGGCAAGGGCTGGCCGGAAAGCGTGTTGGAGACCACGACCGATGCCTCGCCGCCGGTATTGCGCACGACCCATGCGAGCTGCTTGATGTCCATCAACTGGTCGATGTACGGATCCTGCAGCGAGATCAGCTTAATGTATTGCGTGCCCCATTTATCGAGCGCCGCCATCAAAGCGTTTCCCTCCGTGCCATAGTCTTGCGCAAGAGCCGCAGGGCGCGCCGATTTGGGCTGCAAGAACGCGGCGGCCGATTGCTGCTGCAACTCGGTGAGCCGCTTGATCCGCTGGTTAAAGTCGGCCACCGCCTGATCGCGGTCCGGCAAGTCCGAAGCCGCCAGCGCCGTCAACATGCTTGCCAGCGCCGGCATTTCGGTTGCCCGCGTGTCTTTGACCAGTGTGCCCATCGTCGTCAGCTGCCGGTCGGCCAACAAATCGCGCAAAGTCGACGAGCGGTCGACCCGCAAGCTGTTCATCGCGGTAAACATATAGTTCGAGACATTGGCGACGGTCGCGATGCGGTTGGCCGCGTTCAGTCGGGTCCAAGATTCACGGGCGCTGAGCGCCAGCATGACCACAATTGCGGTGCCCAGTGCCGCGATGACGCATTTCAGCAAGACGCTGATCGATAGCCTGCTCAGCATGTGGTTTCCCAGTTCCGACCGAATCCAAAAGTGCTTGTAAAGATTACAGTATTTTTTCTCGGTGAAATCAGGGTAAAATAACGGATAGGTACTTCTCCATATACTTCCACTTACACGACTGCCACCAAACGTCATTCAAAAGCCCGGTCGACCGGCACGCGGTAGCCATTCGCGAGGCGGTTGGTTTCATTGGCCATGCCGACGACCGCCATCAACTCGCCGAACATGGCTTCGCTCATTCCCGCCTTGCGCGCGGCAGCGCTGTGGCTGGCGATGCAATAAGCGCAGCCATTGCTGACGCTCACCGCGAGATAGATCATCTCCTTGGTGAGCGGATCGAGCGCGCCGGGCGCCATGATCTCCTTGATGCTAGCCCAGGTGCGCGCAAGCGTTGCCGGATCGTGCACCAGATATTTCCAGAAATTGTTCACATCCTCGACCTGCCGCGCGCGCTTGATATCGTCGAAGACGGCGCGGACTTGCGGCGAAGCGTCGCGATATTCGATCGGTGTGCGTGACGGCATGGCGTCATCCTCATCCGTTATGCGCGAGCGTCAAGACGATGCCGGCAAGCGCGCCGATGAGCAGGACCAGGCAAACGACTGCCTGAATGCCGAAGCCAAGTCCGCGGTTGGCGGCGGCTTTGCTGTAGCCGAAGATGTAAAGTACGCGGCCGGCGCACCACACTAGTCCCAGAACGGCCGCGCCCCTATCGCTGAGGTAATAAGCGAACAGCCAGACCAACGGCAGGAAGATCGGCATCCATTCGAGCGTGTTCATTTGCACCCGGAACACCCGCTCGAAATCCGGATTGCCGATGATCGCCGGCGCCGCCACGCCGTATTGCTGCCGCGCCCGCCCGACGAGATAGCCGGTGTAAAAATAAACGAGGACGGCGAGTATGGTGACGAAAGCGGTCCAATGCAGCATGGCAGTATTCCTCCCGTTGCGTGTGGGGCGGCACTCTAGCGGCGCGCGGACGGCTCCGGGAGAGGCATAATCGACGATCGGCACCCGGATTGTGGCGCAGGCGGCGGCGGGGCAGACTGCGGGTTCGAACGGGAACGGGACGAAACGCCATGCCGAAGACACCGGATTATTTTGCCGGCAAAACCATCATCATTACCGGCGCCGCAAGCGGCATCGGCCACGCCACGGCGCTGATATTTGCGCGCGAGGGCGCCAATGTGGTGTGTGCCGATCTCAATGAACAGGGTGCGCATGATACCGCGGAAGCCGTCAACCGCGCGGGCAGTCAGGCGCTCGCCGTGAAGGTCGATGCCTGTTTGCGGCCGCAAGTCGACGAAACGGTGCAGCGCGCGGTCGCAGCCTTCGGCAGCGTGCAGTTCTTGTTCAATTCTGCCGGCGCTGCGATCCGCCGCGCGAAATTTCTCGAGATCGACGACGCACTCCTGAAACAGACATTCGACCTTAACGTCAACGGCACGCTCTATGCTATGCAGGCGGTGCTGCCGCATATGCTCGACAGCAAGTTCGGCGTTATCGTCAATATGGCAAGCATGGCGCACCGGCGCGGCGGCCCGGCCACGTCGATCCATTATGCCGCGGCAAAGGGCGCGGTGGTGTCGATGACCATGGGTGTGGCACGCGAATTCGCCAGCCAAGGCATCCGCGCATTGTCGATTTCGCCAGGCCCGATCCAGACGCCGTTCCAGGACGCAGCCCACTCGTCGCCCGAGCTCGTGCAGCGCTTCCTCGACGACGTGCCGATGAAGCGCTTCGGCAAGCCTGAGGAGATCGGCGAACTGGTTTTGTTCATGTGCTCGGACGCCTGCCCGTTCATGACCGCGGATACCGTCTATGTGAACGGCGGCGGCGGTTGGCGGTAGTTGCAGGCCTTGAGGGTGTGACCAATGGTGAACTGGAAGCTCGCTGCCCTGCCCTACCTCCTGGTGACGCTGTGCTGTGCGAACGGCAGCCGGGCACAGACTTTGGACGGCACGGCCTTTAAGGTCGGCGTTGCGTCTCGTCACGTCCTGCCCGATGAACCCTACGAATGGCGCGGCGCGGGCATGCATGCGCTCCTGGAAGTGGTGTGGTATCCAGCCGAAAGCGGCGCCGACGCTAAACCGCAAATGATTCCGCCGGTCGGTACCGCGACGTTCGAGGCCGCCGCCGCGGCGCCGAATGCGAAGCTTGCGGCAAGCCCGGCCAAATTCCCGCTGATCCTGATGTCGCACGGCACCGGCGGCACGGCGCAATCCTTGGCCTGGTTCGCAACCGCGCTGGCGTCGCGCGGCTACATCGTCGCCGGCGTCAATCATCCCGGCAATAACGCGATGGAGCCCTATACCGTGCAGGGCTTCGTACTGTGGTGGCAGCGCGCCAGGGACATCAGCACGGTGCTCGACGACATGCTCGCCGATCCGGACTTCGGGCCCCGCATCGATCGTGAGCGCCTCGGCGCCGCCGGCTTTTCGCTCGGCGGCTATACCATGATCGAACTCGCCGGCGGCATCACCTCGTTCGGGCTGTTCGAGAAGACCTGCAACGCCGAGCCCGATCAAGTCAGCTGCAAGGCGCCGCCGGAATTTCCCGATCTGCGCGCCAAGGCCGACGCGCTCACTGCCTCTGATCCGGCTTTTGTCCAGGCGCTGCTAGACGGCGGCAAATCCTACCGCGATCCCCGCATCCGCGCCGTCTTCGCCATGGCGCCGGCGGTCGGTCCTGCCGTGACGCCGCAAAGCCTGAGCGCGATCGCCATTCCTGCGGCCATCGTCGCGGGCGCCGACGATAGCGTGGTGCCGATCGACGCCAATGCGAAATATTACGCGTCGAAAATTTCGCATGCGGAACTGACGATATTTCCGGGCGGCGTCGACCATTATACCTTCCTCGACGATTGCACCGAAGCCGGGCGCAGCGCCATGCCGCGGCTCTGCGTCGACCGGCCGGGCGTCGACCGCGAGGCGATCCACAATGCAACGATCGCGCTTGCGTCCAAATTTTTTGCAAGCCGCTTGGCCGCGCCGTAGCGGGTAACGGGATCCCGCAAATCGCCGCGTCGCTCACTCGCCTCTGATTCCGGATGCCGTGATGATCGGCCACCATTTTTCGATCTCGGCCTTCTGAAATGCGGCGAGGGCCGCCGGCGTCTGCTGCTCGCGCGGCGCGACGTCGAGGCCAAGCTGGACGAAACGCGCGACCACCGTCGGGTCGGCGAGTGCCTGCACCATGGCGGCATTGAGCTTGGCGATGACATCGGCCGGCGTGCCCTTGGGCGCGTAAAGCCCGAACCAGCCGGACATGTAATAGCCCGGCACCCCGGCTTCGTCGGAGGTTGGAATCTCCGGGATCGCCTGCGAACGCCGCGGCGATAGATTGGCCAGGGCTTTCAGCGTGCCGGCGCGCACCTGCGGCATGGTCACGGCGGCCTGGAACACCGCGAGATCGACTTGGCCGGCCATCAGGTCGTTGAGCGCCGGACCTGCGCCGCGATAGGGCACGATCAGCGCCTGCGTACCGGTGAGTTTCTGCAACAGGATAGCGCCGATCTGGCCGGACGCGTTCTGATTGACGAATTTGGCGTCGCCCGGATGCGCCTTCATCCATTC
>JBEKRD010000075.1:0-24159 GCA_049519075.1 Xanthobacteraceae bacterium | reverse complement strand
CTTCACGTCGGCTAATAAGGTCGGCCGGAATGATCCCTGTCCCTGCGGCTCAGGTAAGAAATACAAGAAATGCTGCGGACTTCACTGAGCGTAGCCATCCGCGGTCCTCACCGGAGGCTTACCAGCGAAACCGGGGATGCAAAGATCTCGCTCGCTGCGACAGCGGCGCGACGGTGGTCGAATTCGCGCTCGTCGCAGCGCCGTTCATTGCGCTCTTGGTCGCACTGTCCAGACGGCGCTGGTATTCTTTGCCGGCCGAGTGCTGGACGAGACGACCGAAGGAGCGTGCCGCTATATCATGACCGGTCAGGCCCAGACCGCAGGCATGACCCAGTCGCAATTCGCCACCTGGGTCTGCGGCCAAACCTGCGCGCTGTTCACCTGCGGCAATTTCATGATCAACGTGCAGAACTCCAGCTCGTTTTCATCGGCCAGCACAGCCACGCCGACGCTCACTTTCGACGCCAACCGAAATGTGACCAATACCTGGAATTACAGCACGGGAAATCCGGGCGATATCGTTGATGTTCAGGTCATGTATCAATGGCCGGTCGTGCTGGGGCCACTCAGCTTCAGCCTTCGGCTTTCTAACGGCCCGGCCCCTTTTACGTTGGGCAAGTAGTTACCCCTACCGTCGTATCGCTCGGGTCATGTCTGAGCCCCGGCAAACACGGAGGCCCCGGAGTTGGTATCCTCGGGGCTTCTTTGATTCTGTGTTGGCCGGTTTCTTGCTTTTAACGGCACCATGACGTGGTCAGAGATCGCCATATTAAGTGGCCTGAGCGCAGCCCTGGCGGCCGTCGGCGCTGCGCTTATTATAGTTTTTATATTGGGTATCCAACCCGCTCTAGGAATACGAGACCGGACAGGGGCCATCCACCCCATCAGTTTGCGGCCGCTTTGATTTCAAGCGCGATGTAACGAAGGCCCCGAACGGCGTGGCGGCATTTGGGGGCATACTGGGCACTAGTCCAAGAGGCCGATTACCGACGACGCGCTAAGTCATGGTCGTTTCATATCGACGGCGCGCGACAGTTAGAATTTGAACAAATGTTGGCGCGATTTTGTAAAAGCTTTCTGCGACAGTCTTACCTCAGAGGACGCCTACTCAATTTTAACGTATGCGAGAATGCAAACGTGGATCACGATTCTTCGGAAGACCACGCACCGGTGTCATGTGCACACTGCGGCATGTCTATGCGATATGCGCGGGCGATCGCGACCAACGGATTGCCCGACCTGCTCGCGTTTCAGTGCGATTTATGCGGCGTTGTCGTTGCTGGCGAAGCGGTGGCCGAAGCACAGAAGATGGGCGCGTTAAGCTATGACAGTCCACTCAGGGTCAAACACAGGGCCTTTTGACAGTTTTGGAACATTACTCTTTCAACGTGATACGCTTGAATTCATCGCTGCAAACGCCCCCGAAGACGCATATCGACGATGTCTCTTAAACGGCGACTCCGCTGCCCTCGACCTGCGCGATGATCGCCGGCTTCGTCCGCCTCGGCTTCTTTGCTTACCGAAAGACGAGGAAGAACGCCACTGCTCTCGCGGCTCGAATCACGATGCGCTGAACTCGATCGGCGGGCCGCCGAGCTCGATGCCGAGGAGCGCACCACGCTGGTAGAGGGCAAGCTCGATGACCAGCCAATCGGGATTGGCAAGGAATAAAAGCCGCTGTCCTGCAATGTGCAAACGGCTATTGATGCCGACACACCCCTCATCGTCCATCATGAGGTGACCGGCGAGTCCAATGACACCCGCCAGCTATACCCAATGGCAAAGGAAACCAAGGATACGGTCAGCATTTCAATTGTGTCGGTCGCGGTCGATGCCGGCTAGTGGCACGCCTGCCGCGGGCTGCGAGGCTGACGGCGTCACGGCCTGCGTCCCGACCAATCGGTCGATACACAGTCAGGACGGCGGCACGATATGCGGCCGGTCGGGCTTCGTCTAAATGCCGAAGGCGGACACCTATATTTCTCCGTCGGATCATGTTCTCGCCTGCAAGCAGATCGTGTTCTCGCCTGCAAGCAGAAGGTCAGGGGTCGCCTGAGCGACACTACTCTATTCGCTCAAATTTGGTACTGACTCGCCTGTAAGTAAGCCAATCATCGGCGTCGGCAACGGGAAACGCTTGCTGACATGCCTCGCAATATGGTTCGGTCGCCGGCCGCACATGATGACGAACAATTTCGTAGACCATTTTGCATTTCGGACATGCACAGAGAAGGTCGACAGTGTCCATGTGGCCGGCTCGCTAGACGTTTGTTTAGACTAATCGCAGTATTGGCGATTCGTTACTGGTGACCAAAGGAGTGTGTTCAGGAGTCACTCCGAGCCATCGACTAGCACTTTCCGCGCCGTCACTCAACCGACCGCGAGATGTCCCTTTGAATGAGCTGCCGCGGTGCATGAGTCTCTTCCTATTGGCTCGTTTCTGCGGCGCCGAGCGTCGGCCATCAATATCGTTTCGCACTTGTTGCATGCTGTGGACAGCTACCCCACCGGCACAAGGGTGCCACTGCAAGGTCGCTGCCATCGCGCTCGCCAATAAGATCGTCCGGATGGCCTGGGCGATGATGGCCACGGGCGAGCGCTATAAGGAACCCGTCGCGCTCCCGGCGCGAACGACATCGCGCCGCTGTGGCATCTCCCGTTAGGGGTTGACACTGTGCTCTTAGCTAATCTGACCGCCACCGAATTGCCTAATTCGGTCCATGAGATATGATGCAGTCAATTGCTGGATGCCATGGGGACTGATTCGGCCACAGTTGGGGGCATCGCGCGGAAACCCAGTTGATCTGGGTCGGGGGAGGGGACAATGCTAATGACGCGCGGCATGCGTCATTATTTTGGGACGGATCAATCCGAACCGTTTGCAGTGCGCCATTGCGCGTGGCGTGTCGCGGCGGCGACGTCGACCGCTTGTCTATTCGCTTGGCTTCTCGGTACCATTCTTGCTGAACCGCATTTGGATCGACATGCTCCAGCACGGGTCCTGCTAAGCACCAATCCGAAGCCCTACAACTTATTCTTGGACTCTCGCTTTGATGTTTATTTTTCGCGCGAGATTTATTCAAAAGCCCTCTCGCAGCTATCAGACTTTCAGCAAGCAATCGCCACGGTATCTCTTGTCACATCACCATTCCAGCCTGCGCCAGCTGTGAACCCCAGCAGCGCGGTAAAAGATGTGGAGAATCCTTCGGTGGAGCGGCAATTGGTTTTTACTGCGCATCCCACCCTACAGCATATGCCACAATCGGTCATCTCACAGACCGGCACTCATAACTCTGAACCAACTGAAAGTCCGTTAGGCGATAGTAAGAATGTCATTGAAAGGTTCTTTACGAAGCTTCTTGGGAAGCTCTCGCCTTCTCTGGTGAGGCTCGCCTCTGCCGCTACGGATGATAGCCAGCTAGATGCAACAGAAGTTGCGAGTCGCTACGATCAATGGACGGCGGTTTATGACATTAGCGCCCATACGGTTTACATGCCGGACGGGACTAAACTCGAGGCACATTCGGGGTTCGGCGAAAGCCTCGATGATCCTGATCGAGTCGACGGGGTAAATATCGGTCCCACGCCTCCCAACATTTACAATCTCCAGCTGCGAGAGCGACCATTTCACGGTGTGCGCGCTCTACGCCTCATTCCGGTCGACGATCAAAAAACCTTGGGTAGAACAGGGCTGCTCGCCCACAGTTTCATGCTTGGTCCAAACGGGCAGTCGAACGGCTGCGTGTCGTTCAGAGATTACGATACATTCCTGAGTGCATACACGACTCACCGAGTAAAGCGACTCATCGTGGTTGCTCGTTTGGACTGACCGGACATCCCGATCTAACGCGCTCGACTTAGAATCGCAGCGAACCATTAGAGGGTGCATCGGGACGGAGTCTGGACTCTCCGCAAATTGCCCTGAACCCACGCACCGACTGTTCGCCATGGTGTCCGTTTATGAAGGGGATTATGTTGGCGGGCGTCAAGCTGCCGCGTCAGCTAGTGACCGGCGCGGCATTCTTGCCTGTTGCATTTACTATGACCGCGCGAGGCGCTCGTAAGCGGCGCATGACGTTTGCTCGCTGCTACGACAAGACGCGACAGGATTGAACGTAATCACCCATCAGTATGGATGCTTATTGTCGCATTTCAGACGCAAAGTAGTATTGTTATATGGTGAGCTAATGGAATCAGAGGACCGGTACGTGTCGGGTCAAGTGAACGGACGCCACATTCGATCATCAGCAGAGCTGGCGCGGCAAAAGAGAAGACGTCACAGCAAGGCTGAAATTGCGATCAAACTGAGAGAGGCGGGCACCCTTGCGGCAGCGGGACAACCGCAAGCCGAGATCGCTAAGGTGCTAGGCGTCAGCGTGATGACTATTCATCGATGGCGTACCGCCCAATTATCGTGCCCCTCACTGCTGGTCGCTCCAGCCCGCGATTTCTGGCCGAGCGAACACCTCGACAGGATTGCCGAATTGCAACTAGAGAACTCGCGCCTGAAGAGGATCTTAATCCATCTTTTGCTCGAGAAGATGAGGCTTGAAGACGGCGCGCGCGAGGAGGAAGTTAGTACGCCTATTCTGGCCAAACGGTCCAACGGTCGAGATTATCTTTCGTCGAGAAGGTGATTAAACGCGAGGCGGGTCGGCCACCGCGCAAGGCGTGAATTTGCAGCATCAACGCCACAACTTCGTCGCGAAGCTCGGCATTCTCGACTTCGAGGCTTTCTACCAGTTTACTGCGCTGGCCATTCGCCACGCACCTCTTGGTGATTGTCGACTTGTTTCTATTCATCGGACACCTCCATCTAAAATATACAAAAATCACTTCCGCGTCGGTGTGACAGGCATCACAAAAAGTCCTTTGGGCTCGTTCGTACCCATGGGACTGCCGACGGATGAAAGGATTCTACTTGCCGGACCAGCCACCCCATCGCGGTAATTGCGCGTGGCGCATTTTGGCCGTGGCAGTGACATGGAAGCCGAAACCTTCGGCTTTCGACGAGGAATCAACAAAGGGCGATCACATCTCGGCACGACCAGAGAGTTGAGTGCAGTCCGGAACGATGACAAAATTGGCCGTCTTTGCCACAAACAAAGAGGATCGCGGTGAGGCAGCGGCCAATGAATCGATCGCAATTACCTGATGTTCCACACAAGCGGTATAGCTGCCGCCAAGGCTGATGGTTGGCGAGGCAGCTGATGGCGCAGAAGCGGTTCGTTGCGGAGAGACAATAAAGCGTCGGGAAGAGCATTGCAGAATTTCTGATCGGAGCACGGAGGATTACATCTCGATCGGAACGGCCTTTGTCGCTCGTCAGGCCAGCGACGCTGCGAGCCAAGGACGATGTTTGATGCCACGGATTTTGGCGTAGCGAATCGTGGCCGGCGCATCAAACGTGAGACCAAATCAACGCGAACCTCATTCTTAATTCGCTGTCACGTAAAGTGCGACCGAGACATGTCCGAAAAGCCAAGTTGATGAGCGGCTGCGACATTGCTAATCTGTTGAATGATACCCGCCCATCCTTCTATTGGCACATAAAAAGGGGTACAAGGCCCGCAACGTGCGAGTCACATTACAACGCGGGCTGAACGCAACAGCGGATTTAAATAGGTCTGTGTAGGCATGAAAGTCACCCAAACTAAACTGCCTGGCGTCTTGCTCATTGAACCGAAGATTCACGGCGACCAGCGGGGATTCTTTTTCGAAAACTACCGGCATGACACTTACGGATCGATCGGCATCAATGGTGCGTTTGTGCAGGATAACTTGTCCCGCTCAGCTCGCGGCGTGTTGCGCGGGCTCCACCTTCAAAATCCCAGGTGCCAGGGCAAGCTCGTGACGGTCCTACGCGGCAGCGTGCTCGACGTCGCGGTCGACGTGCGCGTGGGCAGCCCGACATTTGCATGCCACGTGGCCGTTGAATTGAACGAGGACAATCGCCGTCAGATGTGGGTGCCGCGGGGCTTTGCACACGGCTTTCTGGTCCTCTCGGATTCGACCGACTTCTTCTACAAATGCGATGATTATTATAGCTCGTCTGATGAGATAGCCGTGCGCTGGAACGATCCCGCAATAGGCATAAACTGGGGCGTAGATTCCCCTTCTTTATCGGCACGCGATGCCGCGGCACCACTGCTAGCGGACGCGATGATGCTGCCCACGTACGAAGCACTGGCGCAATGCGCTTGATGGTCACTGGAGTAACCGGGCAGGTCGGCGGCGCGCTTCTCAAATTGCCTCTTCCCGCAGACACCGTTATTGCTGCCGGACGAGACCAACTCGATCTGGCGAAGCCCGACCGGATTGCCGCGGCGCTAGACCATTTTGGGCCGGACCTGATTATAAATCCTGCCGCTTATACCGCGGTTGACCGCGCCGAAGACGAGAAGGAGCTGGCGTTTAGCGTGAATGCGGAAGCCCCTGCGGCAATCGCTCGCTGGGCGGCGGACCGGGGCGTGCCCTTGATCCATTTCTCAACCGATTATGTGTTCGATGGCACGGGCTCGCGGCCATGGCGCGAAATCGATCCCGCAAATCCGTTATCCGTCTATGGCGCAAGCAAGTACGCGGGCGAAAATGCGGTTCGCACGGCAGGTGGACCGCATTTGATCATTCGCACATCGTGGATTTACGCCGCACACGGCACAAATTTCCTGCGTACCATAGTGCGGTTGGCAAAGGAACGTAGAGAACTGCGAATTGTTGCCGATCAAGTTGGCGCACCGACCTCGGCTGCGCTCATCGCCCACGCGGTCGCCAGCATTGTTGGTACGGATAGAACGGCCCTCGCCGGTCGCTTTTCCGAATCGCAAGGCTTGGTCAACGTGGCGGCGTCGGGCGAGACAAGTTGGTATGGATTTGCCGTCGCAATTGTCGAGGGCTTGAAAGCACGCGGCGTCTCACTTGCAGTCGAAAGCATTGCGGAGATTGCGACGAAAGATTACCCGACCACAGCCAAGCGACCAGCAAATTCCCGCCTGGATCTAACTCGGTTGGGACGCGCATTCGGGATCGAACCGTCAAAATGGGATCTCGCGCTCGGCATCGAACTCGATCAATTGGCAGATGACCTCACCAGCTCAGAACAGTCTTTTTAAAACGAGAATGAAATGGCCATCGATTAAGATGGCCCAACGTGGTGGGCGGCCCGCGGCTCCTGATCAGCTCACGCCAACGCGACATCATGCGCATAGAGCGAAAGGCCAGGATGGAAATACGGATCGTCGCGGATCACATGCGACCATCGTTCGACGAAGTAAGCACGCTCCTTCCTGTAAAGCGCAAACGGATCGCTGTCGATGCCGCGGGTCGCTGACTGATGGTGGATCAGCATGGCTTCAGGTGTCCAAATATTGACCCAACCTTGCTCGGCGATACGCAGGCAGAAATCGATGTCATTGAGGTCGACCGGTAGGTTCTCGGCGTCAAAGCCGCCGACTGCCTCAAATTTCGATCGCTGAACCATCATGCAGGCTCCGGTCACCGCCGCAACCTCGTGCGGTGCAGTGAGCTGGTCGAGATACCCTGGATAGTCTTTGGGCAAGCGCCGATAAACGTGACCGGAAATACCGCCGAATCCCACGACGACGCCCGCGTGCTGAAGGCGACCGTTCGGAAACAAAAGCTTGGCCCCAACCGCGCCGATGTTCGGCCGGATTGCCCAGCGCACCATAGCTTTGAGCCAGCCTGGTTCGAGCATAGCGATGTCGTTGTTGAGGAATAAAAGAACAGGCGCCGCCGTTGCTCGCGCGCCGTCATTGCTCATCGCCGAAAAATTAAAAGCACCGGGATGCTGCAGCAAGCGCGTTCGCGCGGCCACTGCAATTTGTTGCAGCAGGCGAACCGCGTCGGGTGCTGTGCTGCCGTTGTCGACCACGATGGTTTCGAAATTTGGGTAATCCGTCTTATTCCGTAATCCATCCATGCAGTCCGCCAGAAGCTTGGCAGCGTTACGCGTCGGTATAACGACGGCGACCTCGGGCCATTCCGACGGATCATCACTTCCACCGCCCCTCCGACCCGTCGCCCGCAAGGGCGTGCGGGTAGGCGGATTCTGGCGATGATAGAGAATTCGACGGATATGCCTGGTCGCGGTTCCCGATAGTTCCCGGCAAACGCCGTCGATCGTTGCGCTTTCGTCGGCCAAGAGTTCGCGTAAACGGCCGGGCGCGATCAATCGCGATCGCAGGAAGGTAAGGCGACCAAGATAACCCAACTGCGCCTGACGAATCGGACTCCAGTCCGGCTTGAGAATGGGATCTGCCAAGCTACCGTCCGGCGCAATGCAATCTTCATCGGAGTAGATGAGGTCGCATTGGGTTTCTCGCGCAGCGGTCTCGGCAACGACCGCCAACGCGTAGTCCGGCAGGCAATCGCCGCTATCGATCAGCGCCACAAAATCGGTGCCGCCTAAAGTCGTGCCAATCAGCTTCGACGGCTCGAGATGAAGCGACGTTTCGGAAAACCGCAGATCGTCGGCGGCCTCCTGGCGGAATGCGTCTAGCAGGAGAGGCGGAGTTTTTTCGTCGGCCGCGACACAGAGCGACCACCGCGGGTAAACTTGGCCGCGCAGCGATCGAATGGTCACACCCAGCCGCTCTGGATCATCGCCTTTGAGTCTTACGATGAGCCGAAAGACCGGTCCGACGTGCCAATCGCTGCGCGGACGGTCAAGCCCATTAAGGTCGATCGGACGACCGTACTCCGCTCGCCATTGGGCGTAATCGCCCATGGCAGTGCCGCTTGTTGCGAACTTCAGCGCTTGCCACGCTTCCCGTCGCGAGTTTAGGAGGCGCGACCGCGCCGCCCAGTAAAGCCAATCCGGACTTCGCAGCCCCCGCCCTGCCAGCGTCGCGCGCGGAATGGGACGTATGCTATCGAGTCGGAATGCGAATGGACCGCTGCCCTGTGTCGGCTTGATCGACACAGAGACAGTCAAATCCGGAATACGACCGACCCATCGTGCTGAGCCGAGTATCGGACCGTTCATCGGCTGCGTAATCGTGTCGGCCTTTACCGTGACAAAGCGGATGAGCGGACGCACCGGTTCGTCGAAAAGGCTCGATGAATAGCGAAGCTCGATCCAACGGTGGCGTGCCAGCTCGGCGATGGGTTCGATACGCAACCACGCCGGCGCCGTCCCGACGATAGTTCGCCCAACCAAACATTCGATCCCTTGCTCGGGGACAAAATGCGATCGCTCTTGGCGGTCCTGATTCATCGGCGAAAGCACTGCGCCAATGACGTGCTAGCCGTCAAGTGAGCGGTGAATATCGTGCAGCCAGAAGTTCGACACGCGCCGCCCTAGACGACGCCCAACCTTTGCATCTTATATCCACGCGCTAGAATATCGTCCCACCAATGCCGTTGCGCCACGTACCACGCAATCGTTTTTTCGATACCGGTTTCAAAATCCTGCTCGGCACGCCAGCCAAGCTCGCGTTCGAGCTTGGTCGGATCTATGGCGTATCGACGATCGTGACCGGGCCGATCGGCCACAAACTTAATAGATGCACGTCGCGGCCCTCTGTTGGTGGGTCGGATTTGGTCAAGGCCATCGCAAACGGCGTGGACGACATCGAGATTGGTGCGTTCGCTTCGCGCTCCGATGTTGTAGGTTTCGCCGACCCGGCCGTGTTGGAGCACGCTGGTCAAGGCCCGCGCATGGTCCTCAACATAAAGCCAATCGCGAACATTTTGTCCGTCGCCATAGACCGGCAGGTCTTCGCCGGCCAAACCACGAATGATCATATGGGGGATCAGTTTCTCGGGAAACTGATACGGGCCGTAATTATTGGAGCAATTCGTCACGAGCGTCGGCAACTCGAAGGTTTCACGCCAGGCGCGCACCAAGTGGTCGGACGAGGCTTTGCTTGCCGAATAGGGCGAGTTCGGCCGGTAGGGCGTCGTCTCGCTGAATAGCCCCTGCGCGCCGAGCGATCCGTAAACTTCATCGGTCGAGACATGCAGAAAGCGAAACAACGCACGCGACGGGGCATCTTGGCTACGCCAATATCGCAGCGCCTCCTGCAATAGGGTGAAAGTCCCAACGATATTGGTGCGTACAAATTCGGCCGGCCCATCAATTGATCGATCGACATGGCTCTCCGCCGCAAGATTCATCACGGCTTGCGGCTCGTGGCGATCGAATAATATCCGCAGTGCCGTCTCGTCGCAGATATCGACTTGGGCAAACGTATAACGCGGGTGTCCCTGCGCCTGCGGGATGGAATCAAGATTCGAGGCGTAGGTGAGCTTGTCGATGTTAACGACAAACGCTTCGGTCTCGTCCAGCAAGTGGCGAATGATCGCGGATCCGATGAACCCGGCGCCGCCCGTCACAAAGATCGTAAAACCACGAAAGCGCATGTCCCCTCGACGTCCAAGCCCCCCCTTGCGTTCCAAGTTCCCTCTAACTCGAAAAGGACCGGTAGACCGATAAAAGGTATTCGCCGTAACTACTTTGCGCGGATTTTTGCGCAAGTCTATAAAATTGATCGCGCGAGATATAGCCAAGGCGTAGCGCAATTTCCTCCGGGCAGGCAATCCTCACCCCTTGGCGCTCCTCAAGGATCTGCACGAAATGGCTGGCTTCAACCAATGAAGCGTGGGTACCCGTATCCAGCCAGGCGAAACCCCGCCCAAGGATTTCAACGTGCAGATCGCCTCTCGCAAGGTAGCAAGTGTTGACATCGGTAATCTCAAGTTCGCCTCTCGGCGACGGCTCAAGGATCCTGGCAATATCGAGGACATCGTTGTCGTAGAAATATAAACCGGTCACCGCCACGTTCGACTTGGGTCGGGCGGGCTTTTCCTCGATCGACAATGCACGCCCAGTGCCATCGATTTCCACGACGCCGTATTGCTCGGGGCTCTTAACGACGTATCCGAATATGGTCGCGCCTTTCGTCCGTGCAGCAGCCTTCGCCAGTTGCTCCGGCAATGCGTGACCGTGGAAAATATTATCGCCGAGAATGAGCGCGACCTGGTCGGTTCCCACGAATTCGCGGCCGACGATAAACGCATCCGCCAGCCCGCGCGGCTTATCCTGCGCGGCATAGGAGAAGCGCAATCCGAGATCCGATCCGTCGCCCAACAATCGCTCGAACAAAGGACCGTCTTGCGGAGTGGTAATGATCAGAATATCGCGAATACCCGCGAACATCAGCGTCGCCAGCGGATAGTAGATCATTGGCTTGTCGAACACGGGCAAAAGCTGTTTCGAAACAACGGCTGTCACTGGGAAGAGACGTTTCCCGGTGCCTCCGGCCAAAATAATGCCCTTCATCGTGCCCCGCGAACCATAAGGACCATCATCAATAATAAAACAGGCGGCGCGGGAAGAGCATCAAACCCCACGATCCCAAGTTTTTATCGCCCTTGGGCTCTGCGGCAGTCGAAAAGCTTCACGCAGATGGGTCGCGCTCGATCACCGACACCAAGTCCCCCACACCGGCCTGACGTGTCCGTAGCGCAAAGTTTGCCACCAACCAGTGCGGCAGGCGCCGTAATCGGCTCCATACTCGGCATAGGCGACATGGTGTCGGTAGTGATGGGGGTGCATCCAGCCATCGGCCGATCCGGGCCCGACTTGCACAATGAGAACGATGAGCGTCAGCGCCCAGATCGTGACGGCTTGGGCCAAAAAACGCTTCACTTGGTCGCTCCATAAACCACGGCGCCCGAGATCACCGGTGCCGTAATCGTGCCGACCAGGCCGAGGAACTTCTGCACCGGATCGGACGCGGAGTTTGCCACGTATAATATGTCCTTGTCCCGCATCGGGAAGGAGCGTGCCAGGAAGAACGAATTCGCATCACGCAGGTTTAGGCGGTAGACGACTGGCACGAGGCTGCCCCGGGATGGCAGATCGCGTTTCGGAGCAAGTTGGGCGACCAGTCCGGTCGGTTCGAAGCGCAACAGGAAGATGCCCGCGGGATCGGCTCTATAATCGAGAAGGCCCCCGGCTTTTGCAATGGCCTCTTCAAGCGTAATCCCCGCTGCATCAAACGGCACCTGTTCGTTTTTCCCAGTGCCGCCGAAAGCCGTAAAGGTCTGCGGGTCGCGCACGACGGTGAGGACATCTCCAGGCATCACATAGATGTTCTCTTCGGGATGCTCCAAAATCGCATTGTACGCGACCGAAACCGTGCGTCGTGCGCGCGTCAGCCGGATAAAGGCGTCGCTTGCAGCAATGTGAATCCCGCCGGCTTCGGCAATGACGTCCAAGATCCTGTCGCCCTTGGTCGTCAAGGGAATGCGGGCGCCGGTGCTCACCTCACCTTCCACGGCAACGGTGTTGCTCAGACTCTTGGATATCGTGACCACGACCTGGGGTTGGATCGCCTTGTGAGCCAGCGCATCGACGATTTCTTGTTCGACTTCGGCCGGACGAAGACCGGCGACTTTTAGGCGTCCGGCGTATGGGACCTCGATCGTTCCATCCCTGGCGACAACTTGCTCCGGAATTGTCGCGGTCCGCGAGCCCGCCGACATGGAACGGTCATCGGGCGAGGCTGAAAACAGGCCACCGGCTGCCGCTTCCCAAATTGTAACGACGACCGAGTCAGATACACCAATCCGCAAATCGGGAGCTGGCCTGCCACTGGTGAAAACACGCTTGAACGATTGCCGTGGCTGCGACGCACTAACGCTTGCGACGCGCTCGTCCACATCCACGACGACGTAGCCGCCAAGAAGCCCCTGGGATGACTGGTCTGAGACGATGTCCGTCGCAAGCGGTCCAGACGCCGGCAGGCCGCCGCAGCCCGCAAGCGTCAATGTTACCGCGAAGACAACTGTCCCGGATCGAAAATGCTGTGCCATCCGACAGCCCGCCCATCCCCGATTTGCTGGCCTCTTAATACATTGCAACGCGAATTAAGAAGCCATTACAATAGCATGGCAAGGCTTCGGCCCCAACCGCGTGGCTCCACCGAATCGTACCCTACAGCCCGATTTGACGCCAAATTCCTAACGATTCCCTCCATGAAGCCGGTTGCTTGGGTCATTTCCGGGGAACGAGGCTTTACTGGAGGACGGCCGGCCTTCGGGATTCGAAGATGGGAGCCAACATCGATGCCAAAGCGAATCTCCAGGGGTCCGGTGGCGTGCTATGCTGCAGTATTGTGGCTCAATTCCCGTAAGCGCGCTCAAGGATGCCGCTACGTTAAGGCGCATCAAAGCCCAGTACGTCGAGAAGAGCACCGTTGCCGCCAGGCACACCATGCCGGCGACGAATTCGACGAAACTTCTGGGCCGCCAGTTGATTGCGCGGCCAGGATAACGCCGGAAATCCGCACCATCACGACGTTGCAAAGAAAGCGGAACGAAATCTCCGGTCCGATCAAGCTGCACGAGCGCCAACTAGACCACCCGCGCGACGGCAGTGGCCACGGGATAGCAGCGCGACGAACGTATGTGGCTCGCAAACAGGGCGCCGAGCGCGATCGGATGTCTTTTAATCAAGCAAGGCAATGCCGATGCCAAACTACGTTTGGTGAGTGACGATGCTACTGCTTTCCGAAATAATCGGTGGCGCAGCCACGGAACCGGTCTCGTTTGGTCGCGCCGGTTCTTCGGCCGCAAGCTGCAGGACTTGCGTCGTCATGCACGCCAAGAAGGTCACGATGGCCGATGCGCACCAGGCCAGCGCGATCAAGTCCGGATATTTCACCGTCATTCCGACCAGATCGAAAGGATAGGGCTGATAGAAGAATATCGCAGCGCTCAACAGCGCCGTCACGACTCTCATCTCGGTTGGACCGGCACCGCTGTAGCTGATCTGAAAGACATCGGTCACATTCGCCCGCAAAAATGTGAGCGCCGATATCATCGTGTAAATCGCGAGACTGAGAAAGCAGACATCGAACCGAACGTAACCTGAAAATCCCAGCCCGACGGCAACCGGGAGAGCGATGAAGCAGTCGATCGCATTATCGAGGTAATAGCCGTAGCGGGGCCGCTCGATTTTTCGCAGCCGCGCCAGCGTTCCGTCGAGAGAATCGCCAAACCAATTGATGGCAAGGCCGAATGTGGCGAGCCCCAACAGCGCCGGATGCCGCCCCGAAAATCCAAAGCCAAAAGCAGTCACAAGCCCGCCCACGACGCCTACAGCGGTCAAGTGGTCAGGCGCGACCCAGCGCGGCATGTGGGTTGCAAGCCACGCCAAAGCTGGACGCTCAAAGGGCCGTAAGAGCCCCTCGTTCCACCGCTTAGGCAAAATCTCTGGCATCCCCACTCGCCCATCCGTCTGCGGATCTACCCAAGGCTCTTTGCCGTCCCGTCACTCGCCGCGCTTAAAATCGAATCAGCGCCGGAGTTCGGTAAGCGATACGTGATCGTAGCGCTTCTCGACGTCGCGTGCTTGCTCCTTCCACTGCCGCCGCACTGAACAGCCCATGACAATTTTCTAAAAATTATCAATGGGTTGGAATCCGCAAACCCCTTAGACGCGCGAGAACTCACATTTTTTCGGAAGAGCCCCATCGCCGACGGTGCTATAGATCATTCGGTGCGGGAGAATCAATTCTAGACTGTGTGAGCGCAAGTTGTACAACCTTAGATGGGGGGCGCGCAGTGAGGGCTCCGTCGGCGCGAGGGATCGGAGGGCAGCTTGGCTCCAATTCATTACCTGCATGACGAAATCGCCGTCGTCGGCTGGTCCTGCAGGTTGCCGGGTGCCAACAGCGTCTCTGACCTGTGGTCGCTCCTGCTCGAGGGCCGCTGCGCTATCTCACAAGTGCCCGCCGACCGCTTTGCTCTGGCCCGCTACGGTCATCCGAGACGCAACGAGCGCGGCAAGAGCTATACCTGGGCTGCCGGCATTCTTGACGACGTCTGGGGCTTTGACCCAAGCGTATTCGGTATCTCACCGCGCGAAGCAGCGCAGATGGATCCGCAACAGCGGATCCTGCTCCAGCTCACCTGGGAAGCGCTCGAAGACGCTGGGATCCGGCCGTCCGCGATTGCCGGCACCGATATTGGCGTCTTTGTCGGGGCCTCGCAGACCGATTACGCGCACGCGATCGGCGGCGACCAAGCCATGGCGGATTCGCATTTTGCCACCGGTAATGCACTCGCCGTCCTCGCCAACCGGATTTCCTATATTTACGACCTACACGGCCCGAGCGTCACGCTGGACACCGCCTGTTCCTCGTCTTTGGTGGCTCTTCACCAGGCAACCGAAGCCTTGCGATCAGGCCGAATCGAGACGGCAATCGTCGGCGGGATCAACGTCATCGCCAGCCCCGCACAGTTCGTCACCTTCTCCCAGGCGTCGATGCTCTCACCAACGGGATTGTGTCGCGCGTTCTCGGCCGACGCCGACGGATATGTCCGCGCCGAGGGCGGGGTCGTGCTCGTTTTGCGTAAAGGCGTACCGAGCGCAAATCCGGTCCACGGCGTCATTCTTGCCTCCGACGTTAATTCGGACGGGCGCACCAACGGCATTTCGCTCCCTTCGGCCAAGGCACAGGAAGAACTGCTCCTTCGCATCTACTCCCGCGCCGGGATCGACCCCGAGCGATTGAGCTTCGTCGAAGCCCACGGCACCGGCACACCGGTTGGCGACCCGATCGAAGCGAGCGCCGTCGGCCGCAGTCTCGGCCAGGCGCGCTCTACGCCGCTGCCGATCGGCTCGATCAAAACCAATATCGGTCACCTCGAGCCGGCATCCGGGCTCGCGGGACTGCTGAAGGCTTTTTTGGCGCTCAACCACCGCATCCTGCCGCGGTCCCTGAACTTCCAGGCGCCCAACCCAAACATCGATTTCACCCGACTAAACCTGACGGTTTGCGACGTGCCGCACTTGCTGCCGGATACGGCGCGTGGCTGCGCTGGCGTGAACTCCTTTGGTTTTGGCGGCACCAATGCCCACGTCATTATTGCGCCCGGCAGAGAGTCCAACGAACCAGCCGCACAGCGGCGCAAGAGCGGCAGCGATGTGTTTGCTCTATCGGCTGCGAGCAAGCCGGCTTTGGTCGCGCTGGCACAGAACTACTCTGAGCGGCTGTCAAATCTTTCGGACCAGGAAGTCGCCACGACAGCAAGCGCGATCGGGCACCGCCGCGATTTTCTCTCGAATCGGTTGGTCATTTCTGCGAAGCGACGCGAAGACGTTCTCGAAGCGCTCGAGGCTTTCACAGCGGGGTCGGAACACCCGCAACTCGACGCCGGAACCGCAATCGGAAAAGAGCTGCCCATTGCCTTTGTGTATTCGGGCAATGGTAGCTCCTGGGTGGGAATGGGCATCTCCGCCTACCGCCATAACGCCTCGTTTCGCGCACATTTCGATAATGTCGACGATCATTTCCGTGAGATCGCGGGTTGGTCGCTGAAGGAGGCGCTATTTGGCGAACGCCTGGGTGACCGCCTTGGACTCACACGTGTGGCGCAGCCGCTGGTTTTCGCCATCCAAAGCGCGATCACGGCGGCACTAAAAGCCCGCGGCATACAGCCCGCGGCGGTGATCGGTCACAGCGTCGGCGAGGTTGCCGCGGCTGAAGCCGCCGGCGTTCTCGATCTGCGGACCGCCGTCGAAGTCATTCATTTCCGCAGCGCTCATCAAGAGACGGTCCGCGGTCTCGGACGCATGGCGGCAATCCTTGCCGCGCCCGAGGTCGTCGATGAACTGATCGACAGCATTGCCAACCTCGATATCGCGGCGCGCAATAATCCTCGCGCCACCACTTTGGCGGGCTCGACGGAAGCGATTGCAAAGCTCAAACGGGTCGCCGAGGACCGCGGCATCGCCCTCCTCGACCTCGACCTCGACTACCCGTTTCATACGGCCTTTATGGCGCTGATCGAGGCTCCGCTGATCGCCGATCTCAAGCACATCAGGCCGCATAATGAGGCGGTGCCGTTTGTTTCCACCGTGACCGGCTCATGCTTGCCGGGGTCGCGTCTTGGGGCGGATTACTGGTGGCGCAACATCCGCGAGCCGGTGCAATTTCTCGACGGCATCCGTGAAGTCGCCAAGCTTGGGGCGCGGTTCTTCATCGAAATCGGCCCGCGCGGCATGCTGCTCAAGCATATTGAAACCAGTCTATTCGGCGAAGCTGACGACTTTGTCACGATCTCGGTTCTCGATCGCAATGATCCGGGCCAGGACCCGGTCGGCAAGGTCATCGCGAAGGCTCTGATCAGTGGCGCCCAACTTGATCCGACCACGGTCTTCGGAGCAGATCCTGGATCCAAAATTTCATTGCCGCTCTATCCGTGGCAGCAACAGCAATTTCGCTTTGTACCGACCTCGGAGGCGATCGGTTACATCGAGAACGAACGGCATCCGTTCAGCGGTGTTCGATACTCGCGCGATTCATTGGAATGGTATTCCCACATTGACACTGCTCTGTTTCCGGCGCTGGCCGATCATAGGGTCGGCGAACACATCATCTTTCCCGGCACCGGATTTGTTGAGATCGCGCTGGCCGTTGCGCGCGCGTGGCTTCGCGGCAGCACCGCCAGAATTGTCGACTGCGAAATTCTTAAAGCTCTCGATTTGACGAACGGCGAAACCCGCGAAATCATGACGCGGATATCGCCCAACTCCAGCACATTGGAGATCTTCAGCCGGCCTCGGCTCTCAGAGGCCGCGTGGCTACTGCATTGCCGCAGCAAGATCCTCCACGACCACAGCCACCAGGTCGCGCCGCGCATACCAGAAAACAGGATAGGCTGCCGATTCGACCGCGATGAGATCTATCGCGTGGCTGAAGCCAGTGGACTGCATTACGGCCCCGCGTTCCGCTTGCTTGATCGCGCCATCGTCCTTGACGACAGATTCATCCATGTCGAGCTTGCGGGCAAAGGCATCAGAGACAACTTCGTGCTCGATCCGATCCGCCTCGACGCATGTACCCACGGATTACAGACCGTATTCGCTGAGCTGCACGCGCCCGAGCGCGGCGTCAGCTATATTCCGGTTCGCGTTGAAGAAGCGGCGCTCTTCGTGGTTGGCGGGACGCCGCAAAGTGCCACAATTGAAGTGCTGCATAGAAGCGATCGTTTGATTCTCGCTAATTACTATTTCTTCGGGCCCGACAAAGAACTGCTCGCCGTATTGCGCAAAGTTCGATGCCAGGCCGTCCAGGTTCGCCGCAATAGTTCGCTCGAGGCCAACGCATTCGTCGAGCTGCCGGAGCCGATCGACGGCACCATTCTCGGCGAAAGCGGCGCTGGCTGCGACGGCGCCGCCATTATCGAGCGCGCGCGCCGCCGTGGTCTTTTGGCCAAAGAAGCCGCGACCTCCGACGAAGCGGACCTCCTCATTGAAGGCGCCGCCACCGCCGCGGCTTACGAGCTCGCGACGGGTCTGGCAGATGCAGGATGGGTGGACCTTGATGCACTTATCGGAAGCGGCAGGGTCACGGCGGCAACGCGGCCGTGGCTAGAGCGTCTATTGGCGAACCTTGAGGCTGCCAAGCTCGTCAAACGCAGCGACGTTCGATGGGAGATGGTCAAGGACTCCCTGATGCCGCGCACGGCGGCGGTGATTCACGAATTGGCGGTCCATTTTCCGGACCGCGTCGCCGAGATCTTCATCCTCAGTGCGATCGGCGGACTTGCCGAACAGCTCCAAGCCAGCCCCACCAGCACGCTCTCGCCGCAATCAGCGCTATCGGCCAGCGTGCTTGATTTCTACGATGCGGCGTCGGTGTCGCTGCGCGAATCGACCGATCTTCTCGAGCGGCTGCTTGACGACGACGCCTTGTGGCCGAAAGGCCGCGCGCTGCGGATCATCCAGATTGGCTTTGGCCCCCTGACACAGTCGCTGCTGTCCCTGGAGCGCAAACGGGACATTGGGCTCACGGTGATCGAGCCGAGCCGCCGGCGCTTCGACAGCGCCGAGGGCGCGCTGGCAAAGTACGGCCACGTTACGCTGCGCGGCGCCGATGGAGTTTCAGAGCTCGGTAAATATGACCTCGTTCTTGCTGTCGAAAGTCTTCATCGCCTTCCCGACAGCATTGGTCTCATCGGCGTGCAGCAACTCTTGGCGCCACGTGGCGTTCTGCTGGCGCTTGAGCCGCTCCCGTCCCTGTTCCGCGAGCTCACGTTTGAATGTGATCAAGCTGCGGGTCCTACTGGGGGACCCGATTGCACCTATGGCCTAAGACCGCTCGACCAATGGCCGGCGGCCTTGGAACAGGCCGGTTTCGTTCATGCAAAGGCGCACCTTCTCCGGCGAGATCGAGGTCTCTCCGCCCTCATCGTCGCCGAGGCAGACAGCGTTCGAACCGAGGCGATACATAATGCGCCGACAGTCGTCCCGCCGCCGGCAGCGCAATGCACGCTCGTATTCAACTCAAATTCACGGTCCACGTCAGAAATCGGAGAGCTGATCGACAGATTGTTGCGCCGGCGGGGCGTGACGGCGGCGTTCACGCGAACTTTGGACTTTTCGGATCCGGCACCGACGACGCTGCTGCATGTCCTGACCGTAAGTTCGATGCCATCCGACGCCGTCGAAGAACTCACAGCATGCTGCCTGGAGATGAAAGCCTGCGCGCAACGCTTCGGGTCCGCACGAGCCACAATCTGGTTCGTATTCAGCAATGCCCTGGCAAATGACGCCGGAATTATTAATCCGCTTGCAACTGGCGCATGGGCGTTCTCGAGAACCCTGGCAAATGAATTCCCGCATCTCGATATGCGGCGCATCGACGTCGTCACACCATCGAACGGCGCCGCCGGCGAGTTGCTATGCGACATTATCCTTTCTGGAACGCCCGAAACCGAGTTACAGATCCATGGTGGCACGATCCGCGCCGTACGTGCAGAGGCGATCAAACACGTTTTGGATCGCTCTCCCGTGCGAGCCGCCGGCGCCGCGCGCTTACAGCGACACCTTACCGGGGGACAGCGATTTCGTTGGGAACCAATAGAGCGCACGGCGCCGGGTCCTAACGAGGTCGAGATAGCAGTCGCAGCCACGGGACTGAACTTCCGTGATTTGATGTGGATGCTGGCGCTATTACCCGACGACATGGTGGAACAAGGTCCTGCGGGCCCGACGCTAGGCTGCGAATGTGCCGGCGAGGTCATTCGCGTTGGGGCTAATGTTCGTGATCTGCGGCCCAGCGATCGCGTAACAGCCTTTGCTGCTGCAGCGTTCGCGACCCACGTCACCGTGGCCGCAGATCAGACCGCAAAACTACCCGATGCCATGAGTTACGAAAGCGGCGCCACCATTCCGGTGGCCTTCATGACCGCCTACTACTCCTTGGTAAAGCAGGCGAAGCTGAAACGTCGCGAGTGGGTTCTCATCCATGGCGGTTCGGGCGGCGTCGGCATGGCGGCAATCCAAATTGCGCTCGTGCGCAACGCGCGCGTGATCGCCACGGCTGGTTCGGAGGCAAAACGCAGCCTGCTTAAGGTCCTTGGCGCCCACCACGTCTTAGATTCGCGTTCGATGCAATTCGTTGAGGAGGTACGATCCATCACCGGAGACGGCGTCGACGTCGTTCTCAACAGTCTTGCCGGAGAAGCCATGGAGCGCAGCATAAGTTGCTTGCGCGAGTTTGGCCGCTTCGTTGAACTCGGTAAACGGGACTACGTCAGCAATACCCATATTGGTCTTCGACCGTTCCGCAACAATATCAGCTATTTTGGCGTCGACCTCGCACCGCTGATGGCTAATAAGAATAATATCGCCCGCAGGATTTACGCAGAACTTATGCAGCGTTTCGAGAGCGGCATTCTTACGCCGCTGCCGTACAGCCTATTCCGCGCCGGCGACCTCGGTGACGCCTTCCACCTGATGCAGCACTCCGGTCACGTCGGCAAGATCGTGGTACAACCGCCTGAGGCAGATTTCGTCCGGCAACCTTATCCACCATTCACTGTGAGCGCCGTCGGCACACACGTAATCACCGGCGGCTTCGGCGGCTTTGGACTGGAGGCCGCAAAATGGTTAGCGCAGCGGGGCGCGCGGCACCTCGTACTGATCGGCCGACGCGGGGCAACGACGGAAGAAGCAAAAACGGCCGTTGCCGATCTCTCTGCACACGGCGTGCAGGTTTATGCCGAACCCTGCGATATCGCAGACCGGCAGGCCGTGGAGAAGCTGTTCGGACATATCCAGACGACAATGCCGCCAATCGCTGGAATACTTCATGCGGCTATGGTGCTGGACGACGGACTGCTTTCAGACCTCGACGAGGAGCGGTTCGGTCGTGTGCTCGAGCCGAAGGTCGCGGGCGTCGACAATCTGGACGCGCTAACCTATGGAATGACACTCGATTATTTCGTGCTGTTTTCCTCCGTAGTCACATTAATCGGCAATCCCGGCCAAGCCAGCTACGTCGCCGCAAACGCTTATATGGAGGGCGTAGCCCGTCGCCGCCGGAAAGAAGGGCGCACTGCGCTAGCGGTCGGCTGGGGACCAATTACCGATGTCGGCGTTCTGGCGCGCTCGGAGATGCTGCGCTCCCGCTTTCAGAGACTGCTGGGGGTTCGCGGCATGAGGGCTGCGGAGGCATTGGATCTCATGGCGCAAGTGCTTGAATTGCCGTCGACGCCAGAACTCGCCGTGGTCACCATCTCGCCGAGCGAAGGTATCTTTGCAGCCGATCGCTTGGAGGTTTTGAAATCGCCGACCTATGCAAATTTCGTCCGCAACAATCAGTTGGACGGCGAAGCGGCGGCCACTCTTATAGACCTCCATGCCATCGCCAAGACTCAGGGTATTGAGATCACGCGACGCGCCTTGACCGGCGTCATCGTTGCCCAGTTGGCTCGAGTCCTCCATGCTCGTGAGGATGAAATCAGCCGCGTTCGGCCGGTTGGCGAGATCGGGCTTGACTCTTTAATGGCTCTTGAATTTGCAATGAGTCTTGAAGAATCATTCGGCATCCAAGTTGCGATGACAAGCTCGATCGGAACGCTTACGGTTTCCGGGTTGGTGAATGAAATAATCTGCCAACTCGATCTTGTGCCGACTGAGGAAAGCACAATGGCTAAATCCGTCGCCGAGCGCCATTTCGAGAAGGCCGAACCGCGCGAGATCGCGGCGTTGGAGGAGCTTGTGAGTGCTGCCGCCACTAAAGTGAAAGGCGCGCGCTCTTGAGTAGGAAAGCCTCCCCTTTGGCCGACGCATCCCGGGAGCGCCTGCTGCGGAGCGTCGAGGCGATCCGTGAGGCCCGCTCGGTCACATCAACCGGCATCGACAAAAAGCCCAGCAACACCGATTTCTCCACCCTTCCGGGTTATGACGAGCTTCGGTTCTACCGTTCGCTTGGCGAGAAATTCGGTATCGCGAGCCCCTATTTTCGTACCCATGAGGGCCTCGCGGGATCCCATACGCAAATCGGCGACAGAGCGCTGTTGAATTTCTCATCCTACGACTATTTGGGCCTCAATGGTCACCCGGAAATCATCGCGACGGCCCAGGAAGCCATCGATCGTTACGGAGTTTCAGCCTCCGGCAGCCGACATGTGTCGGGGGAACGGCCGGTGCATTACGCGCTCGAGCGGGCGCTCGCGGAGCACTATGGCGTTGCGGAAAGCCTGGTCTTTGTCAGCGGCTACGCCACCAATCTCGGGGTGATCGGTCAACTCGTCGGGCCAAAAGATCTCGTTATTTGCGATTCGCTGTCGCACAACAGCGTCATCATGGGTGGCGTGCTGTCGGGAGCTGCGCGGCGCTCGTTTCCCCATAATGATCTCGATGGTCTTGATCGGATGCTAACGAGTGCTCGTGACCACTTTCAGCGTGTCTTGGTCGTGGTCGAGGGTCTCTACAGTATGGACGGAGATTATCCGGACCTGCCGCGGTTGATCGAGATAAAATCCCGGCACGATGCGTGGCTCATGGTCGACGAAGCCCATGCTCTGGGCGTCTTAGGCAAACGCGGCTACGGATCGGCAGAGCATTTCGGTATTGATCCGCGCCAAGTCGACATTTGGATGGGCACGCTGTCGAAGACGCTTGCGGCTTGTGGAGGCTACATTGCCGGGTGCCATGAATTGATCGAGTATTTGAAATTGACCGCCGGCGTGTTCGTCTACAGCGTCGCTACTCCGCCGGTGATTGCGGCGAGTGCGCTTAAAGCGCTTGAAATCCTGCATCGGGAACCGGAGCGGATTACCAAACTACAGCACAACGGCGCGACTTTCCGTTCATTGGCGCTGGAACGCGGCCTTGACACCGGCACCGGGGCTGGGACCGCCATTTGCCCGATCATTGTGGCGGATTCACTACCGGCTGTAATGCTTTCCCAGCGACTTTTCGAGCGCGGCATCAATGTACAACCGGTGATGCATCCCGCCGTGCCGGCAAAGGCCTCGCGGTTGCGCTTCTTTTTGTCCGCCACACATACCGATGCGGAATTAGCAGCCGCCATCCAAACGACCGCAGAAGAGCTGCATGTGACGCGTGACAAAGCGCGCGTTCTGAGTGCGCAAGTCTAAGCCCAGCTACGTGGCTTCCCTCCCACCCACTGTCGTCATCACCGGCGCATCAAGTGGACTTGGCAAAGCCCTGGCGCTCTGCTTCGCGAGAGAAGGGGCTATTCTAGGATTGCTGGGTCGCAGCGGCGATCGCCTCAATGCCGTCGCGGACGATTGCCGCAGGCTGGGCGCCGTAGTTTCTCAGGCGACGATTGATGTGCGGGCCCGCTCTGAAATGGAAGCGTGGCTGCGAACGTTTGATGCGCATACGCCAATCGATATTTTGATTGCCAATGCCGGCATTATGGCAGGAAGACCCACAAACGCGAATATGGAGTCCTCAGACGCTAGCTACTCGTTGATGGAAATCAATGTGCTCGGCGTTTTGAATTCCATTCAGCCGATCCTGCCGCGACTGATGGAGCGCGGAAATGGACAGATCGGGATTGTCAGTTCGATCGCCGCCTTCGTTCCGCTGCCGGACGCGCCGAGCTATTCGGCGAGCAAAGCCGCAATCTTGACCTACGGGCTCGCACTGCGAAGCGCACTGCGCAAGCTGGGAGTGGGAGTCAGCGTTATCTGCCCGGGATATGTCGAAACACCAATGATGAAGCAGGAATCCGGCCCAAAGCCATTTGCAATGTCGGCTCAATCGGCTGCCGATTTGATCGTTCACGGCCTGCGAAAAAACCGCGCGATCATTGCCTTTCCGTTCTGGTTCGTGCTCATCACACGGCTGGGCGGGCTCTTGCC
>JBEKRD010000074.1:0-27931 GCA_049519075.1 Xanthobacteraceae bacterium | reverse complement strand
AGTCTCGCGCATACGCGAGGGACGCATTGGCAATCGGTTCATGGAGAGCAAAATGGCTGCACTACGACAAATCGCGTTTTACGGCAAAGGGGGCATCGGCAAGTCGACGACCTCGCAGAACACCCTGGCGGCTCTGGCCGAGATGGGTCATCGCATTCTCATCGTCGGCTGCGATCCCAAGGCCGATTCCACCCGCCTCATCCTGCACGCCAAGGCGCAGGACACCATCCTGAGCCTGGCCGCTGCGGCCGGCAGCGTCGAAGACCTCGAGATCGAAGAGGTCATGAAGGTCGGCTACCGCGATATCAAATGCGTCGAATCCGGCGGTCCGGAGCCCGGGGTCGGCTGCGCCGGCCGCGGCGTCATCACCTCGATCAACTTCCTGGAGGAGAACGGCGCCTACGAGGACATCGACTACGTCTCCTACGACGTGCTCGGCGACGTGGTGTGCGGCGGCTTCGCGATGCCGATCCGGGAGAACAAGGCGCAGGAGATCTACATCGTGATGTCCGGCGAGATGATGGCGATGTATGCCGCCAACAACATCTCCAAGGGCATTCTGAAGTACGCCAATTCCGGCGGCGTGCGCCTGGGCGGGCTGGTCTGCAACGAACGCCAGACCGACAAGGAACTGGAGCTGGCAGAGGCGATGGCCAAGAAGCTCGGCACCCACCTGATCTACTTCGTGCCGCGCGCCAACATCGTGCAGCACGCCGAACTGCGGCGCATGACCGTACTGGAATACGCCCCGGATTCGGAGCAGGCCGGTCACTACCGCTCGCTGGCCCAGAAGATCCATGTCAACGCCGGCAAGGGCATCATCCCGACGCCGATCACCATGGACGAGCTTGAGGACATGCTGATGGAGCACGGCATCATGAAGCCGGTCGACGAATCGGTCGTCGGCAAAACCGCCGCCGAACTAGCCGCAGAAGCTGCCGAGGCCGCGGCCTAAGCGCAAATGACAAACCGATCCGGTCCCTCGCAATAGAGGGGCCGGATTGTCAAAGGATAACCGACCGGAACGAGGTATCGAGATGAGCCTGGCAAAAACCGAAAGCGTCGCGGAGATCAAGGCGCGAAATAAAGAACTGATCGAAGAAGTCTTGGCGGTTTATCCGGAAAAGACGGCCAAGAGGCGCGCCAAGCACTTGAATGTGCAAGAGGCGGGCAAGGCGGATTGCGGCGTCAAGTCGAACCTCAAATCCATTCCCGGGGTGATGACGATTCGCGGCTGCGCTTATGCGGGCTCGAAGGGCGTGGTCTGGGGCCCGATCAAAGACATGATCCACATCAGCCACGGCCCGGTCGGTTGCGGCCAATATTCGTGGGCGGCGCGGCGCAATTATTACATCGGCACCACCGGCATCGACACCTTTGTGACGATGCAATTCACCTCCGACTTCCAGGAGAAGGATATCGTTTTCGGTGGCGACAAGAAGCTGTCGAAGATCATGGACGAGATCCAGGAGCTGTTTCCGCTCAACCGCGGTATCACGGTTCAGTCGGAATGTCCGATCGGTCTGATCGGCGACGATATCGAGGCGGTCTCCAAGAACAAGTCGAAAGAATATGATGGCAAGCCAATCATCCCGGTCCGCTGCGAAGGTTTCCGCGGCGTGTCCCAATCGCTCGGCCATCACATCGCGAACGACGCGATCCGCGACTGGGTGTTCGACAAGATATCGCCCGACGCGCCACCGAAATTCGAGCCGACGCCTTACGATGTCGCCATCATCGGCGATTACAACATCGGCGGCGATGCCTGGTCGTCACGCATCCTGCTCGAAGAGATGGGCCTGCGCGTGATAGCGCAATGGTCCGGTGACGGCAGCCTGGCGGAACTCGAAGCGACGCCAAAGGCCAAGCTCAACGTACTGCATTGCTACCGCTCGATGAACTACATCTCGCGTCACATGGAAGAGAAGTACGGTATTCCTTGGTGCGAATACAATTTCTTCGGTCCGAGCAAGATCGCCGAATCGCTGCGCAAGATCGCCGGCTTCTTCGACGACAAGATCAAAGAAGGCGCCGAGCGGGTCATCGCGAAATACCAGCCGCTGATGGACGCAGTCATCGCCAAGTATAGGCCGCGACTCGAAGGCAAGACCGTCATGCTGTTCGTCGGCGGCCTGCGTCCGCGCCACGTCATCGGCGCTTATGAAGACCTCGGCATGGAGGTCGTCGGCACAGGCTACGAGTTCGGCCATAATGACGACTACCAGCGCACCGCCCAGCATTACGTCAAGGACGGTACGCTGATCTACGACGACGTGAACGGCTACGAATTCGAAAAGTTCGTCGAGAAGATCCAGCCGGATCTCGTCGGTTCGGGCATCAAAGAGAAATACGTGTTCCAGAAGATGGGTGTGCCGTTCCGGCAAATGCACTCCTGGGACTATTCCGGCCCGTATCACGGCTATGACGGCTTCGCCATTTTCGCGCGCGACATGGACATGGCCATCAATACGCCGATCTGGAAGATGGCCAAAGCACCTTGGAAGACGGTGCCGAAGCCGACCCTGATGGCTGCGGAGTAGCACACATCTCCCGGCTCTCGCCAAGGTGCAAGAGCCGGGGGTCGATGATCGAGAGACGAAATCTGGAAAGGGTTTCACCATGACGCAGAATGCCGATCACGTGCTCGATCACTTCGAGCTTTTCCGCGGGCCCGAATACCAGCAGATGCTGGCGAACAAGAAGAAGATGTTCGAGAATCCACGCGATCCGGCCGAGGTGGAGCGGGTGCGGGAATGGGCGAAGACGCCGGAATATCGCGAGAAAAACTTTGCGCGCGAGGCGCTGACCGTCAATCCCGCCAAGGCCTGTCAGCCGCTCGGTGCGGTCTTCGCGGCGGTGGGCTTCGAAGGAACCATTCCGTTCGTCCACGGCTCGCAGGGCTGCGTCGCTTATTATCGGAGTCATTTGTCCCGGCATTTCAAGGAGCCGAGTTCCTGTGTGTCGTCGTCGATGACCGAGGATGCGGCCGTGTTCGGCGGCCTCAACAACATGATCGACGGGCTCGCCAACACTTACAATATGTACAAACCCAAGATGATCGCTGTGTCGACCACCTGCATGGCGGAAGTGATCGGCGACGATCTCAACGCCTTCATCAAGACCGCGAAGGAGAAGGGTTCCGTGCCCGCAGACTATAACGTGCCGTTCGCCCACACGCCCGCCTTCGTCGGCAGCCACGTTACCGGCTACGACAACACGATGAAGGGCATTCTGGAACATTTCTGGGACGGCAAGGCCGGTACGGTGCCCAAACTCGAGCGGCAGCCGAACGACAAAATCAATTTTATCGGCGGTTTCGACGGCTATACGGTCGGGAATATGCGCGAGATCAAGCGCATCTTCAAACTCATGGGCGTCGAGCATACGATCCTCGCCGACAACAGCGACGTATTCGACACGCCGACCGATGGCGAGTTCCGCATGTACGACGGCGGCACCACGCTCGAGGATGCCGCCAACGCGGTCCACGCCAAGGCCACGATATCGATGCAGGAATATTGCACTGAGAAAACACTGTCTCTCATCAAGGCGCACGGACAGGAAGTCGTTGCTTTCAACCATCCGGTCGGGGTTGCGGCGACCGACCGTTTCCTGATGGCAGTGTCGAGAATCACCGGGAAGGAAATTCCCGAGGAGTTGGCGCGCGAGCGCGGCAGGTTTGTCGACGCAATCGCGGATTCCAGCGCTCATATCCACGGCAAAAAATTCGCGATCTACGGCGATCCGGACCTATGCCTCGGCCTGGCGGAGTTTCTGCTCGAACTCGGCGCCGAGCCGACCCATGTGCTTGCCACCAACGGCAGCAAGGCTTGGGCGGAGAAGATGCAAGCGCTGTTCGACTCATCGCCTTTCGGCAAGAATTGCCACGTCTATCCGGGCAAGGATTTGTGGCACATGCGCTCGTTGCTGTTCACCGAGCCGGTCGACTTCCTGATCGGAAATACATACGGCAAATATCTGGAGCGCGACACCGGAACGCCGCTGATCCGCATCGGCTTCCCGATTTTCGATCGCCACCATCACCATCGCTATCCGGTGTGGGGCTATCAGGGCGGCCTGAATGTTCTGGTCCGGATCCTCGACAAGATCTTCGACGAGATCGACAAGAATACCAACGTTCCGGCGAAAACGGACTACAGCTTCGACATCATCCGCTGAGCGCGTAGCCGCCTCGCCGAGGCTCGGTTCTTCTCAGACGAATGACCGAGCAGCCTGTCCGGGCATAGGAGAGACGAAATGAGTTCGCTGGCGACCACGATCCAGGGCGTTTTCAACGAACCGGGTTGCGCCAAGAACCAGACCAAGTCGGAAGCCGAGCGGAAAAAGGGCTGTACCAAACAGCTCGAACCGGGAGGCGCCGCCGGTGGATGCGCCTTTGACGGCGCCAAGATCGCGCTGCAACCGCTGACGGACGTGGCCCATCTCGTCCACGGTCCGATTGCCTGCGAGGGCAATTCCTGGGACAATCGCGGCGCCAAATCGTCGGGCTCCAACATCTGGCGCACCGGATTTACCACCGACATCAACGAAACCGACATCGTGTTCGGCGGCGAGAAGCGGCTCTACAAGGCGATCAAGGAAATCATCGAGAAGTACGATCCGCCGGCGATCTTCGTCTATCAGACCTGCGTTCCGGCCATGATCGGTGACGATATCAACGCGGTGTGCAAGGCGGCGAAGGAAAAATTCGGCAAGCCGGTCATTCCCATCAATGCCCCGGGTTTCGTCGGGTCGAAGAATCTCGGCAACAAGCTGGCGGGAGAAGCGATCCTCGATCATGTCATCGGCACCGAAGAGCCCGATTACACGACACCTTACGACATCAATATGATCGGCGAATACAATCTGTCGGGCGAGCTCTGGCAGATCAAGCCGCTATTCGAGGAGCTCGGCATTCGGATCCTGTCCTGCATCTCTGGCGACGCCAAATATCGTGAGGTGGCCTATTCGCATCGCGCCCGGGCGGCGATGATGGTGTGCTCCAAGGCAATGATCAACGTCGCGCGCAAGATGGAAGAACGCTACGGCATCCCGTTTTTCGAGGGTTCGTTCTACGGCATCCAGGATTCCAGCGACTCACTGCGCGAAATCGCGCGCCTCCTGATCGAACGCGGCGCTCCCGACGAGTTGATGGCGCGGACCGAGGCGGTGATCGCGCGCGAGGAGGCCAAAGCCTGGGCCGCGATCGCGGCCTACAAGCCCCGCTTCAAGGGCAAGAAGGTCCTTCTCATCACCGGTGGCGTGAAATCATGGTCGGTGGTCGCCGCCTTGCAGGAGGCCGGACTCGAACTCGTCGGCACCAGCGTCAAGAAATCCACCAAAGAGGACAAGGAACGCATCAAAGAGATCATGGGTGAGGACGCCCATATGATCGACGATATGACGCCGCGTCAGATGTACAAGATGCTCAAGGACGCCAAAGCCGACATCATGCTGTCGGGCGGCAAGTCGCAATTCGTCGCGCTGAAGGCGGCGATGCCCTGGCTCGATATCAATCAGGAGCGGTGTCACGCCTATATGGGCTATGTCGGCATGGTCGAACTCGTCGCGGAGATCGACAAGGCGCTTTACAATCCGATGTGGGAACAGCTTCGCCAGCCCGCACCTTGGGATACGTCCGTCGTCAGTTGGCAAGCTAAGGCGATCGCGCAGGAGGATGCCGAAGCCGCGGCGTTGGCCGCCGATCCGGTCCTTGTCGAGCAAGCCCGGCGCGCCAGGAAGATTTGCAATTGCAAGAGTGTCGAGCTCGGCGCGATCGAGGACGCGATCCTGACCCACGGATTGATGTCGGTGGATGGCGTCAGAGAACGCACCAGCGCTTCGGGGGGCTGCGGCATGTGCGCGGGACGGGTGGAGGATATTCTGGCCGCGTTGGGTGTGTCCGCGGAGGTTTCGGCGGTGCCGTTTCTTCAGGCCGCGGAGTAGGACGCTCCATGGCGACGGTCAAGATTGTAAAGAAAGCTTGTGCGGTTAACCCGCTGAAGATGAGCCAGCCGATCGGCGGCGCCTTTGCGTTCATGGGACTGCGCGGGTCGATGCCGCTGCTGCACGGCTCGCAGGGCTGCACGTCCTTCGGACTGACGCTCTTCGTGCGGCATTTCAAGGAAGCCGTGCCGATGCAGACGACCGCGATGAGCGAAGTCGCAACGGTGCTTGGCGGCTACGAGAACGTCGAAAAGGCGATCCTTAATATCTACAATCGAACGAAGCCGGAGATCATCGGCATCTGTTCGACCGGGGTAACGGAAACCAAGGGCGACGACGTCGAAGGTTTTATCAGACTGATCCGGCAGAAGCATCCGCAGTTTGCGAATTTTCCGCTGGTCTATGTGTCGACACCCGACTTCAAGGACGCTTTCCAGGACGGCTGGGAAAAAACCGTTGCGCGTATCATCGAAGTGCTGGTCGAAGCGCCGAAGAACCCGGCGCGGCGCGATCCGGCCCCGGTCAATGTGCTCCCAGGCTGTCACCTTACACCGGGCGATCTCGATGAGCTGCGGACCATTCTGGAGGATTTCGGCCTTGAGCCCGCCTTTCTGCCCGATCTCGCGGGCTCGCTCGACGGCCATATCCCTGATGAGTTCGTGCCGACAACGATCGGCGGCATTGGCGTGGACGAGATCGCGACCATGGGCCAGGCGTCCTGGACGATTGCCATCGGTGCGCAGATGCGGCGCGCGGCCGAGGCCATGCAAGCCAAGACCGGCACGCCGTTCCGGGTATTCGAGCGCCTGTGCGGTCTTGTCCCCAATGATGAATTCATCATGTTTCTCAGCGAGATCAGCGGCCGGCCGGTGCCGCCGAAATATCGCCGGCAGCGCGGCCAACTGGCCGACGCGATGCTCGATTCGCACTTTCACATCGGCGGCCGCAAGCTCGCGATCGGTGCCGAGCCGGATCTGTTGTTCGATCTGAGCAGCATGCTGCACGAGATGGGCGCAGCGGTGGTCGTTGCGGTGACGACGACACAATCTCCCGTGCTGGAGCGCATCAAGTCCGATGAGGTGTTGATCGGCGATTTGGAGGATCTCGAGACTCTCGCCAAGGCCAGAGACTGCGATCTCCTGATTACCCATTCGCATGGCCGGCAGGCGGCGGAACGATTGAAGATCCCGTTTTATCGCGCCGGTTTTCCGATGTTCGATCGACTGGGCGCGGGGCATCAGCTTTCCGTCGGCTATCGCGGCACCCGCGACCTGATTTTCAATATCAGTAACCTCATCATTGCCGATCGCGAACAAAACCACGAGCCAACGCCGGACACCTGGCGGACGGATCGTGAACCTGACCCTTCGACGGATCAGGCGGCAGCGCTGCACTGATGTGAATCGAGGGAAAGGCCGAACTCATGAAAATCGCTTTCGCCACCCAGGACTTGAAACGCGTCGACGCCCATTTCGGTTGGGCGAAGAATATCGCGATCTATGAGGTCGGTCCGCAGGGCCATAGCTTCATCGAGGCCGTTCAGTTCGACGGCGATCTCAAGGAAGACGGCAACGAGGACAAGCTCGCGCCCAAGATCGAGGCGATCAAGGACTGCGCCATTCTCTACGTCGCGGCCATCGGCGGCTCGGGCGCGGCGCGGGTCGTCGCCAACAATATTCATCCGATGAAGGTCAATCAGCCGGAAGAGATCACCGACCTGTTGGCCAAGATCGAGGATGTGTTGAAGGGCACGCCACCGCCGTGGCTGCGCAAGGCCATGTCGAAGGACCGAGACCGTTCACTCGATTTTGAGGATTGAGGCAAACATGGCTGAAGTCGCAGCAGCGATCGAACCCAACTCGGCGGCGGAAGCGCCGTTCGTCAAGGAGCTTATCAAGGTCTGGCGCGCCCAGGACACACACGGCAGCTGGGACAGCAAGAGCGACCTTGATCTCCTGGAGCCCTACATTCTCGACAAGGAGAAGCGTCGGGCGCTGCCAATCGTCGGCGATCCAGATCCGGACACCGTTTGGCGGCTCGAGCTGTTTTTCAACGCCGTTGCGCTCGCCATCGAGCGGGCAACCGGCGTCATGGTGTCGCCGATGTTGAAAATGCACCACGAGGGCTTCGGCCGCATGGTGCTCATCGGTGGACGGCTCATCGTCGTCAACAAGCAGCTGCGCGACGTCCACCGCTTCGGCTTCGACAGCCTCGGCAAGCTCGCCGAGGAGGGCGCAAAATACGTCAACGCCGGCGTCGAAATGGTCGAAAAATATCCGGAAGTGGCAAGGTACTAGGGTGATCCATGAGCGATGTCGAGAGCTTGAAGGGCGAGATCAAGAAGCTGTCGGCGCGAGCGATGCAAGCGAAGATGGATCTGCACGACCTCTCAGAGGAACTGCCGATCAACTGGCAGCAGATCCTGAGCGTCGCGCAGAAGGCGCACGACGCCTTCGCCGAATTGGAGAAAAAGCGCGCGAGCTTGAAAACGCTCGAGACGGCATAACGAGAAGGTCATTCCACCATGTCCTGCTCGACTCGCGACGGCCGCGATTGGCGCCCGGAATATCTGCTGGCGATTGACCCTAAGAAATGCATCGGTTGCGGCCGCTGCTTCAAGGTCTGCGGCCGCTCTGTGATGACGCTTAAAGGCCTCAGTGAGGAGGGCGAACTCGTCGATTTGGCCGATGACGAGGATGACGAGATCGAGAAGAAGATCATGGTCATGAACGACGAGGGCGCCTGTATCGGTTGCGGCGCGTGCTCTCGCGTCTGCCCGACGAATTGTCAAACCCATGCCACCGCGAAAGCCGAGGCGGCCTGATCGGCGCAGAGCGATCGGGGTGGCGCTCGCCGGCGCGAGCAACAGCGATCAAGGCGAGCCATGAGCAAGACATCCGTTGCTAAATTCAATATCGGCCAAGTCGTTCGCCACCGTGAGTTTCCGTTTCGCGGGGTGGTGTTCGATGTCGATCCGGAATTCGCCAACTCCGAAGAGTGGTATGAAGCACTTCCAGCCGGAGTGCGGCCGCGTAAGGACCAGCCATTTTATCACCTGTTCGCCGAAAACGCCGAGTCGCAATACGTTGCCTATGTATCGGAGCAGAACCTGTTGCCTGATTTGTCCGGCGAACCGGTACAGCATCCGAAGGTCGGCGATGTATTCGATCTGGACGAAGGCGGCGGCTATCGTCGGCGCGATGCGAGAATGAACTAGGGGTTCCATCACGAAAGCGCCGCTAAACAATGTAACTGCGGCGTGCCGAAATCGCTATTCGATTCCCTGTTCGCACGCCTTGCGCATCGCGGCGATTCGGAAACGCTCGTTGATGGCGGCGGGGCTTGCCAGAATCTGGGCGTCCGCCTCCTTCAATGCACCGACGGCGATGTCCGCTTCTTCGCGGCTGAGCGCGACCCGCCCGGCCATGTGGGTCGCTTCCGGCATTACCTTCCAGATCGCCCGTCGATTGGGATGGAGCTTGACCTCGATGAGTTCAAAAGCCTCAAGCTGACCATCGAGGCAAATGGCCAAGCCGACGACCTCCAGCCTGCGCCCGTCCTGCGTCACCTTCACCAGTGTAGCCATGCCCATGCGTAATACTCGTCTTTTGCGGCAAGCCAGCTATAGCCGCCTTGATCCCAGAGTTGAGCCAGCGTTTGATCCGGCGGCCAACTTGGGAATTGCAGCCTGATCGCTTCGTAATCTGCGCGAAAGCGTATCGCGTCGTCCCCCTCGAGATGTGCGGCGAGATGCTCGGTCTTGAAGTGAAGGACGAGCGTGACCCCGTCCTCGGCGGTGAGGAGTTCGTATTCGACGCCGGCCGCGACCGGGGTGAAAGGCGTCTTATTCATATTCATGCGGCCGCTCTCGCTTTCTTGTCGGGAAACCGACAATCGACCGTCGCCGAACCACCGACCGATGAGTGGCTCAATGACATGAATCGCGGTCTCGTCCGTTCGATCATGGCAGGCGCTATGGATTCCGCGGCAACGGGTATCCGGTGCGCGGCCTGGAATCGTAATATTCAGGTTTTTCGGGCCAGCTCTCTGCCGCGATGAATTTGAAGCGGGAGATTGTGACTGGCGCTCCCGGCGAGCAGGAAATTTCACGGAACTTGATCTCGCGATCACCCGGACCCGCCGAGAAATCGGCAACCACGGTGCCGTCGGCCTTGAGCGCACGCGCAAATCCCGGCGTGCCGACGCTGCTCGCGGCGACTGGATTGGCTGCGAAAAGCGGTTGCTCGATACCATCGGCGGCGGCCGCGAAGGCGGGCGAGGCGAAGGTAAATGTTACAAGCAGGCCGCTGCGGTCGACGGGAGCATCCGCAGTGAGCGGGCGGGCGACCGAGTAAACATTCAAGGTGCCGCCATCGAGCAGCGCCTTGAGTTCTTCCACGGAACATTCGGCAAACGGCAATGCTACATTCATGTCGGTCTCTACGCTCCAAAAAGCTCGTAGGACCCGAATATCAAGTTTCGTGCCAACCGCCCGGCGGCACTCGGCAAGCTTTGGCCGCGGTCCAGAATGCTAGTGAATTTGGCGGCTCGCCGCTGGCGCGTTAGGAGCCACCTGGCGCTCAATCTGGGCGATTGGGCTGGATTGGTGGTGGATGAGCCGCCATTCGTCGCCGACGCGCCTGAAATGATTGGCCGCCGCCAGCGCCATTGAACCGATGATCTCGACGCAGAGGACATGGCCGCTGTCGCCTGTCACGATCGCGTAGGGTTCCTGACAGACGATGTGCGGCCGGTTCGCACTGAGCAAGATGTCGCGCCAGCTGGCGATGACCGCGGGCCGGCCGACAAGCGCCGGCCAACCGGGATGAATACAGGAGATATCGTCGCCATCGGCCCAGAGCCGGACCAATTCATCGACCGATCCGGCCGTAAACGCCGCATAGAAGGCCGCATTGGCGGCGATGATCGCGTCTTTATCGGTCATTGGCCGTTCGCGTTAAAGAGTAGCACGGAGAAATCGAGCCAAGTTTCGACCACGGTCGCCAAGTTGCGAGCGTATCCCCTTTCTGCCGAAGTTCCGAATCGTCGGACCAAAATTTGCCTGAAACTTGCAAGGCCTTCAGATAGGCCGAGAAAGGCATTTGCAGTCCCCAACAACCGACCAGGATACCGGAGCTTCAGTTTGAACGAGGGCCAGACCCCTACGAGCCTCGCCTATGTGGTCTGCCGCATGAGCGATATCCCGAGCCGGAAGGCGCGTGGCTTTCACCTTATGCGCGTCGACGCGAGCGGGATGCGGCGGCCGTTCCCGATCGTCGTGGTCCGGTGGGGCAAGCAGGTGTTCGGTTATGTCAACAAGTGTCCGCACGACGGCGTCAACCTGGATTGGGAGCACAACCAGTTTCTCGATCCGAACGGCATCCGGCTAATGTGCGGCAAGCACGGTGCGTCGTTCGAGCTCGGTACAGGGATTTGCGTCGATGGGCCCTGTAAAGGACGCAGTCTGGATCCGGTAGCCCTGACAATCGTCGACGACGATATTTGCGTCACTGGCGTAACACTCGTCGAGGACGACGAAACGACGGAACAAACGGATACGTTCTGCGACGATCAGGGGGTTTGATCGAACGGGCGGACATTAAACCGGACGGTTTTCGTTCCTGTTTTTCACCGGTGCCATTCGCGCAAGCCCTTCCTCATATGTGATTGCCTGGTATTTAGCGTCCATGCCGACGGCAATGTCGAGCACATAATCAAGCTTGCCGGCGGTGTCTAATTTTTTGATGTCGTTCTTGTCGATGCTCATCAGATCGAGCATTTCCTTCCAGACGGTCGATTCGTCGCATGGCAAAACGTAAAACGGAATGTCGCGAAGCGTAATCCGGTAATTCGCCAACAAGTCGATGTTATTGCAATACATGAAATATGCTCCGCCCGGGCTCAAGAGCCCATCCAGCACTTCGACCGCTGTCTCCAAGTAGGCGAAGGAGTGCAAGTAACCGGCGAGGATCGGAATGGTATTTTCGCCGGTGCGCGCCATGGTGAGAACCTGCTCAATTGAACTCTCCGGTGGACGCTTCTCGTCGGCGAGTTGAGTCTGGAATTTGAGCGCGATGTCGCCGCGAAACCCGAACCGACCGGGCTTCGTCGTCGGACCTTTGAGAACAGCATTGAGGAGGCGACCTTCTTTGTTAAGCCGGCCAAGAGCGGTCTGCTCAATCGTCGTCGTCATAAACTTTTGCCCCTGTCTTGATTTGGTTTGATACGCATCAGCGCCAGCCCACCGCCATGCAATTTTGCTGCCGATTGCACTTGGCGCGGCGCGGCGCGCGTTTTGCGATGTCGGCGTGCGTGACATGGTCGTTACCGCGACGCCGGCGTGTATGCGCCTGTCGCAAACCCGACATGCGTCGCAAAAGCAACAGCAGCGAAAGGTGGAAGTAGCGTCTTTTCAATAAGTTACCGCGTGGCACAGGTCTTGCGATTTCGTGTCGTGTCGTGCCCCAGCAGCGAAGAGCGAAGAATGATCAATCTCACCGACAGTGCATTGAATGCGGTTCGTAGCGCGATCTCCGGCGCGGCCGAGCCGGTCGGAGGCTTGCGTATCATGGTCGAGGCCGGCGGCTGCGCTGGCTACAAATACATGATGGGATTGGTGCCCGAGGCTAACTCTGACGACACGGTCATCGAGCAAAACGGCGTTAAAGTGTTTGTCGACATGAAAAGCCACGAGCTCCTGGCCGGCACGACCATCGACTTCGTGGTTGCGCTCGAAGGTTCGGGCTTCACCTTCGAAAATCCCAATGCGACGTCGAGCTGTTCCTGCGGCAAGTCGTTCGGCTGAAACCTTCGCGATCGAAAGGCGAGACAATGCTGGCCGAATCTGAAGAGCCGAGACAGACGGCGACACTGGAAGCCGAGCGTATCCGGATCATCAAGGCGGTCATCGAAGAGGTTCGTCCCAACCTCCGCCGGGATGGCGGGGATTGCGAACTCGTGGAGGTCAACGGCAACAAGGTCATGGTCAAACTCAGTGGCGCTTGCGTCTTCTGCAAGCTGAGCAGTGCCACGCTCGAAGGCATCCAGGCTCGCATGGTCGAGCGGCTGGGTGAGTTTGTGCGCCTCATCCCGGTTCCCGGCGGAGCCAAGGCGCAGCATTGAACGAGGCGGTCCGTGCGGCCCATTTATCTCGACAACAACGCGACAACGCGCGCTGACCCGGCGGTCGTCGCTGCGATGCTGCCATATTTTGCCGAGCAGTTCGGCAATGCGTCATCGACTCACGCCTTCGGCGCCGAGGTCAGCGGTGCGCTGAAGGAAGCGCGGCAAAAACTGCAACAATTGCTGGGCGCAGCGTTCGACCACGAGATTGTCTTTACTTCGGGCGGCACGGAGTCAGACAACGCTGCGATCCGGTCGGCGATCGAGACGCAGATTGGCCGCGACGAAATCGTCACGACCAGCGTCGAGCATCCGGCCATTCTCAATCTCGTCGACCACCTCGAAAAGCTTCGTGGATTCAAGGTGCGTCGCGTCGGCGTCGACTTGCGTGGCCGCCTAGATATCGATGCGTATCGCAATGCGCTCGGGCCGCGTACCGCGATCGTATCCGTCATGTGGGCGAACAACGAGACTGGCACGATCTTTCCGGTCGAAGAGATCGCCAAGGAGGCTCACGCTGCCGGCGCGTTGTTTCATACTGATGCGGTGCAGGCGGTCGGAAAAATCCCGCTCGATCTGAAGTCGACCGAGATCGACATGCTGTCGCTGTCGGGACACAAGCTGCACGGGCCCAAGGGCATCGGCGCGCTTTATATCCGCAAGGGCATCAAGTTCAGCCCGCTCATCCACGGCGGTCATCAGGAACGCCGACGCCGCGGCGGCACCGAGAACGTCCCGGGCATCATCGCGCTCGGCAAGGCTGCCGAGCTCGCGATGGCCCATTTGGAAGAGGAGCGCACGCGTATCCGCGCGTTACGCGATCGCCTCGAGCGAGGCATCTTGCAGCAGGTCGACCGCTGTTCGGTCAACGGTGACGACCAAAATAGGCTGCCGAATACCTCGAATATTGCCTTTGAGTATCTCGAGGGCGAAGCGATCCTCATTCATCTGGACCGGGCTGGCATTGCCGCGTCTACGGGTTCGGCTTGCACGGCCGGCTCCACCGAACCGTCGCATGTTCTCTGCGCGATGAATGTGCGGAGCACGGCGCTGCGTGGCGCGATCCGTTTCTCCTTGTCGCGCGAGAACACCGGCGCCGACGTCGAGCGCGTTCTCGAAGTGCTGCCCGGTATCGTCGAAAGGCTGCGCACGCTGTCACCGGCATGGCCGGAGCGTGGGGCTGTGCGTGAACAAGTTACTTCATGCGATCGACAACATCGACAAATGACCGATGCGCGCGTGTAGGATTCGGTTGAAGGAGTTGATCTGATGAAAGTTATGATTCGCCGTTCTCCGGAGACCGGTCTGTCGATTTATGTTCCGAAAAAGGATCTCGAGGAGCCGATCGTGGAGTCCGAGCACGAAACGCTGTGGGGCGGTTGGATCCGCATCGCCAACGGATGGGTCCTCGACTTGCCGGAGATGGCAGCAGGTACCATGCTGCCGATTACGATCAATGCCCGCAAGCGCGGCGAGCAGGAGTAAGGGACCATGAACGCGCCCGTGCTGCAGGCTGACATCTTGAAACCGGCAAATGCCGAGGCGGTGCTCGCCGATGTCGTGGGGCAACTCCGCTCCGGAAGGATCATTCCGTATCTGGGAACGGGGCTAACACAGCTCTCACAGCCGCCGGTCCCGATGAGCCCGGAGACCCTCGCAGCCTTTTTCGGCGCGAAGGTTGCACTGCCGCGGCGAGCGAAGGGCAATGCCTGGGCTGCCGCACAACACATCGAAAGCAACAAACATCGTTCCACCGTTACAGCACTCATGACCGAGGCGTTCACTCCCCCGGTCGAACCGACGGCGTTCCATCGTCATCTTGCGTCATTACGCCTGCCGATGATCGTGGATACCTGGTACGATGGTGCGATGCGCTCGGCACTCGCGCAACGCAGTGACTGGGGCGAAGTGCAAGGCATCACTCGCGCCGGTATCGGCGAGGATCGATGGTATCGGTTCTACAATGCCGCCGGCGCGGAAACCGACCGTGCTGCGGCGGAGACTTGGACAACTGTCGTCTACAAGCCGCACGGCAGCATCGCGCCGGCCAAGAATTTTCTGATCTCCGACGCCGACTATGTCGAAGTGCTAACTGAGATCGACATCCAAACGCCGATCCCCGACGTCGTTAAAAATCGGCGCACCGAGCGGAGCTTTCTTTTCGTCGGCTGCCGTTTCCACGATCAGCTGCTGCGAACTTACGCAAGGCAGGTCAGCAAGCGCTCGGCGCCGCCACATTACGCGATCATTGACAACCAGACGCTCACTAAAAACGAGCTTCGATTCATCATCACGCAAGGCATAACGCCCATCGCGATTCCGCTTGCGCGGGCCATCGAGATCCTGCTCGCGGGCGTGTAAGGCTCGGTATTCGGCGACGTCCCGCGGAAAGTGGCTGTACCGGCGCGCCGGGGCGCGCGGTGTACGTGCGCGGTCAGCAGCCGGCCAGCCAAAGCGACAAATGACGTGACGTACCAGGACACAGTCACGTCCGACGCCTGTCATGTTTCCAACATGTCGCCAACAGTTGGTGATTGCGTGTTGGCAAGGCGACAGTGGGTAGATCTCGTAACCGTTTGATCGGAAGCCGAAATCTCGTTTCGATCGGGATGGCACGCGAGTTGCTCAGAGCTATTGCGGAGTTCGGGATCGAGCCAGCGAGGATTTTGACATGCAGGCGTCAGCACCGCACGAGCCTACCGAGGTTACCCCCGTCGTGAATGTCGAAGACGTTATGCAGCAGGTCGCGGAACACAAAGGCTGCGGCACCGCCGGCGGCAGTGGCAAGGCGAGCTGCGGTTCAGCGGCCGGCCAGGGCGACCTGCCAACGGAAATCTGGGAAAAAGTCAAAAATCATCCGTGCTACAGCGAGGAAGCGCATCATCACTATGCGCGCATGCACGTCGCGGTGGCGCCTGCCTGCAACATCCAATGCAATTACTGCAATCGGAAATACGATTGCGCCAACGAATCGCGGCCGGGCGTGGTGAGTGAAAAGCTGACCCCCGAACAGGCGGCCAAAAAGGTACTCGCCGTCGCCTCCACCATTCCGCAAATGACCGTGCTCGGCATAGCCGGACCCGGCGATCCGCTCGCCAATCCGGAAAAGACCTTCAAAACCTTTGAATTGATCGCGAAGACAGCGCCCGACATCAAACTTTGCCTTTCGACCAACGGGCTGGCGCTGCCCGACCATGTCGACACAATTGCCCGTTTCAACGTCGACCACGTGACCATCACCATCAACATGGTCGATCCGGAGATCGGCGCCAAAATCTATCCGTGGGTGTTCTGGAAACATAAGCGCTACACCGGAGTCGAAGCTGCGAAAATTCTCACCGACCGGCAGATGCAGGGCCTCGAAATGCTCACCGCGCGCGGCATTCTGTGCAAGGTCAACTCGGTGATGATTCCGGGGGTCAACGACAAGCACCTCGTCGAGGTCAACAGGGCGGTAAAATCGCGCGGCGCATTCCTGCACAATATCATGCCGCTGATCTCCGCGCCGGAGCACGGGACGGTGTTCGGTCTCACCGGCCAACGGGGCCCCACGGCGCAGGAGCTGAAGGCTCTGCAGGACAGCTGCGAAGGCGAAATGAACATGATGCGCCACTGCCGCCAGTGCCGCGCCGACGCGGTGGGGCTCCTTGGTGAGGACCGCAGCGCGGAATTCACGACCGACAAGATCATGTCAATGGAGGTCAATTACGACCTCGACTCGCGCAAAGCTTACCAGGCCAAGGTCGAGGACGAGCGTCTCGCTAAGGTCGCGGCCAAGCAGGAGGAGCTCTCCACGCTTGCGGGTGAGATGAGCGACGTCAAGCTTCTGGTGGCCGTCGCAACCAAGGGATCCGGCCTCATCAACGAACACTTCGGGCACGCCAAGGAGTTCCAGATCTACGAGCTCTCGACCTCCGGCGCGAAGTTCGTCGGTCATCGCCGCGTCGACCTGTACTGCCAGGGCGGATACGGCGAGGAGGACAGCCTCGGGACCATCATCCGCGCCATCAACGATTGCCATGCTGTCTTTGTCGCCAAGATTGGCGGTTGCCCGAAGGCCGATTTGCTCCAGGCTGGGATCGAGCCCGTCGATCAGTTCGCCCACGAGTTCATCGAGAAGTCGGCCATCGGCTGGTTCAAGTCCTATTTGGACAAGGTAAACAGCGGTGAGATCGAACACGTGCAACGCGGCGATGCGCAGATCCGTCAGGGCGCGCTGATCTCGGCGGCGTGAGGCGAAAGCACATAGTTGGGTGGAGGACGACTGAATGCCGCTAAAGATCATATCGTCAAATTGCACGAGCTGCTCGGCCTGCGAGCCCGAATGTCCCAACGTCGCGATCTTTGAGAAGGGCGGGACCTTCGTGATCAATCCGAAGAAATGTACCGAATGCATCGGCCATTTCGACGCGCCGCAATGCGCCGCGGTGTGTCCGATCGAAGATACCTGCATCATCGACGATTCGGTTCCGCGGTATCAGGCGCCGGCTTGAGGAGACGCCGATGAACCTGACCTTGACACCCGCGGCGGAGAAATTCATTCGTCGCATGATACGTTTCAACGGCGGTGCCGGCTCTGGTTTCCGGTTGGCGGTGAGCGCCGGCGGCTGCTCCGGGCTTGCCGCGCAATTCGAAGTCGAGGCGGCACCACGCGACGGCGATGCTGTGGCCCACCTCGGCGACATCAGGCTCTTTCTACCGGCGGAGAGCCGGCTCTTGCTGGACGGAGTTACGATCGACTTCACCGAGACGCCGTTACAGAGCGGATTTGTCTTCCACGACCCGAAAACGGCGAATTGCGGTTGCAAGAGCGCGGATGCCGCGAAGGCGCAATCCCCCGGCGACGCACCCATTCATTAAGGGGACAATGATGGGCCCGGCGATCGAGTGCAGCGAGCAAACAATGGCGACGGCCGAGCAGGCGCTCCTGGCCGACGCCCTGCTCGGTGCCGGTCTGCCGCCGCGGGCCGAGCAATATCTGCACCGCGCTGGCTTGGCGTATCAGAATGACGTCGTCGCCGAGCGGTACCTGCGCAATGCCCAGGCCTTGGCGCCGGATCACGCCGCCATTCTGATCGGCCTCTACCGGTTTTACTTTTACAAGGGGCGATTGGCTGAAGCGCTCGAGATCGCAAAGCTGTGCATCGCCAAGTCGGCGCGCGAAAATGATTTGCCGGCGGACTGGCGGCATGTCACCGCCGGTGACGCGGCGTTCGGCCGTTACGACGACATGCTGCCACGGTTCTTTCTATTCAGCTTGAAGGGCTATGCCTACCTGCAAATGCGCCTCGGCAATCTAGCAGAGGGCCGCGCGGCGGTGATGAAGCTCTTGCAGCTCGATCCTAGCGACAAGATCGGCGCGAAAGTGTTGCTCGGCGTCCTCGATCGAATAGGGGAGGACGATGATGGATGAGATCGACGAGGCCCGGGATTGGCTCGGCAATGAAGTTGATTGCGCATCCTGCGCACACCGCGGCCTTGCGGCAGCCTCCGGGTGCCGGCTGAAACACGCCTGCGTCAATGATCGCTATGCGCGGCGCATCGATCGTTTCTTCGATTGGAATCCGAAGCTTGCCAATTCCTACACCAAGCATCCGCATTTCGAGGTTCGCGCCATCGCGGCCAAGCATGCCGACGTGTTTTTGCTGCCGCCGTTGCTCGATGATCCCGAGGAGACCGTGCGCTGGAACGCAGCGCGGCGTCTGCCCAAGCGGCTTGTCCTGCGTCTGCGGAACGATCCTCATCGCGAGGTGCGAATCAGGATTGTGTCGCTCCTCGATGACGCTGAACTCATGCCGATGATGACGGATGAGGATTATTACGTGCGGCTCGTCGTCGCGCGGCGGGTTACCCCGGCACTGCTGTTACGGATGATCTGCGACACAGAGGTCGAGGTTCGGCGCGTCGTGGCGCGGCGCATTCCGCCGGCCTGGCTGCTGCGGATGGCGAGCGATCCCGATGCGGCGGTGAGGCTGGAGATCGCGGAGCGATTGCCTCCCGATTTGCTGTCTCAGCTTCGGCACGATCCGGATTGGCGAGTGCGTTACGAGGTGGCGAGCCGGATCCCCGCAGTGCAATTGCCCCATCTCATTAACGATCGCGACGCCTTCGTGCGTGATATGGCGCGCTCACGTCTGGCAGGCCAGGACGAGCAGCTGCGGGGGGTTCCGTGATGAGCAACATTGTTCGTGACAGCGACGTCGTGGAGCTTTCGCAGCCCCCTTATTTCAGCTTCGGCGAGAAGGTGCGGGCCAAGCGCGCGATTCGAAACGACGGCACCTATGCGGGCAAGGAGATCGGCGAGGTTTTGGCAAAAAAGGGCGAGGAAGGCTACGTCGTCAGCATCGGCACCTTCCTGCAGCAGTTCTACATCTATGGCGTCGAATTTCTGGAGAGCGGCAATCGGGTCGGAATGAAACGCAAGGAACTCGATCCGGTGATTGTACGGGACGAAGAGGCAGACCTGCCTTTGCCGGGAGGGACGGCGGCATGATTGAACCCAGGCTGCCGAAATACCAGTGGGGCCAGCGCGTGAAAGCGCTGATCGACCTGCACAACGATGGCAGTTTCCCCGATGCCGCTGCCGAAGCCCGCCTGGTCAATGTCGGCGACACGGGCGAAATCGTCCAGGTGGGAACACATGCCGAAGCGAACATCCCGATTTATCTGGTCGAATTTGGCGAACGTCTCGTCGTCGGTTGCCTCGAAGAAGAGATCGTCCCGCTCTGAAGGAGGGCGCGCCAGTGGCTTCAGGAGCTATAAACGAAACGACGATGCGAGTGCTGCTACATCCGAATGATTTCGATCGGAAGCGGATCGAGCGCGCGCTCAAGGCGCGCAAGCGCTATCGCTACGTCTCGCCCAGCGTGGCGGCGGTCGCCGGCGGTTATCGGATCGAGAGCCCGTGCTGCTCACGAAACGTCGATGCGGACGGCGGAGTAGTCGAGGTCGCGCTCCTCCTGTTCGACGAGACTCGCGCGGCGTGGCAGCTGTTCCGCAAGGATCACACCGAGCGTACTTGGCAATTCCACAGCAGCTACGGCCGCTTGATCGAGCTTTTGGAAGAACTGAACGCCGACCCCGAGCGCGAATTCTGGCAATGAGCCAACAGCGCCGGAGCGTGAAAAAGTGGCAGAGGAGCCGGCCATGGCGTTAAGCGTGGACGACTTGACGGCAATCGATCAGGCGCTCTCGGCACCCAACGCCGACGGACAGATATTCGCAGAATTGCGGCGCCGGTTTTCGCATCTGTCGTGGACCCGGTGCGACGCGTCCGACGTCACCGAGGCGCCGTTTCGCAGCTATGAACGGTTCGACGTCCATCTCTTGGACAGCGCCGACCATTGCGCGCACGTCACGACAGATCCGGCGCGCGCGACTGGAATCGTTTTAGCAATACGGAATGTTCGATGAGCGGGGCAGCTATCCTTGCGGATGATGTCGAGGAGATCGACGGCGGTTTCGCTGAAGCTGCGTCATTCATTGCGCTGTCGGATCCCGATATCACAGCAGCCGAGCTCGAGGCGGTCGACGTGGTGTTGCGATCGCCGCGGCTTTCCGGTGGTCCGGTCGTGGAGGCATTCGAGGCGGCATTTGCGGCCTATGTCGGCCGTAAATACGCGATCGCGGTGCCGAGCGGCACGCTAGGGCTTCTCATCGCGCTGAAGGCTTGCGAAATCGGTCCCGGGCAGGAAGTGATCGCTTCGCCTTATTCGTTTCGTGAGACAGCGCACGCGATCAGCCTTGCCGGTGCCAGGCCGGTGTTCGCCGACATCGACTATTGGGCCGGAACGCTTGCGCCGCAGAAGGCCGAGGCTGTCATCACGCCGCGCACGCGCGCCATTGTCGCCTGCAACAACAATGGCCATCCGGCGAATTGGACGGCGCTTCGCGCGCTGGCCAAGAAGAACAATCTTCTGCTCTTTGAGGATTCGACCGAGGCGATCGGATCGAAATATCAGGGTGCGCTGGTCGGCAGTTTCGGCGACGTCGCCGTTTTCGACTTTTCGCAGCCTTCGGCCCTGAGCTGCGGCGAGGGCGGCATGGTAGTGACCGACGACATCGATATCGCGGTCGCGTTGCGACGCTATCGCACACACCGGCTCGAAGAGCGCTCCTCGGTCGTCGTCGGTGCGGCGCCCGCCTATCAGGCCGTCATGAGCGAACTCACGGCCGCGCTCGGACTGGCGCAATTACGGCGGCTTGACGAAATCTTGGAGCGACGCCGCCTGATTGAGCATCTCTATTACAAGCACGTGCAGTCCTTCGAGGGTATCAAGGACCCCTACGTGGCGCCGGATGTCACCGAAGTGAATTGGTTCCTTTATCTCGTGCATCTTGGCACCCGTTTCACGCGTTCGGGCCGCGACGCCATTGTCGAGGACTTGCACGTCGAGCAGGTGGAGGCGGCCGGTTATTGCAATCCGCTGCATCTGCAGCGGCACTATTTCGAGCTCGGCTATCGCCGCGGCAATTTTCTGGTGACGGAGAAGGTGGCGGACCGCGCGGTTGCGCTGCCGTTTCACACCCATCTCACCGAGGATCAGATCGCTTTCATTGTTGCGACGATGAAGGACGCCTCGATCAATGTCGGCGCCGGTTCGGCGATCTACTAGGGATTTGAGTTCATCGGTCTATTGGCAACAGCAAGACGAGGAGCAGTTCGATGTCGATATTGACGATCATGCCGTCCGGGAAGACGGTCGAAGTTGGCGAAGGGACAACGCTCCTGGCCGCAATTCTCGGCGCCGAGGTGGCGCTCAATCATAAATGTGATGGTAAAGCCGACTGCGGCACCTGTCACATCTTCGTTCACGAAGGACGCAAGGGTCTCACCAGGATTGCCCGTGAAGAAAACGATAAGCTCGACAGTATCGTCGGTGTGGGTTCCAAGTCCCGGCTTGCGTGCCAGGCCAAGGTGCTGGGGACGGAGAACATCAAAATCGAATTGTTGAGCTTCATTTAGGCCCAAAGAGGGAGCAATTCCATGGACTCCGAAAAAAACGTAATTATTCATGTGCGGTTCGCGCCGAACGCGGCGGTGGTCGAAATCGGCGAACGGCCGACGGAATTGAGCCCGCAGGACTGGTTCTTTTTCTTAAGCGACAAGGCCGGCGACGCCTACCAAGCGCTATCCGGCGGCCGCGGCGTATTCCGGCTGACGCGGCAGGACGTCGACGCGCTCAAGGCCAAGAGCGTGCCAAGCATCGCATAATCGCCCCCACCGCCGGCATCGAACTTGTGACAGGCATAAGCATGGCAATCGAGCATGAGACGGAAGTCGGGTCGCCGAAACCGGCGATCGGGGGCACCGCGTCGAAGGCAGTCCAGGTTTTTGTCGTTTGCGCGACCGATAGCATCGAGCCCGGCGACGCCAGGTCTTTCAGCCTGTCACGGATCACCGAGACCGGTGAGAACAGACCGTTTCCGATTGTCATCGTTCGGACCGCCGCGGACCACTATGTGGGTTATATGAATGCCTGTCCGCATGAAGGTATCTGGCTTAATTTCGGCGCTGGGGAATTCTTTAGCCGAGATCGAGCGTTCCTGCGATGCGGCCGGCACGGCGCGAATTTCGAGATCGAGACCGGACTGTGCGTCGATGGGCCGTGCCGAGGCAAAAGTCTGCAGCCCGTCGCGCTTGCGGTTATCGACAGCGAAGTCTGCATTTGCGGCGTAACGCTCGTCGAGGACGATGGCTGTCCGAATCCGTTCGATGACCTCGACGATACAATGGAAATTATGATCCATCCCGATTGACCAGGGCAGCTCGGCGGCAGAATTTCTTCGTTATCGAAGCTCACAGCTAGAGCGGTATACCGAAGAATGCTTCGTCGTCGCCGCCCCACGCTTGGTGCAGGGCAAATGCGTCATGCCACTTAGTCGATTCGGTCGCATCGGCAATGCGATGGGTAATCGTGCCCTGGGATTTTTCGGCGAGTAGATAGCTTTTCGCATTCTTGATGAAGCGATTGAGAGCTTTGCTGTCCGTCGGGCGCACCACGCAGCGTGGTGTCTCGTCAACCAGTATAGTCGTCGGAAGCATTATCGGGCTCTTCTCCAAAAATGTCTGCAGCCGATGCGCCGCGAGTGAGACGTTTTTCGCGGGTCGGCGGTTGGATCAAACTGGCGGTGGTCCGAGATCGTCGCCGGCGGCTGGCTTCTTCTTTTTCTTCTCGGTCTTTGCCGCAGCGTAGGATCCGGCGTTTTTCAGCGCGATGGGAGCCTGTCCCTCGACATATTGCGACATCCAGAACAATGTGCGATCGAGCGCCATGGCCGCGGCGGCCTCACAATAGCTGTCGCCTTCATCGCAATTGAAACCGTGCGTGGCCGCCGGATAGGAGAAGGCGCTCACGTCGGGTCGATGGGCTCGGAATTGAACCACGTCCGCGAAGGGAATCAGCGGATCGTTCTCGGCGAAGTGAAGCAATGTCGGGATCTTGCGCTTTTCACGGTATTCGTCGACGATCCCGCCGCCATAGTAACCGATCGCACATGCGGCCCCATTCACGCGATTGGTTGCAAGATAGGCCAGATAGCCGCCCCAGCAATAGCCGACGATCGCCACCTTGCCGGCAGACTTGACGGCATCGACGGCCGCCTGAATATCAGCGAGCGATCGGCCCGTTTCGATTTGCTGTACGAAGGCCAGCCCCGCTGCGAGGCCGTCCTTGTCATAGCCAAGCTCGACTTCGGTCTGGACACGATCGAACAGCGATGGGGCGATTGCGACATACCCTTTCGCTGCGAAACTGTCGGTAATTTTTCGAATGTGGGGATTGACGCCAAAGATTTCTTGGAGGACCACGACCGCGCCTTTCGGCGCATCGGTCGGATCGGCACGATAAGCTGAAAACTTGTGTGCATCATTAGCGGTAAGTTCGATCATGGCACCCTCGGTTCAAATGGCGGTAACATGATCTCTTCGGAACGCCGGCAGGCGCTTTTCCGGATCATGCTTTATATCAAGCCCAATTCAAGTTTCGCCTCGTCCGACATCCTGGCTTGATCCCAGGGCGGGTCGAAAACGAGATTCACGTTCACCTGCGTGAGGGTCGCGACGTCGCTCACGGCCTGACGCACCCAGCCGAGCATCTCGCCGGCAACGGGGCAGCCCGGTGCCGTGAGCGTCATGTCGATCTCCACCCCTCCTGGCTCTTTCATCTCGATCCGATAAATCAGGCCGAGGTCGTAGACGTTTACCGGTATCTCGGGATCGCGCACGGTTCGCAGCGCCGCGATGACGGCATCGGTCAGCGCGCCTGCATTCGCTCTGCCCGCCATCGGCTCCGCCACGCCCGGCGTTGCCGCGGGGCGTGTTTCCATCTCCCCGCACATGTCAGCATCTTGGCGCATGTCAGATTCCCGACCTCAGCCGCCTTTTGATGTGTCTCCTCGGGCGCTTTGCAAGCACGATGCCACGAACCGCTTATCACCGGCGCGGCTCAGGCGATGCCTTCTTCCAGCGCCGCCACGACCGGCCAGCCGACCGCGCCCCCCGGATCCAATTGCCGTAACCGTTCGAGTATCTGTCTGGCTTGAAGCCGTCTGTCCTGCCGCAAATGGATGAAGGCGAGCGCTTTCAAGGTGTAGAGCGCGAAGCGTCCGGGGCCTTGCGGTAGCACAGCCTGCGACTGCCATTGCCGCCAATCCGGATTCCACCCCGCCTGGCTTGCGGCTTCCTTGAGCCCGCGCTCGGCCGCTGCTTGCGCTTCGGCGAGATTGCCCTGATAGGTGTGGATCTTGTAAAGGCAAAAGTAAGTCGGCAATTCGTTCGGAGCAGTCGCGAGCGCCTGTCGAAACAGCTGATCGGCGCGCGCACGATCGTGCCGATAGGCGGCTACCCCCTGTTGCAGTAGCGCATTGATCGCTTCAGGAAGATCTCCGAAATTGATGGCGTCAGCCTCTGCGATAAGATCGTTTGTGCGAAGCCCGCAACTTGTCGCGACAATTGTGCCGTCCCGGCTCATTTGACCAGATGAAGGACCGGCTTCGTCCTTTCGCCAAAGCTCGTATCGTGGAACGCGATCGCTTTTGTGACCGCCTTAGCGATGATCTGAGCTCGACCGTCGATGCCGGTCCAATTCGCGCGGCGGCGTGGGTCAATTTCGAGAAGTTTTGCACCCGCCGGAACCTCTAAATCCGGGTCCCGATTTCGATGGCGGTATGCCATCGACCGGCACTTTCGCTACGGACGAAGCGATCGTCAAAGCTGTTGCCGAGGCGCCGGGGCACTTCATCGGGGGGGTCGGTCGCGCCATGTGGCAGGATGCGTCCCGCTTTGCCGGGCCGAGTTTCGATGGCAGCAAAGATCGGGCCAGAATATTGAGGGATTTCAAGCCGTTCTGGCGGATTCAATGTCGCTTTTCAGACTCGATCCGACGGCCAGACGTCATATCCAGGACAGCATGAATGTCGGCTGTAGCAAATCGGACAACGCACGCTGCGCGCCGACTTACAGATTTTGCATTGCGGCGTCGCGTTTTCCTTCGTGCGTATTGCAACAGACGTAAGTTGGTTTGGACCTTGCATGCGAGTCTCCCACGACAGCGGAGTGATCGTGATGGCAATGGTCAGAGCCGAAATCGAACGTCTTATCAAGCAGGCCTTCCCAGACGGAGAGGTTGCCGTTGTCGATCTGGCAGGCGATGGAGATCATTTTGCGGCCCGTGTTACCAGCGCTGTGTTCAAGGGCAAGAGCCGCATCCAGCAGCACAGCATGGTTTACGATGCTTTGCAGGGCCACATGGGTCAGGCACTGCACGCGCTCGCTCTTGAAACAATAGTCCCGACATGAGCTGGCGCGGTCGGGAACTCCGTACATGCGGGGACGTCACGTCCGTTCAATTTCAAGGATAGTCTATGACCAATGCAACGGGTGAGCGGATCAAAACAATCATCGCCAACAACGATGTCGTGCTATTCATGAAAGGCGTTCCGGCGGCCCCGCAATGCGGCTTCTCCGCGGCCGTGGTTCAGATTCTTGCCAAGCTCGGCGTGCCGTTCGCGACCGTGGACGTGCTCTCGGATCCGCAGATCCGTGACGGCATTAAGGCCTTTTCTAACTGGCCGACGATCCCCCAACTCTACATCAAAGGGGAGTTCGTGGGCGGCTGCGACATCGTTCGGGAGATGTTTCAGGCCGGCGAGCTCACCGCGTTGTTGGACGAAACTGGCGTCCTGACGACGACGCCTTGATTGCATGATTGCGCCGCCGACGCGGTGCATACCGGTTTCGAGGAACCGCGATGCCAACGGCGCCGCGCGCCTTATTTCAGAATGCCCAGTTGGATGATAGGTGCCGCGCCGCCCCGGCCCAGGACCGTATCGACTTTCTTGCGAACGGCCTCGAGCGTCAGGGGCTTGATCAAGGTGCCATGCGCGCCCGCCTTCATTCCCTCCACGGCGATCGCCTCGTCGGTTTTCTCGCAGACAATAAGTATCCGCACGCCGGGGAATCGGGTCGTCGCCTCATCAACGAGTTTGGCGCCTCTGTCTTTCAGAAATGAAACGCCCAGCAGAAGGACGTCAGGCTTGAGCCAGTCGACACCTTTCTCATAAGCCTCTTCGGGATTGGCGAGTTCATGAGTCTCGATCTCGTCGTGCAGCATGAATTGCAATGCCGCACGAGTGATTTCGTCGTCATCGACAACGAACACACGCCGTTGATCGACGGCTTTTGCTGTTTCGACACCGATCTGCATGTTGCCCTCGTTCAAAATTCGCGTGTCATGTCCGGCCGAGCGGCTCAAAGGGCTACTAGCAATTTCTATTCCGCGCCGCTCCCTACGGGCGTCGAGCGCTAAAGCGCAAAAAGGCGAGGTATTACGAGCGCCGAGGGTGGCTCACGGTCATCAAGTCTTGTCTTGTTTCTTACAGGATGTCAGGCGCTGTCGTATTCAAAACAGGCCTCTGCCCGTCAAGGATTGTGAAGAATACCAATATAGATCAATTGCTTATAAAGAGGCCAAGAAGTGGCACGGTGGTTGCTCAAGAGAATACCAGCGAGAGAGGGCTGAGCGCACGTAGACGCATGACGAGCGATGCGCTCCTTCCCGAACCCGCGAGCCCGTTTCTGAAACATGAACAGTCTCGCGCGCAACGCGCTGTGGACTTTGGCAATTGGTTCGAAGGAGAGCAACATGGCGGCACTACGACAAATCGCATTCTACGGAAAGGGCGGCATCGGCAAGTCGACGACGTCGCAGAACACCTTGGCGGCGCTGGCCGAGATGGGACACCGCATTCTGATCGTCGGCTGCGATCCGAAGGCGGACTCAACCCGGCTTATTCTGCACGCCAAGGCCCAGGACACGATCCTCAGTCTGGCGGCAGCCGCAGGCAGCGTTGAGGATCTCGAAATCGAAGAGGTGATGAAAATCGGCTATCGCGACATCAAGTGCGTGGAGTCCGGCGGGCCCGAGCCCGGCGTCGGCTGCGCCGGTCGCGGCGTCATTACATCGATCAACTTCCTGGAAGAGAACGGCGCCTACGAGGACATCGACTACGTCTCCTACGACGTGCTGGGCGACGTGGTGTGCGGCGGCTTCGCGATGCCGATCCGCGAGAACAAGGCGCAGGAAATCTACATCGTGATGTCGGGCGAGATGATGGCCATGTACGCGGCCAACAACATCTCCAAGGGCATTCTGAAATACGCCAACTCCGGCGGGGTTCGTCTTGGCGGGCTGGTCTGCAACGAGCGCCAGACCGACAAGGAACTGGAACTGGCCGAAGCGATGGCCAAGAAGCTCGGCACCCATCTGATCTACTTCGTGCCGCGCGACAATATCGTGCAGCATGCCGAGCTGCGCCGGATGACCGTCCTGGAATACGCACCCGACTCGGTGCAGGCCGGCCA
>JBEKRD010000073.1:0-25466 GCA_049519075.1 Xanthobacteraceae bacterium | reverse complement strand
AGATTTGCGCAATTCTTCGGCAATGTCCCGCGCATAAATGTCGGTCGGTCCGCCGGCGCCGAACGGAACGATGACCTTGACCGGTCGTGACGGGTAATCGTCGGCACGGCCCACCGTCACGCCGACCGCGCCAGCCAGAATCAGCGCAATGAGAAATCGCGCAAAGGGAAGCAGCATTGGCGTCACCCCGCAGTGCCGTCTGCGAGGTGGATAAGTCTCCTCTGCCGACTGCGCAAAATGGAACCGTACCAGGTATCCATACACCGTAGCATTTCGTCCCCCGGTAATATCGTCATGGCACCGTAATATTGGTGGTAGCGGAGGCGTCAACGTGACCGTCGCGCGCAGGCCTTCATACAAGGTCTGCCTTGCGCCGTGTTGTGCACTGCGCTAAGGGTCGCCGAGTTCGACTTGCGGCGCGAATCCTTCGGATTTTGAGACAAAACCGCGCATTCAGTTGCATGTTGGACCGCGCCGCGGAGGGCCTGGCTTCCGATCCCGGGAGTTGGCCGTTGCCGGCTGGTCAGAAGGGCTTCCGATGAGTCAAGGACTGACTCAGTTGCTGCTCGCTTATCTGCCCCTGATTGTATTTGTGGCACTCGCGGGTGTGATCGGACTAGCGCTCCTGGTCGCGGCGTTTCTCCTCGCCTTCAAGCGCCCCGATCCCGAAAAGCTTTCCGCTTACGAGTGCGGCTTCAATGCTTTCGACGACGCGCGGATGAAATTCGACGTTCGCTTCTACCTCGTCGCCATCCTGTTCATCATTTTTGACCTCGAGGTCAGCTTCCTGTTCCCCTGGGCAACGGCATTCGGTCAACTCGGCGTGTATGGCTTCTGGTCGATGATGATGTTCCTTGCCGTGCTGACCATCGGCTTTATTTACGAATGGAAAAAGGGAGCGCTCGAATGGGACTGAGCGAACCCAAGATGGGTCAACCAAGTCTCGCGCCCGCCGCCAAAGGGATTCTCGACCCGCGCACTGGCAAGCCGGTCGGCGCCGATGATCCGTTTTTCGCCGGTTTGAACAGCGAGCTCGCCGACAAGGGGTTTCTTGTCACCGCGACCGCGGATCTGATCGGCTGGGCGCGCACCGGCTCGCTGATGTGGATGACGTTCGGGCTCGCCTGCTGCGCGGTCGAGATGATGCATATGGCGATGCCGCGCTACGATTGCGAGCGGTTCGGCTTCGCGCCGCGCGCCTCGCCGCGGCAGTCCGACGTGATGATCGTTGCCGGTACCTTGACCAACAAAATGGCCCCGGCGATGCGCAAGGTTTACGACCAGATGCCGGAACCGCGCTGGGTCATTTCGATGGGCAGTTGCGCCAATGGCGGCGGCTACTACCACTACTCTTATTCGGTGGTGCGCGGCTGCGACCGCATCGTGCCGGTGGATGTTTATGTGCCTGGGTGCCCACCTACCGCCGAAGCGCTGCTCTACGGCGTAATGTTGTTGCAGAAAAAGATCCGCCGCACGGCGACGATCGAACGCTGAGAAAACGCTGACAATGGACGAGACGCTCGATACGCTCGGCAAAACCATCGCTGCTGCGCTCGGCCCGGCAGTGACCGGCTATGGCGTTGCCCACCACGAACTCACGGTGACGGCGCAGGCGAGCGAGATAGTCACGGTGCTGCGGTTTCTGCGCGACGATACGCGCTGCCTGTTCAGCAGCTTCATCGATCTGACCGCGGTCGATTGGCCGTCGCGCGAGCGACGCTTTGACGTCGTCTATCATCTGCTGTCGCCGAAGCTAAATTTGCGCATCCGCGTCAAGGCCGAGACCGACGAGACGACGCCGGTGCCGACGTCGATCGATATATTTTCGGGCGCCGACTGGTTCGAGCGCGAGACCTTCGATCTCTACGGCGTGGTGTTCTCCGGCCATCCCGACCTGCGCCGGCTCATGACCGACTACGGTTTCGAGGGTCATCCGCTGCGCAAGGACTTTCCGCTGACCGGCTATGTCGAGGTGCGCTACGACGACGAACTCAAGCGCGTCGTCTACGAGCCGGTGCGGCTGACGCAGGAGTTCCGCAATTTCGATTTTCTGTCGCCGTGGGAAGGCCCCGACTACGTGCTGCCGGGCGACGAGAAAGCCGGCGGCAAGGGGTCTTGAGATGAAGCCGACCCTTAAGCCCGGGCTTACCCATCGCTTCAGCTACGTCGTGCCGGAGAACAAGACCGTTCCCTTCACCTATCCGGAGGCCCCCGAGATTGCCGCGATGCCCAAGGTTTTCGCCACCGGTTTCATGATCGTGTTGATGGAATGGGTATGCACGCAACTTTTGGCGCCGCATCTCGATCCGGGCGAGGGCAGCGTCGGCGTCCATGTCGATGTCAGCCATCTTGCGGCCACGCCAGCGGGTATGACGGTCACGGTCGATGCGCAATGCGTTGCGGTCGCCGGTCAGCACGTGACATTCAACGTCAAGGCGCATGACGGCGTCGATCTGATCGGCGAAGGCCGACACGAGCGTTTCGTCGTGATCTGGGACAAGTTCAATTCACGGGTCGCGGCGAAGGCCGCGAAAATGGCTCGGGTAGCGTGATGGCTGAAGCCGCGGAACGCAATTTTACGATCAATTTCGGGCCGCAGCATCCGGCCGCGCACGGCGTGCTGCGTCTGGTGCTGGACCTTAACGGCGAGATCGTCGAGCGGGTCGATCCGCATGTCGGCCTTCTGCACCGCGGCACCGAAAAGCTGATCGAGCACAAGACCTACACGCAGGCGATCCCGTATTTCGACCGGCTCGATTATGTGGCGCCGATGAATCAGGAGCACGCGTTCTGCCTGGCGGCGGAAAAGCTCCTGCAAGTCAAGATACCGAGACGAGGACAGCTCATCCGTGTGCTTTATTCCGAGATCGGCCGGCTGTTGTCGCACCTCCTGAACGTCACCACCCAGGCGATGGACGTGGGCGCCTTGACGCCGCCGCTGTGGGGGTTCGAGGAGCGCGAGAAGCTGATGGTGTTCTACGAACGCGCCTGCGGGGCGCGTCTGCACGCCAATTATTTCCGGGTCGGCGGCGTGCACCAGGATTTGCCGCAGCAATTGATCGACGACATCTTCGGGTTCTGCGATCCGTTCCTCAAAGTATGCGACGATCTCGAGGGGTTACTCACCGAGAACCGAATCTTCAAGCAACGCAATGTCGACATCTCCATCGTCACGCTGGAGGAGGCCTGGGTGCGCGGTTTCTCCGGCGTTATGGTGCGCTCGGCCGGCGCCGCGTGGGACTTGCGCAAGGCACAGCCCTACGAGTGCTACGACGAGATGGAGTTCGACATTCCGATCGGCAAGAACGGCGACTGTTACGATCGTTATTGCATCCGCATGGAAGAGATGCGGCAGTCGGTCAAGATCATGAAGCAGTGCATCGACAAGCTTGGCTCGCGCGACGGCCAGGGACCCGTCATGGTCGAGGACCACAAAATATCGCCGCCGCGCCGCGACAACATGAAGCGCTCGATGGAATCGCTGATCCAGCACTTCAAGCTCTATACCGAAGGGTTCAAGGTGCCCGCCGGCGAGGTTTATGCCGCCGTTGAGGCGCCCAAAGGCGAGTTCGGCGTCTACCTGATCGCCGACGGCACCAACAAACCGTACAAGTGTAAGATCCGGGCGCCCGGCTTCGCGCATATGGCGGGGATGGATTATCTCGCGCGCGGCCACATGCTGGCCGATATCGCCGCCATCATCGGTACGATCGATATCGTTTTCGGGGACGTGGACCGATGACCGTACGGCGGCTCGCCGAAAAACAGCCCGCAAGCTTCGCCTTCACGGCGAAGAATCTAGAGTGGGCAAAAGCAACAATCGCCAAATACCCAGAAGGCCGGCAACAATCCGCGGTGATCCCAATTCTGTGGCGGGCCCAGGCGCAGTGCGGCGGCTGGCTGCCGCAGAAGGCAATCGAGGCCACTGCCGAATTGCTCGGCATGGCGAAAATTCGCGTGCTCGAAGTGGCGACTTTCTACACCATGTTCAATCTGTCGCCGGTCGGGCGCTTCCATGTGCAACTCTGCGGCACCACGCCCTGCATGTTGCGCGGCGCGGAGGACCTCAAAAAGGTCTGCCATGGCATGATCGGCCACGAGAATGCGGTGAGCGCCGACGGCACGTTCTCCTGGACCGAGGTCGAGTGCCTCGGCGCCTGCGTCAACGCGCCTATGGTCCAGATCAATGCCGATTATTACGAGGATCTCACCCCGGAGATCCTGACGCGACTCATCAACGATTTTTCCGCCGGACGGACGCCGAATCCGGGTCCGCAGATTGATCGCCAGCAGTCGGCGCCCGTTGGCGGGCCGACCACACTGACGGACCCGTCACTTTACGATGGCAGAGGCCGATCGACACCGGCGGCAAGTCCTCCGAGCACCGATTCATCTGAGCAAGGGCGTAACTGATGCTTGCCGATAAGGATCGCATCTTTCTCAACCTCTACGGCCGGCACGACTGGGGCCTCGATGGCGCGCGCGCGCGGGGCGCTTGGGACGGCACCAAGGCGATTCTGGACAAGGGGCGCGACACCATCATTAACGAGATGAAAGCGTCCGGACAGCGTGGCCGCGGCGGCGCCGGATTTGCGACCGGCCTGAAATGGTCGTTCATGCCGAAGCAGGTGGACCCCCTGCGTCCGCATTATCTCGTGATCAATGCTGACGAATCCGAGCCCGGCACCTGCAAAGACCGCGAAGTTATGCGGCACGATCCGCACCTTCTCATCGAGGGCTGCCTGATCGCCGGCCGCGCCATGGCGGCGAACACGTGTTACATTTATGTGCGCGGTGAATTCATCCGCGAGCGCGAACGGCTTCAGGCGGCGGTCGACCAGGCCTATGACGCTAAGCTGATCGGCAAGAACAATCTCCACGGCTGGGATTTCGACATCGTCGTCCATCACGGCGCTGGCGCCTATATCTGCGGCGAGGAAACCGCGCTTCTGGAGAGCCTCGAAGGCAAGAAAGGCCAGCCGCGGCTCAAGCCGCCGTTCCCGGCCAATATGGGCCTCTATGGCTGTCCGACCACCGTCAACAATGTCGAGACCATCGCCCAGGTGCCAGACATCATGCGCCGTGGCGCTGCGTGGTTCGCCGGCATCGGCCGGCATAACAACTCCGGCACAAAACTTTATTGCATTTCCGGTCACGTCGAGCGGCCCTGCAATGTCGAAGAGACGATGGGCATTCCGCTGCGCGAATTGATCGAGCGTCACGCCGGCGGCGTACGCGGCGGCTGGGATAATCTGCTCGCCGTCATTCCCGGCGGCTCGTCGATGCCGCTCATTCCGGCAGGGCCGGATCAGGCCGACACGCTGCTGATGGATTTTGACGGCTGCCGCGACAAGAAATCGGCGCTCGGCACCGCCGCGGTGATCGTGATGGATAAGTCCGATGACATCGTCAAAGCGATGGCGCGCATTTCGTATTTCTACAAACACGAGAGCTGCGGCCAGTGCACACCCTGCCGCGAGGGCATGGGCTGGATGTGGCGGGTGCTGACTCGCATGGCGGACGGCCGCGCGCAAAAGCGCGAGATCGACATGCTGTGGGAAGTCACGACCCAGATCGAAGGCCACACCATTTGCGCTTTCGGCGACGGCGCGGCCTGGCCGGTGCAGGGGCTGTTGCGGCATTTCCGGCCGGAGATCGAGCGGCGGATCGACCAATATACGGCGAACCCGCATCCCGAGCCGGTCGCGGCGGAGTGAGTAGGATGACTAAGCTCATCGTCGACGGCAAAGAGATCGAGGTACCGCCGGAGTACACGCTGCTCCAGGCCTGCGAGACGGCCGGCGCGGAAATTCCGCGCTTCTGCTACCACGAACGGCTGTCGATCGCGGGCAATTGCCGCATGTGCCTGATCGAGGTGGTCGGCATACCGAAGCCGCAGGCCTCTTGTGCGATGGCCGTGAAAGATTTGATGCCGAACAAGGACGGCTCGCCCAAGGTGCTGTCCACCCGCTCGCCGATGGTGCGCAAGGCGCGCGAAGGCGTCATGGAATTCCTGCTGATCAATCATCCGCTCGATTGCCCGATCTGCGACCAGGGCGGCGAATGCGATCTGCAGGATCAGTCGATGGCCTACGGCATCGATACCAGCCGTTATCATGAGAACAAGCGCGCGGTCGAAGACAAATACCTCGGGGCGCTGGTCAAGACATCGATGAATCGTTGCATCCAATGCACGCGCTGTGTGCGTTTTGCCACCGAGGTTGCGGGCGTGCCCGAGCTCGGCGCCATCGGCCGTGGCGAGGACATGGAGATCACCACCTATCTCGAAACCGCCATGCACTCCGAGCTGCAAGGCAATGTGGTCGATATCTGTCCGGTTGGCGCGCTGACCTCGAAACCTTATGCCTTTGCGGCGAGGCCGTGGGAGCTCAACAAGACCGAGTCGATCGACGTCATGGACGCGGTCGGCTCCGCGATCCGCATCGATACCCGCGGCAGCGAAGTGATGCGCATCCTCCCGCGCACCAATGACGACATCAACGAAGAGTGGATTTCCGACAAGACCCGCCACGTCGTCGACGGTTTGCGCACGCAGCGGCTCGACCAACCTTATCTGCGTGAGAACGGCAAGCTGCGGCCGGCGAGCTGGAGCGAGGCGTTCACGGCGATCGCCTCCAAGGTTTCAGAAGCCAATCCCCGGCGGATCGGCGCGATCGCCGGCGATCTCGCCGCGGTCGAGGAGATCTTCGCGCTCAAGGATCTGCTGACGCGCCTTAAGGTGAGCAATCTCGATTGCCGGCAGGACGGCTCGTCGCTCGATCCGGCCTGGGGCCGTTCGAGCTATCTTTTCAATGCGACCATTGCCGGGATAGATGCCGCCGATGCGCTGGTCATTATCGGCTCAAATCCGCGCAAGGAGGCAACGATTCTCAATGCGCGCATCCGCAAGCGCTGGCGCGCCGGAAAATTTCCGATCGGCGTCATCGGGCCGAAGGCGGACCTCACTTACAGCTATGACTATCTCGGCGCTGGACCGGAAACGCTCGCGGCGCTGACCAGGCATTCCTTCGCCGACACATTGCGCCAGGCCGAACGTCCGATGGTGATCGTCGGCGCTTCCGCATTGGCGCGCGCCGACGGTGCGGCGGTTGCTTCGCTTGCGGCCAAGGCCGCGCTGGACCTCGCCGCGGTGAAGGACGGCTGGAATGGTTTTAGCGTGTTGCACAGTGCGGCCTCGCGCGTCGGCGCGCTCGATCTCGGCTTCATCCCGGGACCGGGCGGACTGAGCGCGCGGCAAATGGCGGCGTTCGGCACGCTCGACGTTTTATTCCTGCTCGGCGCCGATGAGATCGACGTCGCGCCGGGCGCATTCGTCGTCTACATCGGCACCCACGGCGACCGCGGCGCGCTGCGGGCGGACGTGGTGCTGCCGGGCGCAGCCTATCCGGAAAAATCGGCGACCTACGTCAACACCGAGGGCCGTGTCCAGATGGCGACGCGGGCCTCGTTCCCGCCGGGCGACGCGCGCGAAGATTGGGCGATCTTAAGGGCGCTGTCGGACGTGCTGGGTCACCGGCTGCCGTATGACTCGCTTGCCGCGCTGCGGCAGGCGCTGTTCAAGGCGCATCCGCATTTCCTGCGCATCGGGCAGATCGCGCCGGGAGATGCCGGCGATATCCGAAAACTTGCCGCGCTCGGCGGCGCGACGGACAAGGCGCCGTTTGGACCGAGCGTCGAGGACTATTACTTCACCAATCCGATCGCGCGTTGTTCGGCGGTGATGGCGGAATGTTCGGCGCTGGCGCAAGAGCGCTCGACCATGACGGCTGCGGAATAGAGGACTTAGCGATGGCCGCTTTTTTTTGGAACTACATCTGGCCATTGATCATCATGGTGGCGGAGAGCCTGCTGCTCCTCGTCGTTCTGCTCGTCGCCATCGCCTTCATTATCTTGGCCGACCGCAAAATCTGGGCGGCGGTGCAGCTGCGGCGAGGCCCCAACGTGGTCGGCCCGTGGGGACTGCTCCAATCCTTCGCCGATCTGACGAAGTTCATGCTCAAGGAGCCGCTGATTCCGGCGAGCGCGAACAAGGGCGTATTCCTGCTCGCGCCGCTGGTCACCTGCACGCTGTCGCTGGCGGCCTGGGCGGTGATCCCGGTCAACTCCGGATGGGTCGTCGCCAATATCAATGTCGGCATACTCTATATCTTCGCTATCTCCTCGCTGTCGGTGTACGGCATCATCATGGCCGGCTGGGCCTCGAACTCCAAATATCCGTTCCTCGCGGCGCTGCGCTCGGCGGCGCAGATGGTGTCCTATGAGGTTTCGATCGGCTTCGTCATCATCACCGTGCTGCTGTGCGTCGGTTCGCTCAATCTTACGGCGATCGTCGAGGCGCAGCGCAGCCATGGCGTCGCTAGCCTGATCGGTGTGCCGTGGGCCTCGTTCCTGAACTGGTATTGGCTGCCGTTGTTCCCGATGATGATCGTGTTCTTCGTCTCGGCGCTGGCCGAAACCAATCGCCCGCCGTTCGATCTGGTCGAGGCGGAATCAGAATTGGTTGCCGGCTTCATGGTCGAATACGGTTCCACGCCGTACATGTTGTTCATGCTCGGCGAGTACGTGGCGATCTGCACCATGTGCGCGATGTGCACGATTCTGTTCCTCGGCGGCTGGCTGCCGCCGTTCCCGGTGGCGCCGTTCACCTGGGTGCCCGGCGTGATCTGGTTCGTGCTCAAGGCTTTCGCCGTGTTCTTCATGTTCGCGATGGTGAAGGCGTTCGTGCCGCGCTATCGCTACGACCAGTTGATGCGGCTCGGCTGGAAGGTGTTTCTGCCGATCTCGCTCGCCATGGTCGCGATCGTGGCTGGCGTGCTGGAATTGACCGGATGGGCGCCGGTATGAGGGGAGGGCGGCATGGAATTCTTATTGCCGGCCTGGCTTGGGGGGCTTGCCGGAACGATCGTCGCGGTCGCGATCTACGTTCCGGCGATCCGGATCATCGAACGCAATATGCGCGCCCAGAGCGGTCCGCAGACGCTCGAACAACGCACGGTCTTCAACGACAAGCTCTCGGTCATGCGTCGAGTGATCCTGGGAGCCGACATCGCCGTGCTCGCGACCGCGGGCTATTGGCTAGGCAAAACCATCGGCGGCATGAGAGGTTGACATGAGTCTCGATCAAGCCGCACGTTCGCTGTTCCTCAAGGAGTTCGTGGAAGCCTTCGTGCTGTCGATGCGCTACTTCTTCAAGCCGAAGCCGACTCTGAACTATCCATTCGAAAAGGGCCCATTATCGCCGCGCTTTCGCGGCGAGCACGCGCAGCGGCGCTATCCGAACGGCGAAGAGCGCTGTATCGCCTGCAAGCTGTGCGAGGCGATCTGTCCGGCGCAAGCGATCACCATCGAAGCCGGGCCGCGGCGCAACGACGGCACCCGCCGCACCACGCGTTACGACATCGACATGGTCAAATGCATCTACTGCGGACTGTGCCAGGAAGCCTGCCCGGTCGACGCCATCGTCGAAGGACCGAATTTTGAATTCGCCACCGAGACGCGCGAAGAACTCTACTACGACAAAGAGCGACTCTTGGCGAACGGCGACCGCTGGGAACGCGAGATCGCCAAAAACATCGAACTCGACGCACCCTATCGGTGAGATGCGCAGACCATGATCCTCAACGCTTTTTTCTTTTACCTTTATGCCGGCGTCTGCGTCGCCTCCGCGGTCATGGTCGTCACCGCGCGCAATCCGGTGCATTCGGTGCTGTTTCTTATTCTCGCCTTCGTCAACGCGGCCGGGCTGTTCATGTTATTGGGCGCCGAATTCCTCGCGATGATCCTGATCATCGTCTATGTCGGTGCCGTGGCAGTGCTGTTCCTGTTCGTGGTGATGATGCTCGATGTCGACTTCGCCGAACTACGGCAAGGTTTTCTCAATTATCTCCCGGTCGGCGCGCTGGTCGGCCTAATCTTGCTGTCCGAGCTGGTGTTCGTGGTCGTTTCCGCGGTGATCCAACCCGGCCTGCCCAAGCTGATCACGGCGCCAATCGCCGCCAATATCAGCAACACGCAAGCCTTGGGGCTCGTGCTCTACACCCGCTACGTTTACTTCTTCCAAGCCGCCGGCGTCATTCTTCTGGTCGCGATGATCGGCGCCATTGTGCTGACGCTGCAGCATAAGCCGAACGTGCGGCGGCAAAGCATCGCCAGACAGGTTGGGCGCCACCCGTCGACCGCGATCGAAGTCGTCAAGGTGAAGTCGGGGCAGGGGCTGGTGTCATGATCATCGGGCTAGGTCATTATCTTTCCGTGGGGGCGATCCTGTTCACGCTTGGCGTGTTGGGAATCTTTCTCAACCGCAAGAACATCATTGTCATACTGATGTCGATCGAGCTGATCCTGCTGGCCGTCAACATCAACTTGGTCGCATTTTCGAGTTTTTTGGGCGACATCGTCGGCCAGGTCTATGCGCTGATCGTGCTCACCGTCGCCGCAGCGGAGGCTGCGATCGGGCTTGCGATCCTGGTCGCCTATTTCCGCAACCGCGGTTCAATCGCGGTTGAGGACGTCAACCTGATGAAGGGTTAGCGCCATGTACGAAGCGATCGTTGTTCTGCCGCTTCTCGGCGCCATCATCGCCGGCGCCATTGCGCTTATCGGCGCGCGCAACCGCTATCCGGGCGAGAATCCGCCGCCGCCGCATGACGACCATGCTGCCCCGCTCGTTCCCGAGGATCATCGGCACGCCGCGCCGTCACCGGACACCGCCCATGCGGTAGCCGGCAGCGTCCACGCCGAGGAGACATCGCAAGAGCCGTCCGCCGCCGGCTCGCTGCTTGCCGAGCTGGTCACATCAACCTTCCTCGTCATCTCTTGCGTGCTGTCCTGGTACGCGTTTTTCGACGTCGGCTTCGCCGGACATGAGGCCCGTGTAACGCTGTTCTCGTTCGTCGGATTTGGTGACCTGCATTCGGAATGGGCGCTGCGCATCGATCCGTTGACCGCGGTAATGCTGGTCGTGGTGACGACGATATCGTCGCTCGTTCACATCTACTCCATCGGATATATGGAGGAGGATCCCTACAAGCCGCGCTTCTTCTGCTATTTGTCGTTCTTCACCTTCGCCATGCTGATGCTGGTGACGGCCGACAATCTGGTGCAAATGTTCTTCGGGTGGGAGGGCGTCGGTCTCGCGAGCTACCTGTTGATCGGTTTCTGGTTTCATAAGCCGGAGGCCAATGCCGCCGCGATCAAGGCTTTTCTTGTCAACCGCGTCGGCGATTTTGGCTTTTCGCTCGGCATTTTCGCGGTCTTCTATCTGACAGGTGCCGTGGACTTCGACACCATATTCGCGCAGGCCCCCAGTCTCGTCGGCAAGAGCTTCCATTTCCTCAGCTGGGACCTCGACGCGCTCACTGTGGTCTGTCTGCTGCTGTTCATGGGCGCAATGGGCAAGTCGGCGCAATTCTTGCTGCACACTTGGCTGCCGGACGCCATGGAAGGACCGACCCCGGTCTCGGCTTTGATCCATGCCGCAACCATGGTGACGGCCGGTGTGTTCATGGTGGCGCGGCTGTCGCCGCTGTTCGAGCTCGCCCCGGTCGCAGCCGCCTTCGTGACCTTCATCGGCGCGACCACGGCGATATTCGCCGCGACCGTCGCGCTCGTGCAAAACGACATCAAACGCATCGTCGCCTACTCGACCTGTTCGCAGTTGGGCTACATGTTCGTCGCCATGGGCGTGGGTGCCTATTCGGTCGGCATGTTCCATCTTTTCACCCATGCCTTCTTCAAAGCGCTGCTGTTCCTTGGCTCCGGCTCTGTGATCCTGGCGATGCATCACGAGCAGGACATCCGCCACATGGGCGGCTTGTGGCGCAAAATCCCCTTCACATACGGCGTCATGGTCATCGGCACGCTGGCGCTGACCGGATTTCCGCTGACCGCCGGTTATTTCTCCAAGGACGCCATCATCGAGGCCGCGGCCGTGGGCACCAATCCGATGGCGACCTACGGCTTTGTCATGACGGTCGCGGCGGCGGCGCTGACGTCGTTCTATTCGTGGCGGCTGATCTTCAAGACCTTCCACGGCACCCCGCACGATCACCATCATTACGAAGCGGCGCACGAAAGTGCGAAGACGATGCTCTTTCCGCTCTTGCTGCTGGCGATCGGTTCGGTCGCCGCCGGCCTGCCTTTTGTCGGGCTATTCACGGGCCAAGGTGCCAGCGAGTTCTTCCGCGAGTCGCTGAAATTCGGACCGCACAATTCGGTCCTTGAGGATATGGAGCATCTGCCGCTCCTGATTTCGCTGACCCCGACCATCATGATGATTGGCGGTTTCCTGGTCGCGTGGCTGTTCTACATCCGCCGGCCGGACATTCCGGTTGCGTTGGCGCGCGAGCAGCCGGTGCTCTACAGGTTCCTGCTCAACAAGTGGTACTTCGACGAGATTTACGACTTCCTATTCGTGCGTCCGGCGATACGGCTCGGCACGCTGTTCTGGAAGGGCGGCGACGGCTTTGTCATCGACGGCTTCGGGCCCGACGGCGTCTCGGCGCGCGTGCTCGACGTCACCAGGAGCGCCGTGCGGCTGCAGACCGGGTATCTCTACCACTACGCCTTCGCCATGCTGATTGGCGTCGCCGCGGCCATCACTTGGTTCATGTTCGCGGGAGTGCACTGATGACGAGCTGGCCGATCCTGTCCGTCGTCACGTTCCTGCCGCTCGCGGGCGCGCTGTTCATCGCGTTTCTCAACGAGGATGAGGCGGGCGTGCGCAACGCGCGCTGGGTGGCGATGTGGACCACGCTGGTCACCTTCGCCATCTCGTTGATTCTGATTTGGCGCTTTGATCCGTCGACGGCTGATTTCCAGTTTCTCGAAAAGCGACCGTGGCTTGGCGGCGCCATAACCTACACGATGGGCGTCGACGGCATTTCGCTGCCGTTTGTGATCCTGACCACGGCGCTGATGCCGATCTCAATTCTCGCGAGCTGGACCTCGATCCAGAGCCGGGTGCGCGAATATATGATCGCGTTCCTGGTGCTCGAAACACTGATGGTCGGCACCTTCTGCGCGCTCGACCTGGTGCTGTTCTATCTGTTTTTCGAGGGTGGCCTGATCCCGATGTTCCTGATCATCGGCGTCTGGGGCGGCCCGCGGCGGGTCTATGCGAGCTTCAAGTTCTTTCTCTACACGCTGCTCGGATCGGTGCTGATGCTGCTCGCCATCATGGCGATGTATTGGCAGGCCGGCACCACCGACATTCCAACGCTGTTGCATCATCCGTTTCCGCTCGCTTTGCAGACCTGGGCATGGTTTGCGTTCCTCGCGTCGTTTGCCGTGAAGATGCCGATGTGGCCGGTCCATACCTGGTTGCCGGATGCCCATGTCGAGGCGCCGACCGCCGGTTCGGTCATCCTTGCCGCGATCCTCCTGAAGATGGGCGGCTACGGCTTCTTGCGCTTTTCGCTGCCGATGTTCCCCGAGGCGACGCAACATTTGGCGCCGCTGATCTTCGCGCTCTCGGTCGTTGCCATCATCTACACCTCGCTGGTCGCCTTGGTGCAGGAGGATATGAAGAAGCTCATCGCCTATTCCTCGGTGGCGCATATGGGCTTTGTCACCATGGGAATATTCGCATTGACGGCACAAGGAGTCGCCGGCGGTATTTTCCAGATGATCTCGCACGGCATCGTGTCGGCCGCTTTGTTCCTTTGCGTCGGCATCGTCTACGACCGCATGCATACCCGCGAAATCGCGGCCTACGGCGGATTGGTCAATCGGATGCCGGTCTATGCCGTGGTGTTTCTGGTGTTCACGCTGGCCAATATCGGCCTGCCGGGCACGTCGGGCTTTGTCGGCGAGTTCCTCACTTTGATCGGCACGTTCCGGATCAACACCTGGGTGGCGACGCTGGCGACAATCGGCACCATCCTGTCGGCCGCCTATGCGCTGTGGCTCTATCGCAAGGTCATGCTCGGTAAGCTGGTCAAGCCCAGCCTGTTCCACATCAGGGATATGGGTTGGCGCGAGATCGCGATTCTGGCGCCGTTGGTGATTCTCACTATCCTGTTCGGGGTCTATCCGAAGCCCGTCCTCGATATTTCATCGGTGTCGGTGACGCAGTTGATTGACAATTATCAGCACGCGCTCGGTGCGGTGCAATCCGCGGCGTTGACGAAGTGAGGCCAAAGGTAAGCTCATGAACGCCGCGCAGCTCCCAACTCTAGTTCCCCTTCTGCCCGAGTTCGTGCTCGGCCTCGGCGCCATGGCGCTGTTGATGTTCGGCGCCTTCCGCGGCGAAAGCGCCACGCGCAGCGTCGATATTGCTGCGATCGCACTTTTGGCCATCGCCGGCGCGACGCTGTTATGGCTGCCGTCGGGCCGACTGACGACCTTTGGCGGCAGCTTCGTGGTCGATGACTTCGCCAGGTATTTGAAAATCCTGGCGCTGGCTGGCTCTGCGGCCGCCATCCTGATGTCGCTCGACTACGTCAAGCGCGAGCGCCAAGAACGGTTCGAATATCCGGTCCTGGTGCTTCTCGCAACGCTCGGCATGCTGATGCTGATTTCGGCGGCGGATCTGATTGCGCTGTATCTCGGCCTCGAATTGATGAGCCTGCCGCTTTACGTTGTGGCCGCAAGCCACCGCAATGTGCTGCGCTCAACCGAAGCCGGTCTCAAATATTTCGTCCTCGGCGCGCTGTCCTCGGGCATGCTGCTCTATGGCGCTTCTCTGATCTACGGCTTCACCGGCACCGTGAACTTTGCCGGCATCGCGCAGGCGGCCGAGCAGGGTGGCGTTGGCCTGATTTTCGGCATCGTCTTTCTGTTTGCCGGCTTCTGCTTTAAGATTTCGGCGGTGCCGTTCCACATGTGGACGCCAGACGTCTATGAAGGCGCGCCGACACCGATCACCGCGTTCTTTGCCGCCGCGCCGAAAGTGGCCGGCATCGCGATATTCGTGCGCGTCGCGGTCGTCGCGTTTCCCGGCATCACGTCGCAGTGGCAGCAAATCCTGGTGTTCGTTTCCATCGCCTCGATGGGACTTGGCGCTTTCGCCGCCATCGGTCAGCGTAACATCAAACGCCTGATGGCCTATTCGTCGATCGGGCATATGGGCTTCGCGCTGATCGGGCTCGCCGCCGGAACGGCCGAGGGTGTGCAGGGCGTGCTGGTGTATATCGCGATCTATGTCACCATGACGCTTGGCGTCTTCGCGGTCATCTTATCGATGCGACGCTCGACCGGCATGGTGGAATCGATCGATCAACTCGCCGGTCTGTCCCGGACCCATCCGGCTACCGCCTTCTTCCTGGCGATGCTGCTCTTTTCGATGGCGGGGGTGCCGCCGCTCGCCGGTTTCTTTGCGAAATTCTACGTTTTTCTCGCAGCCATCAAGGCCGGTCTCTACATCCTCGCGGTCATCGGCGTGCTGGCGAGCGTAGTGGGCGCCTATTATTATCTGGCGATCATCAAGGTCATGTATTTCGACGAGCCGGCGGAGAGCTTTTACGCCATGCCGTATGAGCTCCGGCTGGTGCTCGGGGTGTGCGGGTTGTTCAACATCCTGTTCTTTCTCTATCCGGGTCCGCTGGTCGGCGTGGCGAGCGCGGCCGCGCATTCCTTGTTCTGATGCAGCTTGACCCTAGCGCGGTCGCGGCTGGTGTCCGCCTTGAGGCACTCGCCACCGTAGGCTCGACCAACGAGGAGGCCCGCCTACGGGCGCGGCGCGGCGAACGGGGCCCATTCTGGATCACCGCCACCGCGCAAACCGCCGGCCGGGGCCGCATGGATCGTGCCTGGGTGTCGCCGCGAGGCAATCTCTATGCGAGTTTGCTGTTGTCCAACCCGGCGGCATTCGAGCGCGCGCCTGAGCTTGGCTTCGTCGCCGCTTTGGCGCTGCACGACGCCGTCGTCGCAGAAGCTCCGGCGCTGGCGCCGCGGCTTGTTCTGAAATGGCCGAACGACCTTTTGCTGGCAGGCGAAAAATGCGCTGGCATTTTAATCGAGGGTGAAGTCGGTCCGGACAAAAGCCTCAGCGTCATTATCGGTATCGGCGTCAATTGCTCTAGCCACCCGACGACCCCGGTGGATCGCCCGGCGACCGCTCTTGCCGCCCACCTTGGCGACGAGCGCTCCGCCATCAGCCCGCAGCAGTTGTTTCGGCGGCTGTCTGCGACGATGTGCCGGCGCGTCGCGGCCTGGGATCGTGGCCGCGGTTTCGCGGGCATTCGCGACGACTGGCTTGCCGCGGCAGCTGGCATCGGCGCGGCCATCACGGTCCGGAATGGCGGCAGCGAGCAGCGCGGCCGTTTCGCCGGGCTCGATCCGTCTGGTCGCTTGCTGCTAGAACGGCCTAACGGCGATATTGAAAAGGTTTCGGCAGGCGACGTATTCCCGTTCGCTCTGTCCGGCGACCGGCTGGTCCAAGACCCGCCCGGCTGAGCCAGACCGCACGACTATTGGGCCTGCTAAAAAAATGGCGCAGAACGAACTCGTATTCGCGCCGCTCGGCGGCATCGGCGAGATCGGGATGAATCTCTCGATCTACGGCTTTGGCGCCGCCCGGCGCCGGCAATGGCTGATCGTCGATTGCGGTGTCTCCTTCGCATCCGAAGAGCATTTGCCCGGCGTCGATCTCATCATGCCGGACATCCGCTATCTGCTCGAGGAGCGCAAAAACATCCTGGGCCTTGTGCTGACCCACGGTCACGAGGATCACATGGGCGCGCTCATCGATCTGTGGCCGCGGCTCAACGTGCCGCTTTATGCGACGCCTTTCACCGCAGCCTTGTTCGAGGCCAAGCGCGCGGCCGAACCAGGTGCGCCGCCAATTCCGATCAATGTTGTGCCCGCGGGTGGCCATCTGACGCTTGGCCCGTTCGAGATTGATTTCATCAATGTTGCCCACTCGATTCCGGAATCCAACGCGCTGGCGATTCGCACGCCGGCCGGCACAGTGCTGCATACCGGCGATTGGAAGATCGATCCGACCCCGCTTGTCGGCGCGCCAACCGACGCGGCAAAGCTCAGCGCGCTCGGCGATGAGGGCGTGCTGGCGCTCGTCGGAGACTCCACCAATGCGGTTCGCGAAGGCCGTTCGCCATCGGAAGCCGACGTCGCCAAGTCACTTGCCGAATTGATCCGCAGCGCGCGTGGCCGCGTCGCGGTGACGACCTTCGCTTCCCATGTCGGCCGCGTGCGTGCGGTCGCCGAAGCCGCCCGCGCCGCCGACCGGGAGGTCGTCCTGGTTGGCAGGGCGATGGAGCGGGTGAGCCAGGTGGCGCGCGAGACCGGTTATCTCGACGGCGTGCAGGATTTTCGTAGCGCGGAGAGCTACGGCTACCTTCCTCCCGACAAGGTGTTGGCGCTCTGCACCGGCAGTCAGGGCGAGCCACGCGCTGCACTCTCGCGCATCGCCCGCGACGAGCATCCCGAGGTCACGTTGGCCAGGGGCGATCGGGTGATTTTCTCCTCGCGCGCGATCCCCGGTAACGAGAAGGCTGTCGGCGAGGTCATCAACGGCCTGGTTGCGCAGGGCATTGAGGTGATCACCGACCGGACCCACCTCGTTCACGTCTCCGGTCACCCGCGACGCGACGAATTGCGCGAGATGATCGGCTGGGTCAGGCCGAAGATCCTGATCCCGGCGCATGGCGAAGCGCTGCATCTGGCCGAGCATGCGGAATTGGCGCGTCGCGCGGGCGTGCCGCAAGTGCTGGTCTGCCGTAATGGCGACCTGGTGCGCCTTGCGCCCGGCCAAGCCGAAATCATCGATGAGGTGCCGTCGGGACGCCTCTACAAGGACGGCTCGCTCCTGGTGAACGCCGAGTCACGCACCGTGGCCGCGCGCCGGCGGTTGAGCTTTGCCGGCATCGTCTCAGTCGCGCTGGCGCTCAGCGACAAGGGCACCCTGGCGGCCGATCCTGAAGTCGAGCTGGTGGGCCTGCCGGACACCGACGCCGGCGGCGCCTCCATGGCCGAGATCGCGCGGGACGCCATCGAGGAAGCCTTTGACGCCATGCCAAAACCGCGCCGCCGCGATCCCGATGCGGTGGCGGAAGCCGTGCGGCGCGCCGTGCGCGGCGCCATTGCCGAGCGTTGGAAGAAAAAGCCGATCTGCCACGTGCACGTTCTCACGGTCTAGCGTCCGCACGGTGTGGCTTCACAGCCATGGCCGCTGGCGGTGTAAGATGCGCTGGCCGGCCGGTTGGAGAGGGAAGTCATGTTAGGCAAGCTTAATCACGTCGCCATCGCGGTCCGCGACCTCGGCAAGGCCACGGCGGTTTATCGCGATGTTCTTGGTGCCGAGGTCTCCGCTGCGGTGCCGCAGCCCGACCATGGTGTCACCACGGTGTTCATCACACTGCCGAACACCAAGATCGAATTGCTCGAACCCCTTGGCGAAGGTTCGCCGATCGCTAAGTTCCTCGAGCGCAATCCGGACGGCGGTATGCATCATGTTTGCTACGAGGTTGACGATATCCGTCTCGCCCGCGACGCGCTGAAGGCGGCGGGAGCGCGAGTGCTGGGCGACGGCGAGCCGAAAATCGGCGCGCACGGCAAGCCGGTGCTGTTCCTGCACCCGAAAGACTTTTCCGGCACGCTGGTCGAACTGGAACAAAGCTGAGATGTCGGTCACCACCGCGGTCGCAACTTTTTTCCTGATCTGGTGGGTGACGTTGTTCGCCGTATTGCCTTGGGGCGTGCGCAGCCAGCACGAAGGCGGTGAAATGGTGCCCGGCACCGATCCCGGCGCCCCAACGAGTTTCAGGCTCGGATGGAAATTGTTGTGGACGACCTTGGTCGCGACAGTGATCTATGCTGGCTGCTACGTCGTCTATGTCAAGCGTCTCGTTACGCTGGATGGCCTGACGGCCCCGTTTTTTAATAATAAATAACCAATTGTATCAGCGACTTAACATGAGCCATCAATGTAATATCTATGCGGACGGGCTTAAGTTACATATAAAGCTTGTCGCTGACCCCAAAAGAAAAGCAGGGCCAAAGCCCTGCCGTAAAATCCTCGTCTAACCCCTAACCCACGCTACTTTACCAATACGCTTACACGTATGTGCGTGGCTGGCGATGCTTTGCGCTCGCGGGTCATCCTCCCAAGACTTGGACCGCTGTCCCTTATAGCTGAGATGAGCTCTCAGCCTAGGACGGCAGCGCATTGGTAATCGATCTTTTTGCTATTGTCATCATGTTCCCAGGGGTTTGCGCAAAAATAATTCCAATTGGACTGCGAAAATCGGTGGATTTGGCCTCCGGGACCGGGCTGCCTTTAATTTTGCCGCCAGCGCCCTGCCGGACCAATCGGTCCGGCACTTGTAATTCCGGCGCTGATGCGGCTTCACTGCCCGCCCGATGTCTCCTGGATGCTACGAGATTTTATGCGCCTGTCCCACTACTACCTGCCGAGCTTACGCGAGACCCCGAAAGAAGCAGAGATCGCCTCGCATCGGCTTATGCTGCGCGCCGGCATGATCCGGCAAGAGGCGGCCGGCATTTACGCCTTTCTACCGCTGGGTTTGCGGGTCCTGCAGAAAATCTGCGCCATCGTGCGCGAAGAGCAGGACCGGTCCGGGGCCATCGAGCTGTTGATGCCGACTATTCAGTCTGCCGATTTGTGGCGCGAAAGCGGTCGCTATGAAGCCTATGGCAAGGAGATGCTGCGAATAAAAGACCGGCACGAGCGCGACATGCTGTACGGGCCGACCAACGAGGAAATGATCACCGCGATCTTTCGCAGCTATGTGCGCTCATACAAGGACCTGCCCCTCAATCTTTATCACATCCAGTGGAAGTTTCGCGACGAGGTGCGGCCGCGCTTCGGCCTGATGCGCGGGCGTGAATTCCTGATGAAGGACGCCTATTCGTTCGACCTCGACTTTGCCGGCTCGAAACATGCCTATAATCGGATGTTCGTCGCTTACTTGCGTACCTTCGCACGCATGGGCCTGCGGTCGATTCCGATGGTCGCGGAGAGCGGACCGATCGGCGGCAATCTATCCCACGAATTCATCATCCTCGCCGACACCGGCGAAAGCGAGGTGTTCTGCGACAGCGAATACCTTACCTTCGAGGTGCCTGGCCCGGACGTGGATTTCGCGCACGTCGGGCGCCTGCAGGCTATCGTGGATAAGTGGACCTCGCTCTATGCGGCGACCTCCGAGAAACATGACGCGGCCGCATTCGACAAGCTTCCAGCGGACAAACGCCTCTCCGCGCGCGGCATCGAGGTCGGCCATATTTTCCATTTCGGCACGAAATATTCAGAGCCGATGAAGGCCGTGGTGACGGGCCCCGATGGCACCGATCGGCCGGTCCAGATGGGATCCTACGGCATCGGCCCGAGCCGGCTGGTTGCCGCCATTATCGAGGCTTTCCACGACGAGGCCGGCATCAAATGGCCGGAACCCGTGGCGCCCTTCAAGGCCATCATCCTCAATCTCAAGCAGGGCGGTGGCGACACCGACCCGGCCTGCGAGCAGCTCTACGCAGACTTGACCGGCATGGGCATCGACACCCTCTATCATGACCTCGACGAGCGGCCTGGCTCGAAATTCGCCACGGCCGATTTGATCGGCGTTCCCTGGCAGATCCTGGTGGGCCCGCGCAGCCTTGCCGAAGGCAGGGTCGAGGTGAAACGGCGCTCCGACGGCCAGCGGGAACTCATGTCGGCAGCCGACGCGGTCGCAAAGCTTTGCGGGTAAACTTGTGTGCGGCGGCGGGATGAGACGACAACGCACGGCTTGAAACCGCCAGAATCGTGTGAAACTCGGTACGTTCGCGGGGACAATACATAAATGGCCGATCCGACCGGCACCCATCCTTTTTCTGCGTTCGAATGGATGTTGTCGCTGCGCTACTTGCAGGCGCGGCGCAAAGAGGGCTTCATTTCCGTCATTGCTGGTTTCTCTTTTCTCGGCATCATGTTGGGGGTGGCGACCCTGATCATCGTCATGGCCGTGATGAACGGCTTTCGGCAGGAGCTGCTGTCGAAGATTTTGGGTCTCAACGGCCATCTGCTGATCCAGCCGCTGGAATCCCCCCTTACCGATTTTGCCGCCGTGGCAGACCGCGTCTCCAAGGTCGACGGTATCTATCTCGCCGCTCCCCTGGTCGAGGGTCAGGCGCTCGCCTCCTCGCCATTCAACGCCTCAGGAGTGGTGGTGCGCGGCATGCGTGGCGCCGATCTTCAGAAGCTTTCGCAAATCGCAAAAAACATCAAGCAGGGCACGCTCGAGGGCTTCGATGATGGGCAGGGGCTCGCCATTGGTAGCCGGCTTGCCGAACAGCTCTCAGTACGCGCGGGCGACAATCTCACCCTGGTGGCGCCGCGCGGTGCGGTGACGCCGATGGGCACCACGCCGCGGATCAAGGCTTATAAGATCGCGGCCGTGTTCGAGATCGGCATGTCGGAATACGATTCTGCCTTCGTGTTTATGCCGCTGACTGAGGCGCAGGCATACTTCAATCGCTCCGGCGACGTCACAGCGATCGAGGTCTATACCAATAACCCGGACCGTATCGACGATTTCCGCAAGGCGGTGACCGATGCCGCGGCGCGGCCGATCTACATGGTCGACTGGCGCCAGCGCAACGCCACTTTCTTCAATGCGCTCCAGGTCGAGCGCAATGTCATGTTTTTGATCCTGACCCTGATTGTTCTGGTGGCCGCGCTGAATATCGTGTCCGGCCTCATCATGCTGGTGAAAGACAAAGGCAGCGACATCGCTATCCTGCGCACCATGGGCGCCACGCAAGGCGCGATCATGCGCGTATTCCTCATTACCGGCGCTTCGATCGGAGTGGTCGGCACCGTGACCGGTTTCCTGCTCGGCACCATCATTTGCCTCAACATCGAGGAAATCCGGCGCTTTCTGTCCTGGCTGACCAATACCGAACTGTTCTCGCCCGAACTGTATTTCCTGTCGCAATTGCCCGCCGATATGAACGTCAAGGAGACCTCCGCTGTCGTGGTCATGGCGCTCGGGCTGTCGTTGCTGGCGACGTTATATCCGTCATGGCGGGCGGCGCGGCTCGATCCTGTCGAAGCTCTGCGTTACGAGTGAAGGAGCGCGATGGACGACACCACGACCATAAGCGAGGCCACAACGTCGACCGCCGACACCGATGAGCAGCCGCTTCTTTTCCTGCACGGCATCGGCCGTCATTTCCGGCAGGGAGACGAGACGCTCGATATCCTCAAGGGCGCCGAACTTGCGGTATGGGCCGGCCAATCGGTGGCGCTCGTTGGGCCATCCGGCGCCGGAAAATCGACCCTGTTGCACATCGCGGGGCTGCTTGAGCATCCCGACGGAGGCGAGGTTTACATCGCGGGTGCTGCAACTTCCAACCTTAGCGACGTCGAGCGTACCCGGATCCGGCGCGTCGAAATCGGCTTCGTCTATCAGTTTCATCATCTGTTGCCGGAATTCTCGGCGCTGGAAAATGTCGTCATGCCGCAAATGATCCGCGGCTTGTCGCGCCGCGAGGCGGGCGCGCGCTCTGCCGAACTCTTGAGCTATCTCGGTCTCAAGGATCGCCTGACGCATCGGCCGGCCGAATTGTCCGGCGGCGAGCAGCAGCGCGTCGCCATTGCGCGTGCTGTTGCCAATGCGCCGCGTATTCTTCTCGCCGACGAACCGACCGGCAATCTCGACGTACGCACCGCCGACCATGTCTTCTCAACGCTCGGACAATTGGTGCGCGCCTCGGGCATCGCAGCCATCATCGCCACTCACAATATGGATATTGCCGCCCAAATGGATCGGCGCGTGACCATCCGCGAGGGTCAGGTCGTCGAGCTGAGCTGAGCTTTGGCCGGTTTTTGCGGGCGACGCTTGAGCGCGCGGCGCCCCGCCGGCGCCGCCGAGACCGCCGGCTTGTAGGTATTGTTCGGCTCGCAGAAGCCGCCGAGTCCGCTGATATCGACGAGGCATTGCTGAAAGCTCGTGAAGCCGCAATCCATGCCGCCGTCTTTGCCGTTATGTGCGCACCACGGATAATTTTGCGCCTCGGTGCGAGTGGCGAACGAAGCCGCTGTGATGGCAAGACCCAGAATCAGCAAAAACCTCATGGTGGCCTCCGTGGTTGCCTCCGATCAGGATGAATTGCGCGTATGCTTTTGAGCGGTCTTGCGGCGCGTCGGAACCGTCGCGCCCGGTGGCTTGTAGAGATTGTTTTGCGAGCAATATCCGCCGCTGCCGGCGAGAGTCGTCATGCATTGTTCCTGTGTGGACCAGCCGCAATTGGTGCCGGCGCCGTCAGCGAAGTTTGAGCACCATGGATAATTCTGCGCTTCGGCGCGGCTCGCCAATGTCGGCAAGGCGGCCATCATGGCCGCCATAAGCAAGCGCTGTATGACCGGGGGACGGTCAGGAATTGTCGTGGACATGACGTTTTTGCGCCGGATGCCTCGCCACCGCCGGCGCGGCGGGCTGGTAGCGATTGTTGACTATGCAAAAACCGCCCATGCCGCGCACCGTCATCATGCATTGGTCGAAGCTGACAAAGCCGCAATTCATAGTGCCGCCAAAGTTGCCGCTATATTGCGCGCACCACGGATAATTCTGCGCAACGGCCTGATTGGCGCTCGCAACTATTGCGGCGAGTAATCCGAGCCCAAAAAGAAACCGCCTCATAGCCGCCTCCCGACATGGTTTTGGCTATAGGTAACAACGCCGGAACCCACCGCGTTATTTCACTGCGACGAAGCTAATTTCGATAAAAAAAAAGCCGCCGGAAGGCGGCCTCGCTCGGTGGGGTGATTGGTCAGTGGGCAGGGGCAGCAATGGCAGGGGCCGCCAACTCACGTAAAGCCAGGGCCGCTCAACGCGAATTTTCGCATAAAATCTTCCCCCTGGTTTGGTGAAACCGCCCAATAGTAGAAACTTCGCTACAGCGACGCGACAATAGAGCGCAGATCGTCGTGTTCCGCAGAGCTGGCCCGACCGGTTGAGTTTTTGGCCGTAGCCAGCACTTCGGGTGGGGTTGGTCTGTGGAATGTAGCCATCAGCTAATAAGCGAGGCCCTAGCCTCCGGACCGGTTCCAGGCCATATTGGGTTCATGTCAGATCGTACCCGCGACTTCACCTGTCCTGGATGCTCTGCCGTCTATCGGCTCGTGCGTGTGCAGGCTGCGCCGGAGACGGTCGATCGGATGCTGCATTGTCCGGTGTGCCGGGAGCAGCTGACCTCGCGCGAAGGCGACTACGTGCTGAAGTACTTCCTTGTCAGCCCGCGCGACACGCATCGTCGTCAAGCGCCGCGAACACCGTAGCCACTTCGGCGCCTGAGTTCGTGGTCGATTTCACGTGATTTTATTTTCAGGGCGAAGCGCAAACGTGCCGCGAAGCTGGTGAACCGCCGCATTGGCTTGGCGCGATCACCCTCCTGTCGGCTGCTTTGATCGTTTGGGCACTTGGCGTTGGTTCAAGAATGACTAGGCCGCTCGGCTCCGTACGCGTCAGCCGCAAATGATGTCGCGCCATCGGGCCGGACCAGCGCAACCCGCGTCCAAGCGTCGGCCATTTGGAGGAGTGTCCGCCGTTCTTTCTCGGTCGCCGCCTTTGCCGCCCATCGAATGCACTTTCGAGCATACTGTTGATATTCAGCTTTGCTCGTCATGATGCAGGTCTCCCCCAACTACATCGGTTCCGAGCCTAAAAACACGGCCCCCGCCATTGGGTTCCGTCCGGCCCCCGACAAGACAACAAGCATGCTGGCAAATTTCAAAATGACCCCCACTGCCCCCCCTTGCGCATTTATCCCTTGACAGCAAGTAGCCAATAAGGCACTCTCCCTCTCAACCTAGAGGGGCGGGCGTCATGGCCGAATACACGTTTAAGCAGTTCCAAGCCGAATACCCCAACGACGCGGCCTGTCTCGCCCGGATCATGGAAATCCAGTACGGCGGCGACGAAACGCATTGTCAGGTTTGCGATAAGCGGATGAAGTTTCATCCGATGGCGAAGCGCCGGGCCTACGCCTGCCAAGGGTGCGGCCATCACATCTATCCGGCTGCCGGGACCATTTTTCACAAGAGCCGCACCAAACTCACGATCTGGTTCTTTGCGATGTACCTCATGACCAGCACCCGGCACGGGGTCGCAGCCAAGGAGATCGAGCGGCAGACGGGCGTCACCTACAAGTGCGCTTGGCGCATCTGTCACGAATTGCGGAAGCTCATGGCATCTGCCGATGCTCGCGGGCCGATTGGCGGACCCGGCAAGCATGTCGAGGTGGACGAAACGCTAGTCGGCGGCAAACTCCGGCATCACGGCAAGGGCAAGCATCGCGTAAATAAGACGACCGTGTTCGGCATTATCGAGTGAGAGGGCAGGATGGTTGCCGGTCCGGTGCCGGACGAAACCAAATTCACGCTAGAGCCGATCATTCATGAGAATGTCGAAAAGGGCACGACTATTAGCAGCGACGGTCACTATGCCTATCGCGATCTCGGCAAGGATTACGATTTCGGCTTT
>JBEKRD010000072.1:0-26208 GCA_049519075.1 Xanthobacteraceae bacterium | reverse complement strand
GGCGACGCGTCAGCTCGGCACGCTCCTGCTGCTCGACGCGGCCTTTTTCCAGCGCCGCGTCGCGCAGCGTCATCACCGCCTGGCCGATTTCGCCGATCTCGTCGTGCCGCTCGGCACCGGGCACTTTGAGGTCGAGGCTGCCGCCCGCGATCTGCAGCAGGCAATCGCGCAGGCCGTAGAGCGGACGGATCAGGCCAAAGATGACGGAGAAGATGCCGGCTACGAGTGCGACCGCCGCGAGACCGGCAAGACAGTAAAGCATGATTTGGTTGAGCGCCTCGATCCGTTTCACTTCAAGTTCGGCGTTGGCGACGTGCGCTTTGTAGGCATTGTCGAGAGCGAATAGCTTGGCGTTGAGCGCGGCGCGGACTGTACGGTTCACCTCGTTGTCACCATAAGCGCGCGCGTTCGCGGCGGTATCGAACTGCGCGAGCCTCACCAGCTCTTTGCGAAAGGTGATGAATTGGTCGATATCGCGCGCCAGATCATCGATATTGGTGCGTTCGGACTCGATAGCTCGGGTTTTCCATAAGTCTCGGGTTTTCCATAAGTTTGCGGTCGCCTCGATCTCATCGAGATCGTGCACCAGGTTCTTGGCGTACGGTTCGGATGTTTTCCAGTCGGGCGACATGTAGATGCCGCGTGACTCCATCACGGCTGCGTAGACGAGGCCGTTGATCCGTGAAAGATACTGCGCGCCCACCGACGCAATATCCATTCGCTCACTGGCCTGCTTGCTCAGTGAAAAATTGTAAGTGCTCAGCCCGACGCCAAGGATAGGAACCGCCCCGAGCAACCCGATCACCAGAAGAAGTTTCGTCTTCAACGAAAGAGTCATGTGAATTTAGTCTCGACGAGGAGCACACTCCTGCCATCATCTCGTCGGTTGCGATTTATTTGGGGTTAAACTTTTCGTTCGGGACGGCTGGACGCATTGATCCAGATTAAGCGTTTACTCGTCCGCCTCGACGTCCTCGGGTCGCGGCGTGGCATCGCGGGGCGCCGCGGGCGATGCCGCTCGCTCGGCGCTCGGATCCGCCACCGTGTCCGGGCGCGGCCGCCGCGGTGGCGGGGCCGGCGCCCAGGGCCGATCGTAATTCTTCGGTCGCGCGGCATCGACGACAAAGCCGGAGCCTGCGCGGCGCAGCGCCAACGCGCCGCGCTCCCTCAACCGGTCGCGTCCGACCACAGTGGCTGCACAGTCCGGCGGCGCATCGCGGAGCGCGATGACGAGGGCCGCGCGCTGGCAGTCGTCCTCGAACGCATCCGGTTCGAGCGCATAGGCGACGAGCGCGCCGTCGGCGAGCTTGCCGACACAGCCTGACGTATCGCAGGCAATGCCCTGCCCGAGGCCGCGATCATGCAGGTCGCGGCCGTCGGCATCCGCCGCCAGCCATTCGCGGATCGCAAAAGTATCGCCGCCGCTGTGATGGAATACGAGCCTGCCGTCGGCGCCGCGCACCGCGAAAGTGCGCCCATCGGCGGCGACCAGCACGTCCGGCAACGGACTGCGCGCAGCCCAGATGACGGCAAGAAGCACGAGCGGCGCGCCGCTCCAGCGTAGCGGGGTCTTCAATAGACCGATCACCAGAAGGCCGGCCGTGGCGACCAAGAGCGGCCCGGTGCCAAAGGCGGTGACACGTCCGAATGCGCCGGGCAGGCTCGCCACCCACACCGCGACGGCGTCCATCCATTCGATGCCATAGCCCATCTGCCGCCAGCATTCGGTATCGAAGCCGAACGGGATGGCGACGACGCCCAAAATGCCCATCGGCATCACCCAGGCGGAGACGACGGGCATGGCGAGAAGATTGGCAAGAACGCCATAGGGCGCGACGCGGTGAAAGTGGTACGCCGCGTAGGGCGTGGTGGCCAAGCCCGCCAAGAGTGAGGCAACCGTCAATCCGACCAGTTCATTGACGCCCCACAGCGCGGCGCGGGCGCCGAGCGAACTATCGGCGCTCGCCCGGACTTTGATTGCGCCCCGTTCGTAACCGGCGATCAGCGCCAGCGTCGCCGCAAACGACATCTGGAAGCTTGGATGCACCACCGCTTCGGGTGCGAAGAACAGCACGACGAGCGCGGCGATCGTCACCGTGCGCATGGTCAATGTCGGGCGGTCGAACAACACGCCGAGCAACACGACCGCGATCATGATGAAGGAGCGCTGCGTCGCCACCTGGTTGCCGGACAAGACCAGATAAAACGCGGTCACGCCGAGGGCCGCAGCGGCGGCCCATTTCTTGATCGGCGCCCGATCGGCAAGGCCGGGGATCAAGGCCAGCACGGCGCGAAACAGAAAGAATATGACGCCGGCGACGACCGCCATGTGATAGCCCGAGATCGACAACACGTGACCGATCCCGGACACGAACATGGCGTCGTAAAGATGCGGATCGATGGCGTCACGCCGTCCATTGATCAGCATCGCGGCGATCGCGCCGGAGTCGCCGGGCAGCACGGCGCGAATGCGCGCATCGATCGCGTCGCGCAGCCGCTGAACAAAAGAATCCGCGCTCGCCACAAGACCCTGCGACGTCGGCGGCTGAACGACCTTGACCGCGCCGCGCACGAAGCCCGATGCGCCGATGCCCTGGAAGAACAAATCGCGGGCGAAATCGTAGCTGCCAGGCTCAAGCGGTTGCAGCGGCGATTCAAGCAACGCCTTGGCCTCGACGAAGGCGCCCGCGGGCGGCGCCATGCCGCGCTTTACCGAGAGCCGCACGCGCGCGGGCTTTTCCTCCATGCGGCCGCCTTCAATGCGCTCAACGCGCAAGACAAAACGGTCGGTGTGCTGACTCTCCTCGCGCAGCTCGACAAAGCCTGAGACGGTGACGCTCGAGGCTGAAAACCGTAGCACCGGATGATCGATGCGCTCAGTCTTCAGCGTGGCTGTGGCAAAACCCGCGACGATGGCGAAAACGCCGAGCGCCACGACATAGGCCACGAGCCGCCGGCGCAGCAGCACGGCAAAGATTGCACAGGCCGCCGCCAGCGCGGTTGCGGCCCACCAAGCCGGTTCGCGCTCGGCGGTGAAATAGAGCACGATGCCGAAGCCGAAGGCGACCGCAAACCATGGCAGCAATCGCCCGGTGGCGGCCTCCTCGGCCGCCCATTCGCGGACACGCGCCGGGACGACAAAGTCGAAGCGCGGTCGGGCCTCGCCCCACGCCGCGCCTGCTTTGCCGATGGGCCAAGGTACTGGCCAGACGCCGGCCCGCGTTCGCGGCCGGCGCTGCGGCTGGTCGTCCGATGCCACTGCGCGTTCCCCGCGCGCCAAAAACCGGACTTATGCTACACGACGCGATCCGGTTGTGCGATAGCGTCGTACAACTTGTTGCAGGGAGGGCCGCGTGCGGGGTGACCGCTAATCAGCCGGCGCCGCCGGACACCTTGGCCCAGGTGTCGCGCAATCCGACGGTGCGGTTGAACACCAGCTGCTCGGCCGTCGAATCCGGGTCCGGGCAGAAATAGCCCTGGCGTTCGAACTGAACCGCAATGCCGGACGTGACTTTAGCCAAACTCGGCTCGACACGGGCGTCCTTGATCACCTCAAGCGAATTCGGATTGATCTCGGATGCGAAATCGACGGCGTTGGGATCCGGCCGCGTGAACAGCGGATTGTAGAGGCGAACCTCGGCCGGGACGGAATCCGGCGCCGAAACCCAATGCATCGTCGCCTTCACTTTCCTGCCATCCTGGGCGTTGCCGCCTTTGGTGGCCGGATCGTAAGTGCAGCGCAGTTCGACGACCTCGCCCGCGGCGTTCTTCACGACGTCGCGGCAAGTGATGAAATAGGCGTAGCGCAGTCTGACCTCGGTGCCCGGCGACAGCCGGAAAAACTTCTTCGGCGGGTTCTCCATGAAGTCGTCGCGCTCGATGAAAAGCTCGCGGCCAAAACGAATCCACCGGGTTCCCGCGGCCGGATCTTCCGGATGGTTGACCGCCTCGACGTCTTCGCCATCACCTTCGGGATAATTCTCGATCACGACCTTGAGCGGCCGCAGCACGGCCATGCGGCGCTGCGCGGTCTTGTTGAGATGCTCGCGGATCGAGAATTCCAGCATGGCGACATCGACGACGCTATTGGCCTTGGCGACCCCGATGCGTTTGATGAAGTCGCGGATCGCCTCGGGCGGCACGCCGCGCCGCCGCAAACCCGCCAGCGTCGGCATGCGCGGATCGTCCCAGGCCTTCACATGGCCGCCACGCACCAGTTCGGTGAGCACACGCTTCGACAGCACCGTATAAGTGAGATTGAGCCTCGCGAATTCATACTGATGCGGGTGCGACGGCACCGGCAGGTTCGCCAAGAACCAGTCGTAGAGCGGCCGGTGATCCTCGAATTCAAGCGTGCAAACGGAATGGGTCACGCCCTCGATGGCGTCAGACTGGCCATGCGCAAAATCGTAGCTCGGATAGATGCACCATTTGGTGCCGGTGCGCGGATGCTCGGCGTACAAAATGCGATACAGAACTGGATCGCGCAGATTGATATTGCCTGAGGCCATGTCGATCTTGGCGCGTAAGACCCGCTCGCCGTTTTTGAACTCGCCGGCTCGCATGCGGCGGAACAGATCGAGGTTCTCCTCGACAGCGCGCTCGCGGAACGGGCTGTTTTTGCCCGGCTCGGTCAGCGTGCCGCGGCCGGCGCGCAGGTCGTGCTGGCTTTGATCGTCGACATAGGCCTTGCCGGCGCGGATCAGATTTTCGGCCCATTGGTAAAGCTGCTCAAAATAGTCCGACGCGTAATAAAGATGGCTACCCCAATCGCCGCCAAGCCAGCGTACATCGGCCTCGATGGCATCGATATATTCCTGTTCTTCCTTGGTCGGATTGGTGTCGTCGAATCGCAGATTGCAATGGCCGCCGAATTCTTCGGCAATGCCGAAATTGAGACAAATCGATTTGGCGTGGCCGATATGCAGATAGCCGTTCGGCTCCGGCGGAAAGCGCGTGACCACGCTCTTGTGGCGGCCCGACTGGAGGTCGGCGCGCACGATATCCCGGATAAAGTCCTGGCCAGCTTCGCGCGAAATGGTCTCTGCAACCGACATCGATTTTATCCTTTGGCGGCGTGGAATTTCACCTGGAGCATGATCGTTTCGGAAGACCGATATCCACCCCCGGATCAAGTCCGGGGGCAAGCATTTTCCGGATCATGCTCTAGCCCACCGCGCGGCCGATTCTAAGGCAGAGGCCGCGATGGCCCCCCGATTGGACAAGTTGTGCCTAGGGGTCAAGCCCGGCGTTGGCGGGCATCGACGGGATGGAGCGGAGCAAAATCCGGCTCAATGTCGTCACGCGGAAGCGCTCAAGGTCTGGTTTCGGGGCGGAGCGGACATAGCCCGGCGGACAACTCGGCCCTGCCCGATGGGTGTTCATTGCGGTGATTTGTTTATTCTTGCGCTGAAAAGTTTCGGTCTCCTTGAAAACCGCACCGCAATCTTCAACCCTTCAAAGAGCCTTGTTGCCGCCTCTCCCATCGGACGTTGGGTTGGGTTTCTTTGGGTTGGGATTTCCCGGGGTTGGGATCCGGAGGTTTGCATGATTGAACCGCCACGGTCGCCGGCGCGTTTTATGTTCGCATCGCTGGCGGCAATAACGATTGTTGTCTGCAGCACTGCCGCGGTGTTTGCCTACACGGCGGGATGGCTCTCGTCACACCGCCTGACCGCAACCAAGATCGTTGATGCTCTCGCTCCAGCCACCGGCCCGGCGCTCGGCCATCGCCGCAATCACGTCAAGGGCATTTGTTTCACCGGCGTGTTCGAAGCCAATGGGGCAGGCACGGCGCTGTCGCGCGCCGAGGTCTTCAGCCAAGGTCGCTATCCCGCCCTCGGGCGCTTTAATGTCGCCACGGCCAATATTGGCGCGCCGGACGCAACGGTCCGCGTGCGCGGCATCGGGCTTTCGATCTCGACGCCGGACGGGCAGGAATGGCGCAGCGCCATGATCGACGCCCCGGTTTTTCCCGCGTCGACGCCGCAGGCCTTCTACCAACTCTTGCTCGCGTCGGCGAGCAAAGACCCGAACGCGATGGCGACGTACGCTCAGGCGCACCCTGAGATCGCAGGGTTCGGCGCCTGGGCGAAAACCGCCCCCTGGACCGGCAGTTACGCCGAGGAGCGATTCAACAGTCTCAACAGTTTCGTTTTCGCCAACGCTTCCGGCGCCGAGAGCACGGTGCGCTGGTCAATCCTACCGGCAGCGACGCCGGTCGCGGTCGCGCCCGAGGATCTCGCCAAGCGCGCCCCCGACTTCCTCGAACAAGAGATTGCCACGCGGGTTCGCAATCAACCGCAAAGCTGGACCCTGGTGGTGACCGTTGCCGATCCGGGCGATCCGGTCGCCGACCCCACCAAGGCCTGGCCCGCCGAGCGCCGCGCGGTTGAGGTCGGCACCCTGGTGGTGCAGCAAATCGAGGCCGAGCCAGACGGTCCGTGCCGCGATATCAACTTCGATCCCACGGTGCTGCCTTCAGGCATCAGCACGTCGGACGACCCGTTCCCGGCCGCGCGGTCGGCAGCCTACGCGAAATCCTACGATTTGCGGACGGCAGAGGCCAAAGACTATCCGCGAGCGGCCCCGGAGGCTAAGCCATGACCAATCTCAGGCACCGCTTCACCGCGGCGCAGCGGGTCGTCCACTGGCTCATGGCGATCTGCATCCTGGCCATGCTGTTCATCGGCGTGGGCATGGAATCTACCATTGAACCGAAATATCTGACGCTCGTTGCGATCCACAAGCCGCTGGGCATTGCCATCCTTCTGCTGGCGCTGATCCGGCTCGTGCTACGCTTGCGTTATGGTGCGCCGCCGCTGCCGACGAATATGCCGGAGCCGATGAAGCTCGGCGCTTACCTCTCTCATTACGCATTCTATCTCTTGATGATCGGCATGCCGCTCATCGGCTGGGCGATGTTGTCGGCAGCCGCTTACCCGGTGGTGTTGTATGGCGGGCTGCATCTGCCGCCGATTCTGCCGCTGAGCGACAGGCTCCACACCTTGCTCTGGGATGCCCATTACTATCTGGCGTTCGCCTTCTTTGCGCTGATCCTGCTGCATCTCGCTGCCGCGCTGTTGCATGCGCTCATCAGGCGCGATGGCGTGTTTGAAGCGATGGCCTCTCTGCAAGGCGACGAGGTCACTGCCGCTAAGTGACGGTCAGCCGGAGAGGATATTTGGCGCCCATGGCTTTGACGCGCGCCTTTTTCATTCTTTCGTTTTGGCCTTGGCGCTTTCCTCGTCCTTGACCGCCGGATGTTTCGCCAGCCGCAGAATGTGGAGCGGCGCTGGATCCCGCGTCAGCACGGCCTCCCGCCATTGCGCCCTGCCCTCGATGATTTCGTCATCGAGCCGACCGTCGGCGCCGCGCCAGCGTAGCTGTATCGTCTTGCCGCGCCGGGCGCTGACCGGCGGCGCAGCTTCCTGCGGCGACTTTATCCATTCGGCAAAATCCTTGCGCTGGTCGCCTTCCAGCGCCACCACGTCGAGAAGCTCGTCAGCCGGATCGGCCGCGTGCGCCAGCGGCAACGCCGGCCCGGTGAATGGAATGTTGAGCACATCCACCGAGAACAGATCGCTCTTCCACGGCTTGCCGTCGATATCGATCTCGACGTCGAGCGGCTCGATCTCCTGCACAATCTCCTCAAGCGCGCGGCGGCCGCGGCGAATATCGTCGGCGCCATCGGCCTTCTTGCCCTTGGCGCGGCGCTTGATCAGCGCCGGAATGAGGCCGACGCCAAAGCCCTCGACCGACATTTGCTCCTCGCCGTCGTCCTCGCCGAGCTTCATCAGATGGAATTGCCGGACCTGCCCAATCCGCCATTGCTCGGCGAGCTCCGCCGGCGTGCCGGCAATGCCGAGCGAGCGGGCGACATTGTTGGCGCTGCCGAACGGCATCACGCCGATCGGTATCGAGCGGTCGGCGAGATGGCAGAACACGTAACCCACTGTGCCGTCGCCGCCCGCGGCCACGACCAGATCGTAATGCTCCTTGAGCGCGCTTTTGACGCCGTCCTCCTTGGTGGAGACATAGACGACCTCGTAATCGGCAAGCCTAAGGGCATCGACGGTTGAGTCTTTGTCGTGTCCCTTGGTTCCGGCGGTCGGATTGTGCACGAGGAGCGCCCGCATGGGGCGATAACGGGCCGCCGCGGAACCGGTTCCCGATACCCTGATATTTGGCTCCGCCAGGGAAACCCGGCACCGCCTCTCCCCGGCAAAGCGGCAGCCTTCGCGGTCATCGCGATGACCGATACAAAGGTAGGGTCTCGGCAACACCATCGTCCAATGGTCTTCGCCGTCACGCTAAGCGCATCTCGTTGTTCTCGGCGGTTTCATCGCACGTGCTCAATGACGCTGCGGTTTTATGCTGGTCATTTCGCTGCCTGACGTCACTCGTGAAGCCCCAATTGTGATCACCGAAGGAGACGGCCATGAATAAGCAAGTTCGACAGAACGAGGCGTCAGGCACCGTAAAGGCGGTCAGCGTCGCCGATTACATCGTCGAACGCCTTGCCGCAGAAGGGATCGACCACTGCTTCGGTGTCGCCGGGGACTATCTGTTTCCGATCTGCGATGCGGTTGACGGCAGCGCGAAGCTAAAGTGGATCGGTTGTTCCAACGAGTTGAATGCGGCTTATGCCGCCGACGGCTACGCTCGCGTCAGGGGCGCTGCGATGTTAGCGACGACCTATGGTGTCGGCGAGCTATCCGCCCTCAACGGCGTCATGGGCGCCAAGGCAGAAAGATCGCTGGTCTTTCACGTCGTCGGAATGCCCTCTTACCAGCATCAACGCCTGGGTAAGATTGCTCACCATACCCTCGGCGACGGGGTCTTCGGAAATTTCGTCAACCTGTCGGCCGCTGCATCGTGTTGTCATGCCGTCATCAATCCGGACAATTGCGTCATCGAAATGGAGCGCGTCATCGCGGAGGCGCGGCGCAACAATCAGCCGGCCTATATTGTTGTGCCGTCGGACTACGCGCTTTCCCCGATCGCGATGGCGGAGGTGAAACCGATCATGGCAGGATCAAACGCCGAAGCCTTGCAGAAGGCGATGGCTACTATCGCGGAGCGCGTCAAAAACGCAAAATCCATCGTCGCGTTTCCGGCCTTCACCATTGCGCGCCTTGGTTTGCAGGAGCAGGCACAGCAGGCGATCGAGGCCTTGGGCTGTCCTTTCGTGACAACGCTGATGGAAAAGTGCCTGATCGACGAGGGTCATGCGCAATTTTCCGGCATGTATGCCGGCGCGGTGTCGGAGCCGAAAACGCGCCAAATCGTCGAAGGCGCCGATCTCATCCTCGATCTGGGCGGAGTCAATCTCAATGACATCACCACGGCGGCCTATTCCGTCCAACTCGATCTATCCCGCTTTATTACCGTTGGCCTCAACGACGTTAGGATCGGAGACCAGATCATCGCCAATGTCCGGCTCGGCGACGTGCTGGCGGAGCTCGCCCGACTCAAACCGTCGTCGGCGCCGTACCAGGGCAAACCACAATGTCTTGCGCCGGTAACCGGCAGCCCAGCTGACAAGATCACGATGGCGGCGCTTTATCCGCGCTACGCGGCATTTCTGCGCGCGGGCGACACCGTCGTTCTCGAAACCGGGAGTTCAAGCCTAGGCGTCACTCCGACGATCCTTTCAGACGGTGTGCGGGTCGAAGCGCAAGTTCTGTGGGGATCGATCGGTTGGGCGACCCCGGCCGCCTTCGGTGTCGCGCTGGCCGATCCGAGTCGGCGCACAATTTTGATCACCGGCGAAGGCTCGCATCAACTGACCGCGAACGACATCGGCGCCATGGGCCGCTTCGGAGCGAATGTCATCGTCTTCGTGCTCAACAATAGCGGTTACCTGATCGAGCGCGCGCTGGAGGAAAATCCGGACTGGACGTATAACGATCTCGCGCCCTGGAATTACGCCGAATTGCCGAAGGCGCTGGGTTGCGCCGACTGGTTCACCGCTCGCGTAACCACGCTCGGCGAACTTGATGACGCGATGAAGTCAGCCCGTGCCAGCAAAGCGGGGGCCTATATCGAAATCATGGGCGGCAAGATGGATATGCCGCCGGCCCTCGCTTTCGCCCATGGCCGGCTCAAGGCGATGTACGGCGATGCGCCGTAATAGGTGAGCTACGAAATTGTCATTCCCGAACACGCCGATGGCCGAGGCCCCGCGGTGTCCTCCAACCAAGGCGATCTAGATTCAAATCAGCTCGTTCGGAAATGAATCCGGAGGCGGAGCTTTTCATATGCCGGAACCGCGAGGCCGGTTAGCCGAAACAGTCGCCGACCTTCATCGCGGCGTTAAACCGATCGCCGAAGCGGTCGGGACACTCTTGGTCGATGCGTTTCATTATTTGGCGCTGTTCGCGCTGGGAGCGACGACCGTGTGGTCGGCCGTCGCGGCTTTCTTCGACATGGCCGCCAGGGGACGGGCCGAACTTTCCGACATCCTTCTTTTGTTCATCTATCTTGAACTCGGAGCGATGATCGGCATCTATTTCAAAACCACGAGACTTCCGGTTCGCTATTTGGTCTATATCGCGATTACGGCTCTAAGCCGGGTCCTCATCGAGCTTGTGGGCGCCGAACATCGGACGGGGACCGACCTCCTGATCGTGGCCGGATCAATTTTGGCGCTGTCGTTTGCGGTCCTGGTGTTGCGGTTCGCCTCAGAAGGATCCGACGGCAGCGAGCGGAGCCCGGATTGAGCAGACCGAAATCCGGCTCAACGCGTAGCGCGGATGATCTCAAGGTCCGCTGTCCGGGTGAAGCGGACGTACTGTGGGTAGATTGAGCCGCGCCCACCTCCTGACTTAAAGTTTGCGTCAGCGCTAAGCTCGGCATGGCGCTTAGCGTCTTTGCTTTCGGCGGTTCGCGCCCATGCCGGGGAAGCTCGGCTGGCGGCACCCGGGTTGTGGTCGTTACCACAACCCGGGGCGTAGCCACGGAGCGCACTTTAGTGGTTAAACGGCGTTTCGTAGCCGGCTGCCGCTCGGTTCGACGCTGTACCGGTGGTCCAGGCACTTTGCGCCATCGCCGCCGTCGGCACCGCGATACTCAACGCAGCAACAGCGGCTATCACTGTGATTTTGAGCTTGCTGATCATGGTCTTTCTCCTGTGTTTCATGGCAAATTCATACCAAGTTGACGAGCATGAAGTGTGGGCGATGCAGGTGATCTCCAATGCGAATTGTTCGAACACACCGTTCGGCAAAATCGAACAATCGCTTTGTCCGCAATACCCATCCCACTTCAACGACCTTTCGCCTCGGTTTGATGCGTTGTTTTTGACCGCGCCTGAGCATTCGGGTCTTCCGCGGCGGGGACCGGTAATGCCGGCCGGATAGATGCGAGCCTGGGCCAATATTCCTTCCAATCCAAGATGTGGTCGTCGTGCGGACGGAAGGTTCGCGTGAGCTGAACCGCCCGCGCTCTAGGCTCTTGAGCCCGATTGTTCTGGACTCACGAATAAAGCGTTTCATTCCGATGAGATAAAAAAGTCCTGGCACCCGCCACATGTTGAGCTTCGGGAAATGAATACTCCGAGGCACGTCATGCTGAACCACCTCCGATGCGGCGTTTGGGGGATTGCGATCACCCTCGCCGGCTTTTCTCAGCCCGGTGCCGCAGGAACGGGCGCTGCCGTTCTGACGATCGCCGCTCTCCTGAACGCGGCAGGGCTATCGTTACTGCAGCGATGGCGTGATCGGCGCGACCACGAACTCCCCTCAAGTCTGCCCAACACTCAGGAGCATCATCGTGCTTACTCGTGAGCAAATCCATCACTCTAACAATCCATCTGATGAGCTGCAGGATACCCTTCCGCCAGACAGCTCGTCGGTTGTTTCCAAAGCTGCCGAATCCCGCGCCAAGCCGCGTGAATTGCCGACGATCAAGCCGGTCGATTCGGCAAAGCAGCCCGGCGCCGTCGCCGCAGCAGGCAACAGTGGGCCGTGGCCGGCGCGCAATCAGATCGTCCGCTGGGCGTTGTTTGCGCTCTTGCCGATCGTGCTGGCGGGCGGTGCCTACTGGTATGTCACCGGCGGCCGGATCATGTCGACCGATGATGCCTATGTCGACGCCGACAAGGTGGGCGTCTCAACCGACATTTCCGGGATCGTCCAGGATGTCGATGTCCGTGACAACCAGCATGTGACAGCGGGCCAAGTTCTTTACCGGCTCGATCCGCTTCAGTTTCAAATCGCGCTGGACAACGCCAAAGCAAACCTTGCCGAGACCGCGCTGTCGATCAATGCGATGAAGGAAGATTACAAGCGCATGCTCAGCGACGTCACGGCCGAGCAGGCGCAGGTCGATCTGGATCAGATCAATTACAATCGCCAGAACATGCTGCTGCGTTCCGCCACGGCGTCACAGGCCATGTTCGATCAAACGAACTACAGCTTGCTCGACGACAAAAGTAAGCTTGAATCGCTGCGGCAGCAGGCGGCAACGCAATTGGCAAGGCTTGACGGCAAGGCCGATATCGAGACCACGCAACATCCGCAATATCTGCAGGTCAAGGCGCAAGTCGACGAAGCGCAGCGCGAACTTGACCACACCGTGGTGAAGGCGCCCTTCGCCGGGATTGTCACGAACGTTCCTTCCATAGCGCCAGGTAAGTATTTGGCGGCCTCGGTGACCGCCTTCTACCTGGTCGCCACCGATCACGCCTGGGTGGAGGTCGAGCCCAAGGAAACGCAAATGACCTCCGTGCGAACGGGCCAGCCGGTGACCGTGACCGTCGACACATATCCTGACGTCCAATGGCACGGCACCGTCGAGAGCATCAGTCCGGCCGGCGCGCAGGAGTTCCAGCTGCTGCCGGCGCAGAATACGAGCGGCAACTGGGTCAAGGTCGTCCAGCGCATTCCGCTGCGCGTGCGTATCGACATCAGCGATGCCAGCCAGCCGCCGTTGCGGGCCGGCATGAGCGTCGAGGTCGACGTGGATACCGGTCGTACGCGCGGCCTGCCGCAGTTCCTGAGCGCGCTGTTCGGTCATTCGCATCGCAGCGCGTCATGAGCGAAGAAACCTCCCAACGCCGTCGCACCATAATCACCGTCCTGGTGCTGCTCGCGGCGATGATGCAGACGCTAGACACGACGATCGTCAATGTCGCCCTGCCCTATGTGCAGGGCAGCGTGGCGACGAGCCCGGATCAGATCACCTGGGTGTTGACCTCCTACATCACCGCGGCTGCGATCATGACGCCGCCGACCGGCTTTTTGGTCGCCCGCTTCGGGCTCAAGCGCCTCTTCATCGTGTCGACGCTGGGCTTCACGCTCGCCTCGATGCTCTGCGGTATGGCTGACTCGCTGGCACAGATTGTGGTTTTCCGGCTGGTGCAAGGTGCATTCGGGGCGTCGATGATCCCGCTGTCGCAGACCGTTCTGCTGACCATTTATCCGAAGGAGCGCCATGGTTTCGCGATGATGATATTCGGCCTTGGCGTTGTGGTCGGTCCCGTGCTCGGCCCTGTTCTGGGCGGCTGGCTGACTGAAGATTACACTTGGCGTTATGTGTTCTATATCAACGGACCGCTCGGCATCATCGGCGCGCTTGGCATGATGGTGTTTCTGCCGGAGAGCCCGCGAAGCGGACCGCAGAAATTCGACTGGTTCGGCTTCAGCACTCTGAGCCTCGCCATCGGAGCGCTGCAGATCTTGCTGGATCGCGGCGAGACCAAGGATTGGTTCGGTTCAAGCGAAATCGTCATCGAAGCGCTTATTGCCGGCTCGGCCTTCTATCTTTTTCTGGTTCACACCTTCACGACCGAGCGGCCCTTCGTGCGGCCAGCGCTGTTTCGTGATCGCAATCTTGCCGCCGGCGTAATCTTCAGCATAGTCGCTTTCATCGCCCTCTACGCCTCGCTCGCGCTGCAGCCGCCTTATTTGCAGGACCTCATGAACTACCCGGTCCTCACCGCCGGCCTGGTCATGGGACCGCGTGGCGTCGGAACGATGATCGGCACAATGTTGGTCGGCCGCTTCGTCGGCAAGGTCGATACGCGCCTGCTTTTGGGGATCGGCCTCGGCTTTTCCGCTTGGGCCTTCTACATCATGACGGGATGGACCCCGGACGTTTCGGAACGGGAAATTATTCTCACGGGGCTGGTCCAAGGCGCGGGTTTCGGCATCCTTTTTGTCCCCATGAGCGCGGTCACCTTATCGACGCTCTCTCCAGAAGATCGTCCTGACGGGGCCAGCATTTTCAGCCTTTCGCGCAGTCTGGGCTCGAGCATCGGCATTTCCGTCTTCACCGCGCTGTTGACCAACAATACCGAGGTCAACCATGCCGACATCTCCGCAAACGTCACCGCGGTCAATCGCGCCTTCGAAGACCCGAACGTCACACAGTTCTTGAGCCCGTTTACCGCGGCCGGCCGGGCGGCGCTCGATGCCTTGGTCACGCAGCAGGCGCAGATCATCGCCTACATCGATGACTACAAGCTGTTGCTGATCGCCACGCTGGCGCTGTTTGGGCTCCTCCTCATTTTCAAGAAGAGCGGCGGACCGGCCGGGCCCGCCCACGCGGTCGAGGGCTGACGGCTTGAGCGCGCCATGCAACGCGGTACAATTGGCCCAATTGGCCCACCATGGCGGCGGACGCAATGGGGAAACCATGGACCGCGTCTCAACGATGCTCTCCTTCGTCAAAGTCGTTGATACCGGCGGCTTTACGTCCGCGGCGCGACAGCTCAACCTCGCCACCAGCGTCGTCACCGCCCATGTCAAAGCGCTCGAAGAGCGGCTTGGCGTGCGGCTGCTCAACCGCACGACGCGCAGCCTCAGCCTCACCGAAGCCGGCCGCGTTTATTACGAGCGTTGCGTCCAGATCCTTTCGGAAATGGAAGATGCCGACGAAGCCGCCCAGGTGCTGCAATCGAAACCGCGCGGCGTATTGCGGCTCAACACCTCTCCCGGCATTCCCCAGATGATCGCGCCGTCGATTGCCGAATACAGCAAGCTTTATCCCGAGGTGACAATTCGCCTGACCGCGACGAGCCGCATGCTCGATCTCGTCGAGGAGGGCTATGATCTGGCAATCTGGTATGCCGCCGTATCGGATCCGAGCCTTATAGTGCGCCGGCTCATTTCCTATCGCATGGCGGTTTGCGCGTCGCCGGACTATTTCGCCAAGCACGGGCGGCCGCAGCATCCGTCCGATCTGACCAAACATAACTGCCTGATCTTCTACGACGCCACCCACAGCAAGGACGGAAAAGAATGGGTGTTCACCGGCCCGGAGGGGGAGTTTCCGGTGCGCATGTCGGGAAATCTGGAAACCAACAGCCCGATCGCCTTCCGCAGGGCGTGCATTTTCGGCCAGGGCATACTCATCGGTCCGACGCCCTTCCTGATCGAGGATCTGGCATCCGGCGCACTTGTGTCGATCCTCGACGAATTTTTGCCGAAGCAATTTTCGATCGACGCGCTCTATCCGCACCGCGAGCACTTGCCGGCCAAGGTGCGCACCTTTATCGATCTCCTTGCCAAGAATTTTCGCCAGAAAGATTTCGATGCCGGCGCGAGTGAGCCGAAGCGTGCAAACGATCCTCTCCGAGAGGTGGTCGCGCCGGGCGGCTCACGCCCCGCGGCAAAGCAACGAACGCCGGGATAAAGCTTCGAGCGTCCTCAAGTCCGTTCCGGGACGCTCGGCCTGAGAGGGCGTCCGCCGTTCAACGCGGCGACGGCCGGCCTCACTCCGCCTTGATGTTGGCGAACTTGATGACCTTGCCCCACTTCCCGGTTTCGTCGGCGACCAGTCTGCCGAACTCCGGAGCCGATCCGGGCAGCAGTGAGGCGCCGACTTCAGCGAGCTGGGCCCTTGTTTTGGGCTCGGCGAGCCTTGCATTGATGGCCTCATTGAGCGTGTCGATGATCTCGTCCGCCGTTCCTTTCGGTGCGCCCAAGCCGTACCACGCGCTTGCCTCATAGCCTGGTACGAAATCGGCGATGGTCGGCAGATCCGGAAACACCTCCGACCGCGTCGCCGTCGTCACCGCCAGCGCCCGAAACTTGCCCGCCTTGATGAACTCGATCGACGACGGCAGGTTGTCGAACATCACCTGATCGCGCCCGCTGACCATGTCGAGCAAGGCCTGAGCCCCGCCGCGGTAAGGCACGTGCACCATGTCGACGCCAGTCATCATCTTGAATAGCTCGCCGGCGACATGGATCGTCGAGCCGACGCCGGACGACGCCATGTTGAGCTTGCCGGGATTGGCCTTGGCATAGGCGATGAATTCAGGGACCGAATGGACTGGAACCGCCGGATTGACGTCCAGCACGTCGGGAAACCGGATCAAGCCCGCAACCGGCGCATAGTCGCGCAGGAAATCGAAATTGAGTGTGGCATAGAGGCTGCCGTTAATCGCGTTCGCCGGCGCGACCAGAAGCAGCGTGTAGCCGTCCGGCGCTGCGCGCAGCACGGCCTCGGTGGCGAGATTGGTGCTGGCGCCGGGGCGGCTTTCGATCACGAATTGCTGGCCGAACCGCTCCGACAGCCATTGCCCCGCGAGCCGCGCGATCATGTCGGCCGACCCGCCGGGCGGATAGCCGAGAATGATATGCACCGGCCGCGACGGATAGGTTTCCGCCCGGGCGAACCGCGACAACGCCGGAAGCGCGACAGCGCTTCCTGCCAAAGGCAGAAACCGGCGGCGGGAGAGTCGCATGCGATCACCTTAACGGCAATCTGAAACGATATCACGTCTCGCTCGGCAAGTCTGCGCGACCACAGCGACCCCGAACACACACGGGTTGTCGCACGAACTTTCTCAGCACGCCGCTTTTGCCGTTGAACCCGTTTTGTTATTCAACGAAGTCATTGCGGTAGACAGGCAAATTTGATCGAGATCAAGTCCCGCTCAAATCGTCATGGCATAAGCCTAAAGACGCCCAATTCGGCTCCGGCCTGGGCCGCGCCAATCGATCTGTCGCGTGAGCGCCCAGCAACCATGGCGACGCAATGATGGCTCAGACGCGTCAATGTGATGTTTACCGGCGTTTGTTCTCCAGATGCGCCCAGTAGCCCCCGACACCCGTCATTGGAAGCTGCAACTGGCGGAGGGCGTCGTTCTCGTCTCGCTGGGCTTCGTCGCGGCATTTGTGCCGTTTCGGCTAGGCATGACGCTTTTTGTTTGGCTGTTTCTGATTGGCGGGCTTACCGGACTGGTCACGACCCTCCTGATGTGGGGCACAACCGGATTTTGGTGGTCGCTGTTGTCCGCAATTGTGGCTATTGCCGCCGGCATCGCCGTGCTTGCTTTGCCCTTGTTCGCGGTCTTGGGTTTTTCGTTCCTGCTGATGACCTTTTTGGTGCTCGAGGGCATCGTCACGGTCATGTTCGCGGTGGAACATTGGCGTGACCTGTCGGGACGATGGGGTTGGATGCTCGCAAGCGGCATCGTCGATCTGTCGCTCGCTGCCTTCATCGTGATCGGGCTGCCGGCAACGGCCGACTGGACCTTTGGTCTCATCCTCGCCGTCAATCTGATATTCGGCGGTGGGGCGCTGATCGGAATGGCGCTGGCAGCGCGCCAGCAAAGTGAGGACGCGTAGGGTCGGCAGAGCGAGCGCCGTCCCGTCATCGTTGCCTTTTGACGATGGCGGTCGGGCAAATCGAGGCTGAAAATCGGGGGCTGATATGGCGAAAGTTGTTGATGGCAATGCGGCGGCGGGCGGAGCCGTCGGCGGCGGAGCTGAAAAGACCACGCCGGCGTTTCGCTGGCTGGCCTGGGCCTGCACGTTCGGCGCCGGCGTCGAACAATACGATTTCTTCGTCTACGCGTTTACCGCGCCGATCGTGTTCGACTCGGTGTTCTTTCCGAAGCTCGATCCGATCGCGGGTCTGATCGCGGTCTACGCCACCTTCGCGGTGGGCTTTTTGGCGCGGCCGCTCGGCGGCGTCATTTTCGGCCACTACGCCGACCGCGTCGGCCGGCGGATCGTTCTGGTGTCGACGCTCTTGCTGATGGGCGTTGCCTCGGTCCTGATCGGCCTGTTGCCCGGCTACGTCTCGATCGGCATCATCGCGCCGATCGCGCTCGTGGTGTTCCGCTTCATGCAGGGCCTCGCCTTCGGCGGCGAGTACATGAACGCCATCACGCTGAATATCGAAAACGCGCCGGCCGCGCGCCGCGGCTTCTTCGCCTCTTTTGTCAACGCGTCCGGCCCGGTGGGCATCGTCGTCGCGGCGGGCCTGGTGTCGCTGTTGACCTATGCCTACGGCAGGGAACAGTTCCAGAGCTATCTTTGGCGGCTGCCGTTTCTGCTCAGCTTCATTCTGGTCGGCATCGGCACCTATATGCGGCTGAAGATGGATGAATCGCTGCTCTATAAGGCGGTGGTGGCAGAAAAGAAGATCACCAAGGTGCCGTTCATGACGGTGCTGCGGTCGTGGAAGAAGTCGACCGTTCTCGCCATGCTGATCAATATGGTGCACTCCGCGTTCCAATATTTGGTGACAGTTTTCGTGCTCGGCTATGCCGTCAAACAGCTCGGCGTGTCCCAGGTCGGCGTCACCACCGGCACCATGCTCGCCAATATCGTCGAGGCGGCGATGGTGCCGCTGATCGCGTTCTACAGCGACCGCTTCGGCCGGCGGCCCTTCATCATCGCCGGCATCGTGCTGGCGGCGATCTGGTTCCCGCTCTATTTCAAACTGATCCAGCAAAACGACGTGCTGCTCTTGGTGCTCGCACTCGTGGTCGCGGTGGGCTTCATCCACGCGCTGATGTTCGCGCCGGAGGCGGCGTTTACCGCCGAACTGTTTCCTACCGAAGTGCGCGTCAGCGGCAGTTCGCTCGGCAAGCAGCTCGGTATCATCTTCGGTGGCGGCATCGCGCCGCTGGTCGCGACCAGCATCATGGGACCGAGCGGCAGCTACATGCCGGTGATCCTCTATTTCGAGGCGATGGCGTTACTCGCCTTCATCGGCATGCTGCTGGCGCCGGAAAACTTCAAGCGCGCGCTGTGAAGGCGAAGGCGCCCGGCGAGACCTTGACGATTGGCACGGCGCTTACCGTCTTTGCCCAGCCTGCGCATTGAGCCTTCACGCTGCGGCGGGCACGTATGGGAAGACGTGATTAGGTTTCGCGGTGACCGATTCCTTGCCAATGCCAAGCTGGACAGGAGTATTGGCCGCGATGCTGAACATCACGTCCGGGGCATTGTCCGTCAGCGAGCGGCCGTTCCACTCCGCAAAGCCGAACGTGGCCTGGGTGCCGACCTCATACGGCAGGATGTTTGGGAAGAAGCGATGGGCCACCTTTGCGCCATAGCTCTTGGGATCGTCGGAGGTGCCATTGGCCGCGACAACACCGGCGATGGCTTTCGCAACCACGCCGCCATAGGTGGCGAAATCGTCAGCCGGACGGCCTGCATTGAGCCGATTACCGAGGTCTTCGTTGAACTGCGTGAACAGCGGATGGATCATCGGCAGGCCGACCCGATTGATCGAGCGCCAGCCGCCGGCGTCGGTGGCGAGCGTTGCCACGGCCCACACGCCGATCCGCCTGTTGCCGGAGGCGGCACCGAGCAGTTCGGCATCCGGCACTTCGAGCACGATGGAATGCACCGTGTGACCCGCGAACAGATTTTTCGCCTTGTGCGGATCCCATCCGTTCAGGTTGATGGTCGTACCGTCCTGGAACGCATGACCGACCGCATGCAGCACATCGGGCTCGATCCAAAAAGGGTCGCCGGCCTTGCCGGCCCAGACGCGGAGACCGTCTGCTCCGGTCACAGTCTCCCCGGTCGTGCCCTTGGCCAACACCGTGCCGGCCGCATGCGGGTCGACGGCCTTGGCCCCTGTGATCCGCTGCAGCACGAAGCGTTGCTGGCCGGCACTGTCACGCTCGTCAAAATTGATGCGGTAGGTTGTATCTTCGACGGCATCGCCGTTGAGGTCGATCTTGAATTCGTACATCCCCTCCGGGTGATAACCGGGTGTGGGAATTTTACCGAAGATCGAATGACAGACGTTGATCGTGAACACGGTGCCTGTCTCGCCGCGGAACACGTAGAGATCCGTGATGTCGAGCCGAATATCCTGCCGCGCTAGTGGTGAGTCGAGGTGATGGGACATGATGCACTCACTTTTGCCGGTGGCGAGAGGGAATGGACGGTTGCGGATGCGACCCGATCCGCAGTTTCGCGCCTTCGATCAAGCGACCCAGGGGCGAAATCCTAAGGTGATTGCCGGTGACTTGGGAAGTCCCAGGCAGGGGCGTGCGTTGCTGTGAGTTGTTGATTCTTGCGCTAAAGTTTTTTGCTCTGCTTGAGCACCGCGCAAAGCTGTTTAGTTCTGCTGGGCGTCTTATTGCGGGGGTCTTCTTGCCCACTCCATCAGGCTTCGCGGTGCCGCTGCCTTCGCCCACACGGTGGGATGGCTTTTGCCTCACCGGCGTCGGCCCGATAATTCGCCCATGGGACATCAGCAGAGAAACTCTTGCAGGAAAGACAGGTCCAAATAGAGGGAATGTGTCATGCCGGCACCATTGCCGCCCTTCACGCGGGAATCCGCAATCGTCAAAGTGCGATTGGCGGAAGACAGTTGGAATAGCCGCGATCCGCAGCGCGTATGCCTCGGCTACACCGAAGACTGCCCCTGGCGCAATCGCGCCGAGTTTCCCGCTGGCCGCTCCGAGATTATTACGTTTCTGACGCGGAAGTGGGCGAGGGAGCTGGATTACCGGCTGATCAAGGGATTGTGGGCATTCACCGACAACCGCATCGCGGTGCGCTTTGCCTACGAATGGCACGACGACAGCGGGCAATGGTTCCGGTCCTATGGCAACGAGAATTGGGAGTACGACGCGGCGGGCCTGAACCAGCATCGCTTGGCCTCGATCAACGATTTGCCGATCAAGGAATCCGAGCGAAAGTACCATTGGCCGATCGGCCGCCGGCCTGACGATCACCCGGGCCTCTCGGATCTTGGCCTCTAGCGAGCGAAGCGTGGGCAGAGCGGCGCTGCTCCGCTGGCTTTCGCAAGCTGCGGCGCGCTGCGCGCTTTTGCCCATCCGCGGTTGCTTCGCGCACTTCGTCATGCCCGGGCTTGTCCCGGGCATCCACGTCTTCGGGGCATCGCTGAACAGAAAGTCGTGGATGGCCGGAACGAGTCCGGCCATGACGGTACGAGGCTTCGGATCTACACTAACATCGTCGTTCGGCGTGGTACGCGCCAAACCGAAGATTCACTGAGCGCTTAATGGTTGCTTCGCCTGCTGAGACGCCTCAAGCAATTCCAACTCAAGAACGAGTGTGAGGTCGCACCTCGTATCCAAGCGCTTTCAGCTTTCGTTCGATCGTCTTGGTTCTCCGAGGAAACACGCTAAAGACAATGGGACGCGCAATGGGGCGCGTCAGTGCTGTGTCTTCCGCGCCGATCTTCCACTGCCCCGATCGCCCCGTTTTTTGGATGATCGGCCGAGGGTCGGCTCTTCCCCAGGCATAGTTGCCGAACGGAGTCTGAAGTCTGAGCGTTTCTCGGGTAGCGGACAGTTTGGCAAAGGGCCAAGTGGCGCCTTTTCCGCTGAACATTGCTTCCACCACAGTATCGCCAAATCTCACGCCCCCGAACAATTGCAGCTCCGCCCGATCGTCCTTGTCATAAAGAAAGGACTTCGCGAAATATTGCAGGCAGGCGCCAGCGAATAAGACTGTTGTCGCACCAGCAAATCCGATTGCGATGTCATTGAAGTTCTTAGGCACCGCGAGCGCCAGAGCGCCATAGAGCAACAGCATAAATAAGGCGGCTGATACCAGCGTCAGCACCAAGACGAATACCGCCTTGAGGTATGAAACAATATGCATGCGACGCTCCGCAATTGTGGTCCTGCCGCGCCAGATTATGACTGAATTCTTGAGAACGGCTGTAGACGGGTCATCGTCATGATTAAAACTCGGCCGGGCGTCGGCGAGCCTAGGGTGGCGCAGAGCGACCCTCCTCCGCTGGCTCCGCGAGCTTCGGAGCGTTTGAGTCCGTCGAAGCGCGGAGCTCGAAGGTGGAAGCGTGCCGAGCTGCTGACTTGGAGTTTGCGTTGGGGCTGAGGCGGGCACGGCGCGTACTAGTTGCCGAATTTCCTGTCCAATCTGGTATTGCAGAATTGTACCAAAAATGGTACGACATGGTCAGGAGTTCTCGTGAAGCGACTGCCTGCCGCTTTCTATCAATTGCCTTCTGGCCGGGAGCCAGTTCGGGAATGGCTTAGGGCGCTCGGCGACGACGATCGCAAGACCATCGGCGAGGACATCAAGCACCTGGAGTTTTCCTGGCCGGTCGGCATGCCGGTGTGCCGGTTGCTCGGCAAGGGACTTTGGGAAGTTCGCAGCGGCGTAACGGACGGCCGCATTGCGCGCGTGCTGTTCTGTATCAGCGATGGACGCATGGTGCTTTTGCACGGCTTCATCAAGAAGACCCAAAAGACACCGGATGCCGATCTGGAATTGGCGATAAAACGAAGAAAGGAAATAACATGAAAAAGAAAGGCCGCATCGGATCGTCCTTCGACGACTTCCTCAAAGAGGAGGGCATTTACGAGGAAGTCACCGCGCGCGCGATCAAGCGTGTGATCGCACGTCAACTCGACGCCCTCATGCACGATCAAGGACTGACCAAATCAAATTTGGCCAAACGCATGAAAACAAGCCGTGCGCAATTGGATCGCTTGCTCGATCCCGAAAACGAGTCCGTCACGCTCGGCACGCTCGCGCGAGCGGCGCAAGCGTTAGGACGGCAATTGCGGATGGAGCTTGTGTAGATTCAGCCAGTAGCCCGCATGAGCGTAGCGACACGCGGGAACGATCGAAAGGCTCGTAGGCCGCACCCGGATATCGCTTCGCTCATCCGGGCTACGCTTGCTAACGCGCGCAGGGCGTAGGTGGAAGGAGCGCACCCACCTGCTGACTTGGAGTTTGCGTTGACGCCGAGGCGGGCACAACGCTCGGCGTTTTTGCCCAACACACGTTTGCTTCGTGCACATCTCCGTCGTCATGCCCGGGCCTGTCGCGGGCATCCACGTCTTTGGGCCGTCGTGAAGCAGAAAGTCGTGGATGGCCGGAACGAGTCCGGCCATGACGGCGGCGGGGTGCCCGCCTATTTTGGACGCCCAAAAAAATCCCATGTTTAGAGACTGGTCCCTTGACAATGTCCCTCCTGCAGTTACATATCCCACCATCTCGTCCAAGTTTCGGACGCCGTCGGGAAGGGTACTTTCCGCCGGTGAGGCGAGTGCGGTGCCCGCGGCGGGGCCATACACCCCGTTCCCGGGCGGTTCGGGCATCATGCCCTCCGGCACTATGACCGGAGTGTGTGGTGCAATACTGGACTGGGATAGGCGAAGCCGGGTAACGCCCGCGCAGACCGCGTCCCAGGAAGCCTGGCCTGACGCTGGAGCCATAAGGATGAAAAACTCTCCTTGGCGAGAACCGCGGTGGAACGCCGATAGACGAGCCCCCTCGCTTTGGGGGCGCCGCATCCGCAGGTGCGGCGGTTGTACCGCGCGTCTGTCGGCGTTCCGCTTCCATTTTTTCTTCGGCATTGCGAGAAGTGAAACGACGAAGCAATCCAAACGGCAGTGAAGAACTGGGTTGCTTCACTAACGCTCGCAGCAATGACGGGCTTTAAAGACGGCGAAACCTACATAGCGAACAGCGACGACGAGGCACCACCCCTCGGTTTTCCTTTTGCTCCTTAGGTTTCCCGCTGAACGTAACGGGGGTTTTTTCAGTTCGCGCGCGAAAAGCGTGGCGCGAGGATGGGGGCGCTTTTCCGCCCTCGCGATAGCGAGGGAGGGGGACCACGCGAAGCGTGGTGGAGGGGGCGCGGGATTCGAGCGAAGTGAGGCAATGCAAGGGGAGACGGGCGACAACGCTTTCATCACCTTGCGACGGCAACGACGCGACGAGTCAGTCGCCCCTCCCACCATCCTCCGCGCTCCGCGCTACGGATGGTCCCCCCTCCCCGCTATCGCGGGGCGGGAGTTACGCTCACCGCCGCGCATCATCGCTTCCATTCGCTGCCGGCTATGCTACAGGGCGCGAAGGAGATTCTTCGGCAAAATATTCGGCAAAAGACTTCGGAGTGCCATGAGCGTCGTTACCCGCTTCGCCCCCTCGCCCACCGGCTTCCTCCATATCGGCGGGGCGCGGACCGCGCTGTTCAATTGGCTTTATGCCCGCGGCCGCGGCGGCAAGATGCTCCTTCGAATCGAGGACACCGATCGCGAGCGCTCGACGCAGGCCGCCATCGACGCCATCCTCGATGGCTTGAAGTGGCTTGGCGTCGGCTGGGACGGCGAGGTGGTCTATCAATTCTCCCGCGTCGCGCGCCATCGCGAGGTCGTCGAAACGCTGTTGGCGAGCGGCAATGCCTATCGCTGCTACGCCAGGCAGGACGAGCTCACGGCGATGCGCGAGGCGGCGCGAAGCGAGGGCCGCAGCAAACTTTATGACGGACGCTGGCGCGATCGCGATCCAGCCGAGGCGCCGCCGGATGTAAAGCCCGCCATCCGACTCAAAGCCCCGGTGACCGGCGAGACCGTCATCGAGGATCAGGTCCAGGGCCGCGTCGTCTGGCAGAACGAAAACCTCGACGACCTCGTCCTGCTGCGCTCCGACGGCACGCCGACTTACATGCTCGCGGTCGTGGTCGACGATCACGATATGGCGGTGACCCATGTCATCCGCGGCGACGATCATCTGACCAATGCCGCCCGGCAAAAGCAGATCTATGACGCGCTCGGCTGGACGGTGCCGGTCATGGCGCATATCCCACTGATCCACGGCCCGGACGGCTCAAAGCTTTCCAAGCGCCACGGCGCGCTCGGGGTCGATGCCTATCGCGCATTGGGCTATCTGCCGGCGGCGCTGCGCAATTATCTGGTGCGGCTCGGCTGGAGCCATGGCGATCAGGAAATCTTTTCGACCGAGGAGATGGTCACGGCATTCGATCTGCCGCAGATCGGCCGCTCGCCGGCGCGCTTCGACTTCGCCAAATTGGAAAGCCTCAACGGCCACTATATCCGCCAGACCAGCGACACCGATTTGCTCGACGCCATCGACCAGCTTCTGCCGCATCTCGCCGGCGGCGCCGAACTCGCCAAAAAGCTGACGCCGGGGCTCCGGAAGCAGCTTCTCACGGCCATGCCAAGCCTGAAGGAACGGGCCAAGACGCTGATCGATCTCATTGATAGTGCAAGTTTTCTCCTGTCCGATCGGCCGCTTGAATTGGACGAAAAAGCCAAGGCGCTGTTGACTGCGGAAGCCCGCGATCTGTTGCGCGACGTGGCGCCGGAACTGACCGCGGTAGAGCCGTGGACGCCGGAAGCGACCGAGCAAGCCGTGCGCAGCTTCGCCGAGCGGCGGGGAACAAAACTCGGCGCAGTGGCGCAGCCGCTGCGCGCGGCGCTGACCGGCCGCACCACCTCGCCCGGCATTTTTGAAGTGCTGGCGGTGCTCGGCAAGTCGGAAAGCCTTGGGCGGCTTGCCGACCAGATGAGCCGCGAAGCGGCCGCGCCTTAGCCTGGCTGAAAGTAAGAAGGGGCTGCGTCCCGGGCCGGCCGATGGGAAAATGCGGTTTCGTATAACTTCCATTACCGGCAATTATCTTGCAGTGCACACTAGGTTGCGCTACGCGTTAATTGGCGAATTCGAGACGCCGTGCCGGCCGCGCTGGCCAGTTCGAGCGCGCGACTTTTCGGCCCGGCGTGGATCGGATTATCGGATGCATCGAGGGTACGATCATGGACGCGAAAACCGGCGCCAATATCAAGACCGGCACGTTGAAACTCGGCGACAAGGATTACTCGTTTCCGATCTATGACGGGACGATCGGTCCCGAGGTCATCGACGTCAGTAAGCTTTATGCCGAGGCCGGCATCTTTACCTACGACCCGGGCTTCACCTCGACGGGAAGCTGCGAGTCCAAGATCACCTATATTGACGGCGACAAGGGCGTCCTGCTCTACCGCGGCTATCCGATCGACGACCTGGCCGAACACGGCGATTTTCTCGAGACCTGCTATTTGCTGCTCTACGGCGAACTGCCGACGACCCAGCAAAAGGCCGATTTCGACGACCGCGTGGTCCATCACACCATGGTCCACGAGCAGATGAGCCGGTTCTTTCAGGGCTTCCGGCGCGACGCCCATCCAATGGCGGTCATGGTCGGCTGCGTCGGCGC
>JBEKRD010000071.1:0-27005 GCA_049519075.1 Xanthobacteraceae bacterium | reverse complement strand
GCGGCTCGCTCGAGCGCCGACTTCGCTTAAGCCGATGTAATTCCCCTTTTCGGCGCTCATCATCACCAATTCGTCGCCGACTTTCGCGGCCAGCCAGTCGCCTCGCTTGCGGACCATCATGATGGCTTCCTATGCTATGCGCGCAAGCGGTATCCCGCTTGCCAGTTCATATCCCAGCCGCCGCATCATCGGCGCATGCGCGTCCTCGATGCGAGCGACCTGTTCGGCGCTAAGTTCGTCGCGCCATGCACCAGCTTCGCCGCGGCGGAAGAATTGCCCGCCCAGATGCGGCTGCGACCTCTCGCGGAAGCCGTTGTTCGCTTCCTGCCTGCGCAATTCAGCAAAGTCGGAATAGTTGACCGCGCGCCGGATGTCTTCGTCGTCCGCCGGGCGGCCGGCGAAATCGAGCGCGCGGCGGAAGGTGCCGATGGTGTCGGCCTTCATATCCTCGTAGCGGATCAGATGCACAGGAATATCGTTTTGGTCGAGCCAACTCTCGATGTGGCCGCTCCAGCCGGGCACCCGTTGCCGAAGCTGCTGGTCCAATCTTCCCAGTTTCGCGCAGTATGTTGCTTGTCGATTGTCCATCAGCTCGATTGCGGCGTCGATGGTGGTGCGATTGTGGTTGGCGATCGATGGCGCTACGTCGCGGGGGTCGCGGACGATGACGATGGCGCCGTCGGCGCCGCGCCGACCGGCGAGCAGCGGTTCGCCTTTCGGCGTCAGCGTATAGGCGTCATGCGCTTTTACGAAGCGCACCGGCGGTACATCCTGTGCTTTATCGTATTCGTCGTCGTCTAGTCCGGACGCCAGTGCTTCATAGACGCGCGGGCGCAGGCAATCGATCTCGTCGTGAGTGAGCAGCCCGGAATCGATCAGCGTCAGATAATCGAACGGTCCGCGCGCGCTGGCGATGCCGCCGCGTTCCGGCAGATCGTTGATGTCGACCGGCTTGCCGTCTTTGGCCGACAGGTTCGCCACCAGCATCCGAAACCAGGTGTTGCCGGATTTCGGATAGGAAGTGAGCCAGATGGTGCGGGTCATGCCGCCTTCTCCATCAGCTGCTGGTCGAGCCAGTGACGTTCGAGAGAGGCGATCACTTCGGGCATCTTGGCGAAATCGAGCGCCCGGGTCAGAATTGGCGATCGCGGTAGCCGCATGGAAATAATTCGTTTTTTGTCCCATTCGGCGCACCAGGTACGGCCGATAGGCGTTGCGCCGCAGGATGAGCGCCGTGTCGACCACGTTGGGAACTTCGATGCCCGATGCGTGAGGCGGGCGGGCTTCGCGGAGCGCATAGATGGCGCCCAGCGGCAACGGCTCGCTAAACGCGTCGTGCGCGTCGACATAGAATTTTTCGAGGCTCGCGCGCACGCGCGCGCCGCGGCGCTCCGCCAGTTCTAGTTTATCGATCGTCTGCGCCCATAATTTCAGCTGGCGCCCATCGGGAAATACCATTGGCGCGCCGGAACCTGCCGCTGTGATAGCGCAGACGTCCTCCGAGACCAGGGGATAGCCACATTGCGCCAGCGCCGCGGCCATCGTCGATTTTCCCGCGCCCGACGGGCCGCAGAACAGCACGGCCTGGTCGCCGACGCGCACCGCACTGGCATGCAGCACGATCTGTTCGCGCTGGTGCAGCAGAATGCCGAACGCGCTGCCGAGGATGAAGATAGGTATGTCGACGGCGCCAGCTGCGGTTTCCGGCGCAAACACGATCTCGCTGCCGTCGTTGAGGAGGAAGCGGGCTATGTCCGGGATGCGTAACAGGAATTGCTTGCCGGCGATCTGCCAGGTCGGCCCCGACGCGGTCGGCTCCGGCAGGCTCTCCGGCACCGGGCCAAGCCTGATCGTGACCTGCGGCTCAGGCTCAGGGGTGCCCGCGATCAGCCCAGGCAGGCCGATCTCGCTGGCAACCGAAAGCCCGGAAATGCGATAGAACTGCACCGCCCCGCCTCGTCATCGTTAACGTTTGGACCAGCCGACACCCCGTTGCAGAGACCATAAAAACAACTTCTGCTGCCAACGCAAGGCGTGGGATAAGGGCCCAAGAATCGCGCTTGGAAACCGGGCCTTAGTGCCATAAATGTGCGGTCGCGGCGGCGGCATAGGCGGCCGGCCCTCATGGAACTTTCCCAGTGGCGGTCGGTAGGCTAGAGCATGATCCCGAAAAGTGGTTGCCGGTTTTCGGATAAGATCCTGTTCAAAGACAGGTGTCGGGCGCAGCACGGTTGGCGGAGTAGCTCAGTTGGTTAGAGCAGCGGAATCATAATCCGCGTGTCGGCGGTTCAAATCCGTCCTCCGCTACCAATCCCTTCGATCGGGCGTTCAGTCCTCGACGGCGCAATCGCGCAGGATTTCGGGCCGAAAGGCGAGGCCATGGCCGGGCCGTTCCGGCGCGGTGATCATGCCGTTCTTAACCGGCACCGGCTCGACCCACAGGTCGTCCGAAAGCCCCATGTCCTCAATCCACAGCCCGTTCGGGATCGAGGCCAGAAGCTGCACATTGAGTTCGGGGAACAAATGCGGCGCGATCGTCATGCCCCAAGTGTCGGCGACGGTTGAGATCTTGCGCAGTTCGGTTAACCCGCCGCGCATCGGGTCGGGTTGCAAAATAGGCAGCAGCGGATTTTCGAAGAACGGCTTGAGGTCGAAACGGGTGAAATGGGTCTCGCCGCCGACGATGCGTAGATCGAGCGCTTGCGCAATGCGGAGGTAGCCGGCGAAATCGTCCGGCACCACCGGCTCCTCGAGCCAATACACGTCATAGTCTTGAAATTTGCGGCCCATCTGGATTGCGACGTCCGCGGTCCAGCCCATATTGACGTCGATCATGATCGCGATCTCGGGCCCCAGCGCCTCGCGCATGCGCCGGACATTGTCGAGATCGGTGGCGAGACTGCCGACATGCGCGACCTGCATCTTGATCGCCTTGTAGCCGCGCTCCTTGTAGTGCAGCGCCTTGGCGATCATGCCGTCGCCGCCAGAGCCACGGAAGCAGCCGGAGCCGTAGGTCGGCAACTGCGATCGATAATGTCCCCACAGCCGGTGCAGCGGCAGATTGGCGCGCTTCCCGAGCGCGTCCCACAGCGCGATGTCGAGCGCCGACATCGCCATGGTGGCGATGCCGCCGCGGCCATAGGTGATGGTGGCGCGCCACAGATCCTGCCAGATCGCCTCGACGGCGCTCGCGTCCTTGCCGATGACGCGTGGGATGATCGACTCGTTCAGGCATGCCATGATCGACCTGATGCCGAGCCTGAACAAGAGCAGATAGCCCATCCCGACAACGCCACCCTTGGTCTCGATTTCGAGCACCAGGATGTTGCGGGCGTCGCCGAAGGCATGGCCCTTGAGCCATGGCGTCTCCGGCCACGGCGCGCGCAGCATGGTGGTGCGGATAGAGGTGATGGTCATGTCGGTCGTGTCGGACATTGCGGGACGTTTCTCCTTGAGCCGGCTTCTTTATTTTTCTTAGGCCGCAATTTTGCACGCAATCGCCGCGATGAATAGCGCCGAATCGATGCTCGGGCTTGTCAGGCGCGGCAAAATCGCGCGACATGTCGGGATCAACGGGAGTGCTGCTTGGCTTCGACCATCAATGTTGCCGCCTACAGCAACGCGCTCGTCGTTCTCGGCACCGCGGGCATCGTGGTGCCGATTGTCTCCAGGCTGGGGTTTTCGCCGGTGCTCGGCTATCTCGGCGCCGGCGCGCTGTTAGGGCCGCTCGGTTTAGGCTCGCTGATCGGCACATTCCCAGCGCTGTATTGGTTCACGGTCGGCGACGCTAAGGACGTGGCCGGGATCGCCGAACTGGGCATCGTGTTCCTGCTGTTCCTGATCGGTCTTGAATTGTCGCTGCATAGGCTTTTGACAATGCGGCGGCTGGTATTTGGGCTCGGTGGTTTGCAGGTGCTCCTCACCACCGGCTTGCTCGCCGGCGCCGCCGCTTATTTCGGCAAGAGCCCCTCGGAGGCGATCATTCTGGGCGGCAGTCTGTCGCTGTCCTCGACCGCCATCGTGCTCGAATTGTTGTCGAACCAGGAGCGCCTCACCACCAATGTCGGCCGCGCCAGCTTCTCCGTGCTGCTGGCGCAAGACCTCGCGGTCATTCCGATCCTGATGTTCATCTCGATTCTCGCGGCAGGCCCGAAAGGTTCAGTCCTCGCCAGCCTCGGCACGGCCTTATTGCAGGCCGCGATCGCGCTGGCAGTCATCGTGGTGTTCGGCCGCGTGCTGCTGCGGCCGCTGTTCCGGTTGGTGACGGCGACGCGCTCGCGCGACCTGTTCATCGCCACCGCTTTGTTCGTCATTATCGCTGCGGGCGTGATTACCAGCCAGGCCGGCCTGTCGATGGCGCTCGGCGCCTTCGTGGCGGGACTTCTGCTCGCCGAAACCGAATACCGCAAAGCGATCGAAGCGACCATCGAGCCGTTCAAAGGGCTGTTGCTCGGTATTTTCTTTTTCACGGTCGGCATGGATATCGACGTGCGCGAATTGCTGCGCGAGCCGTTATTGCTCGTCGCCGCTGTCGTGGGGCTGATTGCCGTCAAATCGCTGCTGATGATTGGGCTTGGGCGGCTATTCCGGCTGTCGTGGCCGGTCGCGGTCGAGACCGGGCTGTTGCTCGGGCCGGGCGGCGAGTTCGCCTTCGTCGGCATCGGCATGGCGGTCGGTTTCGGCCTGGTCGACACGCCCATGGCGAGTTTTGCGCTCGCCGCCACCTCGGTGACCATGGTGCTGACGCCGCTGTTGTCGATCGCCGGGCGGCGCTTCGCTTCGCGCCTGCGGGCGCCGGGTGCCATGGCGTCAGAGCTGATCGCGCGGCCGAGCGACCGACAGAAGCACGCGATCGTCGTCGGTTATGGCCGCGTCGGCAAGGCGGTATGCGAGCTGCTGAAACAGCACGGCGTCCCCTTCATTGCCGCCGATTTCGACGCTGCGACGGTGACGCGCGACCGCCGCGAGGGCCACGACGTCTATTACGGCGACGCCAGCGATCCGAAATTTCTCGAAATCTGCGGCTTAAGCAGCGCCACAGGCGTCATCATCACGATCCATACCAAAGCCCTGATCGACGATGTCGTCGAACATGTGCGCGGCATGCGCCGCGAAATCCTGATCGTCTCGCGTGCCCGCGATGCCGACCATGCGCGCCATCTTTATCAGCTTGGTGCTACCGACGCGGTGCCCGAAACCGTCGAAGCGAGCCTGCAACTCGCTGAAGCGGCGTTGGTCGGGCTCGGGGTGCCGACCGGGCCGGTGATCGCCTCGATCCACGAGGAGCGCGACAAAATTCGCCACGCCTTGCAGGAGGCCGCGCGCGAGGCCGGATTGGAAAAGATCCATCCCGTTAGGACAAAGGCGCCGAAGCTGCGCCGCTCGTCCTGATTACGCCCCGGGAGCGGCACCACGCGCAGCCTTGCCGCGGCGCACCGCGACAATCTCGGCGAGGATCGAGATCGCGATCTCGTCCGGCGTGATGGCGCCGAGATCGAGGCCCGCGGGCGCTTTCAGCTTCGCCAAGCGCGCGGCGGTAACGCCGCGTTTTGCGAGGGCGGCTTTGAGCGCCTCGGCTTTTTTGCGGCTGCCCACGAAGGCGACGTAATCGACGTCGACCGCGAGCGCCGCGGCGAGCGCGGCTTCGTCGCCGCGGCCCTGGGTCGAGACGACGACATAGCGCGCCGCGGCTTCGTCGACCGGCAGCGCAAAACCTTCGATACGGCGGTCGGCGTCGGCGAAAGCGGTCTGTTCGGCCGCGGCCGCGCAGACGGTCACGGCGAAACCAGAACGCCTGGCCAGATCGGCAATGGCGACGGCAACGGGGCTCGATCCGCAAATCACGACCTGCGGCCGCGGCAGCACCGGCTCGACGAAAATATCCATAGTGCCTTGGCTCGGGCACATATTCTTGGCAAAGCGGACGCCGCCTTGCTCCTCGCCGGCTGTGTGACCCTGATCGTCAAGCGCGTCGGGCGGCAGTACCGAGACGAGCCGCGACTTGCCGTCGGCAAGCGCATCGCGCGCCGCTTTCAGCACCGCCGCCCGCGCGCAGCCGCCGCCGATCCAGCCTTCCGAGATCGTGCCGTCCGGCAAGATCACCGCTTTGGCGCCGGCCTTGGCCGCGGTCGCCGCCACGGTGCGCACCACGGTGGCGAGCGCAAACGGAACGCCGGCGGATTTGCGGGTCGAAATGGTATCGAGGATGTCGTCGGCGTGGTTCATTCTTCAAATCCTCGCCAGATAGGGTTCGAGCGCCGCCAGGCTTTCCAGATTATGCGCCGGCGCGAACAGATCGATGTAGGGCAGTGCCGCCTGCATGCCGCGCGCCTGCGGAGAGTAGTCGCGCCAGCCGATCAGCGGATTGAGCCAGATGATCTTCTTGCTGCGGCGGCGCAGGCGGCGCATCTCCTCGGCCAATTGCCCCGGCTCGCCCGTATCGTAGCCGTCGGAGACGATCATCACGGCGGTGCGCGAATTAATGACGCGCCGGGCGTGCCAGCGATTGAAGGTGGCGAGGCTCTCGCCGATCCGGGTGCCGCCGCCGATGCCTTGCGCCATCAGCGACAATTTATCGACGGCGCGCGCGACGTCGCGATCGCGTAGCGACGGCGAAACATGGGCGAGACGGGTGTGAAAGACAAAGGCCTCGGCTTCGCGGAAGGCGTCCACCACGCCGTGCAGGAAACGCACGAAAAAGGCAGTGTAGAGGCTCATGGAGCCCGAGGCGTCGAGCAGCACGACCAGCCGCAGCGGCTTGATCTTGCGGCGGCGCCAGGCGAGTTCGAGGAGCGTGCCGCCATGTGAGACATTGCGATGAATGGTGCGGCGCAGGTCGATCCGGCGCCCGCGCCGGCGGATTTGCTCGCGGCGCACCAAGCGGGCGCGCATGACACGGGCGAGCCGCGCCGCAAGCGCATGGGTCGCGGCAACGTCGTCGGGATCGACGATGTGGCGGAGGTCGACGGCGCTCAGCGCTTTGCTTCGCGAGGCGCCTTCGCGGCGGCCGCGGCCATCGGCGGGAGTTTCGCCGCCGCCGTCGCGCCGCCGTTCGACATGGTCGGGCAGGCCGAGCGCTTCTTGCGGCACATGCGCCTCGGCAAGCCGGCGCGCCGGAGTTTGGCTTGCGGCCGGCGCACCCGACAGCACCTGCCGTCGCCGCATGTCGCGGCCGCGCCAGAACGCCTCGAAGATTTCGTCGAAGCGCTCCCAATCGGAATGGGTGGCGCAGAACAGCGCGCGCAGCGCCGGTTTCAACGCGGTCGGCCGCAGCGCGGCAGGCGATGCCAGCACCCGCAACGCGTCGCGGGTCTCGGCGAGGCCGACCCGAAATCCATTGTCGCGCAGCGTGCGGGCAAAGCCGGCGAGGCGGCGGCGGGCGCCGAGCGCCGGCCCGTCGTCTTGGGGCAGATGTTCAGTAGCTTTGCGCGCTCGCATCACGCCACCTTGCCGAGCAGCCGCTCGCTCACCTCGCGGGTGAGCCGGGCGCGATCTTCGTGGGTCTTGAGCAAACAGATCATGGTCTCGTAGACCGCCTCCGGCTCTTGCCGCAGGTCGTGCAATTGGAGGCCGTAGAGCGTCGCCGCCCAGTCGAGCGTTTCGGCGACGCCAGGCACTTTGCGCAAATCCTCCTTGCGGATCTCGGCGACCATGCGCGCAATCTGCAAGGCAAGCGCGGTGGCGATGCCGGGAGTGCGGGTGAGGATGATTTTCGCCTCGCGATCGACCTCGGGAAAATCGATGTAATGGTAGAGGCAGCGCCGGCGCAGCGCGTCCGATAATTCCCGCGTACCGTTGGAAGTGAGCACGACGCGCGGGATCGAGGTAGCCGTGATGGTGCCAAGCTCGGGAATGCTGACCTGAAAGTCGGAGAGCAGTTCGAGCAGAAACGCCTCGAATTCCTCGTCGGCGCGGTCTACTTCGTCGATTAAGAGCACCGGCGGCTTATCGCGGCGGATGGCGGCGAGTAGCGGGCGTTCCAACAGGTATTTTTCGGAAAAAATATGTTCCTCGATCGCATCGGCATTCTCGCCGACGCCCTCGCGAGTTTTGATGGCAAGCAGCTGGCGCTGATAATTCCATTCGTAGAGCGCGGCGTTCTGGTCGAGCCCCTCGTAGCATTGCAGCCGGATCAGTTTGGCTGAGTGCACGGCGGCCAGCGCCTTGCCGACCTCGGTCTTGCCGACGCCGGCTTCGCCCTCAAGCAAGAGCGGCCGCTTGAGAAAATCCATCAACCACAGCGCGGTCGCGATGTCGTGGTCGGCGACATAGCCGACAGCGGCGAGCTTGTCGGAGATTTCTTCGCGCTTCATCGTCATGGCATGCGCAGGTCCGGCCGAGCCGGACGATGACACTCACATATTGCGCGCGGGCGCCGGCCGCTAGCCATGCAGCCCGAGCTTTTCCGCGGCCGTCCAGACTCGCCAATGATCGTGCGGCATCTGAATGTGGGTCGATCCGAGGAAGGCGAAGGCGTCATTCACCGCATTGGAGAAGCACGGGACGCCGCCGACATTCGGGCTCTCGCCGACGCCCTTGGCGCCGATCGGATGATGCGGCGAAGGCGTTGTGGTCCAGTCGGTCTCCCAGTGCGGGGTTTCGACGGCGGTGGGGAGGAAATAATCCAAAAACGACGCGGTGGTCACGTTGCCCTCGTCGTCGTAATGGATTTCCTGACCCATGGCGATGCCGAAGGCTTCCGTCAGGCCGCCGTGAATCTGGCCTTCGATAATCATCGGGTTGATCCGCGTGCCGCAATCGTCGAGCGCGTAGAAGCGGCGCACCTTGACCGTGCCGGTATCGACATCGATATCGAGAACGCAGACGTAGGCGCCGAACGGGAAGGTGAAATTCGGCGGGTCGTAATAATCGACCGCTTCGAGCCCTGGCTCCATGCCCGGCGGCACTTCGTGATAGGCCGCCCAAGCGAGCTCGGTCATGGTCTTGAAGCGCTCGGGATTGCCCTTCACGCGGAACCGATCCACGTCCCATTCTAGATCGTCATCGTGCACTTCGAGCATATAGGCGGCGATCATCTGCGCCTTGGCCTTGATCTTGCGGCACGCCATGGCGGTCGCGGCGCCCGACACCGGCGTCGAACGCGAGCCGTAAGTGCCGAGCCCATAGGGCGCCGTGTCGGTATTGCCTTCCTCTACGGCGATGTTGTCGGCCGCGAGCCCAAGCTCGCTGGCGATGATCTGCGCATAGGTCGTCTCGTGGCCCTGGCCCTGCGATTTAGTGCCGAGCCGGCAGATGCCGGAGCCGGTCGGATGAATGCGGATTTCCGCCGAATCGAACATGGCGATGCCGAGAATGTCGCAATTGCGCGACGGGCCGGCGCCGACGATCTCGGTGAAGTGGATGACGCCGATACCCATCAGCTCGCGCGTCTCGCCGCGCTTGAAGGCCTCGCGTTTGGCTTTCTGCTCCTCGCGCAGCTTCTTGTAGTTGACGGCCTCCAGCGCCTTGGCAAGCGCGGTCTGATAGTCGCCGGAATCGTATTGCCAGCCAAATGCCGACGTGTAGGGGAATTGCTCGCGGCGGATCAGGTTCTTCATGCGGAAGTCGGCCGGATCCATGCCGAGTTTTTGCGCCATGATGTCCATGGCCCGCTCGATACAATAGGCCGCCTCGGTGACGCGGAACGAGCAGCGATAGGCGACGCCGCCCGGCGCCTTATTGGTATAGACGCCGTCGACCAGACAATATGCGGCAGGGATATCGTAGGAGCCTGAGATGATGGAGAACAAGCCGGCCGGCCATTTGGTGGCGTTGGCGCAGGCGTCAAACGCACCGTGATCGGCGATGGTGTAGCAACGCAGCCCGAGCAACTTGCCGTCTTTGGTGCAGGCAAGCTCCATGTCCATGTGGAAGTCGCGCGCAAAGGCGGTGGTGGACAGGTTGTCGATACGGCTCTCGGTCCATTTCACCGGTACGCCGGTTACGATCGAAGCGACGATCGAGCAGATATAGCCCGGATAGGCGCCGACCTTGTTGCCGAAACCGCCGCCGACGTCGGGCGAGATGACGTGGATTTTGTGCTCGGGAATTTTTGAGATCAGCGAACCCACGGTGCGGATGACGTGCGGCGCCTGGAACGTACCGTACAGCGTCAGTTCGCCCTTGATCTTGTCGAACGAGGCGACGCATTGGCAGGTCTCGAGCGGGCAGGGATGCACGCGCGGATAGACGATGAACTCTCGCATCGTCACGTCGGCGTTGGCAAAGGCCGCGTCGGCGGCCGCTTTATCGCCAGCCTGCCAGGAGAAGATATGATTGTAATGCTTGCGCTTGCCGTGGGCACCTTCGGTCTTGCCCTTGAGATCCTCGCGGATTACGGGCGCATCCGGCGCCATCGCCTTGAGCGGGTCGACATTGACTGGAAGCTGCTCGTATTCGACCTCGACGAGATCGGCGCCGTCGGCTGCGGCCTCGCGGCTGTCCGCGATCACGAAAGCGACTTCCTGGTTCTGAAACAGCACGTAACCGTCGGCCAGCACCATCTGCACGTCGCCGGCCAGCGTCGGCATCCAGGCGAGGTTGACCGTTTTCAGCGTTTCCGCGGTGAGCACCGCAACAACACCAGGCACCGCCGCGGCTTTGGCGGTGTCGATTTTCTTGACGCGGGCGTGGCCGTAAGGCGAGCGATTGAATTCGCCATAGAGCATGTTGGGCAATTTGATATCGTCGACGTAATTGCCTTTCCCTTGCGTGAAGCGGATGTCCTCGACGCGCTTTCGCCTGCAGCCCATGCCTTCAAGCTTTTCGGCGCGTTCGGCGGAGGTGGGGGTCATGTCATTCATTCTGCGGCCTCCTGGAACGGCACGCCGTTGAGCTTGGCGGCGGCGTATTGGATGGCTTTGACGATGTTCTGATAGCCGGTGCAGCGGCACAGATTGCCGGAAATGCCGTAGCGGATTTCCTCCTCGGTCGGATTGTTGTTCTCCTGCAGGAGCCGATAGCCGCGCGTGATCATGCCCGGTGTGCAGAAGCCGCATTGCAGCCCGTGCATCTGGCGAAAGCCTTCTTGCAGCGCATGCAACGTACCGTCGGGATTGGCGATGCCCTCGATGGTGACGATATTGGCGCCGTTGGCCTGCACCGCGAATACCGTGCAGGATTTCACCGACTTGCCGTCGAGATCGACGGTGCAGGCGCCGCAATGGCTGGTGTCGCAGCCGATATGCGGGCCGGTGATGCTGAGCTGATCGCGCAGGAAATAGATCAGGAGCGTGCGCGGCTCGACCAAAGCTTCGACGGTCTTGCCGTTGATCTTCATCGCGACTTGGGATTTGGCCATCGGGATTCTCCTCAGCCCTTCGCCAGCGATTTGGCGCGCGCCAGCGCCCGGGTCAGCATCACGCCGGCCATTTTGGTACGGTATTGCGCCGGCCCGCGCGGATCCTCCGCCGGCGAGGTGATCGCTTCGGCGGCGGCGACGGCGCGTTTCACCGTTGCAGCATCGAGCGCCGAGCCGGTCAGGATTTTCGTCGCTTCCTTGGCCAACAGCGGCTTGTCGGCGACATTGGTCAGCGCGATCGCGCAACTTTCGACTGTGCCGCCTTTCATCGTCAGCACCACGGCGGCGGCGGCGGTGGCGAAATCGCCGATCTTGCGTTTGAGTTTCTCGTAGGCATAGCCGTGACCGACAGCGGGCACCGGAATGCGGATGGCGGTCAGGATCTCGCCGCTTTGCAGCGCCGTGGAATAGATTCCCTGGTAAAAGCCGCGCGCCGCGATCTTGCGCTCGCCATTTTTGCCGGAGGCGTGGAAGGTTGCGTTCAGGCACATCATCAGCGCCGGCATGTCGTTGGCCGGATCGCCGTTGGCGACATTGCCGCCGAGCGTGCCGAGATAACGGACCTGCGGATCGGCGATCTGCGCCGAGGTTTCGCGCAGGATCGGAATCTTGTCGGCGAGCAGATCCGAAGCGATCAGATCGTGCTGTGTGGTCATGGCGCCGATGACGATGTCGTTGCCGTCGGCGCGGATGCCCTTGAGATCGGCAATGCCGCCAAGATCGATCAGGTTGGCCGGCGCGGCCAGTCGCAGCTTCATGGTCGGAATGAGGCTGTGACCGCCGGCGAGCAGGCGGCCATCGTCACCGAGCTTGGCGAGCAGGCCTATCGCTTCTTGGACCGATGTCGGGCGATGATAGCTAAAGGATCCGGGTATCACGGGCATCCTCCCTTGCGCATGCCGATTTGCACGATCACCGCCGCGCATTTTCGGTACTGCGCCCAATACCAGTTCGCAGCTTTAGGATTGAAAGAGTGGCGAAGAGTGCGCCGCAGCAGCAACAGCGGCGGCACCAATCAAGCACCAGATGCACTAACAGCTAAGTGCACGCATAAACGGCGGCGACGCCGCACAAATTGCGTCAGTGTGGTTGACGCAATTCGGGATAATTCTTCATTCCCGGCTTGAAACGCCCGATTTCTTATTGCGCTGCAAAATGGTGCCGGCGGCGCAGCGCTACGGCGGGATTGTCGCCGGTGAGCGCCGCGACGCGGCTTTTCAGCCAACCGATCCGGCTGCGGCTGACGGGGACCACGTATTGATGGGTTGCGTCCATCTCGACCAGTTCATTGTCGCCGGACCGCTTGTAGCCGACCACCCGGTCGATATTGACGATGTGGCTGCGATGGATGCGCACGAAGCGGCTGCCGTCGAGCCGCGATTCGACGTCGCCGATGGCGAGCGGACAGAACAGCTTGTCGTTGCCGTTGAAGATGTAGGTGTAATGCGCGTTGGCGTGGATCGCGACCACGTCTTCGACGGCGAGGAATTGCGTGGAGCCGTCGCGCTCGATCGGTAATTGCCGCGCGAAGCGCCGCGGTGGCCCGCCGGCGCCGCCGAGTGGCGCATAGCTGCCGGGGTCGAATTCGGCACTCTCGTCCTGGCTGTTGCTGACGGCAGGCCGTGCGGCGTCCGCGCGTTCCGCGGTGGCTTCGGCCTGGGCTGTTGTGGCGCCGCGTGGCGCGTCGGACACGCTCGACACGGCGCGCGCCGGATCGGGCACCAGGATCAGGAGGAATATTCCGGACAGGCAGAACGCTACGATCGCGACGACGATCGCCAGCAAATCGCTCGACAATGCCGGCGCCGTCGGCGCCGTCGCGGGAAACGGCAACAGCGTCAGCCCCGCCATTGCCGTGTAATGCATTCCCGAAACCGCGAAGCCGAAGGCGATCGCAGACAGAATCAGCGGCGGCCGGCCGCCGCGGCCGGTCGCAAGCCACAGTGCCAGTCCGGACGCCGCGATCGCAATCGCCATGCTGGCGGCGACATAGAAGCGGTCATGGATCATCAGCGCGCTCGCGGAAAGCGCGCTCATCCCGATATAATGCATCGAGAAAATGCCGCCGCCCATTAGGCAGGACGACAACGTCAAGCGCAGCAATGTGAGCGGGCCCGAACTCGTGGTGTAGACCGCGGCGCCTACCACGATCACACAAACCAGAAACGACAAGAGCGTCGGGAACACCAGATAATCGACCTGAAACGGCAGCCGCGCCGCCAGCATGCCGATGAAATGCATGGTCCAGATCGCGATCGCCAGCGAAAAGGCGGCGCCCGCCAGCAACAGGCGCCGGCGCATTCCGGTTGCGGTACCGATCTGCACGGCGAGACTCAAACCGACATAGGCGCCTTGAATCGCCATGCCGATCGAGAGCAGGACCAGCCACGACTCATAAGTCACTGGCATTGGCCACATCCTTCGCCAGGATTGGACACGAGCCCATTCTCCAATGGGCTCCGCGAGCACTACCGCCGCAGGTATTATAATGAGTTTTGGGCGAAGGCCGATACCGGCATTTCAACGCAACCAAACGCCGCTTGGCCGGGGCGGCCGGGGGCGGACCCCAGATCAGCCCTCGTTGCCGGGCCGTAGCCCCGGCGACGCGCTTTTGGCCGGCATTTCCTTCGCTGCGGGGACTTCCCGCGGCCGGGCGACCGCCGGGCCGGTCATCGCGGGCTGACAGGATTCCGAATGCGCCGCCTGGAGCACCAAGTTCATGGCTATAGCCTGCAGCCGGGGCGATTTGTCGATGGTGAAGTGGTCAATCGTCGTGTCGCCGGACACGTCCATATTCTGCAGTCTGCCGCGGAAGCCGACGCCCGGCCGCATATAGGCAAATCGGCGCTGCGTCACGTTGAGCAAGCAGGCGACGTTGGCCGGCGCCGTGAAGGAATTGGTGCCGTCGAACGGCACCACGAGGGCAACGGGCACATCGCGGCTGTACAATTGCTGCGCCATCGTCATCACGGCGTCGGCACCGAGCGAATGGCCGACCAGGATATACGGACCGTGATCACCGGATCGGTATTGCTGCGCGATCTGATTGACGACCGCTTCCTCGACCGAGTGATTGTAAACGCTGGCGTCGATGCCGTGGCGCTGGATCTGCGCCGCGAGCTGATCCATGCCGAGCGAAAAGATGTTGAGCAGGCCGCGCATCAAATAGACGTGGGGACGCGAAACATCGGCCGCCGGCCGAGCAACCCGGACCGCGCTTTGCGCGGCTTCGGCCGGAACGAAAGCGAGACTTGTCAGCGCCAAAAGGCCGGCGAACATGGCGCTCGCAGCGGCACGGCGCAGCCCGGACGGTGGGGCGCGGCGAAACAAGCCAAATGAGGTTTTTGCAATGGGATGACAAACGTCAGACATCGCACCACTCCGCGCTACACCACAGCTAACCACCGTACAGAAACAGCGCCGCCGACTATGGCGAACCGAGGTAAAAATTTCCTTGTGACGCTGGACGCGGCGTTGGTTGACATGGGCAGCCTTCAGTGGCCTAGCGCGGCTCTGCGGCTGGCGAGTTCGAGCACGATGGGCTGGGTCGCAGCCCGCAGCGGCGCGCGCCGTACGTCGGCCAGCGTATGCAGGAAATCCGCGAACCAGCCTTGGACCGAAGCGGCCTTAAGCTTGCGCACCATGGACTGCCAGCGTTCGCGCCGCTCCTCGACGTTCATGCGTAACGCCACCGCGATTTGCCGCGCCATACCGTCGATATCGTGGGGATTGATCTGCAACGCCGCGTCCAGTTCCCTGGCGGCGCCGGCAAACGACGACAGCACCAGGACACCCGGATCGAACGGATTCTGCGCCGCCACATATTCCTTGGCGACGAGGTTCATGCCGTCATGCAGCGGCGTGACCAGGCCGACCCTCGCCAGGCGATAAAAGCCCGCGAGTGTGAGCTGCGAAAAGCCCTTGTTGAGATAGCGGATCGGCATCCAGTCGACTTCGCCATGCCGGCCATTGACCTCGCCGACCAAGGCGGCGAGTTCAGCCTTGAGTTCGCGATAGGCCTTGATGTTGCCGCGGGACGGCACCGCCACTTGCAACAACGCGACCGCGCGCTTGAGACTCGGTTCGATCTCGAACATCCGGTCGAATGCGCGCATCCGGTTGGCGAGCCCCTTCGAATAGTCCAGCCGATCGACGCCAAGCACGAGCTTGGCGCCTTGCAGGCTGTCGCGAAGCCGCACGACTTCGGAGCGGCCGATCGATTTGATGGCACGCACGCTAAATTCTTCGACATCGATGCCGATCGGGAAGGTCGCGAGCTGGGTCAGTCCCCAATGCGACGCCACCGTTCCGTCGACGATGTTCAGATCGAGCTCGGTGCGCAGATAGTCCTCGAAATTCTGCCGGTCCTCCACCGTCTGAAAACCGATCAGATCGTAGGCCAGCATCGCGTCGGCGAGTTCGCTGCAATGCGGCACCGCCGCCATGGTGCGGCGATCCGCCCAGGGCGTGTGCAGGAAAAAGCCGAGCGGCCGCTCGATGCCAAGCTGGCGCATTTCGGCGCCCAAAGTGAGAAAATGATAGTCCTGAATCCAGAACACCGCCTCGGCCGAGTTGAAGCGCACCAACTCGCGCGACATGAAGGCGTTGACCTCGCAGTAAGACGTGTAATCGTCGGCGGTGACGTGAATGAGATCGGGGCGCGAGTGCAGCGCAGGCCACAGCGCCGAATTGGCGAAGCCCTCGTAATAGCCGCGATAATGCTTGACGGGCATATCGACGGTGGCGAGCGCACCAGAACCCAGCGCCTCGATCTTGGCGAAGGAATCTCGCGTCTGCGATGCATCGCTGGGCTGGCCGCTTGAACCGACCCAAATCGCGCCCGAATCTCTGACCATCGGCAATAGTGCTGCCGCCAATCCGCCCGCCAGCGGCTCATCGGCTTTGGCGCGGGCCACGCGGTTGGACACGACCACAACATTCACGGCGACACCTCCAATGGGGGCGTCGCAATAACCCATTTGGCCGCGCTTCGTTCCAAATTGTGACGCAGTGCAGCGAAACCCTTCATCGCAAAGCTGTTTTGACGCCGACAAATGTGGCGCAGCGGTCTGGCTCAGGCTTCCGCGTAGGCAATCGTGGACAGCAGGCTCACTTCGGCGTGGCGTGAATCGAGCCTGGTGTGTTGCACGACGATCGGCACATTGGATTCGAACACCGACGAATAAGCGGTGTCGCGCGGTATCGGTTCGGGATCATGCAGATCGTTAAAGCGCAGATGCAGCGTGCGGCGCGCCGCAACCGTTACGAAATACGGGCCAACCGGCTCGCGATCGGCGAAATAAACGGTGATGCGGACATTGGCGGTGGCGTTACCGGCATTGAGGATGCACGCGGTCTCATGCGACACCAGAGCCGGATCGGAAAACGAGCTTTCCGAAGGAATATAGCCTTCTGCAATCGCCCAGCGTTTTTGTCCGAGAGATTCCATGGCTCATTCCACTGCGGATCGCGGCGACGAGCGCGGAGTTTGCTGCATCGCCGCACAAGCTAACGGCCCACCGGCCGCATCGGTTCCCCGGCGGCCAACCAGGCTGGCAGAATGGCAGAGCTTGAACTAGGCTTTCATGCCGATGACCGCCCCGATCAGCCCAGCGCACATCCATGCCGCACGTATCGAGCGCGTCGAGATCATTCCACTGCGCATGCCGCTCAAGTCGGCGGTAAAAATATCCGATGGCGGGGCGCGCGAATTCGTCGACACGCTACTCGTTCGCCTGCACGCGGACAGCGGCGTGTGCGGCATCGGCGAAACGCAGGCGTGGCGCCGTCAGGGCAGCAGCGAAACGCATGCCAGCCTGTGCAGCGTGATCCGCGACCATTTCCAACCGCATTTGATCGGCCAATCGCCGTTCTCGATTGCGTCGATCATGGACCGGCTCGAACAGTCGATCTACCATAGCCTCTACGCTCAGGCTGCGATTTCCGACGCGCTTTACGATCTGCAGGGCAAGCTGCTGGGCGTGCCGGTGCACACGCTGCTCGGCGGCAAATGCCGGGACGCCGTGGCGGCCTGCGCGGTTCTGTTCATCAAACCGACTGTTGCCGAGACGCTCGACGGCGCCAAACAGTTTTACGACCGCGGCTTCCGCAGTTTCACCGTCAAAGTCGGCGTCGACCTGGGCCAGGACATTGCGATCGTCGGCGGACTGCGCGAACGCTACGGCGATGACGTGATCATCCGGGTCGACGCCAACGGCGGGATGGATTTCGACGGCGCTCGATTGCTGCTCCGCAAACTGGAAAGCTACGATCTTGATGCCGCCGAGCAATTGCTTCCGGCATGGGACGTCGCGGGGCTCGCCGAACTGGCGCGACGGACCGCGACGCCGTTGATGATCGACGAATCGCTTTCGACCGACACCGACCTGATCGCCGTCATTCGTCAGCGCGCCGGCACGGTCGTTCACACCAAGGTGGCCAAGAACGGCGGGATCTGGGGCGGGCGCAAGTTGTGGACGATCGCCCATGCCGCGGGCATGCGCATCTATCCCGGCAATCATCCCTCCACCAGCATTGCCACGATGTCCGTGGTTCATCTGGCCGCGGCGTGGCCGGGACCGCTGCTCGACGGCGCATTTGCCGTCGGCATCGAGAACCTCGTTGCCGACGTCGTACAGCGGCCGGTGCGCATGCAGGGCAATGGCGTGGTGGTTCCCGACGAGCCCGGCCTAGGCGTGGCGCTCGATGACGATCTGATCCGTGAATTTGCCGCGCCGGTTTAGGCACAAAGCCTCACCCGCGATAATGAAATTTAATCGGGGAGGTCGAGATGCGGCTTGAACGGTTTTCACGGCTTTCCGTCGCGCTCGCCCTCGCCCTCGCGGTGGCGTCGCCGAGCCGCGCCCAGGCGCAATATCCGTCCGAGCCGGTGCGCATCGTCGTCGGATTCGCACCGGGAGGCGGCACCGATGTCATGGGCCGCATCATCGGTCAGATGCTGATGAGCAAACTAGGCGGCAGCTTCATTGTGCTCAACAAAGCCGGAGCAGGCGCCATGCTGGGCGCCGATTTCGTGGCGAAATCGGCCGCCGACGGTTATACGCTGTTGCTCGGCACCTCGGCGGAGCTGACAATCTCGCCACCGCTCTATGGCGACGCATCTTACGATCCAACCACGGCATTTGTGCCGATCGCTTTCCTCGGCGCCTCGCCCGCGATCCTTTTGAGCAACCCGAATTTTCAAGCCGACACTATTCTCGACGTCATAGCCCGCGCCAGAAAATCGCCCGGCGAGTTGACAATCGCGACGGGAGGGACGGGCACCGCGCCCGATCTTGCTGCGCACCAGTTGAAATTGATCGAGGACATCAATTTCACCATCGTGCCTTACAAGGGCGCCGGTCCGTCGCAGAGCGACGCGGTCGCCGGTCACGTTCCGCTGGTCTTTTCAACGATCGCCTCGGCGCTGCCGCTGCTATTGGGCCATGAGCTAAAGCCGCTTGCCGTCATCTCGCAGAAGCGGACGTCGCTCTTGCCCGATGTGCCGTCGGTGGCGGAAGCCGGGCTGAAAGATTATTCGGCTGTGACGTGGTTTGGTCTGTTTGCTCCCGCCGGCACGCCGCCGGAGGTTGTGGCGACCCTGCATCGCGCCGTCGAGGCCATCGAGACGGATTCGGCCGTGACGGCGCAATTTGGCAGACTCGGGGTCGAATCGGCTTCGGCCGAAGATACGCCGGGGGCGCTCGCCCAGCGCATCAAGTCGGAGTTGGCGAAGTGGACGCAGGTTATCGCGAGAGCCGGGATCAAGATGCAATAGGCGCAGTGCCAAGCCTCGCCGTTCGGTTCCGCAATCGGAACTTTTCTCAGGTCGCGGCGTTGTTCGCGGGGGCATATTGGCTGCGCAACCGCAATCCTCGTTGCGTGCCACATAATTACGGATTGAAAACTATGCGCGCCCTCACAGTTGCGCCCGGGACTGCGAATTCGGCACGCCTCGAAGACGTCCCGCAACCGCCGGCGTCGGATGGTGCGGTGCTGGTGCGTTCGCTCGCGCTCGGCGTCTGCGGCACCGATCGTGAAATCGTCTCTGGCGAATACGGCTGGGCGCCGCCCGGTCAGAAGCGATTGGTGATCGGGCATGAATCCCTGGGCAGGGTACAGGAGGCGCCGGCCGATTGCGGCTTCAAACCCGGCGATCTTGTCGTCGGCATCGTGCGGCGGCCCGATCCGGTGCCGTGTCCGTGCTGCGCGGTCGGTGAGTGGGATATGTGCCGCAACGGCCGCTACACCGAGCGCGGCATCAAGGAGCGCAACGGCTACGGCTCTGATTTCTTCCGCATCGAGCCGGGCTTTCTGGTCAAACTCGATCCGGCGCTCGGCATGAGCGGGGTCATGGTCGAGCCGACCAGCGTCGTCGCCAAAGCCTGGGAGCAGGCCGAGCACATCGGCCGCCGCTCGCGCGGCTTCGCGCCGAAGACGCTGCTCGTCACCGGCGCCGGCCCGATCGGCCTGCTTGCCGCAATGATCGGCGCGCAGCGCGGGCTCGACGTTCACGTCCTCGATCACCACGACAGCCCGGAAAAGCGGAAGATCGTGCAGGACCTCGGCGGCAGCTTTTATATCGGCAGCGTCACCGACCTCGCCGGACTTGAGCCGGATATTCTGATGGAATGCACCGGCGCGCCGAGCGTCGTGCGCGACGCGTTCGGCCGCATCGCACCCGTTGGCATCGTCTGCCTGGTCGGTGTCTCCGCGCCGGGGCACGATCTCGATGTCGACATGGGCCTGCTCAATCGCACCATGGTGCTCGACAACGACATCGTGTTCGGCACCGTCAATGCCAACCGCAAACACTATGAAGACGCCGTCGCAGCGCTGCAGCGCGCCGATAAGCATTGGCTTGCCCGGCTGATCAGCCGCCGGGTGCCGGTCGAGCAATGGATGCAGTCGCTGAAGCAACAACCCGACGACATCAAAGTCGTCGTCGATTTCTCCTGACGGTTTAACACCCATGCCATCACGCATCGAAGATTACGCGCTGATCGGCGATTGCCGCAGTGCCGCGCTGGTGGCGCGCGACGGCTCGATCGACTGGCTGTGCTGGCCGCGTTTCGATTCCCAGGCGTGTTTCGCTGCGCTGCTCGGAACCACCGATCATGGCCGCTGGCTGCTGGCGCCGCGCGAAAAAGCCGAGATCACGCGCCGCTATCGCCTAGACACGCTCGTTCTCGAGACGCATTTCGAGACCGAATCCGGCGCAGCCACCTTGATCGATTTCATGCCGATGCAAAGCCGGCATCCCACCATCGTGCGCTTCGTGATCGGCAAGCGCGGCAAGCTTAAAATGCATACCGAGTTCATTCTTCGCTTCGATTATGGCTCCCTCGTGCCATGGGTGACGCGGCTCGAGGACGGCACGCTGCGCGCCATTGCCGGGCCTGACATGGTGGTGCTGCGCACGCCGGTGCGTCTCGGCGGCAAGGGTATGACCACGGTTGGCGAATTCACGATCGGACGCGGCGAGAGCATTCCTTTCGTTTTGACCTATTCACGCTCGCACAAACCGCTGCCGGAAGCGCGTGACCCGACAGTTGCTCTGCAGGCGACCGAAACGTTCTGGAGAGATTGGTCGGCGAAATGCCGGCCGGCCGGAGAATGGTCGGCGGCGGTCAAACGCTCTATCATCACGCTCAAGGCGCTGACCTATGCGCCGACCGGCGGCATCGTCGCCGCGCCCACGACGTCGCTGCCGGAACACCTTGGGGGCAGCCGAAATTGGGATTACCGCTACTGCTGGCTGCGTGATTCCACGCTGACGCTGCTTGGCGCCATGCAGGCAGGCTATTACGAAGAGGCGAATGCTTGGCGCGCCTGGCTGCTGCGTGCGGTGGCCGGCAGCCCAGACCAGCTGCAGATCATGTACGGCATCGGCGGCGAGCGCCGCCTCACCGAATGGACGGCGGACTGGCTGCCCGGCTATGAGAATTCGGCCCCGGTCCGCATCGGCAATGCCGCCCACGTTCAGCTGCAACTCGACGTGTTCGGTGAAGTCATAGACACCTTCTATCAGGCGCGCCGCGGCGGCTTGACCGGCGATGAATCCGGATGGGCGGTCATGCTCGCGGTTCTCGATCATCTGAAGAAAATCTGGCGCGAACCGGACCATGGTATTTGGGAAATGCGCGGACCGGCGCAGCACTTCACCTATTCCAAGGTCATGGCCTGGGTCGCTTTCGACCGCGCGATCAAGAGCGCGGAGGCCTTCGGGTTGGAAGCTCCGCTCGACGATTGGCGCCAATTGCGTGACGACATCTGCATCGAGGTATGCGAGCGCGGTTTCAACATTGAGCTTGGCAGCTTCGTGCAGGCCTACGGGTCGGACCAGCACGACGCCAGCCTCCTGCTCATGCCGAGCGTCGGTTTTCTGCCGGTCACCGATCCGCGGGTCGAGGCCACGGTTGCCGCCGTCGAGAAGCGTCTTATCCGCGATGGCTTCGTGATGCGTTACAGCACCGCGGACGTTGACGACACGCTGCCGCCCGGCGAGGGCGCTTTCCTCGCTTGCAGTTTCTGGCTGGTCGACGTCTATATCCTGCAGGAGCGCTTCGATGACGCCGAGCGGCTGTTCCGGCGCCTGACCGGTCTATGCAACGATCTCGGCCTGTTGAGCGAGGAATACGACCCGGGCCCCAAGCGTCTGGTCGGCAATTTCCCGCAGGCCTTCTCGCATCTCGCTTTGATCAACAGCGCCTATAATTTGACGAGCGCGCGCAAGCCGATCGAACAGCGCGCCCAGGACGAACACGCGCCGGCGGAGCCGCTCGGCGCGGCGGCGCAATAAACCCGCGGTGACGCCGGGGACGTGGTTGCTTTAAACGGCATTAACACCTAAAGTTGAAAGCGGCAACCATGGGGGACTGCCGCATGGCTCATCTGTTTCGCGCCTATAAAGTGGATGGCGCCAAGATACCGACCTATTTCATCGAAAGCACCGCGCCGAACAACGTCGAAGATCCGCTGACGCCGCCACTCGTGCTGCGGCCGTTGACTCTGATCGATCCAAATCTTGCGATCGAAGAGATTAGTCTTCGCCTCAGCGGCGCTGAGCGCCCCAATCTCGTCGTCATGGTGCACGGGTTCAACAATCCGCAACTCGATGTCCTGAGACTCTACGCCACGGCTTCCGAAGCAATCGAGCATGATCCCGCCATCTCCAGCCGCGCCGACCTGGTCTGTGTCGGGTATCGCTGGCCTTCGGAAAAAATGGGTACGCCGTGGCCCAGTTGCCGTGCGGCGCTGCCGACATTTCCAACATGGCTCGGGCGGCTTGGTCTCTCTCTGTTGGTCCTCGGCATCATCGTTACGCTGATAGGGCCGGCGTGGCACTTGCTGACGTGGATAGATCCGGCGTTACACGCGCTAATTCCGCTGACGACATCGTCTTGGATCGGGTGTGTGCTATCCGCCTTCGGCCATGCGCTGGCGATCGTCGGCGTTATCGCGGCTGGCCTTATCGGCTGCGCCATTCTGTTGCGCATTATCGTCTATTTCCGCGATACCTATCGCGCCACCAATTATGGTGGACCGGACCTCATCGAAATCGTTCGCCAGATCGATCAGAAGATCATCGAGCATGATACGAAACGAAAAGGAGAAATAGTCGAAGCCACGACGCGAAGGGACGCCAGTCGGGTGGAACTTTCGTTCATCGGCCACAGCATGGGTGGCTACGTCGTGACGAATGCGATTAGGGCTTTGTCCGATTTGTTTGCCTTCGATGCGATGCGACCAAATATCAATACTGGTGTCGTAAATGAAGAGGCGCCCGTTTCGCGCATCTCGTCGAAGATCGGCCACGCCTTCCAGCTGATGCGTTTTGTCCTGGCGTCGCCCGATATTCCGGCCGAAGCGCTGCTGTCAAACCGCGCGAATTTTTTGGCGTCGTCATTACGGCGTTTCCGCGAGGCTTATCTTTTCAGCAACGAGGGCGACGAGGTGTTGCGACAAATCTCGACCATGGCGAATTATTTCTCGTTTCCGACCGCGAGTTGGAAATTCGGATTTCGGTTGGGCAATGTCGAGATTCTGTCCCGCGGGTACGGGGTCGTCCAGGTTCCGCGCGACATGATATTGGAGACGCTGCGGATCGGTTATTACACCCTGCGGCAAATCTATGACCTCTTGCAAAGGCAACGCGGACTGGGCAACGAGACTTTGCAGGATCGTCTTCCTGAAACATTCAGCTATTTCGACTGTACGGACTATACCGACATCGACGACAAAGGCGTCACGCGGCCGCTTCTGACTTTTGCCTTGAAACTGAAGCAAACCGACGCTACGGCGCGAATGTCCTGGCGACAACATCTGTCGCTGCTGTGGGCTTACTGCCTATATCAGAAGCCAAATGTGCACGGCGGCTATTTCGAGGGCGTCCTCTCGCAACAACTGATCTACCGGTTGGCTTGCCTTGGCTACCAGGAAACATTCAATGCGTTCGGCGGGTTGCCGGCACTGTCAGCCGAGTGTGAACGCAAGCAAATTCGAGTTTTGCTGTCGCCGGGGATTTGAGCCTTCCGGTTGCGCGTCGGCGGCGGCGCCCAGCCGTCAGCTGACCAGCGCCACCCGCCCGGTTTTGAGTTCATAGACCCCGCCGACGACCTTGATCTTCTTGTCGTCGACAAAGGATTTGAGGATCGGCGCGGTCGCTTTCAGCTTTTCGACGTTGAGCACGACATTGCGTCGGATCGCATTCGCCAGCATGTCGCCGCCCTGGCCGGCCACCGCGTCGACGGCGGGCTTGATGGCGGCGACCAGCGACGGCAGATGGCCCGGCAGCGTGGTGCCAGCCTTGACCGATTTGATCGTCGCGTCGACCGCGCCGCAAGAGTCATGGCCGAGCACCATGATCAACGGCGTGTTCAGCATTTGCACGGCATATTCGAGGCTGGCGACGATTTCATCGCTGGCGAAATTGCCGGCGACGCGACAGACGAAAAGATCGCCGCGGGCGGTGTCGAAGCAATATTCCGGCGCAATGCGGGAATCGGCGCAACTGAGAATGACGGCAAACGGATTTTGTCCCGCGCTCAGCGCTTCGCGTTCGTGCCGAAAATCGTGCCGTTTGCTGACGCCTTCGACATAACGGCCATTGCCCTGCATTAGCCGATGCAGCGCGTCGTCGGGAGAGACGAGGTTTTCCGGCTTCGGCGGCGGCTTGTCATTGGCCGCAAAGGCTTGTGGCGCAAGCAAAAGGCCCGCGGCCGCCACGGCGAGTTTTAAGATGTTCCGCCGTGCGACGCGCCCGTGCCCATCCAAAGCCTGCAAACAGTTCTCACACACCGCTGCCTCCCGTGTTTGTCTCGGATTGCGGGCTGGTTTGGCTGCGCTTCGCTTTCGCAGCATTGCCCCCGATGACGGCCGAGGTTCAAATGCCGGGCAGATTAGATCGCTTTCGGTAGTGGCCGCAATCGCGTTTATTCTGGGGTTTCGACCCATCGTCGCGCGCACGCCGAAATCGCTTCGCCCCGGGACCGGCTTTCGGTCGCCTTGGCGCATCTGTGCTTACGCGGCGGCGAAGGCATGCTCCTGCTCTTCGATGTCGGCGGAGATGGCGGGCAATTCGAGATCGCCACGCAGCGCTTCAAGATAATCGTTGCCGGCGGCAGCAAGCTCCTCCGCGCGCTTGCGCACCCAAATCGGATAGTGCTCGACCGTGGTGTTGCTGATCTGTCCCGAAATGAATTGCTGGCGCAGCTTCTCCGCCGTGATCTTGTATTTCGGGATGTAGTCCATCGGGTTTTGTTTCGAAATGCGGATATTGATCGTCGGCCCGATGATGGCGATATTGGCCAGCGCATCGACCAGATCGCAATCGACGTAACCTTCGAGGAATTTCTTGGGAAAGACGTGATGCAGCTGCGGCTGAAAGCCGGCGAGAATCTCGGCGCCGTCATAGCCGATGCGGACGCCGCGTTGATCCCAGTCGAGCGCTCTGTTGCGCAGGACCAGAAGATACAACAGCAGGCGGCCGAACCGCGTGTCGCCGTAATCGCGCGGGAAATCGTCGGCCGTCAGCGGAGGCAGATGACGGATGCGTACCAGAAGCCGCTCCAGCGCCTCGCTAAAGGTGACGGATTCGGCGACCTCGCGCAAATCCTCTTCCATCGAGGACGTCGACGAACTGGAATAACGGCTGAACCGCGACGCCTGCAGGAACCAGTAGAACGCCCGGGAGAAATCCTGGTCGGGGAATTTGTCGAGCAACGCGGTGAGCGTGACCAGGGCGTTGTCGGCGGGAAGTAGCGCATTGCCCGGAATGTCGTAGTCTTGCAGATGTTTTATCGTCAGGCCCCAGGCCTTTTTTGTGCGCTCCCACACCGGCCCGATCGAGGTTGCGTTCCAGAACGAGGTTTCGATCGCGCGATAACGCACCGCTTTCTTGCCGATTCCGGTCATGGTGCGGAACACCAGATTCGGCGAAACCTCGAAGCCGAGTTCGGTGACCTGGGCGACGAAAGGCAAAAAATTGTCGCGCACCCAGCCGGGCGTGCGGGCGGCAACGACGCCGAGATAGATATCCGCCTCGGTGACCCGTGTGCCGCGACTGTTGAGCCGGGAGAACACTTCGACGACGTCTTCGAGGTCGTTGTCGACAGTAATCGTAACCACCTCCATGTCCCGGATTTTTCGCACCCGGTCGAGACGGGTATAGACCTCGGTGACGTCCATACCGTCGCACAGCCCGTCGAGCTTGATTTGCCGGGCCAGTTCGAGCGCCTGCAGGTCGCCGTCGCGGCTGGCGTCCAGCGTCAAAAGCTTATTCACCGGAATGTAGCGCGAGCCCCGCACGCGCCGGGTCGCGGCATTGGCCACGACAAAGAACGGCTGCTCCTTGGTGTGGACGTCGAAGCGGATGTCGTATTTGCGAACGGTTCTTTCCCAGTCGTCGGCGCTGCACCACCAATAGGGCTTGCGCCCCTTCAAGATGCACAGCGCCGTGGTGCGCTGTTGTCCGTCGACGACCCACAGATCGGGCGTGTGCGCGTCGGACGCGCTTCGTGTCTGCACCGGCGCCGAGGAATCCCACACCAACAGGGTGCCGACCGGGTAGCGCAACCAAAGCGATTCAATCAGGTCACGGACTTGAGTCGCCTTCCAAACAAATCCGCGCTGAAACTCCGGAATACTCCATTTGTGATTTACCGAACGCTCGACGATGTCCTTAATCGTGACTGACGCGTACGCCATACCCCCGTCCCCCACCACAACAGCCCACGCCTTGAGAATCGCGATACAATTTACAGGCGAATTATATACTTGACAACGGAAGCCCAAGGAGTAGTATTGCGGCATAGGAGCTAGCCATGACCGCGAATTTGCAGAGCCCGGCATTCACTAACGAAGACAAGGCGCGCGAGGCCTTAGAAGCGATGCGCTGGCCCAACGGGCCCGTTTGTCCTCATTGCGGTAGCTTAGACGGCATCGCCAAGGCTCAGGGTAAGGCCGTTCGGTCGGGCCTCTACTACTGCGCAGCCTGCAACGACCAATTCACGGTCACGGTAGGCACGATTATGGAGCGCTCGCACGTCCCCCTCACGAAGTGGTGGCTTGCGATGCACCTCATGGGATCTAGCAAGAAAGGCATGAGCGCCCACCAAATGCACCGCATGTTGGGCGTCACCTATAAAACCGCATGGTTCATGTGCCATCGGATTCGCGAAGCTATGCGCGTGTCAAACGTAGGCCC
>JBEKRD010000070.1:0-38400 GCA_049519075.1 Xanthobacteraceae bacterium | reverse complement strand
TCGCATGGTCTCACTTCCTTCGAGTCCCGCGCCCCCTCCACCACGCTTCGCGTGGTCCCCCTCCCTCGCTATCGCGAGGGCGGATGAGTTTTCCCGTCCTCGCACCACGCCACCGCGCGCGCGAGCTGAAAATCCCGTTACGTTCAGCGGGAAACTCGGCAGGAAAAGGAAAACCGAGGGGTGGCGCCCCGTCGTCTCTCTTCGCTCCGCCTTGTTTCGCCGTTATTTGTAGGGTGGCGTTAGCGGCGAAGCCGCGTAACCCACGTTTCGCTGCATGGTGGGTATCGCTTCGCTCCACCCACCCTACGAACCAAAAGAAAAAAGGAAGCGGAACGCCGACAGACGTGCACTCCAACCTCCGCACCTGCGGGTGCGGCGCCCTCTTGCGAGAGGGCTCGCCTATCGGCGTTCCACCACGGTTCTCGCCACAGAGAGTTTCTCATCCCCATGGCTCAGTCTCAGGCCAGGCTTCCTGGGTTCGACTTGAGAACATAATTCATCGGGTTTTGGCGCCGGCACAGTTTAATCTGACGATCCCGGATCGCTTTGGAAATCCCGTGAGGCCGCGGGAATGGTTTTTGGTGCCGCTCTCGGTCATCGATGAAGCGGTGGAAAGAATAAAGGACAATTCGATCACGCAGTTTGAGTATGACCCGCAGACGGCGTCTTTGAAGAAAATAGATGCAGCCGCGTGAGGCTGCGGTTCGAAACGGAACTTCCGCGCGTTGCAGCTATTCCGTCTCCGCCCCCACCAGCCGGCGCACGATGAAATTCCGCAGCGCTGCGGCAAGGCCGCAGAGGAGCGCGAAGGCGAGGCTTGCGCCGGTGAGTTCGCGGGCGATTGCGCCGAGGGTGTGCGGTTCGCTCCAGGGGGCTAAGAGTTTGAACGCTGCGGCGACGAGGCCGATGGCTGCGCCATAGAGCATGGCGCGGGCGGAGTTCCAGGGTTTGGTGTTGGTGGGGCGCATCACTATCGTCATGGCCGGGCATAGCCGTTCGAAGAACGGCGTCGCTTCGCTCGCCTATGTCCCGGCCATCCACGTCTCACTTTGCGGCGCTGAGTTTAAAGTCGTGGATGCCCGGCACAAGGCCGGGCATGACGGCTGAGGTGTGAGGCCATGACGGCTCTCAGTGCCCTGCCCCTGCCGCGGCGGCGGCTTGCGGGCGTTTCATCAGCAGGCCGCAGGCGGCGAGCGTGACGAAGATAACCGTGAGCATCAGGAAGACGTCGGCATAGCTCATGACTTCGGCTTGCAGGCGCACCATGCGGGTGAGCGCGGCCAGTGCCTGCATCTTGGCGTCGGAGCCGGGGAAGCGGGTGGCAAGCGTCGAGAGCGTTTCGTTGGCGGCGATGTTGGCCGGATTGACGGCGTCGTGCAGGCGCTGCAAATGCAGATCGAGCCGGTCGTTGAACCAGGTGTTGATGGCGGCAAGACCTATGGCGCCACCGAGGTTGCGCATTAAATTGAACAAGCCTGACGCGTTCTTCACCCGGTCTGGCGGCAGCGTGCCGAGCGCGGTGTTGGTCACCGGGATGATCGCCAGCATCAGGCCTACGCCGCGGAAGATCTGCGGCCACAGCAATTCCCAGAAATCCCAATCCGAGGTGAGATAGCTCATCTGCCAGGTGCCGACGGCGAAAAAGATAAAGCCCGCCATCAGGACAAAGCGCGGGTCGGTTTTTTCGACCAGGCGGCCGGCGAGCGGGGCGGTGAGAAACATCACCAGCCCCGAGACGAACATGCAGTCGCCGATCATCAGCGCGTTATAGCCGCGCACTTGGGCGAGATAGACCGGATAGAGATAAGTCAGCCCATAGAGCCCGATGCCGAGGACGAAGGAGAACAGCGAGCCGACGGCGAAGTTCCGGTTGGCAAAGGCGCGCAGGTCAACGATCGGCACCCTTGCCGTGAGCACGCGGGCAAAGAACGCAAGAGCCGAGAGGCCGGAGACGATGGCGACGGTGAAGATCGTGTCGTCGTCGAACCATTCGTAGCGCGGGCCCTCCTCCAGCACATATTCGAGCGCGCCGAGAAAGCCCGCCATGCTGAGGAGCCCCCACCAGTCGAAGTTTTTCAGAAGCGCGTAATCGGGCTCGTCGAAATCGATCAGGAACACGGTCGCCAAGGTGACGGCGATGCCGGGCACGACATTGATCAAGAACAGCCAGTGCCAGGAATAGGCGTCGGTGAGATAGCCGCCGACGGTGGGGCCGATGGTCGGCGCCAGCGTCGCGATCAAGCCGACGATCGGGGCGACGAGCTTTTGCCGCGGGCCCTGAAAGATCAGATAGGCCGAGGCAAAGACCGTGGGCACCATGCCGCCGCCGATAAAGCCCTGCACCGCGCGCCATACGATCATGCTGCCGATCGAGGAGGCGGTGGCGCACATGATGCTGGCGAGCGTGAAGCCCGCCGCTGAGGTGGCAAACAACATGCGGGTGCCGAGCGCGCGCGACAGAAAGCCGGACAGCGGGATCGCGATCACTTCGGCGATCAGATAAGCGGTCTGCACCCAGGGGATTTCGTCGGCGGAGGCCGACAGCCCGGCCTGGATCTCGTTCAAGGATGACGACACGATCTGGATGTCGAGGAACGCCATGAACATGCCGAAACACATGGCGACGAAGGCTAGGAGTCTGCGCAGCGGGATCGGGTCGTTCGGGTTGGTCACGGTGCGCTCCGGGGGTTAGCGCTTTGCGTCAGTGCAGAATTTGCTCGGCTTCGGCCGCTTGCGCGGGCGAGGTCAGGCCGGCTTCGCTCGCGCGTGTTGAATTGTCTGTGGGCTTGGTGTTGACGCTGACCACCACCGACATGCCGGGCCGCAGCAGGCGTTGGGCGGTGACGCTTTGCGGCACTTCGATGCGCACCGGCAGCCGCTGCACGATCTTGGTGAAATTGCCGGTGGCATTGTCGGGCGGCAGGAGGGAAAACACCGAACCCGAGGCAGGCGCCAGGCTTGCGACTTTGCCGGCGATGGCATGTTCGGGCAGCGCGTCGACGGAGATCGAGACCGGCTGGCCCGGCCGCAGCCGCGACAATTGCGTCTCCTTGAAATTGGCGTCGACATAGACGGCGTGCAGCGGCACGAGGCTCGCGATGCGCTGGCCGGTCTGCACATAGTCGCCGGTCTGCACCGCGCGGTTGGAGAACACGCCGTCGACCGGCGCGCGAATGACGGTGAAGGAAAGATCGCGCTCGGCTTTGGCCAAAGCGGTCTGCAATTCGTCAAGCGTGCGGGCGGCCTCCTGTTGCTGGGCTTTGAGCACGTCGAGCGTGGCGGCAGCCGAATCGATGCCGGCTTGCGCGCTTTGCACCGCGGCGACGGCCTGATCGCGATTGGCCTCGGCCTGCTCCAATTGCTGCTGGCTGGCGTAAGTCTGCGCCGCGAGAGTTTTTTGCCGCTGATATTCGAGCTCGGATTTCTTGGCGCCGGCTTGCGCCGAGACCATCTGCGCCTTGGCCTGGTCGATCATCGCGGCTTGGGCTGCGATCTGGCGGCCGATGCGGTCGACGGTCGCCTGTTGGGTCGCGGCCTTCTGCCGCGCGCCGTCCACCGCCAGCCGATAATCGCCGTCGTCGATGGTGGCGATCACCTCGCCCGAGCGGATCTGTGCATTGTCCTCGGTCGGGATCGACGCGACATAGCCGGAGATCTTTGACGCCAGCGTCGTGTTATGCGCGCCGACATAGGCGTCGTCGGTGGTCACCACATAGCGGCCGCTGATCCACCAATGCAGGCCGAAGATCGCCAAAGCCGCGAGCGCGATCACGGCGGCAAAGCCGATCAGCGCGCGGCGGTCGAAGATAGGCCACAGCGACACCCGGCGCCGCTCAGGCTTGGCCGCGGGCGGCGCATCGGTATCGAGGTCGTCTGCGTCGCCGTGATAAAGTCCGGGCGCCGGCTGGTAGTCGAGTCGAGCTGATGCTTGCGTTTCGATCTCTTGGTCCAGGTTCGCTTCGCGATAATCGTCAGTTTTGTTCGCTTCGCGATACATGCTGCGCTCCACTTGAGGCTCGGGGGTTGGTCGAGAAGCTCAGAGCCATTGACCGAACGGTTCGGTCATTCTATATAAGCGCTGCGATGAGGAGTCAATATGACCGAACCGTTCGGTCAATAAAAAGTGAGTGTCGACGTATAAGTCTATGTAAGACCTATATTATCGGTCTTATTCCGGTCCGGGAGATCGCGCCATGAATGCCCAAGCCCAGCTCAAAACCGTGCCGCAGGCGGCCGACGACAGCGCCAAACGGCGGCAGATCGTCGAGGGCGCCCGCTCAATCTTTCTGGCGCAGGGTTTTGACGCCGCCTCCATGAGCGACATTGCGCGGGCCGCGGGCGTCTCCAAGGGCACGCTCTATGTCTATTTCACCAATAAAGAGCAGCTCTTCGAGGCCATCGTCCAAGAGCAATGCGTGGTCCACGCCGAAGGCGTGTTCGATCTCGACCCCAATGACCGCGACGTCGCAACCGCCCTCACCCGTCTGGGCACGAGCTATGTGGAAATGCTGTGCCGTCCCGACAAAGCTTCGGCGCTGCGCATCGTGATGGCGATCGCCGACCGCATGCCCGAGATCGGCAAGCTGTTCTACGAGACCGGCCCCGCCGTCGGCATCGCCAAGCTCGCCGCTTATCTGCGCGCGCAGAGCGAGGCCGGCGTGCTCAAGGTCGAGGATTTCGACATTGCCGCCTGCCAATTCATGGAGGCGTGCAAGGCGACATTATTCGTACCCGTGCTGTTTAATTTTCGCGAGGCGCCGGAGGCTGAGGCGATCCAACGCGTGGTCGGCATTGCGGTGAACAGCTTCATGCGCGCCTATGGCGTGCCAAAGCCCTAAGGCTTTGCCCCCTCCCCTGGGTGCCGCAAAATCGCGCGGATTTGGCGTGGAACGGCCTGCGCCGTCGTACGTTTCTCAAGACGGCGCATAACAGCGGAGCATCATTGTGCATCCGGCGCCGATGGGCCGCCGCCTCATGCCAAAACAATCCGCGTCAAGACAATCAGCGACAAAGCAATCAGCTTCCTCGCTCGTCTCCCGCCGCGAGCCCGCCTTTGGCGCTGTCGTCGACAAGCTCGGCATCGATACCATCCGCACGCTCGCCATGGATGCGGTGCAGAAGGCGCAATCCGGCCACGCCGGCACGCCGATGGGCCTGGCGCCGGTCGGCTATGCGCTGTGGCAGGATGTACTGCGCTACGACCCGGCCGATCCACAGTGGCCGAACCGCGACCGCTTCGTACTCTCCGCCGGCCACGCCTGCCTGCTACTCTATGCCTTGCTGCATCTTTCCGGCGTGCGGCGCGTCGACGACGGGCGCATCACCGACGAACCCGCAATCAGCCTCGACGACATCAAGAATTTCCGCCAGCTCGACAGCATGACGCCGGGCCACCCGGAATACGAGCGCACCACCGGCGTCGAGGTCACCGCCGGGCCGCTCGGCCAGGGCTGCGGCAACTCCGTCGGCATGGCGATCGCCTCGCGCTTTCTCGGCGCGCGCTATAACCAGCCGCATTTCACCGTGTTCGATTACGACGTCTACACGGTGTGCAGCGACGGCGATCTGATGGAAGGCGTGGCGAGCGAGGCGGCGTCGCTCGCCGGCCATCTCGGGCTATCTAACCTGTGCTGGATCTATGACAGCAACACCGTGACCATCGAGGGTCACACCGATCTTGCGTTCAGCGAGGACGTTGAAACCCGGTTCAAGGCCTATCATTGGAACGTGCTGCGGCTGCGCGACGCCAACGACACCGCGGCGCTCAAGCGCGCACTCGAGATCTTTCGCGGCACCCGCGACCGGCCGACGCTTATCATCGTCGACAGCATCATCGGCTATGGCGCGCCGCATAAACAAAACACCGCGGCCGCCCACAGCGATCCGCTCGGCGAAGAAGAAGTCCGCCTCGCCAAACGCTTCTACGGCTGGCCGGAAGACGCGCAGTTTCTGGTGCCCGACGGCGTCTATGATCGCTTTCGCGACGGCATCGGCCGGCGCGGGCGGGCGCTGCGCGACGATTGGGTAAAGACTTTCGCCGCTTACGAGAAAGAATTTCCGCAGGCCGCAAGAGAAATCGACACGCTGCTCGCCGGCGCATTGCCAGCCGGCTGGGACGGCGGCCTTACGACATTTCCCATCGATGCAAAGGGCCTCGCCACGCGCGAGGCTTCGGGCAAGGTCTTAAACGAGATCGCCAAGACCGTGCCCTGGCTCATCGGCGGCTCAGGCGACCTCTCGCCGTCGACCAAGACAGCGTTCGACGGCGAAAGCGGGCTCGAGCCCGGCGAGCCCGGCGGGCGCATTATGCATTTCGGCATCCGCGAGCACGCCATGGGCGCGATCGTCAACGGCCTCGTGCTGTCGAAGCTGCGGGCATTCGGCGCCACGTTCCTCACCTTCAGCGACTATATGCGGCCGTCGCTGCGGCTCGCGGCTTTGATGGAGCTGCCGGTCTTCCACGTCTTCACCCACGATTCGATCGGGCTTGGCGAAGACGGGCCGACGCATCAGCCGATCGAGCAGTTGGTCGCCTTGCGCGCCATCCCCAACATGATCGTGTTGCGGCCGGCCGACGCCAACGAGGTTCGCGAGGCCTACAAGGTGATTTTCGCACTGACCAAAGAGCCCGCCTGCCTGGTGCTCAGCCGCCAGAAGCTTCCGGTATTCGATCGCAACCGTTATGCCGCGGCCGATGGGCTTGCGCGCGGCGCCTATGTGCTGGCCGACGCCGCACACGGCAAACCGCAGGTGATCATGATCGGGAGCGGCAGCGAGGTGCAACTCTGTCTCGCCGCCTATGAAGCGCTTGCGCGCGACGGCATCTCGGCCCGCGTCGTCAGCATGCCGAGCTGGGAATTGTTCGAGCGCCAGGATGAAACCTACCGCGACGCTGTCTTGCCGCCGGACATCACGGCGCGCGTGACCGTCGAAATGGGCGCCGTGATCGGCTGGGACCGCTATGCCGGTCCGACCGGCGCCATCATCGGCATGCACAGCTTCGGCGCCTCGGCGCCAATCGGCGATTTGTTGCGGAAATTCGGCTTCGTTCCCGATAAGATATTGCTGGCCGCCAAGAATCAATTGGCCAAAAATCAGATTGCAAAAAACCAAGGCGCGAAAAAATCGAGCGGCAAGGAAGCACCCGGAATGAATCCCCTCAACGCGCTGCACGAGCACGGTCAGGCGGTCTGGCTCGATTTTCTCTCCCGCGGCTTTATCGCCAAAGGCGGGTTGAAGAAACTGGTCGACGAGGACGGTCTGCGCGGACTCACCTCGAACCCCTCGATCTTCGAGCACGCCATCGGCCAGACCGACGAATACGACACCGCCATTGCGCGGCTGCTGCAGGTGGAGGACCACTCCGCCGGCGAACTGTTCGAACGGCTGGCGGTCGAAGATATCCAAAAGGCGACCGACGTGCTGCGTCCGGTGTTCGATGCGGCAGGCGGCGCCGACGGTTTCGTCAGCATCGAGGTGTCGCCCTATCTCGCCACCGATACGCAAGCGACCGTCGCCGAAGGCAAGCGGCTGTGGCGGGAGGTCGATCGCAAAAACCTGATGATCAAGGTGCCCGCGACGCCCGAGGGCTTGCCGGCAGTCCGCGAATTGATTGCGCAGGGCATCAACGTCAACATCACGCTGTTGTTCGCGCAATCTGTCTATGAACAGGTGGTCGAGGCTTATCTCGCGGGTCTCGAAGCGCTTGCCGCCAAAGGCGGCGATATTTCGAAGATCGCCAGTGTGGCGAGCTTTTTCGTCAGCCGCATCGACACAGCGGTCGACACCCTGCTCGACGACAAGATCGCCCGCGCCAACGATCCCGACGAGAAGGCCAGGCTCGCGGCCTTGAAGGGCAAGGCCGCAATCGCCAATGCCAAGCTCGCCTATCAGCGTTATCTGCGGCTGTTTAACGGCGAGCGCTGGGCCGCACTCAAGGCCAAGGGCGCCAAACCGCAACGGCTGTTGTGGGCGTCGACCGGCACCAAGAACAAAGCCTATCGCGACGTGCTCTACGTCGAAGAGCTGATCGGACCCGACACCGTGAACACGATGCCGGTGGCGACGATGGACGCCTTCCGCGACCACGGCAGACTGCGCAACAACCTGCAGGAGAATCCCGGCGACGCCCAGCGCCTATTGGATGAGCTCGGCCGCGCCGGCATCTCGCTCGACGGCGTGACCGACAAACTGGTGATCGACGGGGTGCGGCTGTTCGCCGACGCCGCCGACAAGCTCCTTGCCGCCGTCGCCAAGAAGCGGATCGAAATCTTCGGCCAGGAGATCGACCGGCAGACGCTGTCGCTCGGCAACGGCTTGGCGAAAAAAGCCGACGAGATCGCCGAGGAATGGCGCGCGCGGGGCAATATCCGCAAACTCTGGCAAGGCGATAAATCGCTGTGGAGCAATAGCGACGAAGATCGCTGGCTCGGCTGGCTCGAAATGGTGGGCGACGATCAGATCGCAAGCTACACGGCCTTCGCCGAAAAGATCAAAGCCGCGGGTTTCAAGGACGCGGTGCTGCTCGGCATGGGCGGCTCGAGTCTCGGCCCCGAAGTGCTGGCGACGACGTTCGGTGCGCGGCGCGGATTCCCGAACTTACACATTCTCGATTCCACCGTGCCGGCGCAGATCCGGGCGATCGAGAGCAAGCTCGATCTCGGCAAGACCCTTTTCATCGTGTCGAGCAAATCGGGCTCGACCACCGAGCCCAACGTACTGACGGATTACTTCTTCAAGCGCGTCGCCGACACAGTCGGCGCCGAAAAGGCCGGGCGGCATTTCATCGCCATCACCGATCCCGGCTCGTCGCTGGAACGCCGCGCGAAGGACCAAGGCTACATGGAAGTCTTTCACGGCGTGCCCAGCATCGGCGGGCGCTATTCGGTGCTCTCCCCCTTCGGTCTGGTGCCGGCCGCCATCGCCGGCATCGATGTCGCGCAAATCGTTCAGGCGAGCCGCCTGATGATGCGGTCCTGCGGGCCCGACGTGCCGCCTTCCGAAAATCCGGGTGTGGCGCTCGGCATCGCGCTTGGAGTGGCTGCGTCGCGCGGCCGTGACAAGATTACCATCCTGACCTCGCCCGGTGTCGCGAGTTTCGGCGCCTGGGCCGAACAGCTATTTGCGGAATCGACCGGCAAGCACGGCAAGGGTCTCATTCCGGTCGACGGCGAGCCGCTCGGCCGTCCGGAGCTTTACGGCGACGACCGGCTTTTTATCGATCTGGCGTTGAAGGCCGAGACCGATCCTGAGCATGACGCCAAGCTTGCCCGACTGGAAAAAGCCGGGCATCCGGTTATCCGCATCGTGCAGAATTCCACAGGAAATATCGGCCAGGAATTCTTCCGCTTCGAAATCGCCACCGCGATCGCCGGGGCCGTGCTCGTCATCAATCCGTTCGACCAGCCCGACGTCGAAGCCAGCAAGATCAAGACCCGCGAATTGACCGACGCGTTCGAGAAGACGGGCGCGCTGCCGCGCGAGACGCCGGTGTGTTCCGAACAATCGATCGCGCTTTATGCCGACGAGAAAAACGCCGACGCATTGCGCAAGGCCGGCGCCGACGGCGGGCTCGACAGCTGGCTGAAAGCCCATTTCGCGCGCATCGGCTCCGGCGATTACGTGGCGCTCTTGGCCTATCTCGCCCGTGACGACAACAACGCCGCGCGCCTGCAGCCGCTGCGGCTTGCCTTGCGCGATCGCCGCCATGTCGCGACCTGTCTCGAGTTCGGACCGCGTTTCTTGCATTCCACCGGCCAGGCCTACAAAGGCGGCCCCGACAGCGGCGTCTTTCTACAGATCACCTCCGAGGACGCCGAAGATCTCGCCATTCCTGGGCACCGCGCCAGTTTCGGCGTGATCAAAGCCGCACAGGCGCGCGGCGACCTCGGCGTGTTGGTCGAACGCGGCCGGCGGGCGTTGCGGGCTCATCTCGACGGCGACGTCGATGCCGGCCTCGCCGCACTTGGGGCGGCGATCGAACGCGCGCTGGCGGGATTGGAGTAGCCGCCATGCAGATCGGCATCATCGGTCTCGGTCGCATGGGCGGCAATATCACCCGCCGCTTGCTCGCCAATGGCCACGAACCGGTGGTCTACGATCAGGACGCAAAGACCGTCGCAGAACTCGGCCGCGACGGCGCGATCGGCGCTGCCGGGCTCGACGAATTGGTGGCGAAATTGCAGACGCCGCGCCCGGTCTGGGTGATGCTGCCGGCCGGCAAGGTCACCGAAGACGTCATCGGGCAGCTGGCCACATTGCTGCAGTCGGGCGACATCGTGCTCGACGGTGGCAATACGTTCTGGAAGGACGACATCCGCCGCGCCAAAATGTTGAGCGAACGCAACATCCATCATGTCGACGTCGGCACCTCTGGCGGCGTCTGGGGTCTGGAGCGCGGCTATTGCATGATGATCGGCGGCAAGAAGGAAATCGTCGACCACCTCGATCCGATCTTCAAGGCGCTGGCGCCGGGCATCGGCAATGTCGCGCGCACCGAAGGGCGCAACGGACGTGATCCGCGCGCCGAGCAAGGCTACATTCATGCCGGGCCGCACGGCGCCGGCCATTTCGTCAAGATGGTGCATAACGGCATCGAATACGGCTTGATGCAGGCCTATGCCGAAGGCTTCGACATTCTCAAGAACGCCAACAGCGAAGTACTTCCCGTCGCCGAGCGCTTTGATCTCGATCTGACCGATATCGCGGAAGTCTGGCGGCGTGGCAGTGTGATCAGTTCGTGGCTCCTCGACCTCACGGCAGACGCACTGACCGAGGATCCGAAACTTGCGGGCTTCGAAGGCGTGGTCGAGGATTCCGGCGAAGGCCGCTGGACCGTGATGGCGGCGATTGAAGAGGCGGTGCCGGCGGAGGTCCTCACCGCTGCGCTCTACGCCCGGTTCCGCTCGCGCCGCGATCATACTTTTGCGGAAAAAATGCTGTCCGCGATGCGCAAAGGTTTCGGCGCCCACGTCGAGCCGAAATCGGCGACGAAGCTCAATCCCAAAGCGAACAAGGCGAAGTCCTCATGACGGCGCGGACCGCCGCCACCACGGCCCGGGCGGCCGACCCGTGTAGCCTCGTGATTTTCGGCGCGTCGGGCGACCTCACCCACCGCTTGCTGCTCCCTGCCCTTTATAATCTCGGCGCCTCGGGCCTCTTGCCCGAGGCCTTCGCCTTGATCGGGGTCGGGCGCTCGGCTTCATCAAGCGAAGCCTTCCGGGCCGATCTCGCCCAAAGCCTGCCGAAATACGCCACCCGGCAGATCGACGACAGCGTGGTCAAGCGCCTGCTCGGCTGCGTCGCCTATGTCCAAGGCGAAACCGACGACGACGCGACATATCAGAAAATCGGCCATGAACTCGACCGCATCGAGCGCGAGCGCCCGACCAAGGGCAATCGTCTGTTTTATCTGGCGACGCCGCCGGCCGGTTTCGCGCCGATCGGGTGCCATCTCGGCCAGTCCGGGCTGGCGCGCGAGGGCAACGGCGCGTGGCGGCGGGTCGTCATCGAAAAACCGTTCGGCACCGATCTGGCTTCGGCACGCGCGCTCAATCAGACGCTTCTTGGCGTACTTAAAGAAGACCAGATCTTTCGCATCGACCATTATCTCGGCAAGGAGACGGTGCAGAATATCCTGGTGCTGCGCTTTGCCAACGGGCTGTTCGAGCCGATCTGGAATCGCAATCACATCGATCACGTGCAGATCACGGTCGCCGAATCCCTCACCGTCGAACGCCGCGGCAGCTATTACGACGCGACCGGCGCGCTGCGCGACATGGTACCGAACCATCTGTTTCAGCTGTTGTCGCTCGTCGCCATGGAGCCGCCGTCGCGCTTTGCCGCCGACGCAGTGCGCGCCGAGAAGGCGCAATTGCTCGATGCCGTGCAGATGCAGACGCCGGACGAAGCGTTGCGCAATTCCGTGCGCGCGCAATACGGCGACGGCACCATCGACAATCGCACCGTGGAAGCCTATCGCAAATCGCCCGACGTCAAGCCCGACAGCGTCACCGAGACCTATGTCGCGCTCAAGCTGATGATCGACAATTGGCGCTGGGCAGGCGTGCCGTTCTATTTGCGCACCGGCAAGGCGCTCCGCGCCAAACAGAGCGAGGTGGCGATCAAATTCAAGCAGGCGCCGGTCGCCATGTTTCGCGATACGCCGATCGACCGGCTCGCCGAGAATTTTCTGGTGGTCGGAATCCAGCCGAACGAATGTATCGGGCTTGAATTCAACGCCAAGATCCCGGGGCCGTCGATTGCCATTGGCGGCGTCGGCATGACGTTCAAATACGAAGACTATTTCGACGTAGCGCCGTCGACGGGTTACGAAACGCTGATCTACGACTGCATGATCGGCGACGCCATCCTTTATCCGCGCGCCGACGGCATCGAAACCGGCTGGCGCGTGGTGCAGCCATTTCTCGATGCCTGGCGGCAGCGAGGGTCCGAGCGAGGCCGATGAGCTTTTGCAGCGCGACGGCCGTCGCTGGCGTCCGATCGCATGAGCGCGGTCACGACGTCGAATGTGACTTGCGGTTCGCGTGCCGACCTCGTCGTGGTCGAGGATGCTGCAGCGCTGGCTGACGCCGCGGCGCAACGTCTCGTCACCCGCGTGACGCATGACGGCCGCGCCGCGGTATGCCTCACCGGCGGCTCGTCACCGCAAGGCCTCTACCACCTGCTGGCCGAACAGCCGTGGCGCGACAAAGTGCCATGGAATCGTGTGCACTGGTTTATCGGCGACGACCGCTTCGTCGCGCAGAGCGACGCTTTGAGCAATATGGGAACCGCGCGACGCGTCTTGCTCGATCGCGTCGGCGCGCCGCCAGCCAACATCCATCCGATCGCGACCGATGCGCACGATCCCGATGACGCGGCGTGCCGCTATGAAGACGAGCTGAAGCGGTTTTACGGCGCGGCGCGGCTCGACCCGGCACGGCCGTTGTTCGATCTTGTTCTGATGGGGCTCGGCAGCGACGGCCACACCGCCTCGCTGTTCGCGGGCTCTCCCGCGCTCACCGAAACGCAACACTGGGCGCTGGGCATTGCCAAAGCCGGCATGGAGCCATTCGTGCCGCGCGTTACTTTGACATTTCCGACGCTCGCCGCCACCCGCGAGATGCTGTTTCTCATCGACAGCGCGGATAAGCGGGCAATCCTGCGCCGCGTTCTTGCCGGCGAGGACTTGCCGGCGCATCATGCTTATTCCGACGGCGCGCTCACCTGGCTGATGGTCCGCGCCGCGGCGCCGGAAAACGAGACCGGAGAACGCCAATGACCGCCGCAGCGCCGATCGACCATGTTGCCGTGCTGGTGGTGATGGGAGTTTCCGGCAGCGGCAAGAGCACGATCGCGGCGATGCTGGCGCATCGCCTGCAATGGATTTATGAGGACGGCGACTGGCTGCACCCGCAATCGAACGTCGAGAAAATGCACCATGGCGAGCCGCTCAACGACGACGACCGCTGGCCGTGGCTGCATGCCATCGCCGATTGGATCGACACCACCCGCCGCAATGGCGAGCACGGCATCGTTGCCTGCTCGGCGCTCAAGCGCGCCTATCGCGATATCCTGATCGGATCGCGGCCCGACGTCCGCCTGATCTACCTGCGGGGCGATCAATCTCTGATCGCGCGGCGCGTCGCCGCGCGCGCCGATCATTTCATGCCGCCCGAGCTCCTCGACAGCCAGTTCGCCGCCCTCGAAGAACCGCAGCCGGACGAACGCCCGATCGTCGTCTCCGTCGCTCCCCACCCCCGCGAAATCGTCGAGACGATCGTTGAAAAACTCGGTATCGGTGCAAGCGTGACCGTCCGCGCCCATTCGCCACGCGCCGCACGATCGCAAGCCGGGCGATGACTGGCACGCCCGAGCCGACCCGATAACGCGCGGGCCTCGATCCGATGGATGAACAGACGCTGCCGCCTCGCACCACCGAGATTACGGAGGATCGACGGGCGATCAGGCATCTGCTGATTTTCTTTGGCCTGGTCTATGTCGTCGAGGGACTGGGGCAAGTCGCGGGCCTGATCTCGCAGCCGCTCAATTATTATCTCAAAGAAACCCAGGGCTGGTCGCCGGTTCAGGTCACAGCCTTCGTCACGGTGTTCAATCTGCCGTGGATCATCAAGCCGGTTTACGGCTTGTTTTCCGATTTCGTGCCGCTGTTCGGCTATCGGCGCAAGAGCTATCTGATCCTCGCCAATGTGGCCGCGATCGTCGGCTATTTCTGGATCACAAGGCTCAACGCGCCGGGCGATCTTGCCGTCGCGCTGATGCTCACCGCCTATGCCATGGCGATCTCGAGCACGTTGTGCGGCGCGGTGCTGGTCGAGAACGGCCAGCGGCTGAGCGAGAGCGGGGTTTTCGTCAATCAGCAGTGGCTCTGGTACAACGTCGCCGCCATGGTGGCGGCCTTGCTCGGCGGCCAGCTGGTGCAACACCTCGCGCCTGCTTCGGCGCTGCATCTCGCCGCGGCGATCGTCGCGGTGGCGCCCTGCGTGGTGGTCATCGGCGCGGTGTTTCTGATCCCGGAGAAAAAAACGGCCGTCAATCTCGCCGGCATGAAAAACACGTTTCACGGGCTGATGAGGGCTTTCGAACGGCGCGAATTGTGGATCGTCGCGGTCTTCATCTTTCTCTATTACTTCAGCCCGGGGCTTGGCACGCCGCTTTATTATCACATGACCGACGACCTGAAATTCTCACAGGCCTATATCGGGATTCTGGGATCGATCGGCTCGGCCGGATGGGTGGTCGGCGCGCTGTTGTACCGGCGCTTTTTCGAGGACTTGACCTTAAAGCACCTGTTGAATCTGAGCATCGCGCTCGGCGCGACCGCAACGGCGGCCTATCTCTTGTTCTGGAACGAGCCGGCCGCGGCCGTCATCAGCTTCTGCGGCGGCTTTGCCGCCATGCTGGCGACGGTGGCGACGCTGACGCTGGCGGCCGATTTCTGCCCGCCGCGCGCGGAAGGGTTTTCCTTCGCCGTGCTGATGTCGATCATCAATCTGGCGACGTCGCTCGGCGACAATATCGGATCGTTTTTGTACAGCCATGCGTTCGCCCACTCCTTACCGCCGCTTGTTGTGGTTTCCGCGGCGTTCACGGCCTTTGCCTTCGTGCTGGTGCCGCTGTTGCACCTCGGCGACAAACGGCAGGGCGAAGCGATGGTGGAACCGGCGGGCCCTACCGCGCGTTGATACGTGCCCTAATCACCTGGCCTATTTGGAGGGCCTGATCATGCGAAAGCTCGGCGCTTATTTCGCGCTTGCGGCGTTTGCGGCACTTATCGCGTCTCCGCCACCCGCAGCAGCATTCGGGCTGCGCATCGGCCCGTTTCACATCGGCCTGCCGTCTTTCGGCTATCGCTACCGGCATCATCCGCTCTACATGCGCGGCAATCCCGATGAGCTCACGCATCCGGAATCCGAGCAAGCCGGCAGGACGGCGCTCGTTTATCCCAATCTCGCGCTGGCGGCGATTTTCCAGAACGTGTTCTGGCCGTCCGATTCTTCGCCATGGCCCTTCGGCTATCGGGACATTTTCATCACCGCATTCGCCAAGGCGCCGGCCCGTCCCGATCAGCGCCTGTGCCAGCGGCCCGACGACGCCAATGCCATCGTCGGCCGCCTAAGCGACACTTTGGCGCCGACGGCGGATCAGACTCAGCTTTTGCAAAAGCTCGGCGGCGCGCTTGGTGCCGCATCCGGCTACCTCGCGAAATCGTGCCCGAATGAGATTCCGACGCAGCCGACCGCGCGCATGCAACTCATGGGGTCGCAGATCGAGGAATTGACCATGGCGGTGGATATCATTCGCCAGCCGCTGCAGGAATTCGAACAATCCTTAAGCGACGAACAGAAAGCCCGCTTTGCCGCCATGATCGAGGCGCCGGCCGGGGCCAAGCGATCGGATATCGCCGCGAACTGCGGCAGTCCGCAGGCTTCCATCGACCGCTCGGTGGACCAGATCGATCAATCGGTGCAGCCGACTGACGCGCAGCGTTCAGCCCTTGGCGAGCTCAAGCAGACCTTCAGCCAGGCCGCGACCGATCTCGACGCGCATTGCCCGACGACGCTCTCGCCGACCCCGCTCGGGCGATTGGCGGCGACCGAGGCGCGGCTCGACGCGACCTGGCGCGCCGTGTTGTCGATTCAGGTGGCGCTGGCCAATTTTGAGACCAAATTGAGCGACGAACAGAAAAGCCGTCTCGACGCCACGAATTTTGCGTCGCGCTGACGACGGCAGAGTTAGGGCGCGCGATTCTGCGCGTTCCAATGCCGTTCCAGATTGGCAATCAGCGCCGGACTGAAATGGCAGAACGCCTGCTCACGCGCATAGACCGCCATATAGCGGCGAAACAGATCGAGCGGCTCCTGGCCGACGCGTAGCGCGCGACGATTGCCGGCGGCGCTGACCACGCCGGAACTGGTAAATCCGTCGATCACGTGCTTCAGCGCGGCGTCGATCGCAGCCGGTTGAGCGATCTCGTCGCAGATCAGGCGGCCTTCCGGCGTATCGCAGTCAAGCCGCCGGCCATAGAGGATCGCCTGGCGCGCGATGCGGTCGCCGGTGAAGCGCCACAGCCGCAAATTCGCCGCGCCCGGGATGATGCCTTCCTTGCGCGCCGGCAGCGTCATATAGGCATCGCTTGCCGCCAGCACATAATCGAGCGCCAACAGGAGCTGGCAGCCGCCGCCGATGGCAAAGCCGTCGACGACGCCGATCCACGGCTTTTCGATGGTGCCTCCCGCGACCTCGTCGGGGCTTAAGTCCGGCTGCGCTACGCCGCGGAACAATTTGTTGACGAGCCCCATGTCGCGCTTGATGTACCAGACGAAGGAAATCTTGCCGTGATAGAGATGCGTCAGATTGATGCCGGCCGAAAACAGCCGCCGGCCGCGATATTTGGCGTGCCCGACCGTATCGCCGCGCAAGACCGCAATATCGGTTGCGGCATCGAGGGTGGCGACATCGATGGCGATTTCAAGCCCGTCGAGCGTGGTCTCGTCCTCGGCATTGAGAAAGCGCGGATGGCGCATGGTGACGAGCGCCGCTTTGCCATGGCGTTCGAGCGTCGCGCCTTCAAGCGCGAGTTTTCCATCCGCGGCGTAGCGGCGAGCTTCTTCCTTTGCTTCCGGCCGCGGCAGCAGCATGGCGTGGCACAGATGCGTGCCGCAGCGTGGATCGCCCAGGACCGCGGAGAGGAATAAGCCCTGATCGATCTCGGCGCCGTCTTTGTCGCGCTGTTGCAATTCGTTCTCGCCGCGCAATTGCGCGTCGTCGGGCACGAGACCCGGCACCGCGGCCGCGGCGTCGCGCACCAGGAGCTCGACCCGCTTGAATTTGGTAAAATCGTCGGTCAGGCGGCGGTAGAGCGTCTCGCCATGCGTTTTGAGAAATTTTTCGCGCAGCGCCCGGTCGCGCTGAAGGACTGCCACAGCGGCCGCGGCTTGCGCGGCTGTGCGCTGAGGCTTTGCCGGCAAGCGCGCGATCAGTTCGGCGCCGATCCGCCATTGCCGCGAGCACTGTTCGACGTCGCGCCCGAAGTCGCCGGTTATGGCACCGTCGCAGGCGAGCCAGGCGGCGAGCATCTCGCGCGGCAGACCGGCGTCGACGAGCGCATCGCTTTGGTCCATGTCCGTGACGATCGACATGGCTTAATTCCGCGGCCGCTTGTCGATGACGCGCTTGGCCTTGCCCTGCGAGCGCTCGATGCTGCCGGGCGCCACGGTGCGCACGGTGGCGGTCACCCCGACATGTGCCTTGATGAGATGCACGGCGCGATCCGCCAGCACCATGGCGGCGTCCGGCGGCAGCGCTTCGCGGGTCTCGACAATCACTTCAAGCTCGTCGAGCCTATCGGGCCGCGTCACTTCAAGAATGTAATGCGGCGCGAATAATTGCTCGGTGGCGAGCGCCGCCTCGATCTGGGTCGGGAACACGTTGACGCCGCGGATGATCAGCATGTCGTCGCTGCGGCCCTTGATGCGTTCGACCCGGCGCATGGCGCGCACCTTGCCGGGCAACAGCCGGGTGAGATCGCGGGTGCGATAGCGGATGACCGGCATCGCCTCCTTGGTCAGCGAGGTGAAGACGAGTTCGCCCTCCGCACCGTCGGGCAATACCGCGCCGGTGTCCGGATCGACGATTTCGGGAAAAAAATGATCTTCCCAGATGGTCAGTCCGTCCTTGGTCGCGGCATATTCCTGGCCCACGCCCGGACCGATCACTTCCGAAAGACCGTAGACATTGACGGCATCGAGCCCCATGCGGCGCTCGATCTCAGCCCGCATCGACTCGGTCCACGGCTCGGCGCCGCATAGCGCGATGCGCAGCGAGGATTTGCTCGCATCGATGCCCTGACGCTCGAACTCGTCGGCGATGGCGAGCAGATAAGACGGCGTTACCGCGATGATGTCCGGCTGAAAGTCGCAGATCAGCTGGACCTGCCGTTCGGTAAAGCCGCCGCTGACCGGAATGACGGTGCAGCCGAGATATTCGGCCCCGTAATGCAGGCCGAGCCCGCCGGTGAACAGACCGTAGCCGTAGGCGACATGCATCTTGTCGCCAGGCTTGCCGCCGGCGGCACGGATCGAGCGCGCCATCAGCATCGCCCACATGTCGATATCGCCTCGCGTATAGCCGACCACCGTCGGCTGCCCGGTGGTGCCGCTCGAGGCATGCACGCGCGCGATCTCCTGCATCGGCACCGCGAACATGCCGAACGGATAGTTCTGGCGAAAGTCTTCCTTGGTGGTGAACGGAAATTTGGCGAGATCATCGAGGCGTTTGAGATCCTCGGGCCGCACGCCGGCCGCGGCGAATTTCTTGCGATAATGCGGCACCTGCCGTTCCGCGCGCACGAGTGCCGCTTTGAGGCGGCTTAGCTGCAGCGCGCGCAATTCATCGATGCCGGCCCGCTCGATCGGGTCGCCGCGGTCGAACGACGGCGGCCGCGCTTCAAGCCGCTGCTGGGTCATAGCGTTTCCTCCCGGCCGAGAACGGGCCGTTTCCCCCCACTCTATGGTGTGCGGAAATGGCCGGCAAATGATCGAGGGCCGGGTGACGCCTTTTTCCGTTCGCAACGCGGTTGCGCCGGGGTTCTTCCTATTTGCCTGTATTCTTTTCCTTGCGTTCGGCCTCCTTCGCGCAGGCTGTCCATGCGTCGGCAATTTCGGTCAATATGGCGCGATCCTTTTGCGACGCGCGCTGCGCCAGCCGGTGACACTCGGCGGCGTAGTCACGAAATCTTTCGGCATTATCCAAATTCTTGGCATGATCCTTGGCGTCTTTCTCCTTGGCGTTTTCCATCTCGTCTTCCGCATGACTATCGTTCCAATATTCGCTTTGGCAACCGACTAGAGCAGGGCAAAGTTCCCGTTCAAATTCATGAGCTTAGGGGAACCAAACGCGCCTTTTGGTCGTTCGCTTTTGGTCAATGGCTGGAGCGGCGCGATATGACAAAGGCCGAGCAGTACCGGCGCTACGCCGCAGAGTGCATCCGTCTCGCGCAGCAATCGCAAAACCCGGCCGAAAAGGATACCTTGTTACAGATGGCCGAAGCTTGGCGGCGCCTCGCCGAACGCGCGGAAAAGCGCCCGAGCACAATGGCGGGGCGGAGTGAGATGCCGTGAAGAAAGCTGCCATCGCCACGCTTGCGATCGCCGCGGTCATGGCCACCGCAGCGACGGCGAAGAGCATCCACCATCGCCGAGCAAGCCATCCGGTCGCCGAAGCCCGCCAGCAGAACCATATTGCGTGCACCGTTCTCGGTTGCATCCCGGTTCCGCCGGAATGCGGGCAAACCTATGGAAGAACTCGCGGCGGCATTCCGACCGGTTACGACGTCATCCTCTGTCCGCCCGGAGTGTGGCCGCTTCGTTAGGGCGTGAATTTATGAGCACGCCGCCGAGCTCGGATTCACGCGAGTCGCTTCGTGTACCTCGCGTCTTTTTGCAGGACGACCGAAAAAGTGCTAACGTCCAGATCGGCACCTATCCAAAGTACATCAGCGCAAAATCTAACGTCCGCGTCGAAAGCCGTTCATGAATCTGCACGTTGCCCGATCGCTCGCCGCGTTTTGCACATGGCTCGATCAAACACCCCTAAGCCAAGCGATCCAGACGCACGCTTGGGTCGTGCCGACGGTGCAGACCATCCACATCCTCACGATCGCGGTGGTGATGGGCTCCATCCTCATGATCGATCTGCGATTGCTCGGCATTCTTGACCGAGGGCAACCGGTCGAACGGGTTTTCGCGCGCTTCCTCCCCTTCATTTGGTGGCCATTGCTGATCTTGTTTGCGACCGGCACGATCATGATCATCGGCGAACCGGCGCGCTCGCTGAGAAATCCGGTGTTTCAGCTCAAGGTGGTTCTAATCCTTGCCGCCGTTAGCGTGACCCTTGCGATCGTTCGCACGAACAGGAGTCCTGCTGGACGCGGAATTGTACAAAGCCCACGCCTGCCGGTCCGCCTCCTCGCGGTTCTCTCCCTGACGATTTGGGTTGGAGTTATCTTTGCTGGCCGGTGGATCGCCTATTACATCTGACGGAAATGAATCATCGAAATGAACCTGGAGACAAGACTCGGCGGCGAGCGCGGCATGGGCATCGAACGCTTGGGCATGGAACGTTTGGGCATGCGATATTTGCCCAGTGGAATGTTTGGGAACGGAAATATTTGGCATGCAGCTTGAACCGATCCTGCAATGGTTGCAGGCGACACCGCTCGCGGATACCATCGCCGAAAATGAAATTGCGTTTCCCTGGATCGAGGCGGTCCATGTGCTGGCGATTACGCTAGTTGTCGGCACCATTTCGATCGTCGATTTGCGTCTGCTCGGCATCGCCTCGCGCGATCGCGTCGTCGGCCCATTGATGCGCGAGGTGCTGCCATGGACCTGGGGTGCGTTCGGCGTCGCCGCGCTCACCGGAAGCTTGATGTTTTCGTCAAATGCGGTGCGCTACGCCCACAATTTTTATTTTCGGGGAAAATTCATCTTTTTGGCCCTGGCGGGGCTGAACATGGTGATCTTCCACGTGCTCGGTCGTTCGATCGTGCGCGGGGACGGAGCCGGCAATACCCCCTTGACGGCCAAAGCCGCCGGGGCGTTTTCTTTGTTGCTGTGGATATGCGTCGTCGCGTTCGGTCGTGAGATCGGCTTTACGATGCATTGAGGTCGAGCCGACGATTGAAAGAGGTACCGATGCGAAACGGTTTCGTAGTCCTACTGACGCTTATGGCCGCCGCGAGCTCGGCCCAGGCTGCGGAGCCTGTGAAGAATCCGCCGCCGACCGCGCAACAATGGGCGGATCTTGCCAAATTGCCGGATTGGAGCGGCGTCTGGAATCCGAAAATTACGGATCAGGACGCACAGGTGAAGACCAATATGCCGCCGTGGACGCCGAAGGCCGCGGCGCAGATTGCCACCATGCTCGCGGCAGAGAAAGCCGGCCGACCACCGCCGATCTTTGTCGATTGCCTGCCGGAGGGCATGCCGTCCTGGATGCTGGTCAGCCATAACGCCATGGAGTTCTTGTTCACGCCCGGCCGCGTCACCATGCTCGGCGAATCCGACGGCAACCGAATTCGCCGCATTTACACCGATGGCCGCTCCCACCCGGACGAGCCAGACCCGACCTTCCACGGCCACTCGATCGGGCATTGGGAGGGGGGCACGCTGGTCGTCGATACCGTCGGCGTCGTCCCACAAGCCTATATCGCGATCAGCGAGGCCGCGGGGGTGCCGAACAATGGCGACATACACATCGTCGAGCACATTCATCTGGCGACCCCCGATATCCTTAACGACGATCTCGAGATCACGGCGCCGCATGTGCTGACGACGACCTGGAAGACGACGCGGATCTATTTTCGACAGCGCGCGCGCAAATTCGACATCGTCGAAGGCGTCTGCCTGCAAGGTAGTTTTTCCGAAAAGGTGGACAAGGACGGCAACGCCGTCTTTGCGCCAATCTCGAAGGAGTGGGGCGGCAATATGACCGCACCCAATGCGCCACACTGAAATTGCTGCAATGCTGGAAATTCGGAGAGTTCAATGAAAAGACTTCCTGGTACACTTGCTCTGTTTTGCACCCTGATCGGATTGGCGGCTGGGATCGGGACCGTCGCGGCGCACCATTCGGCGGCGATGTTCGATCAAACCAAACTGTTGACGCTCACCGGCTCGGTCGTCGAACTGCGCTGGACCAATCCGCACGTGACGATGCTGGTCAACGGCACGGTCAAGGACGGCGATCAACCGTCGGACTGGCTGATGGAGACAACCAGTCCCGGGAACCTGATGCGGGTGAGCGGCTGGGGGCGGAACTCGGTGAGAGTTGGTGACAAAGTGGTGATCGACATGGCCCCGCTGCGCGACCCCGAAAAGCAGGGCGGCTTGATGAAAAAGGTGACGCTGGCCGCGACCGGACAGTCGTTCGACACGAATATCCGCGATCAGGAAAAGCCGGATATCGAGTGATCTATGTCACGCGCGCAAGCCGCGCGTGATTCGATCGGCGGCGCTTGAGCGGTTCCTCACACGATCATAGTCCGGGCCACGAACCAACACAGGCCTTCGCCGACGAGAAACGCAGCGGCGATGTCGGTGAAAATCGGCCGCGGCACCGCGAGATGCGTTTTCACGAGAAGATAGGCCACCGCGACCGCGCCCAAGACAACGGTCACCTGGCCAATCTCGACCCCCGTGTTGAAGCCGATCAGGAGTTCGGCGAGGCGGCCAGCCGGCAGGCGCATTTCCAAAAGATCGGACGCGAAGCCGAAACCATGAATGAGGCCGAACACCAATGTCACCACGAGGCGCACACGCGCCGCGTCGCGCAGACGGCCGGTCAGCATCAGATAATTGGCGGCGAATATCCCACCCCCGATCAGCAGCAGCGTCGGTAGCGTCACGGAAGCACCGAGATATTTAGCGGCCGCCATGGCGAACAATATCCCGCCGAGGCCGAGCGCCACCGGCAGCGGACGGTGAGTGCCGTCCCCGATATTCTCGGCGCCGATCAGCGCGATTGTGAGCGCCACCAGCGCGTCGATATACTGCGCCTCGGGGCGCAGAATTCCGGTCACCGCCAGCGCCAAAGTAAGGCTGTGACCGATAGTAAAGCCGGTGACGACGAAAAGCAGGTCGCGGACCCGACGCGAGATCAGCACCAGGCCGAGCATGAACGACATGTGATCGACGCCGGTAAAGATGTGCATGACGCCCATCTTCACGAACTCGATGAACCCCGCATTTTGCAGCGGACTGCCACCGAGATTTCCGGTCACGGCAAGCGTCTGCCGATCCTTGGTGATGAGCTGCTCGACGAAGGTGCCTTTGTCGTCCTGGATTTGCGCGAAATTGGTGTGGGTCTCGACCAATTCGAACCATGCCGAGGAGTGGACGCGGATGTTGTCGGCGTCCGGACATAGGAAAGTGAACTCGTAGCGCCGATAATCGGGCACCGCAGCGACCGGCCGCGGGCCGTCCGCCATCTTGCAGACCTGATCGCCCGAGAATGCTCCGACATGGTCGGCGACATAGTGTCCGAGACCATCAACCGACGGCATAGAGCCATCGGGCGTGATCCGTTTTGCCTCGAGATCGGGCACGGTGAATTGCAAATGCACCGTCGGGCCATCCACCTGCCATGCCGAATGCGATTCGCTGCGCGTATGCGCCAACACCGGCGACGTCGGGCCTAACACCACGATCAAGAGAAGCAGGAGTAGCGGCACGGCTTTCATGGATTTCTCGCCGCGAATTGCGCCGCTGCAGGCTTGGCACCTTGCAAGTTCTTGTCGTCGAGATGCTTCTGGTACTCCGCGGCATAATCGTCGGCCACCAGGATATCCGCCTTGCTGCGCAGGTACTTCTCATCTGCCGTCAGCAGCCGGTTCTTTTCCACCTCGCCGTAGTCGGCCAAGACCCGCTTGCGCGAGGTCTCGAAGCTGAGCGGGGTGGGTTTCACATTTTTGACCATCTGCAGGATAGCGACGCCGCCATCGACCGACAGCGGTTCGCTCACCTCGCCGCTATCGAGCGTCAGCGCCCGCGCAAACACGGTCTCACTGAGATAAATTTTCTCCTGCCAATAAAAATAATTGTCGCCTGCTTTACCCCCGCGGCCGCCGCCCCGCTCCTGCAGGCCGAAACGGTTCTTGACGTCCTCAACGGCGACACCGGCGCGCAACGCGTCGGCGGCTTCGCGTGTCTTGGCCACCGCATCGGCATCGGACATGGTCGCGCCGGCGAGCACGAGGAAATGCAAAGTCATCTCGCCGTTGCTGGAATACTTTGCCCGGTTGTCGCTGAAATATTTCTCCAGATCGGCGTCGCTTGGGCGATCCGTCGTCACGTCGGCGACGACCTGTTGCTCCACGGCCGCAACCAGCGCCGCACGGGTGTCGGGATCGTTGCTTGGGAAGTCGAGCTCGAGGCCGCGCTGCACGAAAAGCTCCTCGCGGATCATGTCGTTGAGCACCGTGAGGCGCTCGGGGAGCGTCGTCTCCCCGAATGGCTTGGTATAGAGGGCTTCGCTCTGAGCGATGAAATCGGTTCGCAGGATCGGACGCTGATTGATCAGCGCAAGGTCCTCCCCAGGCACGGCATGGGTCACGGTGCCCTTGGCAGTGAAGAGGCCGTAGCCGGCAATCCCGAGCCCGATGATCGATCCGATACTCAGAAACACGAGTGAGCGCACCGGCTGTACGCGCTTCGGGTTCCAAAATCCGGACCAGGTCAATTTTGACTGTTCCGCGGCAGGGCCGGCGTCTTGCGTCGTGTCGTTTATGGTCATGCTATTTACTCTGCTGGTCCGGCCGAACGCCGGTCGACGGTGGCGCCGCGTCCGGCGTTGGCCGATGCGAAGCGAGATAGACGAGCACGGCGAGCGCCCGGATTGTTACCGCATCGAGCTGCGTGGCCCAGGCTGGGCAATAGCCGCCGCTGCCGAAGGCGACGATGTTGTAGATGTCCTCGCGCGAACCGTTGCCGCTGAGCCAGATATCGTCGAGCAGGTTCGGTGCGCCGATCGCTGAATCGCCTTTGGCGTCCGCGGCGTGGCAATCGAAGCATTGGCCCTTGTGGTCAAACACGATGGTGCCGCGCGCCGCGGCGGCCCGGTCGCCCGGCTTGCCGGCGCTCACCACCAGGAACTCGACGACGTCGCGGATTTCATCGGGGCCGAGCGGAGCCATCTTGTAGCGGCGATAGGGAACGGGTTGCGAGAAGGCCGGCATGTCGGCGAGATTCCACGCCTTCGGGTCGCCGGACCGAATGCCATGCAGTATCGTGCGTTCGATCTCGGCGACGCGGCCTTCGCCGTAGAGCCAATCCTGGTCGGTCAGGTTCGGAGCGCCACGAGCGCGATCCCCCTCCATGTGCGCGCCATGACACGAAACGCAATGCCGATCATAGGCCGGCTGACCGGTGGCGGTCGCGAAGGTCCGCAACGCCGCATTGCCGACGATCGCGTCCGGGTCGGCGCGCATTAAGCCTGTGCGAAGGCTTGCCTGCGAGACGATAGGAACGACAACGGCAGCAATAGCGAGGACCGCAACCACGAGCATCGCCGCGGTCTTCCAGCCGAAGCGGCAGGTGCGTTGGTGCGGCCGAACGATCGGCGCAGAGGCCTGCGCGTCTTCACCCCGACGAGGCACCGAAAGACTTCCAGTAATTTCGCCGCTCCGCCACGCACTGGATCATTGCAAGACGATAGCACGCTCCAAGGCCGAGGTCTGTGACATACGCCGCAACCCGTTTGAAATCGAGGAATGCCTCTTCCATCTCATAGCGTCGAAGATGTCCACCCTTCAATTCTGAAAAAACCGGTTGCCCGGCCGCGGCAGCCCGAGATGCTCGCGCAATGTCGTGCCTTCATAGTCGCGCCGAAACAGGCCGCGCCCCTGCAATTCCGGCACGACGCGGTCGACGAAGTCGTCGAGCCCGCCGGGTAAATAGGGAAACATCACCGTGAAGCCGTCGGAGCCGTCTTGTTCCAGCCACGCCTGCATCTCGTCGGCAATCGTCGCGGCCGTGCCGACCATGGCGAGGCCGGAATAGCCGCCGAGCCGCTGCGCGAGCTGGCGCACCGTTAAATTGTCACGCTTACCGAGCGCAATGGCGCGCTGGCGCCCGCTCTTTGACGCATTGCTCTCCGGGATATCGTCCGGCAACGGCTTGTCCGGATCGAATTTCGAGGCGTCATGGCCGAGCGCGATCGACAGCGACGCGATGGCGTTGGCGTAGTTGACCAGGCTGTCGAGCTTTTGCCGCTTGGCGCGCGCTTCTTCCACCGTGTCGCCCACAACCACAAAGCAAGCCGGCAGGATTTTCATGTGCTCGGGCGCGCGGCCGAGTTTTGCCATGCGGCCCTTCACGTCGGCATAAAACTCCCGGCCGGCGGCGAGATCGCTCTGCGCGGTGAACACCGCCTCCGCTGTCTCGGCGGCAAGCTGGCGGCCCGATTCCGACGCGCCGGCCTGTACGATCACCGGCCAGCCCTGCACCGGCCGCGCGATGTTGAGCGGCCCGCGCACCGAGAGATATTTGCCCTTGTGATCGAGCACGTGCATTTTCGCCGGATCGAAAAAAATGCCGTCCTCGACGTCGCGGATGAAGGCGTCGTCCGCCCAGCTGTCCCACAGTCCGGTCACCACATCGTAGAACTCCCGCGCGCGGCGATAGCGCTCGCCGTGCTCCATATGCTCGTCGAGCCCGAAATTAAGCGCGGCGTCGGGATTGGAGGTGGTGACGATGTTCCAGCCGGCGCGGCCGTTGCTTAAGTGGTCGAGCGAAGCAAAGCGCCGCGCGATGTGATAGGGCGCGTCGAAGGTGGTCGAGCCGGTGGCGACCAGGCCGATGCGTTCGGTCACTTGCGACAGCGCCGACAACAGCGTGAACGGCTCGAACGAGGTCGAGGTGTGGCTGCGCTTGAGCGCATCCATCGGCATGTTGAGCACGGCCATGTGATCGGCCATGAAAAACGCATCGAACTTCGCCCGCTCGAGTTTTTGGATCGATTCCCTGGTATGCGCGAGATTGAAATTCATGTCGGGCCAGGCGCCCGGATAACGCCAGGCGCCGGTGTGGATGCTGGCCGGGCGCATGAAGGCGCCGAGATGAAGTTGACGGGGGCTCATGCTGCGGTCCTGTTTTCAAAAAACCTCGAACGTGTAGTCATAAATCGGGGTTTGTTGGCGATTTGACAATGGCTACCCGCCCCCTGAACGCGGGCGCGCGATCGCAGGCAGGCGAGGCCCGCTTCAGGCCAACTCGCGATCGTCACTGCTTGGCTTGCTCGCTGTCGTCTTTGCTGCCTGGCGCTTTGTGGTCGAGCCAGGTGACGGCGCGATAGGCGTTGACCAGACCGGCGCCGAAATCCGAATCCGGCACCGGGGGGCCTGGCATCTTGGCCGTGGCGACCAGGACGGCGCGAATATCGCTCGGCCTGAGCGACGGCTTTCGTTCCAGCAACAGCGCAGCAATTCCGCTGACATGTGCGGCCGCAATTGAAGTGCCCGTGGTCAACTGATAGGCGCCACCCGGGGCCAGCGCGAGAATATCGACGCCCGGGGCGGCAACCGCGATATAGCGGCCGCGATTGGCCATCTTGAATACGTGATCGTCATTGTCCGTCGCGGTGACCGCGATGACATTGGGATCGGCCGCCGGATAAAGCGGCTCGGACTGCGGTCCCGCATTGCCGGCTGCCGCCACCAGCACGATGCCCTTGTCGGATGCCGCCGCCAAGAACCGCCGCAACATCGGATCCGCGGGGCCGGCGAAGCTCATATTGATGATGCGGGCACCATTGTCCGCTGCCCATTGCAGTGCCTTGTAAATGGCGAACGAGTTGCCCCTGGCGATGCCGGGATTATCGTCGAAGGCATGGACCGCCAAGATGTGCGCGTCCGACGCGATACCCAGGAGCTTGCCATGGGAGGCAATGGCGCCGGCCATCTCGGTTCCGTGCAGGTGCGGGCTTGCATCGCCGCCAAGCGCGTCGAAGCTTTTCACGATCGTTCCGCCGAGGTCCGGATGCTTGCCGTCGACTTCCGAATCGATCACGGCAATCAGAACGTCTTTTCCGGTTGCGATCTGATGCGCCTTGTCGATTTGCAGTTCGGCAAGCACATATTGCGCAGCGTCCCCCGCCGCGGGCGAAGTCGCGGCAACCTGCTGTAATGTGAAAATGTAATTCGGCTGCACCCTGGCGACGATATTGTCTCGCCCGACCGCGTCGATCACGCTCCCGGCCGTTCGGTTGCCGCCGATGCGCCAGCGGTAAAGGCTGCCGCCGATCAATGGAAAGCTTTGCGATTCCAGTTGGGTCAAATCGTTTCGGCGCGCGAACTGAGCGATCGCCTGCGGCGTCGCGTTGGGCTCAAAAGCGGTAATGATCTCGTTGGGAATGAAGGGCTGATCGCCTTGCACGACGGGCACCGCACCGCCGCCATTGTCATTGCCGCGGCTGCCCGCGCTGCTGCCACCGACGATACCGCCGCCAACCGCGCCGCCGCCAACGATGGGCGCGTGGCGTGATGGCGAGCCGCCCCGGCCGGGAGACCGGCCGGCAAAACCGCCACCGAGACGCGGGGGCGGCGTTCGTCGCCACGCCGGCGGGCCCATACCCGGCCTGCCGTAGCCGCCCATCCGCCCGAAACCGAACATGCCGAATGCGGCTGCCGAATCCGATTCGCCGATGCAGCAGACAGCGGCGAGCAAGCCACAGAGCAGAACCGTCGGAACCGGCCAAAGGTTCGTTGAGCTCTTTCGCATGGCAATCTCCCGATGTTGGTCGGTCGGCTATTCGTCAGTCATGGCGATAAAGCCGACGACTTTGTCGCCCTGCAGTCTGTTCGCGATGTCCGTCAGCTCCGTCTTGCCGAGTTTTGTTGCCGAGACCCGCACGCGGTAGAGCTGGCCGGCTAAAGGTCCCGCAACGATGCTCAGTTTATTGGTTGCCAAGAAGTTCGAAATATCCGCGGCACTGGCCTGCGGCTGGAAGCGGAGCAGGACATTGGAGCCATCGCCGGGAGCGCTGGTCGGCGCCGAAGCGGTTTCATAGCCACCCGGACTTGCCTCCTTCAACATGATGCCGCCGATCAATCCCGCCTGCAGCACGATGACGAGCGCCGCCGCCATGGCCGACCAGGCCACCGTGTGCGGCGAAAGCAGCGCGAGATATTCAGCGATGCGGCCGACGAGACCGGACGATGCCACGACCGATAGCGCGGGCCGGCGCGCCGGCAAAGCATCGATCTTGGCGAACAGCGCCCTTACATCGTTATGCGGCGGCGAGGCTGCTTCCTCATTGATCGACAGCTCCTGCGCGAACTCCGCGCGCACCCATTCGAAGCGGCGGGCAAGCTCGGGATCGTTGGCGAGCGCTGCTTCCACCTCCGCCGACTCGCGACGGCCTAGCGTTCCGGCGGCGTACCAGGGCAGCAGGAGCTCGATTTCACTCGGTTCGCGAAGGCTTTCCGCGTCGTTGTTCGCTGCGTTCATGGCCAACCTCGCTCGATGCCAAGCTCCGCGAGCAGCTCGGATAATTTCTTGCGCGCGTAAAACATTCGCGTTTTCACGGTCGCCTCCGGGATGCCGACGATTGCAGAAACTTCTTCCACCGATTTATGCTGATAATAGACGAGATTGACGATCTCCCGATGCTCAGCCGACAGCTTGTGGAGGCACTGCCGCAATACTGCGGCCTTGTCTTTCTTCGCGAGCGCCACTTCGGGGTCATCGGCATCATCCTCAATTGCGTCGGCCCTAGCATCATCAAGTTCCGCCTCGGGGCGACGCTGCAGGGCGTTCAGCGCTTTGAAGCGGGCGATACTGAATATCCAGGTGGAGACCGCTGAACGCCCCTCGAAAGTTCCGGCTTGCCGCCAGACGTCGAGAAATACGTCGCTGTTCAACTCCTCCGCGATCGCTTCGTTGCGCACCATGCGCAGCACGAAGCGAAACACCCGGACGCGATAGCGCGTAAACAAAGCCTCCATGGCGGACCGATCGCCCTTGGCGATGCCTGCGATCAGAACCTCGTCCGCAGTTGTCTGCATCGCCGGATCATCGGTCTCGTCAGTTAGGCAGCCGGCCTGAGCGCAGGTTCAAAAGACAGCGAAAAAAATTGCGCGGCGTGGTCGGGAACCGGCGGCACGCCGCAAGTCTCCCTTTTTGGGCGCAATTGGGCAAGCTGAAGCCGGCGTTACGCCCCGGGGCCTGCCCAGGTTCACTTTGATTATCTTTCGAAGGTTCCAGCCGCGTCATTATTAAGCGTGCAAACTGCGCCGATTTCGATCAATGAAAATCGGCTTGAACCTTTCTCCGGGGCCACTGTCCCACGGTTAGTGGAACCCAACTCCACTGATGTTGGAACCCAAACCTGGAGAACGACCATGTCACGCAAAATGATCCTCAGTCTCGCCGCTGCGGCTGTTGCCGTGGCAACGCTCGCTTCCCAATCGGCCGACGCCCGCGGCTTCGGCGGTGGCGGCGGCGGTTTCGGCCATTTCGCTGGCGGCGGTGGCGGCCGTATCGGCGGTGGCAGCATCGGCCGCATCGGCGGCGGCGGCTTCGGCGGCCGTTCCGCGAGATTCACCGGCCACGGCGGCCATTTGGCAAGCCTGACCGGCCCCGGCGGCGGCACGCTTGTTCCAATTCTCCCGGGGCCGCCCCCGGGCCGGCACACCCCGATCGTGCCGATCGTGCCGATTCACCCGATCTTCCCGCCGATCGCCTTTCACGATCACCATCATCACTGGGTGTTCCGTGACGGTGGCTGGGTTGTTGTCGACGAGGCCGTCGATGAATCGGCGCCCGTGATCGACGCCGCCCCCGGCCCGTGCACTTGCCTGACCAAGACCTACACCCCGTCCGGCCTCGTTGTGTTCGCCGACGTTTGCACCAAGGAATCGGCCAGCGCTTCGGTCGAGACCAGCGCCGACGCGACGCAGGTCCCGACGACACCGGTCGCGGCAACCGCGGTGCCGATGTCGGTGGTGCCGACCGCTCCGGATTATGCTGGACGCACCTACGAGGACTATCTCGCAGCGAACCCGCAGCTCGCGCAGCCACAGGCTTCGGTTCCGCAGGCGCCCGCGACTTCGCAAAAAAACTGAAGACGTCAATTTGGAAACTGAGCCGCCTGCGTAACCACCGCAGGCGGCTTTGTATTGAGCATTCGTCAGAATTATTTCGGTCACGACCGATTACCTAATCGCTCACCCGATGAATTCAGCGGCACCAGCGAAAGTGCGAGACAACAAGAAGAAAGGGCCGCCCGGTTTCCCGAGCGGCCCTGCTGGTCATGTCTTGCCGTCGATGGCCGGTGCGCTCATCCCCAGCGGACGGCGATGACGCCGGCGAGCGACCGCGGCCGGGTGCGAACCGCATGGCCGTCGTTGCCGGATTCCACGACCCAAGTGCCATTCTGTCGGCCGACGACTTTGCCGACATGGTGCGACCACACCACGACCGCGCCGACGCCGACCGGTCCGGGCTGTCCCCAGCGCGCCCAGTTGCGCGCCAGATTGAACGCCGGGCCTGGATCGCTGGAAACGAGCTGCCTCATCTCCCAACCGCACCACTCGGCCGGTCGGCCGCCAAGAGCGCTGCCAAGAGCTCTGCCAAGTGCGGCGCCAAGAAAGCCGCCGTGTTGAGCGGAGTTGCTCGGCTGTCCCGGAACGTTAAATCCTCCACCGGAAAATTCGTCCTGCGCCGCGTAAGGAGATTGTCCTTGCGAAGAATTCGCGTAATAGCGACTCCCCGCTTGCCGATGGGCAAAATGGTGACGCGAGATTTGGTGGCGATGATGCTCCGCCGCTTGCGCGGATTGAGCAAACACAAACATGGCCGCGACCGCGGCTGATAACGTCGTCAACTTCATTACGATGAGCTCCTAGTTGTTACGCATTACGACTTCTTGCTTTGCCCTCCCCCACAAACGAAGGCCCCGCCAAACCTTGCGGTCGTTGGCGGGGCCATGCGGACGAGGGAGCGGGGTCATACCATCAATGCCGCGATTTGCACGGCCTCGATTTGCATGACTAGGGTCCGCTCTGCGGGACGCCAGCGCCTAATTTTGGCCCCTTTGTCTGATGCGAAAAAATGCGGCGCTCACGCCACATTGGTTAATTTGTTTGAACGTCGATTTGTTTGATGGAGCTAAGGCGCGCAGCAAACGATTCCGCGAAGCGTTCCGCGCCTGGCGTTGTTGTCTTTCCAGCGGTCGGGCGAGTGCCGCGTCGTGCTCGGACTCAAACCTCTCGGGCCACACCGTCCCCCGAACGCGGACGGCGAAGGAAGCCCGCTTGCGCCAAGGGCGTCCGGCCCGGGGGTGCCTCAGCCGCGTTGCGGTCGCCGATTGACCCCGCCCTCCCCCACGGAGCCCAAAAATAGGTCTTGATGAAAAAAGCGGCGGGTGCCTGATTTCTGGCACGCGCGGTGCATGTCCACACCGCCGAGACAGACGAAACGGCAGTCTGAAGCTACGATCAGCCGATCAGGGATAGGAGCCAGGCCATGACGATTAAATCGTTTTCGCGCGGGGGACTTAGCGTCCTCCTGGTGGCGTTGTTCATCACTGCGTTCGCCGGCCTCGTCTATCCCAAGGCTTCTTTTGCCCAGGCGGTCGCCGCCGCGGCGTCAGCGGCATCACCGGCCTGCGACGCCAAAACCTTGGAAAAATGCACGCCCAATTCCGGCGACACCGCCTGGATGCTGACCTCGGTCGCACTCGTTCTGATGATGACCATCCCAGGTCTCGGCCTGTTCTACGGCGGCATGGTGCGCAAGAAGAACGTCGGCGACACCATCATGACGAGCTTCGCCATCACCTGCCTGGTGACGGTGCTATGGACGGTTTGCACCTACAGTATGGCGTTCCGCGGCGCCACGCCGTTCATCGGCGGTCTCGACCGCGCCTTCCTGCAAGGCGTGCTTAGCGACATTTCGACCGGCATCGGCAATCCCAATTCACTGGCGCCGACCATTCCGGAATCGGTGTATTTCTGCTTTCAGCTGACCTTCGCCATCATCACACCGGCGCTGATCGCCGGCGCCTTTGCCGAGCGCATGAAATTTTCGGCGATGCTATGGTTCATCGGTCTGTGGGCAATCTTGGTCTATGCGCCGATCGCGCATTGGGTCTGGGGCCCGGACGGATTCCTCAACTCGGCGAACCCGGACGCCTGGGTCAAGGTACTCGACTTCGCCGGCGGCACGGTGGTGCACACCAATGCCGGCGTCGCCGGCCTGATGGCCTGCCTGGTGCTCGGCCGGCGTATCGACACCGCGCCGGCGCACAATATGGTGCTGACTTTCATCGGCGCCTCGCTGTTGTGGGTCGGCTGGTTTGGCTTCAACGCCGGCTCCGCGGTATCGGCCGGAATGCAGGCCGGCATGGCCATGACCGTGACCCAGATCGCAACCGCAACGGCCGGTCTCACCTGGATGTTCGTCGAGTGGATGATGCGCGGCAAGCCGACCGTGATCGGCATCTGCTCGGGCGCGGTCGCTGGCCTCGTCGCCATCACGCCGGCTTCGGGATTTGTCGGACCAGGCGGATCGATGGCGATCGGTGTCGCCGCGGGCATCGCCTGCTACTGGGGCGCGATCGGCCTGAAGAACATGTTCGGCTATGACGATGCGCTGGATTGCTTCGGCATACACGCCGTCGGCGGCATGGTCGGCGCGGTGCTGACCGGCGTGTTCGCGGTCGAGCAATTTGGCGGCACCCCCGGCCTCATCGAAGGCAACGCCAAGCAGGTCGTCAACCAGGCCGTGGGCGTGTTGATCGTGCTGGTCTATGACGCCGTCGTGTCCTTCATCATCCTCAAAATCCTCGACGCGACGCTGGGGCTGCGCGTTTCGGAATATGCCGAGCGCGAAGGCCTCGACCTCACGCTGCATGGGGAGACCATCCAGTAGAGACCGTCGAGAATTGGCGTCGGCGGCTCAACAGTAAGCGTTGATCCGCCGACCAGCCGCCGGCTCAGCCGCGCGGACCGTGCCGTTGCCGCGCCTCGAACAGCGAAGTGAGGATGGCGGCGCGGTTCGGGCGGCCGATCAAAACGACGCTGTCGCCTTCGCCGACGACCGTGGTATCCGGCGGAGCGGTAAAGACATCGCCGTCGCGGCGATTGATCTGAACGATGAAGAAGGCGCCTCTGGCCTGCCGTTCCAGCGCGGCAACTGTCATGTGCACCGCCGGGCTCTGCGGCGCTGCGGTGACCACTTCGAGCTCGATGCCGAAATTATGCAGCACACGCTGGAAACCGGTGGATCGCTCCAGCCCCTCGATAAAGCGGGCCGATTCCTGATTGAGCAAGAGTTCGGCGATGCGCTCGGCGCTGATCTGGCTCGGCAGCACCACTTTGTCGGCGCCGGCTTGCAGGAGCTTGCTTTCGGTCGACGGCAGTTCGCCGCGGGCGACAATCGACAGCTCGGGATTGAGCGCGCGCGCGCTCAGCGTAATGAACACGTTGAGGGCGTCGTTGGAAATCACGGTTGCCAGCGCATGCGCCCGGGTCACGCCGGCGGCCAACAGGGTTTGCTCGCTGGTGGCGTCGCCGTGGATGCACAGGTAACCCTGCGCATGCGCCTCGTTGGAACGCGCCTCGCTTTCTTCGATGATGACAAAACCGGCGCTGCTCGCGCTCAGCGCGCGTGCCAACACAACGCCGAGGCGGCCAAACCCGCAGACCACGACGTGTTCCTTGAGCTGATCGATTTGGCTGTTCATGCGCTTTAACCCGATGACCTTGTTGATCTGGCTGAGAGTGATGAATTGCACCAGCGCGCCGGTGAGGAAGATGATGCCGATGCAACCGAATACAATCAGAGAAAGCGTGATGACGGTCAGCGTCGGCGTCGTGATCGGATGGACCTCTTCATAACCGACGGTGAAGATGGTCGTGATGACCATGTAGGTGGCATCGCGAAGGCTCCAGCCGACCATCACATAGGCGCTGATGGCGACCGCGATCACGACAAGGGTGTAGGCAACACCGGCGATGATATTGCGGACCGGGGAGTCGAGCAGACCAGTCATCCGCGGTTTCGGGACGCGGCGGATCGGGCGCGCCCGGCGTACGATGCGCGTCGGCTGCGACGGCGACGGATGATCGCCAGATTTTTCCGTGCTGGAAGCTTCGATGGCCGGTTGGCCGTCACTACCCGCCGTCGGCGGCTCACTCTCAGTCATCGATCCGCCGCACCCCCGAGAAGATGGCCGCACGACTGATCGTGGTTTTGCCAAGTTGGCTTTGCCAATTTGGCGTTACCCCGTCATGTCCATGCCGAAAGGCCACCAGCCCGGCGCCGGTGTGCAAGCAGGCTACATCAATGGAATACCACCAGGAAGGGGTGAGTTTGCGGAAACTGGCCGAGGCCACCTCGGCTTGGCTGGACTTGACCCAGTCCGCCGTGGCGCGGACGCGAAAAGCGCCCAAGCTCCGCTTGAGTTAGCGCTTCGACCGCGATTTGCGGGCGGCATAGCGCGCATCCCGAGCCGCCTTTTGTTCGGCCTGCAAGGCGACCTCGCGATCCGCGGCCTCGATCGCGGCGCGCTTCGCCTCGATCTCGGCCTCGCGCTGCGCCTGTAGGACGCGCTCGGCCTCGCGGGCCTTCTGCTCGGCTTTTTCGCTGTCGCGTTTCGCCTTGGCCGCCTTGCGTTCAGCGGCAATCGCGGTTCGCGCCGTCAGCCGTTCCGCCAATGCCGGATCGGCGACCTTGGCGCGAAATTTTTCCAGCGCCGCCTGCTTCGCCTTGGCCGCAGCCTCTTGCCGCTCGAGGAAACCGGGTTGCTTAAAACCAGCCATCTATCCCAACCTTGCGTCTAGCTTGGCAGTCATTTGAGCACGTCGTTTGGTGCTTAACATCAACCGCACGGCCGGCTCCGGCACGGCGGACTTCCCGGCAACGGGCTTTGGTCACGGCAGGCGCCAGCCGACGACCGTCGCTTCGATCGGACTGGCGGTATCGACGCCCTGCCACGCACCGCTACTCCAGCGGCACAAAAATGGGATGACATAGGTGCCGACGTGATCCTCGCACAGCAGTTCAAGCGGCTGGTCCTCGGGCGGTAGGCCGTCATGGGTAAAGGCGTCGATTCGCTCTTGCCGTGTCGCCATGCGGTGTGGATCGACCTTGTCGCCGAGAATTCGATGCCGTCCAGAGCCAATGGCCGTCCAGGTTCAGTGCACGCGGACGGTGCTATGGGCGCGCGAGAGGCTTATATACTGCCCCCCAATTGGGAAGCAACCAGCGAGGACGCAATGGCATTCAAGCCGAATTACGGACGCGACCGCGCCGAGCGGGCGAGGTCGGCGCGCTCGCGGAGCGAAGAGAAACAACGAAAGAAGGACGAGAAGGCGGCGCTGCGCAAGGCCGAACGCACCGAAGCCGGACCGGTGACGGAGGAGAATCCTCCGGAAAATGAGACGCCAAGCTAACACCTGGGGCGGAGACTCCGTTAAACTCACGCCGTAGTCGCCCGCGATTTCCTCCAAATCGGGACATAAAATGCCTGCCGATCGAACACGACGACCGACCAATTCACGGGACGCTGCCGAAGCGGCCTTTAAGTCGGTCACGACCAAACCCGTGGAATTGCCGCCGCAGCGTCCGAGCATTCCCAATGCCAAGGAGCTGGTCTCCTTGCGGCTTGACCGGGACATTCTCGACCACTTTCAGGAGGCCGGACCGGGCTGGCAGGAACGGATCAATGACGCGCTGCGCAAGGCCATCGCCAAATAGTCGCCAAGGAGTGGCGAGGTAGTAGCCAAGTAGTCCGCCGGCGACGGCCGCGCCGCGGCATCGCCCGGTAGGAAAATCGCGAGTAGTTTCAAGCGCCGCCGACCGGTCGCCGGGACGCCCTTTTCCGGCATTGTTAAATGCTCCCCGGAAGGCTATCGTAGGCCATCAACAGCGGAGATCGAGAATGGCGCGCGGCACGGTGAAGTGGTTCAACTCGCAAAAAGGCTACGGGTTTATTCAGCCGCAGAGCGGCGGCAAGGATGTGTTTGTCCATATCTCGGCTGTCGAAAAAGCGGGCTTGAGCGGGCTCAATGAAGGCCAAGTGGTCGAATACGAGGAAGTCGCCAACAAGGGCAAAACCTCGGCGGAAAACCTCAAGGTCCAACGCTAAGCTTTTAGAAATCGGCTCGGGCACGCGCGGCGAACCGCCCCGTGCCCGTTCCTTCGTACAAATTTCCCAACGTCTGATCCGCGATTTCGATGACTTTGCGCAGGCGGCGTAGTACGCGTGCGCCTTGTTGTTGCGCACTGCCGCCGGAAGCTTATTTTAGCCGGCCGTGACGTCCACCGGTTCGGCACCGTCCAAGACGCGATGGGCGGTCGGCAGGTCGACCTCGTGCTCCCACGCCCCGATCACGACGGTTGCGACGCAATTGCCGATGAGATTGCCGAGCGCACGCGCGATCCCGATGAACCAGTCGACCGACAGCACGAGCACGAGTCCGATCACCGGCACGCTCGGCACCGCGTTCAGTGTCGCCATCAGAATGACGATGGCCGAACCCGGAATGCCGTGGGCGCCTTTGGACGTCACCAGCGACACCGCCAGGACCAACAGCAGATCGCCGAGCGAGAGCGGGGTGTTGGTCGCTTGCGCGATGAAAACCACGGCGAGCGTCAAGTAAATCGAAAAGGCGTCGAGATTGAACGAATAGCCGGTCGGAATGACGAGGCCAACCACCGACTGTTTGACGCCCATCCGTTCCAGCTTACGCATGATCTGGGGCAGCACCGCGTCCGACGACGCCGTCGCCAGGACAATGGTCAATTCCTCGCGAAAATAGTTGAGGAATTTTATGATGTTGAGCCCGGTCACGGCGCGCAACACGGCGCCAAGCACCACCAGCACGAAAAGAATGACGCAAACGTAGAAAATGAAAACCAGCGAAACCAGCTGCTTGAGCGAGCCGACGCCGTAGCGTCCGACCGTATAGGCGACGGCGCCAAGAACGCCGAGCGGCGCAACGCGCACGATCAGGCCCATGACCTTGAACAGGACCTTGGACACCGCTTCGACCAGCGAGGTGACCTGCTGCGCCGGCTCGCCGACGAGCGCCAGCGCGACGCCGAAGAGAACGGCGAAGAACAGCACCTGGAGCACGTCGTTGCGGGCCAGCGCATCGATCGACGTCGTCGGAATGATATTGAGAATGAAGCTGCCGACGCCCGCGCCCTGCAAGTTCCTGGCGTGGTCGGCGTAGTTGCTGAGCGCCTTGGCGTCCAGCGTCGCAGGATCGATGTTCATGCCGTGGCCCGGCGCGAACAGGAAGGCAAGGACGAGACCCACGGTTAGCGCGATCGTCGTCATGACCTCGAAATAGACCAGCGCCTTGAGGCC
>JBEKRD010000069.1:0-25979 GCA_049519075.1 Xanthobacteraceae bacterium | reverse complement strand
GGCCTCATCAAGCGCTCGCAGGACTTACTCCCAAAGCCTACGCCGCCACCAAAGCCACCCCAACTCAATCAGCGAATTAGTGAACTCTCACAGCAATGACGAAGTCTAGCGCCAGCCTTTCATCGGCAATTCCAGCTTGCCGGTGGCGAGATTGTCCGGCCACACCGAGACATATTGCTTGCCTTGCAGCTGGATCAAAAACGTCGACGCCAACGTGTTCTGTCCGGTGTCGTCGAACCTCACGCCCCGATAGCCGATCATGAGCTGGTCGGCCCTGAGGTCGGTGGCTTTGAGCGCAGCCTGGATTTTTTCCGGATCGGTCGAGCCGGCGCGGTTGATGGCGTCGGCCAGCACCAGGAAGCCTTGCATCCAGCGCGCCGAGGTGTCGTCGAGATCGCGGCCGTATTTGGCCTTGAACATCTGGTCGACGATATAGCTGTTACTGCCGGGCTTGCCGATGTCGAAGGCCGAGCGGTTGAGCGCGCCCTGCGCCATGTCGCCGGCGTTCGGGATGAAGCTCGGATCGGAGAAGCCGGCATCGTCGCCGATGATGATCGGCGGCAGGTAATCGAGATTCTTCATGGTCTTGAAATAGAGGATGGTGTCGGCGCTATAGCTGATGAAGATCACCGCATCCGGATTGGCCGATTTCAGCTGCAACACCTGAGCGGTGACGTCGGAACTGTTGGCGTTATAGGCGATGTGCGCCGCGACATTGATATTGGCGGCCTTCGCGGCATCGAGCACGCTCGCCGAAACCGACGAGCCGTAATCGGTATTCTCGTTGACGACGGCAATGGCGTCGATCTTCCTGCCGGCTTTCTTCAGCCCGGTGAGGAATTCGGCATAGGCCTTGCCAAAATCCGGCGCGATCGGCGTCACCCGGAACGTCCATTTGAAGCCGCGCGCGGTGATATTGGCCGCCACCGAGTCCGGCACGATGAAGGGAATGCCCTGCCGTTCGGCGACCGCGGTCGCCACCAGCGTCACCGAGGAATGGTACGAGCCAAGCACGGCGGCGACATGGTCCTCGGTGATCAGCCGCAGCGTCTGCTGCTGGCCGACTTGCGGATTGCCCTGATGATCGGCCTCGTCGAGCTCGATCTTGGCGCCGCCGAGATTGGGCAGGCCCGCGGTGGCGCCGAGCGGCAGCCCTTTCAACTCGGGATAGGCGTTGTTGACGATGTCGGCGCCCAAATGGACGGCGTCCTTGGCCGACTGGCCCGCGCTCGCCGAATTGCCGGTCAACGGATAGATGGCGCCGATCTTCACCGTTTCGGCGGCATAGCTCGAAACGCTTGTGGCCGGGACGGCTGCGGCTATCGCCAATGCCGCGGCTACGATCCACCAGGCTCGATTCATGGACGCCTCCCTCCGGTTGCTTCGTGCCATTCACCGGCATTGCCGCGCTCAAGTCAATTGCCTTCGCCGGCGATGCCCGCAATCGTCAAATTGCAAAGACACTCGCGACCGCCCGGACTAAAGTCGGTTTCGGGTGCGTGGAGGGTTGGGTGACATCATCGCCGAAGCAATTGGTCGAGCGTTTCTACAGTGTCGTTTGGAACCAAGCCGACGAAGCGGAAGCACGCAATATTCTCGACCCGGATTTTCGCTTTCGCGCTTCGCTCGGTCCGGAGTTGCGCGGCCCCGGCGGCTTCATCGCCTATCTGCGCTCGGTGCACGCGGCGCTCGAGAATTTCACCTGCACCATCGACGACATGATCGAGACGCCGGATCGCGCCGCCGCGCGCGTGAGCTTTCGCGGCACGCACCGGGCCAAATTCTTCGGCGCCGAGCCGACCGGCCGCGAGATCCGCTGGACCGGCGCGGCTTTCTTTAGCGTTAGCGGCGGAAAAATCACCGAGCTTTGGATTCTCGGCGACGTTGACGGCGTAAAGCGGCAAGTCTTGCCGGAGCACCCGACCGAATCGTTCTCGGTCTAATGTGGTCCGCTCCCCCGCATTGCGCTTTACGCAATCCGCGTTACGCTTGGCGCAACAAATTGGGAGGTTAACGCGTGCTCGCTCCTTCGCCTTCGCTCAATTCGCGCCGCGCCATGCACGGCAACAATACCCTGCAGATCGGCTTGTTCGGCGCCAATTGCTCGTCCGGACGCGCGGTGACGCTGGTGCCCGAACGCTGGTCCGGCAATTGGCCGGACAATAAGAAGCTGGCGATGATGGCGGACGACGCCGGCATCGACTTCATGCTGCCGATCGGACGCTGGAAGGGCTATGGCGGCGACACCGATTACCAGGGCACGACGCTGGAAACCATCACTTGGGCGACCGGGCTTCTCGGCGCCACCAAGCGCATCACGGTGTTCGGCACCGTGCACGCGCCGATCTTCAATCCGGTGGTCGCGGCGAAGGAGATGGTCACCGCCGATCATATCGGCGAGGGCCGCTTCGGGCTCAATATCGTGGTCGGCTGGAACGAAGGCGAGTTCGACATGTTCGGCGTCGAGCAGCGCGCCCATGAATTGCGTTACGAATTCGCCCAGGAATGGATCGACGTCATCAAACAAATCTGGTCCGACCGCGAGGATTTCGACTTCCACGGCAAATATCTCGACATGAAAGGCATCAGGGGCAAACCTAAACCGTTCGGCGGCACCCGCCCGGTGATCATGAATGCCGGCGCCTCGGCCACCGGCCAAGCCTTCGCGGTGAAGAATTGCGACGCGTTTTTCATGCAGGCCTCGCGCACCTCGCTGGAAGAAACCGCCGGCCGCGTACGCAAGGCGAAAGAGGCGTCGCGCGCCCACGGCCGCGAAATCGGCTGCTATACGGTCGGCGTCGTCACCTGCCGGCCGACCAAAAAGGAGGCCGAGGAGTATTTCCACCACTGCATCGTCGAGCAGGCCGACTGGTCGGCCGTCGACAGCATCCTGGCGCTGAAAAACATCACGCGGCAGACCGTGCCGATGGAAGAATTCCTGGCGCAGCGGTCAGGCTATGCGCAAGGCATGGGCGGCTTGCCGCTGGTCGGCGATCCCGATCACGTCGCGGCGCAGCTTGCCGATCTCAGCAAAGCGGGCCTTACCGGCATTGCGATTTCGCTCGTCAATTATCTCGACGAGCTGCCGTATTTTTGCGACGAGGTGATCGGGCGGCTGGAGCGCATGGGGTTGCGGGAGAAGGCGGCGTAATCCAGCACTATCTCCTGCTCAGAATCCGGCGCCGCGCTTCCTGTTGTAACCGTGGATGGCGACGCGCTCCCAGACGCCGTTGAGATGATAGGGATCGCTGCGGGTGAAGGCATCGACGGCGGCGCGATCCTTGGCATCGATCACGAAAATGCTGCCGACCGGGGTCTCGCCGTCGTCGGCGACCAAGGTGCCGGCCGTCACCACATCGACGGCGTGATCTTCGGCTTTGTCGAGATGGATGCGGTGGTCGCGGTAATGCTTGGCCCGCGTCGGCAGAATATCTCTCTTGTCGAGCGCGTGGACGACAAACAGCATGGCCGGCTCCACAGGCTGTTGAACGGCTAGTCTAGCCGTCCGCCTGCGGTGGCGCGACCTTAAATCCGACGTCGCTATCGATGGCGATGCGGCCCGCGGCGACCGCTGCCGCCCAGCGGGCACAGGCCGGCAGCCCGCCGAACGAAAAGAAGTGCGCGCTGATAGTGTCGCCGACATGGTCCCCAGCTTGGACAGCCGCGGCGTCGGCCAGGCTGCGCACCAGATCGTCAGGCACCGCCATCGCAAACGCCTGGCGCAGCAGGCCGGCGCGCCGCGCGAGCCCCTGCGCCGAGGCGCGCACGCCGCAGCGGCCGGCATAGCGGACGAGCGCGGCGAGGCTGGTCGGGCCGGCAAGCCCGATGCGCAGCGGCTGCTCGAAGCCGAACGCCCGCACCCGCGCGATGTAGCTGAGGATGGTCGGTGCATCGAAGCAGAACTGGGTGACGATCTCGATGCCAAGCCCGGTCGCCTCGGCGGCTGAGATTTTTTCAGCCAGTGCGCGAAACAGTTCGTCTTCGCCGATGCGCGGATGGCCGTCGGGATAGCCGGCAATACCGATCGCGCGGATGCCGCGGCGCTGCAACAAGCCGCTGTCGATGGCGTCGGCGGCGCGCCGGAACGGCCCGTATTCCGCGCGGTCGCCGGCGATGACCAGGACGCGCTCGACGTTTGCCTCGCCGTTGAGCCGCATCAGAAAGTCGTCGAGCGCCTCACGCGTTGCGAAATTGCGCACCGCGAGGTGCGGCACCGGCTCAAAACCCGCCGCCCGCAGCCGGATCGCCGCACTCACGGCTTCGGCCGCGGGCCTCCCCGGCACGGCGCTGATATAGACGCGCGTCCCGGGCGCGACCGCGACGAGCGCTGCGATATCGGCATCGGACGGCCGCGTCGCCTCAAGCGAAAATCCGGCCATGAACGCGGCGATGCGCGCCACCGCGGCGGAAAACGCGCTGGCCGGTACGGGTTCGAGCGCGGCCATGCTGCTCTTTCAGGCGCGGCGGCGCGAGATCACGTAGGATTCGTCGTAGAACCACAGGCCGCCGCGCTCGCGCAGCACCGCGCGCGTCGCCTCGATATAGCGGCCGTCGGTCGCCACCTCGGCGACGCGATCGTCCTCCACTTGCGCCACATAGATCGCGGCGTTCCAGGCGGCAAATAGCGTGGAGGTGCCGATCGATTCCGAAATTTCCGACGGCAGCGTGTGCATCTCGTAGCGGAACAGCGACCGGTTGTCGGCATAGGCGTTGAAATTGAGATCGCGCCCGGCCGGCCCCAATTCCTGCTTCACGGCTTTGAGAATCTGATGGCGGTCGTGGATGAACGGATTGTCGTCCGGCCAGACCCTTTGGATGATTTCCATGCCGGGATCCTGGCCGTGGGAATGTATAGCGATCAGCCGGCCGCCGGGCCCGAGCGCGCGCGCCAAGGGGCCGATCACGCGCTTGGCCTTGAAGTCGAGCGAGGCGCGGGCGCGATAAGGTTGCGAGGCGATGACGAGATCGTAATCGGCGCGCGTGCCGCCGGGTCGCGGAATGATCGGGTCGAGCAGGAAGCGGTGGTCCTCGCGATAGATGACGAGGACGACCGGACGGTCATAGACCGGATTGCCGGTGCGCGCGGACACGCCGGCTTTCCAGTTCTGCGCCAGGAACGGCTCGAGCGCGATGATCTGCTGCTCGAAGCGGTGCGCGGAATTGCCCTCAAGCGGCAGCTCGTGCCAGACTAGGCTCGACGCGGCGTTGAGCGATTTGACCGCGAGCCACGGCGCGTCGGAATAAGCGAGATTGGTGAGCACCAGAACCGTCGACGGATGCTCAAAGAAGCGATCCGACATTTTTTGCAGGCTGAGACGGACGTCTTCGAGCGAGATTTCCTTGCCGACGATGTAGAACGGCATGTGGGTGAAACGGTCGTGCGTGGCGCGCATCACCCGGCTCAGCACCGAACCGTCGCCGACGCCGGCGTCGAAAATGCGCACCGCCGGCGGGCGCGGATGCAGATGCGCGAGCTCCTCGGAGACGCGATGCGCGACCTCCCATTTCTCGCTGCAGGTGTTGACGAACAAGAGATATTTTTGCCGGTTGTCGAAGAAGCGGAAATTGCGCTGCGGGTCCGCGGCCCCGGCGGCCGGCGCCGGCTGCGTCGCCGTCCTTAAGTCGCGGCCGCGCGCGATGATCGCCGGGCGCTCGCCGTTCGCCGGGTGCGCGACCATGAAGCCGTGGATGCGGTCGAGCGTGTCGGTGGTGATGCGGCCGCCATTACGCAGCCGCGCCGCAAGCTTGCCGTCGTTGACCGCGCGCCGTCCGAAGGTGGATTCGGCAAGTCCGGTCTGCCGGCAATAGTCCGAAATTTCCTGCAGGAGCTGCTGCGCATTCATGGCAGGGGCCGTTTCCTTGAAGTTTCCTCGAGGGCCGCACCTGGACGCTTTGAGGCGTTCTCGTGGGGGCGGCTTTCGACGCTGAGCGAACCAAGCGGCGGGGGCAGGGTCAACCACAAATTAGCCCACTACAGGAGTGGGCAGGATTGTGGGCAATTTCCCCCACGCGATGGGCGAGGGCCGGGTGGCGGGCCAGCTTGAATTGTAGCGATAAGGACGCCGCCTTACGGCGCGCGACCGTTGGTCCGCCCGGTGGCGACATCGATCACGAATTTAGCCGCTTGGGAGCGTTTAGGGGGCTTTGTTATTTCGCATAGCCCTGTGATCGAAGCCAATCGATCCGCCGGCTGCCCTGCATCCAATCGTCAACGTCGGCTTTGTCAACCAGTCCCTTGATGGACCGGATTTCGGCACCGGGGCAGTGGGCATCGATTTGCCAGTCGCCTTCGGCGATGCGCCTTGGCTTGAAAATAACCTTCACCCGAGGGGATTTGCCCATGACGCCGAATAGGCCGGTACGGCCGAGCCCGCAAGCGTTATTCCGGCCTGCCTTACCAAATCTGACCCACGACCGAGAGCCGACACTGAGCGCGGTGACCCGCTAAAGCGCCGCCAGCACTGCTTTCGCTACCGCCGTCGTGCCGTCGGGGCCGCCGAATTCGCGCGGCCTGATGCCGGTGGCGAAGGCGCGGTCGACAGCCGCTTCGATGCGTTGGGCAGCGGCCGCGGCCGGCGCGTAGTCATGCTTGTCGGCGAGCCAATCGAGCATCATCGCGGTCGACAGGATCATCGCCGACGGATTGGCGAGGCCTTTGCCCATGATGTCGGGCGCGGTGCCGTGACAGGGCTGGAACACGGCGTGGGTGTCGCCGATATCGGCGGACGGCGCCATGCCCATGCCGCCGATCAAGCCCGCGGTGAGGTCGGAGAGAATGTCGCCAAACATATTCTCCATCACCATGACGTCGAAATCCCACGGCCGCCGCACCAGCATCGCCGAACAGGCATCGACATAGAGCCGTTCGGTCGCGACCTCGGGATGGCGCACGGCGCATTCGTCGAACATTTCGCGAAAGAAGGCAAAGGCCTTGAACACATTCGCCTTGTCGACGCAGGTGAGTTGGCCAAGATTCTTGCGCCCATTGCGGCCGCGCGCTTTGCGGCGTTCGGCCAAGCGAAATGAGAATTCGAACAGCCGTTCCGACGTTTTGCGCGTGATCACGAGGGTCTCACGCGCCTCGTCATGCGTGACCACGCCCTTGCCCATGGAAGCGAACAGGCCCTCGGTGGATTCGCGGATCAGCACGAGATCGATGCCGCGCTGCTCGGCGCCGAGGATCGGTGACGGCACGCCGGGCACCAGCCGCGCCGGGCGGACGCCGGCATAAAGATCGAAGATGAAGCGCAATTCGACCTGCGGCATGATCTCGGTGCCATCGGGATAACGCACCTGTGGCAAGCCGCAGGCGCCGAGCAAAATGGCGTCAGCATCGCGGCAAAGCTTTATTGTCGATTCCGGCATCGACTTGCCGGTGTCGCGATAATGCCCGGCGCCGGCCGGCGCTTCGGTGAAGCGGAATTTCAGTCCCGGAGTTGTCGCCTCGACCCGGCGCAGCACTTCGAGCGCTGGCGCCATGACCTCGGGCCCGATGCCGTCGCCGGCGAGCACCGCAATATGAAAACTGTCGTTGGCTAACATCTATTTCTTTCCCGTCACCGGTGCCGCGGAAAACTCATTGTGCGATACGCTGAAATTCAAACGGCGCCATGGCGGCGAATGCCGCATCGGAGCGGAGAAACTCAAGCCAGGCTTTGGCGGCCTCGACATGCGTCGCGCCGGGAACCATCGCCGCGCTATAGACCGCCCGCGTATTCTGTTCCGCCGGGATGTCGACATGCGCGATGGGGTTGCCTTGTTGCTCCTGGAAGATCGCTTCCGACCGCCAGGTCACGCCGGCCTGGCCCAACCCCTGCATCAGCAACAGCGGCGTCTGCCGGTGATGGATGCGGGTCAGCACGGTCATGCCGGCCGCGACTTTGGCGTCGTAGGCGGTTTGCGCCAGCGACTCGCCGCCGGCTTTGACCAGCGACGCGCGGATCTGTCGCGCCACGCCCTCGAATGCCGGGTTCGGCATGATCACTGCCAAATCGGGCCGCGCCAGATCGGCAAGCCCGGTGATATGCGCGGGGTTGCCGGCCGGAACCATGATCGTCAGATCGTTGGTGGCAAACGAAATCACCGGCGCGGTGAGCCTGCCGTCATGGACCAAAGCTTCGCTCGCCTGTTGCTCGGCCATCAGGACATCGGGTTTGACGGTGAAGGTCAGATTGCCGGAAGTGACGGTGCCGCCCGCCTCGATCTGCTTGAGCAGCAGGCCGGGCGGCAGCGTCTCGTAAAACACCCGGCCACGATAGGCCGGATAGGCCTCGCCGAAGGCCCGCACCATCGCGGTGAGCGCAAAATAATAATTGCCCGAGGCATAGAGCACCAAGGCCGGGTCGTTCAGACTGCCGTGGAAGTCCGCCATGCTGTCGGCCGGGGGCACGGTGAACACGAAGCCCCGATCGCTCGCATCATTGTTGCGGCCGTTCTGCCATGGTGGATATTGCGCCTCGATGGCCTCCAAGCGGGCCGCGGGCGTTCCCGGCGGTGCCGCCGCGCCGCACAGCAACGCCACGAGCATGGCTGCAGTCAGGCGGATGAACTTGTTCATCGGGCGTAAGCGAAACCGGCGTCCGCCAGTTCGACCAGCGTGCCCACTGCGCCGGGCGTGAGGACCACGCCGGGGATCAGATGATTTGTAAGCTCGGCGCACAGCGCGTCGACGGAGACTTTGTCGGGATTTGTGCCCGCGGTGTTGAGCCGATTGGCGAGCTCCCAGATCGCGTTGTGGCAAGCCAAAAACACAGCGCCCCGTTGCTGCAAGCCGGCAATGCTGTTCGAGCGCGGCGAAAAAGCGCCCTCGGGGTTTTGGAAATCCTTGTCGTCCGGCGCCAACCCCGCCGGCATGGCGACGAAGCTGTTGTGCGTCACGGTGCCGCCGGCGATTTTCGCCAGACCATATTTCTCCCAGGCGGCATCGTCGTAGAGCGCGAGATGCGCGGGTCCGTGCGTGGCCGATACGCAAAGAAATTCGGGATGTTTGAATGCCCAGAGTTCCGTGTTCATCACGTTGCGCATCGTATTGAGCCAGGGCCCGGTAAGGTCGGTGTTGTCCCAGCTTTGTTTCGGCCCGCCGGCGTAATGGATCACGGCGTCCAATGCGTCGGCATCCCATTGATCGCGGTGATCGAGAATCATCGGCACCGATTTGAAGTCCCGCCGTCGCGGCAGCGCCGCGAGCCGCTTGGTGAGCGTGTCCAAAGTGTGGGCGCTCGCGGGTATCCCGGCATCTTCGGGTGAGGCACCCATCGTTCCGGTGCCGGTGGTTCCCGCCGCGATGAGGGCGAGGCCAAGCGCTTTGAGGCTTTGACGGCGTTGGGTAAGCATGAGTGTTTCCATACCGTTGTAGTATTGATCGGCACGACGTGCCGCGGCGTCAGAGTGTCAGTCGGCGCTTCGGGCCATGGCGCCGTTGGCTTTCATCCAGGCCTGGATCGGCGGCCAGGGGCCCAGGCGATGCTGCTCGGCCGAAAACGGGCCGATAAAAGGCGGATAGGTGGCGTCCACCGGCTTGCGCGAGCGGTCGGGGAAATCGGATTCCAGCCCGGATTTGTGCGGCCGAGGCTGTTCGCTGAGATAGGCGACGACATCGAACGCATCGGATACTGAAAGAGCGGGCGCTTCGAATGTGGTGCCGAGCGGCATGTTGGCATGCACGAATTGTGCAGCCGTAATGCCGCGCGCCATCCCTGCGCCGTCATTATAGCTGTCCGGTCCCCACAGCGGCGGGAACAGATAACGGCGTCCCGCCGCCTTGGCGGCGGCGGGGTCGAGACGCTGGCCCTGGCCCTCGGCGCCATGGCAGGCGGCGCAGGTTTCGGCAAATAGCTTGCGGCCATGTTGCGGATCGGAGGCCTTCTCGGGCAGCGGCAGCGCCGGTGCGCCGCGGCCATCGAGCGGTTTGCCGACGCGTTCGGCGGTGCTGATGAAATTGATATAGGCCAGCATCACTTTCATCTCAGCGCCGCCAAGCGGGAGAGCGCGGCCGTTCATGCTGCGCTCCATGCAACCGTTGATGCGTTCTTCCAAAGTGCGGACCTCGTTTTCGCGCGCGATGTAGAGCGGGAAGAGGCCCCAGATGCCGGCCAAGGGCAAGCCAAAGCGCTGGGTTCCGGCCTGCAGATGGCAAGACTGACAATCCAAGCCGTTGCCGGCATAGCGCATGGCGGGATCGGGCGCGTCGGGACCGATCAACGACGACGTTTTCACGATCAGATCGCGGCCGCGGCGAACGGCGCGGCCGAACGCGTCGTCCGGCAGAGTGTCGGGATCCGGCACGGTCCAAGTCGGCGCTGGCGCGGGCGTCGGCGCCACGGCCGGAACGGTCTGCGCCCGGCCGCTGACCGACAGCAGCGCTGCGAGCGCGATGCTCGATGCGACCCGGACTAGCAAAGATTGTTCTTCCTTGGCCTCATTATCTTGGGCTCATTTTCTCGGCCTCATTTTCTTGGACCATCGCACCGGGATTCCCCGGATTCTGCCCAAACCGGGATGAATGTTCGCGGTTTTCCAGTCCTGCCGCAAGGCTGACGCGACATGCAAATGGCGAGCGGAACTTGGGCCTGCCCGAGCGGTAGTCCAATCTGGCCATTGTCCCCGCCAGATCTTGCCCCAGCCAAATAGTGTTTCGTTCCCGACTCGGGACCATGTAGGGTGGCCGTTGGAGGCCCATGACCCGATCCCCCGATTCGTCTTTGCGGCCTCGACGCCGATTTTGCGTCGTGCTCATCAAACCATCGCACTATCACGATGACGGCTACGTCATCCGCTGGTGGCGCGGCTTGGTCCCGTCGAACTCGCTTGCGGCGCTGCATGGCGTGGCGCTCGATTGCGCCGAGCGTCGCGTGCTCGGCGCTGACGTCGACATCGAGATCGATGTCATCGATGAGACCAATACGCGGGTCAATGTCCCGAAGCTTTTGCGCCGCTTTCGCAAAGCCAAGGGTTTCGGCCTCGTTGGGCTGATCGGCGTGCAGACCAACCAATATCCGCGCGCGCTCGACATTGCGCGGCCGTTTCGCGACGCCGGCATCGCCGTCGCCATCGGCGGATTTCACGTCTCCGGCTGCATCGCCATGCTCGACGGCAAGGCCGTCGATCTCGATCATGCCCGCGAACTCGGCATCAGCATCTTTGCCGGCGAGGCGGAAGGCCGCTTCGATACGCTGCTGCAGGAAGCGGCGAGCGGCACGCTCAAGCCGGATTACGACTTCACCGACGATCTGGTCGACATGTCCGGGCAACCGAGCCCGTTCCTGCCGATCGAATACGTCAAGCGCACGGCAGGAACCAATTCGAGCTTCGATTCCGGCCGCGGCTGCCCCTATCAATGTTCGTTTTGCACCATCATCAATGTGCAGGGCCGAAAGTCGCGCTCGCGCTCGCCCGACGACGTCGAAAAAGTCATCCGCGAGAACTGGGCCGAAGGCATTTCCCGCTTCTTTTTGACCGACGACAATTTCGCGCGCAACCGTGAATGGGAGCCGATCCTCGATCGTCTGATCAAATTGCGCGAACACGACAAAATCCCGCTCGGCCTGATGATCCAGGTCGACACGCTGTGCCACAAGATTCCGAACTTCATCGAGAAATGCCAGCGCGCCGGCGTCACCCGCGTGTTCATCGGGCTGGAAAACATCAACCCCGACAACCTCAAGGCGGTGAAGAAACCGCAGAACAAGATCACCGAATACCGCAAAATGCTGTTGGCATGGAAAGCCCAAGGCATCTTCACTTACGCCGGTTATATCTTAGGGCTGCCGGCCGACACCCCGGAATCGATCCGCCGCGACATCGAAATCATCCAGCGCGAATTGCCGCTCGATATCGTCGAATGGGCGATCTTGACGCCGCTGCCGGGCTCCGAGGATCACACCGGGATGTGGAAGAAGGGCGTTGCCATGGACGGCAACCTCAACAATTACGATTTCGAGCATGTCGTGTCCGACCATCCCAATATGAGCCGGACGGAATGGCAGGCGATCTATAAGGAAGCCTGGACGCTGTATTATTCGCCGGCGCACGTCGAGACTTTGCTCAGGCGCGGCGCGGCCGCCGGCACGTCCCTGCTCAGTCTGGTCAAGGCGCTGGTGCCGTTCATCCACATGGCGCCGGTCGAGAACATCCATCCGCTGCAAGCGGGGCTGTTTCGCCGCAAGCATCCCTCCGAGCGCCGCTACGGCTTGCCGCCCGTGTCGCTGTGGGCGTTTTATTCAAGCCATATCGGCAATACCATCGCCAACAACCTCAAGCTCGTCTCGACCATCGTGTGGATACTCGGGGTCAAGCGGCGCATCGAGCGCGATCCGAAGCGGCGCTCTTATATCGACATCGCGCTTACGCCTGTGGTGGACGACGACGCCGCGCTCGACCTCTTGACCAAGACCACCGGCGCCAAATCCGCGATCGCGCACATCAAAAAAGTGGCGGCGCTGACGCATTAGGCCGTGATTTGTTGAAATCGAATCCTCACACCGCGAGCGCTCATATGCCCGGTGGAGGCGCCGTCCACGGCATCGGGACCAGACTCGTTTCCGGCAATGTTTCCTGCATCGGAATGAATCAGGCCCTCGCCTTTATTGCGGGATTGATGGAGGCAAGGAGCCCCTTGACCTCCGCCGCGGGCTGCGGCCGGCTGAACAGGTAGCCCTGCACTTCGGTGCATCCTTCCAGTTTCAATTGCTTAAATTGCTCGGGTGTCTCGACACCCTCGGCCGTCGTCGCTATGCCGAGACCGCTACCCATGGCGATCACGGCCCGCACGACCGCGAGGCTCTCGCTGTGATCCGACATGTCGAAAATGAAGGATTGATCGATTTTGATCTTGTCGAAAGGAAACTTGCGCAGATAACTCAGCGAGGAATACCCGGTTCCGAAATCATCCATCGATATTCTCACGCCGAGCCCCCGCAATTCGTGCAGGATCGCCAGCGTCGTATTACCGTCCTGCAACATGACGGATTCGGTAATCTCCAACTCCAAGCGGCTTGCCGACAATCCGGACGCCGCAAGCGCCGATACGACGGACAGCAATAGACTTTTGTTCTTGAATTGAACCGGCGATAGATTGACCGCGATCTTCACATCGCTCGGCCAAGTGGCGGCTTCCGCGCAGGCTTGACGCAATACCCAGTCGCCAATCGGTCCGATGAGACCGGTTTCTTCCGCAAGTGGGATGAATTCAAGCGGCGGGATCAAGCCGCGCTCGGGATGGTGCCAGCGAATGAGCGCCTCGAAGCCCGTGACATGCTCGGTCTGCAGGTCGATCAGTGGCTGATAGAACAGCTCGAATTCGCCATTCGCGATCGCTTCGCGCAGATCGATCTCAAGCGCCCGGCGTGCCTGCATGCGGGCATCCATTTCCGGCTCGAAAAAGCGATATAGGCCGCAGCCATCGGACTTGGCCCGATATAACGCGAGGTCTGCGTTTTTCAGCAGCCGTTCCGGATCCTGCCCATCGTCCGGAGCAAGCGCAATGCCAATGCTCAGATCGATCGTGACCTGACGGCCGCCGATTTCATACGGGGCGCCGATCACCTCGATCAGGCGCGACGCCAGCGAGGTTGCGTCTGTCGGTTGAGAAGCGCCAGCCTGCACAATGGCGAACTCGTCCCCGCCGAGGCGCGCCACCATATCGGCGTCGCGAATGCATTGGCGCAGCCGTCGTGCAACCGACTGCAGGAGAAGATCGCCAACCGGGTGACCGTGCGCATCGTTCACGTCCTTGAAGCGATCAAGGTCGAGACAGAACACGGCCACGGATTCTCCCCGCTTCGGCCGCGCCAGCATTTGCCGCAGCCGCTCGTAAAGCTGCACCCGGTTGGGCAAATCTGTCAGCGCGTCGTGCTGCGCCATGTATGCGATCTTCGCCTCGTTTTTCCGCCGCTCGGTGATATCTTCATGGGTGGCAACCCAGCCGCCGTCAGGCGTGGGCGAAGTTGTCACCAGGACCTCGCGGCCTTCCTTGCCTTCGACGATCAAGCTCGTGACCTTGCCCAGCGTCTGCGCCGCCAGGTTCCCGGCACGATAGTCCTCGGGCTCGCGATCCAGGAAATCGCCGAGCCCGGCTCGGTAGCGAAGAATTTCAAGGAATGAGGCTCCGGGCTTCACGATCTCGCGCGACATCCCGTACATCTTGATGTAGGAGTTATTGCAAACGACGAGCCGCTCCGCCGCGTCGAACAATGCTAGGCCTTGCGACATATTGTTGATGGCGGTGTCGAGCCGTTGCTTTTCCAGCGCCAGCCTTCGCATTGAGATGGTATGCGCTTGTGCCAATTGTCGCACGATCAGTAAAACCATGATTGCGACAGTCACAGCCGCGAGACCTCCTGCGCCGAGAAGGGTCTCTGTTTGCTCTTGCCAAATGGAGAGCGCCGCGGATGTGTCCTCGCCGACCGATAGTACAACCGGAAAATGGGCAAGCCGGCGGGTGGCGAGCAGACGATCCTTGCCGCCAATTTCGCCGATGAAGCGCGCGGCACCGCTCGTGCGGTCGCTTATAGCGGCGTTGACGGGAAGATTTAGAGTTTTTCCGATGGCGGACTCGATTTGCGGAAATCTCGTCAACAAAGCGCCATCGCTGCGAAGCAAGGCAATCGAGCTGCCCTCGCCGAGCGAAATGGAGCCGAAAAGCTTCTCGAAGTAGGATAGTTCGATGGATCCCAGAACAAGGCCCAAGAACTCGCCATTCGCGGCCACGACCTTACGGCCGAGAAATAGCGTCCATGCCCCGTCGGTGCGATTGTGCGAAGGCAGGCTCGTGTATGAAGTCAATCGCTGATCGGATTTAAGCGCGCTAAAGAATTCCCGATCGGCGACGTCGATTTTCGGAGCCGGCCAAGAGCGCGAGAAATTGATAACATGCCCATCGGCGTTTATGAGCGAAATGGCGTAGACCTGAACCACGCCGGTGATGCTGGTCTTGAGCATCAGGTGGACATCCTCGCCGGACATCCTGCGGGCAAAGTCCTCGCTTGATGCAATGCCTTGCGCCCGTATCTTCTCGATCACGTCGCTTTGAACCAGATCAACGGCCTGAAACGCTCGATCGATCTGCTCAGCGAGTATTAACGCTGTGTTCGTGAGCTCGCGCTCGCTTTCTAACAAAGCGCGATGGCGAAGGTTGCCGACCATAATTGCGGTGCCGACCACGATCACCGTAATGAGCGTCAGGCCGCAAAGGATGACATAGCGGATCGGTCGATTGCGCCACACGAAAAGCCCGGAAATGGCGCCAAGACGAATTCGGCTTTTGTCGGCTTGCGGCACACCTCTGCTCCCGTGCAGGCGAGACCGCGGTCGCGTCTGGCGGTCACTACAATGTTCCTAAGCGGGAGTGATGAATATTCGGATACTCGCGTTAGGTGGCCGGTTCGGGTCTTGGCGCGACGGCGCTACGACAGCGCAAGACGCCTGGATTCGAGCGGTTGTCGATCGGGGCTTTCCACCAACACAGTTAGGATGAGATGAAATGGTGGCGCCATGGCATGCGTAGAAATACTGATGCCGCTTGCCGCGGCTTCCGGCACATCGCTGCTCAGTCCGGTCAAGGCCCGGTTGCCGTTCATCCACATGGCGCCGGTCGAGAATATCCATCCGCTGCAAGCCGGGCTGTTTCGCCGCAAACATCGCTCCGAGCGCCGCTACGGCCTGCCGCGACGCCGTGCTCGATCTCATGACCAAGACGAGCGGCGCCAAGAGCGTGATCGAGCGTTCAAGAAAGTGGCGGCGCCTACGCATCGAACCCGCGTGGTCGAGACCGAATCCCAGGCCACCCTCCCTCTCATCTCACTGACGCGCGTAGCGATGACTCCTCGACAGCGATGCACTCACGTCGATGCGGGGAAGCCGTAAAGTGTTTGCGGGTTTTGTACGAGGATGCGATGGCGCGTCCCTTCGTCGGGTACCCAGGCCAACAGCAGATCAAACAGCTGCGCGTCGTCAGGCTTCTTGTCCCGTTCGGTCGGGTGCGGCCAGTCGCTGCCCCACACCATGCGCTCGGGTGCAGCCTTGATATAGGCACGCACAAGGGGGATCGTATCAGTGTAATCCGGCGGCCCGACCTTGGTGTCTTGATAGGCACCGGACAACTTCATCCAGGTCTTACCCTGGTCAAGAAGCTTGCTGATCGTGCGGAATGCCGGCTGCTCAAGTGGACCCGGCTGCGGGACATGCGCCAGATGATCGAAAATCATCGGCGAGGCAAGCCGCATCAACAGCCCCTCGTTGGCAACGATCTGGTCGGCCGACATGTTGAGCTGAACGTGCCAGCCGAGGTCGTTCACGCGCTTCGACAATGGTTCCAGCATGTCGATCGTCGTCGCGCCCGCTTGTATCAGATTGAAGCGGATGCCCTTGACGCCGAGATCACTCATGCGTTTTAGCTCCGCATCGCTGACGGTCGTATCGACGACGGCGACAGCGCGGGCCGAAGGGCCGATCTGCGCCATGGCATCAAGCGTGATGCGATTGTCGGTGCCGTAAGTCGACGGCGTTACAATCACGTTGCGACTTGTCCCGAGCCGCTTCTGCAGTAACTGATAGTCGGCGACGGTTGCGTCAGCCGGCTTGAGTGTCGCGAGCGGCGAGATCGGATAGCGACTGTCGTAGATGTGCATGTGGCAGTCGCAGGCATTTGGCGGTGCTTTGAGCTTCGGCAGTTCGGTACCCGACGACCAGGGAACCTGCTGGGCGGCGGCACTCCGCGCACCGGTTGTGCTTGCGGCAGCGGCAAACGACATCGCTCCCGCGGTCTTCAACAGTCGACGGCGATCGATCAACATGCGGCCCATGAACGTCCTCCCTTGCTTTTCTGGAATTCTCCAGACTATTCCCAGTTTGGCGTGAATATAAGCGCCTTTTGCAGCGTAACTTATAAACACGTCGATCGGTCGCCAGCGAGAGTGCGCATGAGAGTGCACAGGACGCGTTTATGGTCTTGGCTCCGGTGGAGAGCGTTAGAATTACATGAAATTCGAAACGCTGCGGTCAGAACGGCGGCGGCTCGGGCCGCGGCGGCTTCGGGCCGAAGGCGCGCGCCGTATCGCGTTGCGGACGGCTGACTTTGGCGATCGCGAGTTGCCGAGCGTACTCCTTATCGCCGAGCTCCTTATATTGCGGGCTGGTCAGGGAAGCGAGAAACGCGACCACGTCGTCGATCTCGGGCTCGGTCAGCGCCAGTGGCTGAATATCCTCGTCGAGCCAGGGGTCGGTCAGTCCGTCACCCTTGTTGTAGTGATCGACGACATCCCACAATGTTTGCATCGACCCGTCGTGGAAGTAAGGCCCCGTCACGACAATATTTCGCAAGCCCGGCGTCTTGTACGACGCGATATCACTCTGTCTCCGCGTCACAAGAAATCGCCCGAGGACCGACATCTCGCTGGTAATCGCCGCGGTGTCGATATCCGTAAGCTTACCTTGCTCAAGCTCGCGCTCGGCCTGCTGCGCCAGGGGAGCGACGCGATGCCGGAGGATTCCGATGCCGATGTTGTGAAAATCGTTATCGATGAAAAGGGCCGCATCGCGATGATTGTCCGTCAAAGCGTGGCAGAGCTGGCACCGGGCCTTGCTGTTGAACAATTCCCAACCGCGTTTGGCCGGCTCGCTGATGGCGTTTGCCTCCCCCGCCATGAAATGGTCGAAGGACGAATCGAACGAGGCCAGCGTGCGTTCGTAGCTGGCGATAGCACTCAACAGATCCTGCTCGTTCACATCTTGGCCGAAGGCCTGCATGAATTGGGTCTGATAGTCCTTGTCGCCGGCGATCCTGGACACGGCATCGCCGATGCTGGTCGAACCCATCTCGAACGGGTCGGTGATCGGCAGTGCCGCCTGCTGTTCCAGGGTGGCGACCCGGCCGTCCCAAAACTGATTTTTGTTATAGAGGGCATTGAGAATAGTTGGGGCGTTGCGTTGGCCGATGCGGCCCTGGATGCCGATTGATAACGGCCTGCCATCGGTGAAGGCGCGGTCCGGATCGTGGCAGGTGGCGCAGGCGACGGTGCCATCACCCGAGAGCCGAGGCTCAAAGAACAGCTTCTGACCCAACGCCACTCTGGCAGGCCTGAGCGTGGTCGGCGAGATAACATACTCGGTCAAAACCTCAGGCAGGCCGACCTGGCTTAAGGAGCGCGGCTGCGCCAATGGGCCTGCCATGCGCAACGCCGGCGCCTGACCCGGTGCCAGCACCGGCGGCGGACCAAGGCCAGTCGCTTCACCGCCAACCGGAGCGGGGAGCACGGCGCCAGCCCAGACAAAAACCGACGCCGCGGCCGCAACCACGCAAGCCGCTATGAACCCGTTACCAGTCATGCCGCTGCTCCTCCACGACGTCCCCCAGCAGGGCAAAAATCGCGAGTTGCTTTCATTCTCGTGGATGGAATCTAGGGCGCATCCCCAGGGGCGTATTCGTCAACCTGCAGTCCGTTCTGGGAGGACTCCAGATCGAGTATCGCCCTGGTCTCCACGACATAGGCCGAGGCCAATAAGACAAAAACAACGACCCCCCACTTGATCGGGGTCATCATGGGCTGTCTCCTTGAGTTTCACAGCAAACAAAGGCGCGCATCACCTTGTTGTGTTATCTATTCGCCCGAAGGCCGCGTCGCTTGCCAAGGATTGCCGTGGTTGTGCCGCGCTTGCGGTTTTGTGGTCGAGCATCTTGGGTGGTGGCGTTCCGTGCAATCGGACGCCGCGATCCGCGTCGAATCGCCAATGCTTGCGAGATCGTCGGATGAAATTTTCGCGTTGGGCACGGCGGTTTCCCCATGTCCGCGCGGTCTAAATGGCCCGCGCGGTCATGGCGCCGTCACTTGACGGCGGCACTCTCGCGCCGTTTGTATCGTCGACGGCGACTGCGATGACGGAGAAGCTTCCTTGGCGACGTCGTTTACCCCCGCGAGGGGTTCGTTTGCTCGCTCGGCATTTGCGCCGGGCGTGGTCGGGACGGTCGCGACCCTCGGCGCTGTTGCTGCGGGCGCGGCGATCGTCGAGGCGGCGCTCATTCCCGGCTTGTTGATTGGCGGCGCCGCGGTGCTGGCGCCGCGCCTGCTTCCCCGCGGCATGTTGGGCGGCTTGGGCGACAGACTGCGGCGGCTTGCGCCGTCCGCGGCGGCGGTCCCCGCCGCGCCAACAGCGCGTCTCGCGGCAAGGCCCGCTTGCGGCGCGCCCGCGAGCTTCGACACCTGGCGGGCAGTGGTGAAGACCTTTACCTATCGCGCCATCGTCACGACCGTCGACTTCGGCGCGAATTATTTCGTGATCGGCGAGTTGGCGACTGCGGCGGGCTTGTCGAGCCTGTCGCTCGTCGCCGGCCCCATCGCCTATTTCGCTCATGAGGCGGCCTGGCACTATTGGGGCCCCGCCTCGGCGCGCTATGCCAATCCGCTCGAGGCCACGGTGCAGGTGCCTTTACCGGGCGCTCCGGCGGGCAAGGAAGATGGCCGGAGGCGTTTCGGCAGCGTCAAGGTAAGCAGGGCCGTGGCCAAGACGGTCACCTATGAGGGCGTGACCGCGGTGTCGGAATTTAGCGTCAATTATCTCTTCGTGCGCGATCTCGCGGCCGCCGCGGGCCTCACCGCGTTTAGCGTCGTGATCAGCCCCTTCGTTTATTACGTGCACGAAAAGGCCTGGGATTATTACGACGGAACGAAAGCCTCTGTGCAATCCTGGTCCGTGCTCCCGATCCGAAGCAGTAAAACCGTCTGCCATCACATCTCTGTCACATGACAAACGATTTCGTCGTCGGAGTTCAAGATGGCATAGCGACGCGCGCGGCGAAATTGCACTGACAGTGCTGCGCATTGGATATGGACGAATTTGATTCAGATCAACACCGCTGGGGTGCAAAGCGTAATTCTGCATGCGGCTTCCCCCCAACCAAAAAAAGGAACATAAGCACCATGAGAAAAATCATCATAAGTTTAGGCGCGCTGACTCTCGGCCTCGCCCTCGCGTCGGTGCCGGCCTTCGCGCAAAGCAGTGGTGGTCCCGGTGGGCAAAATTATGGAGCCGGTTCAAATCCGCAGACCGGCGGAGCGAACTACCAGTCCAACAATGCGCAAAAGCCGCTCTATAACGCGGTGCCGCCGCATCAGCAGTCTCCGCAGAACAATGCCCCGTCGGCAGGACCGGCAGGTCCTGGTGGCGCGAATTATGGCGCTGGCTCAAACCCGCAGAACGGCAAATAATCGATCAGCCCGCGAGCCTCGGTTAACGGCACTAGCAAGCCAATAAACGGAGCCCCGACCGCGTCACCGGCCGGGGCATTTTTTTGGTCGCGGCCCGCGCTCGGCGCGCCGGATAACGATCTCGGTAGCCCATCGCGACATCGCTGGCGTCGCCGCGGACGTATGACCAATTTAAGTGAGCACTTTTGCTCAGACGCTGATCGTTCATACAGCTAACAAGCCTGCGCAATGGCAATAGTAAAATACATCTCGTCGCCGAGTGAGATTCCAGCCGGGCAAAAATACGTCCTGGTCGCCTATGGCGAGGAATACGCGCAAAAGAAGCATCCCCTTGGCCTTACCCTTACGGTTGCCCGCTCCGTGAGTCAGCTTTCCTTTTTGACCGCTGTTCACACAGCCAAGGGAATCGCCAAGAACGCGGGAATATCCGAGGTTTTTGTCTGCACCGCGATTACACCAGGGGCCAGCCGCACCGCCGGCGGCATGTTCGCTTACGTTCCAGCCCATGACGAACTTTCCTCGAACGTGGTCGGGTTGGAGGTCTATAACAAAGACAAGCAGAACATCGGCACGATCAAGGATATCGCCTTGGATGCAAGCGGCCTGAACGGCTATATTGTCGACGTCGGAGGCTTTCTCGGGATGGGCGATCACTATGTCGTCGCGCGGCCGTCGACCATCAGCTTCAAAGCCAAGGACAACAAATGGCATGCCACGATGAACGCAAATATTGACCAGCTCAGGGCAGCGCCGGAATACAAATACGCCAGCAAATCCTGAGTGCGAGCACCGTCGGCTCACGCGCCGCTGTGGTTCCCCGGGCGGTGACGATGAACCGCTCACGCATGAGCGCGCCGCCGGCAGCGGTCTCCTCCGAGGGCGAGGAAATCCCGATCGTCAGCGGCCAACGGGGACGGGTTGTCTCAAGCAAGCGGCGCCGGTTAAGATCGCTTGGCTGGCCACCGCTGCGTGGCGCCGCTGTCTGAACCGGGGAGGACTGGAATGAATCGCCGCGACTTCATCTATGCGACATCCGTCGGCGCTGCATCGGCAACGATGCCGACAATGACCCTTGCGCAAGCCAATCGCGAGACTGGGAACGACGCACCGAAGGCTCCGGTAAAGTTCAGAACCGTTACCCTTGAAGAGCATTTCGCGAGCCCCGGCTGGATTGCCGGGCCGGGCCGGGGTTTCATCGAACGGCTGCGCACTACCGGGGCCCCGGGCGCGCGGATTTTGGCGCAGCTTCAAGACGTCGGCGACACGCGCATCGCTGCGATGGACGCAGCCGGCATCGACATGCAGGTCCTCTCGCTGAATTCTCCCGGGATCGAGCAGGCCGATGTCGAGGAGCAGGTCGCGATCGCGCGCGAATCGAACGATTTCCTGGCTGACGTGGTGAAGAATAATCCAAAGCGGTTCGCGGGCTTTGCCGCCTTGCCGGTCGCGGCGCCTGAGCAAGCGGCCGCTGAGCTCGATCTCAGGGTCCGCCAGCAGGGTTTCAAGGGCACCCTCATCAATGGCCATTCGCGCGGCCGCTATCTCGACGATAAGTTCTTCTGGCCGATCCTGGAGCGCGCCGAAGCGCTCAATGTCCCGATCTATCTGCATCCGACGGTGCCGGCAAAGCCGGTTGCCGACGTGCTGTATGGCGGGTTTTCTCCGGCTGTGAGCGGGATGTTCGCGTCAGCCGGCTGGGGTTGGCACATCGAGACCGGCGTTCATCTCGTTCGCATGATCCTCGGCGGGGTGTTCGACCGCTATCCCAAACTGCAGGTCGTGATCGGGCACTTGGGCGAAGGGGTTCCCTTCATGTTGCCCAGGCTCAACAGAAATCTGCCGGTGGAGATGACCAAGCTCGATCGCCCGGTCGCCGCTTATCTCCGCGAAAATGTCTACTACACCTTTGCCGGCTTCAATTTCCCGGCAACGTTTCTCGACCTGCTGCTTGAGGTCGGGCCCGAGCGGATCATGTTCTCGGTCGACCATCCCTATGGATCGATGCTGGAGGCGCGCCTGTTCTTGGACCAGATTCCGGTCAGCGCCGCCGACCGGGAGCGCATCGCACACGGCAATGCGGAGCGGCTTTTCAACATATAGACGACCGCTGATCGTGGCGTTGCGGCCTCTACCCGCCATTGTCCCCAAAGCGCGACTTACGAGCCCGGCGCGACCGCGCCGGACGTTCGCCATTGCGCGACCCATTCCAACACCCTAGCGACGCACATCAACTTAATTTGACACGGGAACAAGCGGCGCCGGTTTTAATTCTTGTCCAGTGTTGGCTGGCTACCGCCAGCCAATGACGGGTTGAGTCGCAAAGCCCGACCGGGAGATGGGGAGAATGTTCAGCAAGACAAAAGTTGTTCTTCTCGCTGCGATTGTTCTCAGCGCCGATTTCCCGGCAAGTTTCCCGGCATGGGCCGCGACCAAGCATCATCGCGCCAGCCGTGTCGATCCGCGCGTTTATAACGCCGTCCCCAACACCAGTGGCGAATGTTCGCCGGTTCATCCGCCGCTTTGCAGCAATATCTGCACGGGGTCCGGTCCGTGTGCGCCACCAGATGGCTGGTGACGAGGCCGTAGGGCCGCGAGGAGCCGGCAGCCGCTTCTAAAACGAATATTCCAATCCGGCGGTGGCGCCTTGAAAAAGCACCTGCGAGCCGCAGTTGACGCCAAGGGCATGCACGCTCGACGGCGTCGTGGAAGTTTCCTGAATCTGTCCGGGCGCCAATGCAACGCCGTCGAGCCACAGCGCTTTGTAGCCCAATTTTAGCGCCAGGCCCCGGGAAACCTGATATCTCAGCTGCAAGTCGGCGTCGCCGACGAAGGCGGCATGGTTGGTCGTGGCCTGCGACGGGTCCACCATCTTGCGGATGCTGACCCCGGTTGATTGCTCGGCATCGTTATCGAAGAGTCCGGTCTTGATCTGCCCGTCGAGCGAAAAGCGACCAAGCTCAAAGAGCTTCACATCCGCGCCGACTTGAGCGCCATAAAGGTTGTTCATCGTGCTCGTGTTCCAGAACGGCGGGTAATTTCCTGCGGCCCCGCCCGCCATGATCTGAGACAGACTGCAATCGCACATGAGCTTCCAGGTCGGTGCGCTGAGATCTGCGGGTGTCAACGTACCCTGGAGATCGTCGTTGAGTTGGAGCCAGCGCAATCCCGCCAGCATGGTCACGCGGCTCGAGAGGTCGAGCCGTCCGTTGGCCTCGGCATTATAAAGATTGGTCGTGGATTGCCATGCCATGGCCTGGTACGGGAAATCTTGGGTTTGCCAGAAGCTGCCGGGAGCCTTCATCACCAGCCAGTCCGCCGGACTGTCGTGGCCAATGGCTTTGGTGGTGCTCTGATCGAAGATGTTGAAATAGGACAGCTCCGCACTCCAGCCGGAATCGCCATGGTAGATGACGCTTATTTTCGGTCCGGCGGAAAAAGCTTGTTGAAACTGGTTGCTGTTGAAAGCCTCGGCGCCGGCGGCGGTTGACGTGTCGGAGAATTGCACGGTGCCCGGCACGCGTTCAACGAGGGTCTGATTGACGCCGCCGAAGCGGCTCAAGCCGATGGCCTCCACGGAGACAGTCCATCGCGGAGTGTTGCTGGCCGGCCGGCGTTCGGGAAGGCGCCGAGAGGGAGAATTACGATCCGCCGCTTTGCCGGTGGCATTCACCTGGTCTCCGGCCGAGGCGGCGGTCGGCAGCAGCAGCGTGGCGAGCAGGGTACAGAGGAAACTGCTGACAACAAACCCGTGGCGGACAAACTCATGGCGAACGAACCTATGGCGAACAAACCCATGGCGAACAAACCCATGGCGAACAAACCCATGGCGAACAAACCCATGGCGATGACGAGGCGAACAGAAAAAAGTTCTCATGGGTTTGTCTTGAGCCCAATTGGATCCCGGCACTGGGCCGGCGAATCACTGTTTTCAGGGTGAAGGTGGCGGCTTAATAGAAATATTTGTTTCAACCGCTACGGCGCGAAAGTCCGGAGGAACGATCGAAAAGAAGGGAAAATTTGTTGATCCGGATCAATATCGGGTCGGACTTAAAGAAAAGCGGGAAAGGACGTTACGGGTGCTCTCGATCGCCGACGGCGGTAATCGAATAAGCGCTTCGCAATCCGTCAGTGGACGTTGACGAAACACGCCCGCGCGTCGACGAGTCCCCACCCTAAGACGCACGCGAGAACCGCGTCTCGTCCTTCGTCAAATATTGATCGAACGCCGCGCAGACCGTGCGCACGAAGGGGCGGGCCTGTTCAGGCAGGCTTATTTCCGATCCGGCAAGTTCGACGAGGCCGTCGCGCACAAAGCCGTCGAGATTGGCAAGCTCGGCCGCAAAGCGGTCGGCGCTGGTTTCGTGCAGTGCGCATATCTCGGCGAGATCGACATGCAGATTGCACATCAGGCTTGTGATGATGTCGCGCCGGATGCGGTCCTCGGTGGTGAGCGCGCGGCCGCGCACGGTGGCAAGCCTGCCGGCCGAGATCGCTTCGCGGTAGGCGACAGTGCTGGCGGCATTCTGCACATAGCCTTGCGGCAGCGAACCGATCGCCGAGGTGCCGAAGCCTAACAGAGCCTCCGATTCGTCGGTGGTGTAGCCCTGAAAATTGCGATGCAGCCGGGCTTCGCGCCGCCTTTGCGCCAGAAGATCGGTGGATTTGGCGAAATGGTCGAGTCCGACCGGCTCGTAGCCGGCGCCGATCAGCATGTCGGCCGCCAGCCGGCTTTGGGCGAAGCGCTCCGAAGTGCCCGGCAGTGCCTGTTCGGGGATAAGCTGCTGGTGCTTTTTCATCCAGGGCACATGGGCATAGCCGAACAAGGCGATGCGGTCGGCGTCGAGTTTGAGTGCGCGCTCGATGGTCTGTTCAAGCGTTGCCTCGGTCTGAAACGGCAGGCCATACATCAGGTCGAGATTGATGCCGTTGACGCCGGCCTCGCGGAACCAGTCGACCACATGTGCCGTCTGCTCCGCGCTTTGCATGCGGCCGACGGTCCGTTGCACCTGTTCGTCGAAATCCTGCACGCCGAGACTGGCGCGATTGATGCCGAGCTGCGCCAAGGCGAGGGTGTAGTCGCGGGTTATGGTGCGGGGGTCGATCTCGATCGCCAGTTCGGCGTCCGGAGCAAAATCGAACTGGGCGCGCAAGCCTTCCATCACTTTGGTGAAATCCGGCACCGCCAGCATGGTCGGCGTGCCGCCGCCCCAATGCATATTGCCGACGCCGCGGCTTTTAACGATCGCGCCGACCATCGCGATTTCGCGTTCGAGAAGTTTCACATAGGCGGCGACCGGCTCATAGCGGCGCACCACCGTGGTATTGCAGCCGCAGTAGAAACACAGCTCGGCGCAAAACGGCACGTGCACGTAAAGCGACAGCGGGGCTCCGCCCGGCAGATCGGCGAGCCAGTCCGCATAGCCTGCCGCCGAAACCTCGGGGCCGAATTGCACGGCGGTCGGGTAACTGGTGTAGCGCGGCACCCGCCGCTCCAGATATTTCAGAAAATTCGGTTGCATCGTGCCGTCACCGGGGGATTTCGTCAGCGAAAAACACCAGAGTACAGAATGGCCTAGGGCGACATGATCTAAATCAAGGCAGGCGCGGGACGTCACCGTAAATAATTCGGTGACCGCATGACAATTGGTCTTGACAGTGGTCCCTTCTGCGGTTACATAACGCCGATCTCGCTCACCGGAAGGGCGCTTCTCGAGACGATCCTTGAAACGGAGCGAGTGCGGTGCCTGCGGGCGGGGCTCGTAACCCCGTTCCCGGGCGGCT
>JBEKRD010000068.1:0-28480 GCA_049519075.1 Xanthobacteraceae bacterium | reverse complement strand
CTGAGCGAAGAGGGCGGCTTAGAGTGTCAGCCGAATTACTGGAATAACGCAGATGGCAGTTTCGCAGCAGGGCTGCAAAAACGTTCAGTAACAACCATCGAATCTGGGAGCGATGGAGGGTGGGGCATGACAACGACAATACGTGAAGCGATTTCGATTACCGGCCTAAGTTGGCTCGAGAGCTGTTGGCCTAGAGCAGCGTCCAGCGGCTGAACCCGGCGCCGCGCTTTGCTGCCGTCGCTTTCGTCTCCACTCGCTCGCGCCGGCAGTCCACATCACCTCCGAAATTTAATTGAGTTGCATCTCGGCATCGTCGGGCAAGGCGGGGTCGCCGCCGCCTGACGCGCCAAGGTCAACATCCTCCGACGGAAAAGCAGACCAAAATGACAAACACCGATCAGGAGCGCTGGCGGCGAGTCCGGGAGCGGCTACGTTCCCTTCTTGGCGACGATGTGTTCAGTAGCTGGTTCGGGCGCATGGAGCTCGACGCCGTGGATCGGGGCGTCGTCCGGCTCTCGGTGCCGACGCGCTTCCTGCGCAATTGGATCCAATCGCATTACAGCGAACGGGTGCTGGCCCAGTGGCAGGAGGAGGAGCCGGACATCACGCGCCTGGAACTGAGTGTCCGCTCGGCCACCTTGCGACCGCCTGTCGCAAAGATCAAAGCGCCTGAGCCGCCGGCCGCCGCGCGCGAAATCCGCGACGGCGTCGCAACAGACGGCGCCAATGGGCGCACCAGCGTGCCGTTCATGACGGTGCATGAGGCGCTCGGCGGTTCTCCGCTCGACCCTCGCCTCACCTTCGAGACGTTCATCGTCGGGCGCTCGAATACGCTGGCGCAGGCTGCGGCGAAACAGGTCGCCACCAGCCGGCGCGGTGAATCGCTGATGTTCAACCCGCTTTATATCCACGCGGCGGTAGGGCTCGGCAAAACGCATTTGTTGCAGGCCATCACCTGGGCCGGCAACAACGGCGGCGACCGTAAAATGCTCTATCTGACGGCCGAGCGATTCATGTACGGCTTCGTCTCGGCGCTGCGCTCCCAGACGACGCTCGCTTTCAAGGAAGCGGTGCGCGCCATCGACGTCCTGGTGATCGACGACCTGCAATTCCTGCAAGGCCGTTCGACACAGGCCGAATTCTGCCACACGCTGAACGCCCTGATCGATGCCGGCCGCCAGGTCATCATCGCCAGCGACCGTCCGCCGGCGGATCTCGAGAGTCTCGACGACCGCGTCCGCTCCCGGCTCGCCGGCGGGCTTGTCGTGGAGATCGGCTCGCTCGGCGAAGAATTGCGCCTTGAAATTCTCAAGAGCCGCATCACCGCCGCCCGCCTGCATCATCCGGGATTCGAAGTGCCGGCGCCGGTGCTGGTCTTTATCGCCAAAGCGGTCACGCATAACGGCCGCGACCTCGAAGGCGCCGTCAACCGGCTATTGGCCCATTCCAAGCTCACCGGCCAGGCCGTAACGCTGGAGATGGCCGAGCGCGAAATGCGCGACCTGATCCGGCCGGCCGAGCCGAAACGCGTTAGAATCGAGGACATCCAGCGCATCGTCGCCCGCCAATATAACGTCAGCCGCGCTGACCTGTTGTCGTCGCGCCGCACCGCCAATGTGGTGCGGCCGCGCCAGGTGGCGATGTACCTGGCCAAGGTCCTGACGCTGCGGTCGCTGCCGGAAATCGGCCGCCGTTTCGGAGGGCGCGACCACACCACCGTGCTGCACGCGGTGCGCAAAATCGAGAATCTGGCCGGTAACGACAGCACCTTCGCAGAGGAAATCGAGGCGCTCAAACGCCAGCTTCAGGATTGACCCTCGCTCCTGGTGGTCCGTTCCGGCCGGTATTCCAGGCCGGTTCTTCTCAGAGGCTGTGAATAGGCCGGGATAAGCCCGGCTCAATTGCGCCGCGGGCTTGCCGAAAGCATCGCGCCACGCCACTTTTGGCGTCCGCCACTTTGTTGGCCGCCTTTGGCTACGGATTGCGCAATGAAGGTCACGGTAGAGCGTTCCGAATTGCTCAAATCGCTGGGTCACGTCCACCGCGTGGTCGAGCGCCGCAATACCATTCCGATCCTCGCCAATGTGCTGTTGCACGCCGATCGCTCAAAGCTGGCGCTCAAAGCCACCGACCTCGATGTCGAAGTGACCGACACGATCGCGGCGGAAGTCGGCCCCGGCGGCTCCACCACGGTGCCCGCTCATATGTTCTTCGATATCGTGCGCAAGCTCCCCGAGGGCGCGCAGATCATCCTGGAATCGTCGGGCGACCGCGCCGCGCTGTCGATCCGCGCCGGGCGCTCGCGCTTTACGCTACAGACGTTGCCGGAAAGCGATTTTCCCGATCTGGCGCCGGGCGAGATGACGCACAAGTTCACGCTCAAGGCCGCCGATCTCAAGCGGTTGATCGACAAGACCCAGTTCGCCATCTCGACCGAAGAAACGCGCTACTACCTCAACGGCGGCGCGGCTAAGACGCAGACTCTGCGCGCGGTCGCGACCGACGGCCATCGCCTGGCGCAAATGGAGCTCGAGCTGCCGAAGGGCGCCGCCGGCATGCCGGGCATCATCGTGCCGCGCAAAACCGTCGGCGAAGTGCAGCGCCTGATGGAGGACAGCGAAGCCGAGGTCGCCATCGAGATCTCTCCGGGAAAGATCCGCTTCACGATCGGACAGGCGATCCTCACCTCGAAGCTGATTGACGGTACGTTTCCCGATTACGCGCGGGTCATTCCGCTCAACAACGACAAGGAATTGGTCGTCGACAAGAAGGAATTCGAGGCCGCGGTCGATCGCGTTTCGACGGTGTCGAGCGAGCGCGGCCGCGCCGTCAAATTGTCGATCAGTGCCGGCCGGCTGTTACTGTCCGTCACCAATCCGGACTCCGGCAGCGCCAATGAGGAACTCGAAGTCGCATACGACGCCGACCCGATCGATATCGGCTTCAACTCGCGCTATCTGCTCGACATTGCAGCCCAAATCGAGAGCGAGACCGCGGTGCTCAGATTAGCCGATCCCGGTTCTCCGACGCTGATCCAGGACAAGGACCCGCATGGCGCGCTGTATGTCTTGATGCCGATGCGGGTGTAGGCAGGCTGGGTCGCGCGCTCAATTCTGCATCGTGCCCGGCCTGGCGCCGGGCATAGGCGTCTTTCGGCACAGCACCTAACCAAGGCCTGGATGGCCGCGCCTGCGCCGCGCCGAAGTGGCCTCGGTCGGGCGGGACAAGCCCGGTCATGATGACTAAAAGCGGTCTGCCATGATTCCCGCCCGCGTCCGCCGTCTGACGCTGACCAACTTCCGCAACTATCACGCAGCATCGCTCGAAATTGATGCGGCAAGCATCGTGCTGGTCGGCGCCAACGGCGCCGGCAAGACCAATCTGATCGAGGCGATTTCCTTCCTCGCCCCCGGCCGCGGGCTGCGCCGCGCTACCCTCGACGAAGTGGCGTTCAGCGAGGGCGACGGCTCATGGGCAGTCTCGGCCGAGATCGAGGGCGCGCTGGGGCTTGCTACACTCGGGACCGGAATCGAGCGCGCCGGCGAGGACGGCGCCGCAGTCCAGCGCAAATGCCGGATCGATCGGGAAGCGGTGGCCTCGGCCGCGAACTTCGCCGATCACCTGCGCGTGGTTTGGCTGCTGCCGGCGATGGACGCGCTGTTTGCTGGCGCGCCGTCCGAGCGCCGGCGCTTTCTCGATCGACTGGTGCTGGCGGTCGACGCCGAGCACGCCAGCCGGGTCAACGCGCTTGAACGCGCGCTACGCTCGCGCAATCGGCTGCTGGAAGAGGCCCGGCCGGATCCGCACTGGCTCGATGCGGTCGAGCACGAAACCGCCGAACTCGCCGTCGCGGTGGCGGGGCTCAGAGTCGAGACAGTGCGGAGGCTCGAAGCGGTGCTGGCGCGCCGCAAGGACGCGGCATTCCCGCCGGCAGAGATCGCGCTGGATGGTTGGATGGAACAGCTGATCCCGGCCCATCCCGCCGCCGAAATCGAACAGCGCTACCGCGCCGTGCTGCGCGACAGTCGGGCCCGCGATGCCGCGGCTGGGCGCACACTCGACGGCCCGCATCTGACCGATCTCAAGGTCAGTTACGCAGCAAAGAACATCGCCGCCGCCGACGCCTCGACCGGGGAACAAAAGGCGCTGCTGATCGGCCTCGTGCTGGCGCACGCAAAATTGATCGCCGAGATGACCGCGCACGCTCCGATCCTGTTGCTCGACGAAGTCGTCGCCCATCTCGATCCAGCGCGGCGCGACGCGCTGCACGGCGAGCTTCGCGCGCTCGGTAGCCAGGTCTGGATGACCGGCGCCGATCCGGCTTTGTTTGCCGAGATCACAGCTGACGCGACGGTAGTCGAGGTCGCTGCCGGACGGCTGCAATCGCGACAGCAGAAAAGCTGAGAGTTCGGGGCCTTGAAAAGTTCCGGGATTGGCTGGGCTGCGACGCCGTTAAGTTCGGAACCGAACAGCCGCGACTCGTCTTAACTCCAAGGAGCAGAAAATGTCCGAAACGGGACAAAGGCCCAACAACAATGCCGGAACTGGCAGAAGACATGATTGTCCGCAATCTCATTGAATCCCTTGAGCGCCTGCACGAGGACCTGGATCGCATGGAACTCTGGGCCGCCGCGCTGGGCTCGTTTCAACATCCGGTTCCCGACTACGAACCGAGCCAATCGCACCTCCTCAAGCCCTCGCCGGGACGCTCCTCGCGAGGAGCCGGACTGTAATCGCGTCCGGCGCGGCGCGGGGTCCGATTTGGCATTGCCGAAGCGTTAGCTGTCGCGGCCAATTCGGGGCCGAATCGAGGCCGCTTTTTGCGCCCGCTAAAACCTTGAAAAATGGCGATTTGACAATATCTTAATGCAGATCAATTTGCGCTGTACGAGCGCCTGTTTTCGTGTACAAGAATCTTTGATTCACCCGCGCTTTTTTGTACCGATTCGACAGCAACATGTTCGAAAGCTTCCTGCATGGCCGAACCTATCCGTAAGCCGGTCCCTTCGCCTTCCGATTACGACGCAGAATCGATCAAGGTGCTCAAGGGGCTCGATGCCGTGCGCAAGCGGCCGGGCATGTATATCGGCGACACCGACGACGGCTCGGGCCTGCATCACATGGTCTACGAAGTCGTCGACAACGCAATCGACGAGGCGCTCGCGGGCTACGCCAAGGAAGTCACCGTCACGCTCAATCCCGACGGTTCCTGCACCGTGCGCGACGACGGCCGCGGCATTCCGACCGACATTCACAAGGGCGAAGGCGTGTCGGCTGCCGAGGTCATCATGACCCAGCTGCACGCCGGCGGAAAATTCGACCAGAACTCCTACAAAGTTTCCGGCGGCCTGCACGGCGTCGGCGTCTCGGTGGTCAACGCGCTGTCGAGCTGGCTCAAGCTCACGATCTGGCGCGACGGCCAGGAGAACGCCATGGAATTTCGCGACGGCGACGCGGTGGCGCCGCTCGCCGTCGTCGGCGCCGCGCGCGACAAGCGTGGCACCGAAGTGACATTCCTGCCGTCGAAGAAGACCTTCACCATGACGGAATTCGATTTTGCGACGCTGGAGCACCGGCTGCGCGAGCTCGCCTTCCTCAATTCCGGCGTCACCATCGTGCTTTCCGACATGCGTCATGCCGTCGAGAAGCGCGAGGAACTGCGCTACGAGGGCGGCGTCGAGGCCTTCGTGAAATATCTCGACCGCAACAAGACGCCGCTGATTCCGCAGCCGATCGTCATGACGGCCGAACGCGACGGCACCGGCGTCGAATGCGCGCTGTGGTGGAACGACGGCTACCACGAGACCGTGCTCTGCTTCACCAACAACATCCCGCAACGCGACGGCGGCACGCATCTCGCCGGCTTCCGCGGCGCCTTGACCCGCCAAGTGACCGGCTATGCCGAATCCGCCGGCGGCGCGCGCAAGGAGAAGGTTGCGCTCACCGGCGACGATTGCCGGGAAGGACTGACGGCGGTGCTTTCGGTCAAAGTGCCCGATCCGAAGTTCTCGTCGCAGACCAAGGACAAGCTGGTGTCATCGGAGGTCCGCCCGGTGGTCGAGGGCGTGATCAACGAGATGCTCAAGGCGTGGCTCGAGGAGCATCCCGCCGAGGCCAAGATCATTGTCGCCAAGGTGGTCCAGGCGGCAGCTGCCCGCGAGGCGGCGCGCAAGGCCCGCGAGATGACGCGCAAGAGCGCGCTCGGCGTCACCTCGCTGCCCGGCAAGCTCGCGGACTGCCAGGAGCGCGATCCGGCCAAATCCGAACTGTTCATCGTCGAGGGCGATTCAGCCGGCGGCAGCGCCAAGCAGGGCCGCAACCGCGAATTCCAGGCGGTTTTGCCGCTGCGCGGCAAGATCCTCAATGTCGAGCGGGCGCGCATGGACAAAATGCTGTCGTCCGAGCAGATCGGCACCTTGATCACCGCGCTCGGCACCGGCATCGGCGCCGACGAATTCACCGCCGACAAGCTGCGCTACCACAAGATCATCATCATGACCGACGCCGACGTCGACGGCGCCCATATCCGCACTTTGCTGTTGACGTTTTTCTACCGGCAGATGCGCGAGATCATCGACCGCGGCCATCTCTACATCGCGCAGCCGCCGCTTTACAAAATCGCCCGCGGCAAGTCCGAGCAATATCTCAAGGACGAACACGCGCTCGAAAATTATCTGATCGATACCGGCCTGGAAGACACCTCGCTGCGGCTGTCGTCCGGCGAAGTGCGCGCCGGCAACGACCTGCGCAAGCTGGTCGAGGACGCGCGCGCGATCCGCAATCTGTTGCGCGGGCTGCACAGCCGCTACAATCGCCAGGTCGTCGAACAAGCGGCGATCTTGAGCGTACTCAATCGCGACATTTTCGGCGACCCGCAAAAGGCCGTCGCCGCGGTGCCCTATATTGCCAAGCGCCTTGATGCGCTGTCGGAGGAGACCGAACGCGGCTGGCAGGGCCAATTCACCGAAGGCGCGGGCTTTCAGTTCGAGCGCACGGTGCGCGGCGTCAAGGAAGTCGCCGTGATCGATCAAGCGCTGCTCGGCTCGGTCGACGCCCGCAAGCTCGACGAATTTGCGCCGTCCTTGCAAAAAGTCTTCCCGCGGCCGACGCCGCCGGCGATGTTAAAGCGCAAGGACGACGAAACCGCCATCCATGGCCCGGTCAGCCTGTTCGAGGCGGTCACCGCCGTGGGCCGCAAAGGCGTGACGCTACAGCGCTACAAGGGCCTCGGCGAGATGAACCCCTCGCAGCTGTGGGAAACCACGCTCGACACCAACGCCCGCACCATGCTGCAAGTCAGCATCAAGGAAATCGACGAAGCCAACACCATCTTCGACGAGCTGATGGGCGACAAGGTCGAGCCCCGCCGGCTGTTCATCGAAGCCAACGCGCTGACGGCGAGCGTGGATATCTAGGGGTCGAATTCCCCCCTGGGCGGCGCCGGGATGAGCTCAATGCCCCGGCAAAACCAAAACCTCCGGCTTCGCCGGCAGCGTCGTCTTCGACACCACCACTGACGGAATCTCCGCGGCCGCAACGTCCCATTGCTGGCGGGCGCGATCGAGGAAGCGGTCGAGCGTGTATTGGCTGAAAAAGTGCATCGGGATGATCATCTGGGGTTTCAGCGCGTTCAGCACCTCCATCATGCCGTCGAGGTCGAGCGTGTACCCGCCGTCGACCGGGGCCATCACCACGTCGGGGCGGCCGATCTCGTTGAGCTGGGCTTGCGTCAGCGTGTGGTGCAGATGGCCGAGATGGACGATGCACAGATTGGCGATCTCGAAAACAAAGATCGAATTGCCGTAGCGCTCGGTGCCGCCCGCGCCGTCTCGGATATTGGTCGGCACGTTACGCACCCGCACGTCGCGATACTTCACGTCCCAAATCGCCGGCTCGGCCGGGCTCGGCCCCCAGCCGCGCAACACGTATTTGATCGCGGGGTCAGGGTTGTCCGTGTAATGGGTGTCGTGGGCGTGGTTCATGGTGACGATGTCGGGCAAGAGCGGCGGCCGGACATAGTCGTTGTAGTCGGTGGCGATTCGCACCAGCTGCGGGCTCTCGATCAGGAAGGTGGCGTGGCCGACATAGGTCAGGCGCACCTGGTCGGCATTGAGCGCCGCGAGTTTAAACGCCGCGGGAATGGCGCGCGGCCGGTTGGCGGCGACAAGGCCCGGGCAATTTTCCATCATTTCCGGCTTGGCCGCGGGCGCATCCGCCGTCTGCGCGCGCGCCACTGGACTGAACGCTGCTACGGCACACACGATGGCCACGATACGCGCGAGACGCATCAGGCCGCCAAGGTCTCGCTTAATCCGATTTTGTCCGTCGCGCGCCATGACAAAGCGAAGTTCGGCACGGAACGTGGCGGCAGCGTGACGGCAAGGCTACCGGCCGCGCATAGCGGCCGTCCCCCGCTTCCGGGAAGTGACGTGTTAGACAGCAGCGGCTGACGCGATGGCCGCTTATCGGCCGGAGGTGATCGTGCCGCGTGCCGTCAGCACCATCCACTGGCCGTCCAGGCGCTTGATACTGTCGATGCGACCGACGCCGGGCAGGAAGCTGCCGGCGCCGACATCGAACATGCCGCCGTAGCGGCTGGCGATCAAAGCACGGCCGTTCTGCACATCCTGCACCACCCAATCGTCGAGAACCCGATCGGTGAGTTTCGCAGTCTCTGCGGACGATGCCGCCGCGGGCGGTGGCGCCGCGGCCGGCGATGCGGGTACGGCCGCGATCGAACCCGTGGTTTCGGCCGTTGCTGCGCCATGGACGTCCAGCCGATCGAGCCGGTCCGTGATCTTGTCGGCGATCTTGGCGAATTGGCTTGAGGTATTATGCGATGCGGCGTCGAGACTGGCCTTGATGGTGGCGAGTTCGGCCAGTTGTTGCTTCATGGCGCGCAGCGTATCGCTGGCGTTTTCGGCGGCGACAGTCGGCGTCTCGGGATAGATCAGCCGCGACAGACCGGAGCCCGACACCGAACCGACAAAGGAGCCGAAGGCGGCGGCGAAGGCGAGTGCGCCCGCGAGCATGAGAAAGCGCGGGGAGGAGGCCGGCGCGGCAGCCGCTACGGTCTCTTCAGCCGGCTCGTCAGAAGCCGCGCCGACGGTTTCGTCTTCGCCGGCGCCTAGTCTCGGCGACACGACCATCGGCAAATTGGCGTCGGACGATTTGGCGGCCTTGACTGCGGGTTTTTCGCCGTCGGCATTGAAGTCCGGGCTCTGCGCCATGGTCTGATCTCCGGAATTACGGTTGACCAGTCGTTAACCATGTTTGGTTAGCAATTGGTTACCGGAGATATGACGGCGCGCTGACGCGAGCCGGTATCGATCGGCCAAAATCAGTCGAGCAGGCCGTTTTCGCGCGCGAGATCCTTGAGCGAGGTTTCCGGCCGCGCACCCAGATGCTGGATCACTTCGGCCGCCGCCAGCGCGCCAAGCCGCCCGCAGGTGCGGTCGTCGGCGCCGCGCGCCAACCCTGAGAGGAACCCGGCCGCGAACAGATCGCCGGCGCCCGTGGTGTCGACGACGCGCTCGACGGGAAACGCCGGCACCGCCTCGGCGCCGTCGGGACTGACGATCAGGCATCCGTTCTCGCTGCGCGTGATCACCGCTATTGCGATGTCGGCACGCAAGCCCGCGATCGCGGCATCGAAATCCGAGGTTTGATAGAGGCTGTGCAATTCGGCCTCGTTGGCGAAGATCAGATCGACGGTCCGCGTGCGCATCAGCTGCAGGAATTCCTCACGCCAGCGGTCGACACAAAACGCGTCCGACAGCGTCAGCGCCACCTTGCGGCCGGCCTCATGCGCGATCTTCGCCGCCTTGAGAAACGCCTCTTTGGCGTGTTTCGGATCCCACAAATAGCCCTCGAGATAGATGACCGCGCTCGCCGCGATGGTGTCGGCGTCGATATCGTCAGGATGCAAGTCCTGCGCGGCGCCGAGATAGGTGTTCATGGTTCGCTCGCCGTCAGGCGTCACCAGCACATAGCAGCGGCCGGTCGACGGGCCGGCAATGGCTGGCGGCGTCGAGAAATTGACACCGGCGGCGCGAATGTCGTGGGCGAAGGCGGTGCCGAGCCCATCGGCTTTGACTTTGCCAACGAATGCGGCGCGGCCGCCGAGCGAAGCGAGCCCGACGATGGTGTTCGCCGCCGAGCCGCCGGACATCTCGACCGCCGGCCCCATCGCCTCGTACAGCGCCTGTGCCCGCGCGCCGTCGATCAGCGCCATGCCGCCCTTGCGCATGCCTTGCGCGAGCAAAAAATCCTCTTCGGCGCGGGCAATGACGTCGACGATCGCATTGCCGATGCCGAGAACGTCGTAACGGGCGGTTGTCATGGCTGTGGTGCTTTGGCTTTGGCTTGGGCTGGTGGCGGGAGGCGCACTATAACGGCCGCCCCTTGCACGGCAAGCCGGCGCCGTGGCATGGGGACACTTGACATGGGGACACCGGCAAGCGGAACGCACGGTGTTTAAGAGATGGCATTCAAGGAACTGATTTTTTCCGGCGTGCAGCCCACCGGTAATCTGCACCTCGGCAATTATCTCGGCGCGATCAAGCGCTTCGTCGAATTGCAGGACCGCTACGATTGCATTTATTGCGTCGTCGACCTGCATGCGATCACGGTCTGGCAGGACCCGGTCGAACTGCCGCGCGCCATCCGCGAAGTGACCGCGGCGTTTCTCGCCTGCGGCATCGATCCTAAAAAACACATCGTATTCAACCAGAGCCAGGTCGCCGAACACGCCGAGCTCGCCTGGGTGTTCAATTGCGTGGCCCGCCTCGGCTGGCTCAACCGCATGACCCAGTTCAAGGAAAAGGCCGGCAAGGACCGCGAAAACGCTTCGATCGGACTCTATGCCTACCCGACGCTGATGGCGGCCGATATCTTGGTCTATCGCGCCACCCATGTTCCGGTCGGCGAGGACCAGAAACAGCATCTCGAACTGTCGCGCGACATCGCGCAGAAATTCAACAACGATTTCGCCGTCTCGATCGCAGAGAAGGGCTACGGCGATACCTTCTTTCCCTTGCCCGAGCCGCTGATCACCGGCGAAGCGACCCGTGTCATGTCACTGCGCGACGGCGCCAAGAAAATGTCGAAGTCGGACCCCTCCGACTTTTCCCGCATCAATCTCACTGACGATGCGGACGCTATTGCGCAAAAGATCCGCCGCGCCAAGACCGATCCGGAACCGCTGCCGAGCGAAGAAAAGGGCCTCGCGACACGGCCCGAAGCCGACAATCTGGTCGGCATCTATGCAGCGCTGGCGGACACCAACCGCGCGGGCGTGCTCGCGCAATTCGGCAATGCGCAGTTCTCCACCTTCAAATCGGCGTTGACCGATCTTGCGGTTGCCAAGCTTGGGCCGATCGGCGCCGAGATGAAGCGGCTGCTCAACGATCCGATCTCAATCGACGCCGTGCTCGCCGACGGCGCCGGGCGGGCGCAGAAAATTGCCCGCCAGACCATGAATGCGGTCAAGGACGTGGTCGGCTTCGTGCGCTCCTAGAGCATGATCCCGAAAAGTGGAAACCGGTTTTCGGACAAGATCATGCTCAAACGAAGAATCTAGACCGCCGGGCGCAGACTTGAACTTCCAAGGGAATTCGCCACGTATTAGACTGGATTGATGTATTAGACTGAATTGGCGCCCAAAGGGCGCATAGCGGCAGCGAATGCCAGTAAGAGGATGCCATGTTCATCCAGACCGAAGCGACGCCGAACCCGGCGACCCTGAAATTCCTCCCGGGACGGACGGTGCTTGAAAACGGCACGCTCGAACTGCGCGAGGCCGACCAGGCGGAGGCGCAATCGCCGCTCGCCGGACGGCTGTTCGCCATCTCAGGCGTCAGCGGGGTGTTCTTCGGCTCAGATTTCATCACTGTGACCAAAAGCGACGGCGAGTGGCAGCAGCTCAAGCCGATGATCCTCGGCGCCATCATGGAGCATTACATGTCCGGCGCGCCGCTGATGGCGGCCGGCAGCACCGCGCAAAGCGACGGTGACGAATTCTTCGAACCCGCCGACGCCGAAACGGTCGCTACCATCAAGGACCTGATCGAGACGCGGGTGCGCCCGGCAGTCGCCAATGACGGCGGCGATATCACCTTCCGCGGCTTCAAGGACGGCGTCGTCTATCTCAACATGAAAGGCGCCTGCTCCGGCTGCCCGTCGTCGACGGCGACGCTGCGCCATGGCATCCAGAATTTGCTGCGTCATTTCGTACCCGACGTCACCGAAGTCCGGCCCATGTAACCCGGTCAATCTAATTAACCCGGTCAATCTGATCGGGCGCATTGGACCGGCCGGTCCAGCACAGTTTAAATTCTATGCGCGTGCTCGCCATTGATACTGCGCTGGCGGCCTCGTCCGCGGCCGTGCTCGACACCGCGAATGGCGGCATAGTCGCAAGCGAAAGCATCGCCATGACGCGTGGCCATGCCGAAGCGCTGATGCCCATGGTGGCGCGTGTCATGCAAGCATCCGGCATGAGTTTCGGCGACCTCGACCGTGTGGTGGTGACCACGGGGCCTGGCAGCTTCACCGGCATGCGAGTCGGCATTGCGGCGGCACGCGGCTTTGGCGTCGCGACCAAATTGCCGGTCGTCGGCGTGTCGACATTGTCGGCCTATGCCGCGCCTTATCTTGGCGCCGACGAATTAAGCCCGGTGATCGCCGCTATCGATGCGCGGCATGGCCACGTTTATCTTCAGGTCTTCGATCCCGGTGGTCGCAGCCGGCTCGGAGCGCGGCTGGTGCCCTTGAGCGAAGCGGTGCGCGCGGCGTCCGATGCAGCATCATGCATTGTCGGCTCAGCCGCCCAAGCGGTTGCCGACGGGCTGCCTGCTACGGCGCCACCGCCGGTGACCGTCGATGCGCGGCAAGCGCCCGATATCGCCTGGATCGCGCAGATCGGCGCCGTAATGCCGCAAGCGCAAGCGCCGCCGCAGCCGCAATATCTGCGCGCGCCCGACGCGCAGCCACAAAACGCAGCGCAATTGCCGCGCCGATGATGCCGCTCATCGCTCGCCTGTTGGGCCGCGGCAAGCCCAGCTTCGCCGAGGCTCGGCCGGCTGATGCCGCAGCGATTGCCGCCGTCCATGGCGTCTCGTTCAAGCGCGGCTGGGGCGAGGACGAGATTCACCGGCTCCTGCTCGAACGCAATGTGGTGGCGCACCGCGCGATGCGCGGCCGGACCATGATCGGTTTCATCATGTCGCGAATGGCTGCCGGAGAAGCCGAGATCCTGTCGGTCGCGATCGCGCCGGCATGGCGCGGGCGGGCGCTCGCCCGTCCATTGCTCGATTTGCATCTGCGCCGCTTGGCCGGCCTCGGCGTCGGATCGGTGTTTCTTGAAGTCGATAAGCAAAACGCCCCGGCGCGGCGGCTCTATAGCCGGGGCGGGTTCCGCGAGGTGGGCCAGCGCCAAGGCTATTATCAAAGCGGTGCGGCGGCGCTGGTTCTGCGCCGCGATCTCGGCTGACGCAGAGCGCCGAACTCGATAGAGTGAACAACAACAAGAACGGGCCCGGCAAAGTCGGGGCCGCACGGGAGCGGACATCGGGGAGACGGCCATGCGAGCATTGCGTGTTGCGGCCAAATATGCGCTCGCCGTTGCGCTCGCCATTGGCGTGATCGCCGGCACGGCCCGGGCCCAAGACAGCTTTCCCAACCGGCCGATCAAACTCCTGGTCGGCTTCGCCGCCGGCGGCGGCACCGACGTGGCGGCGCGCATCATGGCGCAGCAAATGTCGAAAATTCTCGGCCAACCGATTTTGGTCGAGAACCGCGCCGGCGCGAGCGGCTTGATCGCGGCGCAAGACTTGGCGAAGGCGGATCCGGACGGCTACACGCTGATGATGGGCAGCCAGACGACCTGTGCGGTCGCGCCGGCGCTTTATCGCAAAGTGACGATCGATCCAGTGAAGGATTTCTCCGGCATTGCGCTCACCGGTGCCTCGCCGCTTGCGCTTGTGGTCAATCCGGCATCGGCCGCGCATTCGGTCGCGGATGTGATCGCCATGGCCAAGGCCAGTCCCGGCAAGGTCAATTTCGGCACCGGCGGTATTGGCACGACGCCGCATATGACCGCCGAACTGTTTCAATACGACGCCGGTATCAGAATGATTCATGTCGCCTATCGCGGCGAAGCCGGAGCGATCAACGATCTGCTCGCCGGACAAATCCCGCTGATGTTCGCCAACCTTTCCGCCGTCATGGGCAATATCAAAGCCGGGACGCTACGCGGTATCGCAGTGACGAGTGCGCGGCGTTCGCCGTCAGTGCCCGAGATACCGACCGTGGCCGAAACACTGCCGGGATTTGAGTCCGAGACCTGGTTCGGAATCGTCGCGCCGGCCGGCACGCCGCAGGTCATCCGGAGTAAACTTAACGCCGCGGCGCAGGCGGCGCTCGATCGCGAGGACACCCGTCAGCGCTACATCGAGCTCGGCATGACAACCCGAGCCAGTAGCCCTGAGGAGCTCGATGCCTATATCAAGGCGGAGATCGTCAAATGGTCGAAAGTCATCAAAGACGCCAATGTTCAGACCCTGGACTAATGCGTTCTTTGGCGGCGTTCCCTTTTGCCGGGAATCCCGGTAAGACAAGATCGCTAAGCGCGGCCCATATCGCGCCGCAATGGAACAGAATTTGCTAGCTGGGATAAAGGCTTAGCACAATGGCTTCGGCATAAAGCCGCCAGGATCAAAGGCTTGGGCTCGACCACCACCGGCATGAACGGCAACCGCAAACTGCTCTACGTTAAATCTTTCGGCTGCCAGATGAACGTCTACGACTCGCGTCGTATGGCGGACACGCTGGCGCCTCAGGGCTATGTCGAGACCGCGGCGCCCGAAGACGCCGATCTGATCATCCTCAACACCTGCCACATCCGTGAAAAGGCGGCCGAGAAAGTTTATTCTGAACTGGGGCGCGTGCGCCGCATGAAGGAAGCCGCCGCCACCGCGGGCCGGCACCTCGTCATCGCCGTCGCCGGCTGCGTCGCCCAGGCCGAAGGCGCTGAGATCATCCGCCGACAACCCGCGGTCGATCTCGTGTTCGGTCCGCAAAACTATCACCGCCTGCCCGACCTCTTGGCGCGCGCCGCCCGCGACGGCAGGGCGATCGATACCGAGTTTCCGATCGACGATAAATTCGATCATCTCGCCGCACCCGGCCGCGCGGCCATCCGCGCGCGCGGTGTGTCCGCGTTCGTCACCGTGCAGGAGGGCTGCGACAAGTTCTGCACATTTTGCGTCGTGCCCTATACCCGCGGCGCGGAAACATCGCGCCCGGTGCAGAAAATCCTCGCCGAGGTCGAGCATCAGGCCGCGGCCGGCGTGCGCGAGGTCACGCTGATCGGCCAGAACGTCAACGCCTATCACGGCGAGGGACCGGATGGGCGGCCGTGGTCGCTGGCGCGGCTGTTCGTCCTCCTGGCGCGGGTCGAGGGCATTAAGCGGCTGCGTTACACCACCAGTCATCCGCGTGACATGAGCGACGACCTTATTGCGGCGCATCGCGATCTGCGTGAGCTCATGCCGCAACTTCATCTGCCGGTCCAATCGGGTTCCGATCGCATTCTCGCGGCGATGAACCGCCGCCATACGCGCGCACATTATCTCGACGTCGTGCGCCGGCTGCGCGAGGCGAGGCCCGATCTTGCGCTCACCTCCGATTTCATCGTCGGCTTTCCGGGAGAGACCGAAAGCGATTTCGAAGCCACCCTCGGCCTGATCGACGAGGTCGGTTTGTCCGGCGCGTTTTTTTTCAAATACTCGCCGCGCCCGGGAACGCCGGGCGCCGAGATGGACGATCAGGTTGACGAAGCGACAAAATCGGAGCGCTTGCAGCGCCTGCAGGCGGCGATCGAGCGCAGTCAGGCGGCGTTCAACCGGCGCTGCCTCGGCCGCACCTTCGACGTGCTGTTCGAGCGCCCCGGCCGGCATCAGGGTCAGCTGGTCGGCCGCTCGCCCTATCTGCAGCCGGTGCAGGTCGACGCGCCCGCTTCTTTGATCGGCAGCGTTGCCGCGGTGACCATCACCGACATCGGCACCAACAGTCTGTTCGGTGCTCTTGCGCACAAGCCCGTGCAAGCCGCCGATCTCGTCGGCGCAGGAGCCTGAATTGCGAACACCCGGTCCCACTGGAACTGAAGAGGCGGTGTTTGTCGCGCCGGATAATGCCACCACCCAAGTTGTTCTGACCTTTGATGACAATCGGCTGGCATCGGCGCTGTTCGGGCAATATGGCCAGAATCTCGCTTTGATCGAGCGGCGGCTCGGCGTTGTCGCCAATTCGCGCGGCAATCACGTCACCATCGAAGGTCCGCGCGACGCGAGCGATCAGGCGCGTCGTGTCCTCGAAAACCTTTACGAGCGGCTCAAGAACGGCGACGAACTGGTGCAAGGCGATGTCGATGGCACCATCCGGCTCGCTCTGTCGCAGGGCTCGCTGTTTGATTTCGATCCGGTCGTGGGACGGGAGAATTTCGAGGAGATCAATCTGCGCAAGCGTCGCGTCCGCGCCCGTACCGCGGCGCAGGATGCCTATATCCGCGCACTCAAACGCCATGCGCTCGTGATCTCGACCGGCCCCGCCGGGACCGGCAAGACCTGGCTTGCCGTGGCGCACGCCGTACAACTGTTCGAACGCAAGGAAGTCGATCGTATCGTGCTGTCGCGGCCAGCGGTCGAAGCCGGCGAGCGGCTCGGCTTCCTGCCCGGCGATATGCGCGAGAAGGTCGATCCCTATCTGCGGCCGATCTACGACGCGCTCTACGACATGATGGACGCGCGCATCGTCGAGCGCGCCCTGCAGACCACCGAGATCGAAATTGCGCCGCTCGCCTTCATGCGCGGCCGCACGCTGGCGAATGCCGCCATCATTCTCGACGAGGCGCAAAACACCACCGCGATGCAGATGAAAATGCTGCTCACCCGGCTCGGCGAGAATAGCCGCATGGTCGTCACCGGCGACCCCAGCCAAGTCGACTTGCCGCCGGGCCAAACCTCCGGTCTCGCCGATGCGGTGCGGCTGCTCGATGGCATCGAGGGCATTGGCCATGTCAGCTTCACGGCCTCCGACGTGATCCGCCATGAACTCGTGGCGCGCATCGTCGCGGCCTATGACCGGGAAGCGGCGAAGAAGCGCGAGCGGCGGGAATGACCCGGAGCAAGCGCCTTCCGCTTGAGATCGACGTATTGGTCGCCAGCGCCCGTTGGAACGATGCCGCGGCGGCGAAAGCGATGGTGCGGCGCGCCGTTACGCACGCCGCCGCCACGATGCGGTTAACAGAAGCAATGGAGCTCGCCATCGTTCTGACCGATGATTCCGCCATACGCGTGCTCAACCGGGATTGGCGGGGCGTCGATGCGGCCACCAATGTGCTGTCGTTTCCGGCCAAAACCGCAACGGGCAAGAATCTTGGTGGACACCTCGGCGACATCGTCCTGGCCTTTGAAACCGTCGTGCGCGAGGCCCGCGACGCGCGCAAGCCGTTGGCGCATCATGTCGCCCACTTGGCCATCCATGGATTCTTGCATCTCATTGGTTACGATCACGAACGCGAAGATGATGCCGTGGCGATGGAACAGACCGAGCGCGCCATTCTGCGTCAGCTCGCGATCCCGGATCCCTACCGACCACGCACCCGGCAATCCCCGGTCCGCACGACGACCGCCAGGGCAACGATCAAGAAAGCTGCCAAACCTGTCGCCAAACCGGCAGCCAAACATCCTGCCGCAGCGCCCGGCGGGCGCTCGCTTAAGTCCTGAAATCAGCTGCGATTTCCGATGTCGGAATTGATGATGACTCAACCCCCACCGCGCAGCGAACCGAGCGACAGCGAGCACCGCGCGCTACCGATGGTGGTGCCGGAACCAAGCCAGCCGCCGGAGGGCTGGCTGACGCGCGTGATGCGTATCCTGTTTGGCTGGAAGGCGGCGTCGACGCGTGCCGACTTCGAGCTTGTGCTGACCGCGGAGCAGCCGCAATCGGGTTTTTCACCCGAAGAAGCCGTTATGCTCAAAAACATCCTTGGTCTGCGCGAGACCCGGATCGAAGGCATCATGGTGCCACGCGCCGATATCGTCGCCGTGCAGCAGGACATCGCGCTCGGCGATCTGGTCAAAGTATTCGAGGTGGCCAGTCATTCCCGGCTCGTCGTTTACAATGATACGCTCGACGATCCGATCGGCATGGTGCATATCCGCGACTTGGTCGCTTTCATGGCGGCGCACGCGGCGGCTGATCCCGCGGCCGCAACGCCTTCCCCCGGCGAGCGGCCGGCCACGGCCGCTTTGAATTTCGCCAATATCGATTTGTCGATGCCGTTGGCGACGACCAAGATCGTGCGCGAAATGCTCTATGCTCCGCCGTCGATGCCGGCGCTCGATCTCCTGGCGAAGATGCAGGCGACGCGCATTCACCTCGCGCTCGTCATCGACGAATACGGCGGCAGCGACGGGCTGGTATCGATCGAGGATCTGGTCGAACTCATCGTCGGCGATATCGCCGACGAGCATGACGAGGAGGAGGGTCCGACGGTGACGCGGCAAAGCGACGGCGCGTTCGTGGCCAATGGCCGCGCCAGCCTCGAGGATGTACGCGCAGCGATCGGCGAAGAGTTCGATGTCGGCGACGTCGCCGACGAGGTCGACACTCTCGGCGGCTATCTCGTCACCAGGGCCGGCCATGTTCCGGTGCGTGGCGAACTCGTGCCCGGGCCGGAGCCGTTCGAGGCCGAGGTGCTCGACGCCGATCCGCGCCGGGTCAAGCGGGTGCGGATTTATCTGCGCAAAGATCGCCGTCCGGCCAGCGCGCGCGAGCCCACGGCTTTGGTGCGGACCGTCGCGGCCCGGGCGACAACGCCGCGCGAGGAGGTTAATCGGCCAAACCAGAACCCGCCGCGCACGCCGTGACGTTGACTAGTCTGATCCACGCCATCGTGCTGGCCTGGGGTTGGCGCCGCCGACTGATTGCGTTCGCCGCCGGCGCGCTATCGGCGCTGGCGATGGCGCCCTTCAACGCTTGGCCGATCTTGTTTCTGACTTTCCCGACGCTGGTCTGGCTCATCGACGGCGCTGGCGTCGGGCGTTGGAACGGTGTGGCCACCGCCGCTGCGACGGGTTGGTGGTTCGGATTCGGCTATTTTATCGCGGGTCTTTATTGGATCGGCTACGCCTTTCTTGTCGACGCTCCAACTTTCGGCTGGTTGTTGCCCATCGCGGTGATCGGTCTGCCTGCGGTGCTTGCGGTCTATACCGCATTCGGCGTCGCCTTGGCCCGCCTGCTGTGGACCCGCGGCGCATCGCGCATCCTGGCTCTGGCCGCAACGCTCACCATTGCGGAATGGCTGCGCGGCGAACTCGTAACCGGCTTTCCCTGGAACGCGTTCGGTTACGCGCTCGCCGCTCCTTTGCCCTTGGCGCAAGCCGCGTCGGTGGTCGGGATCTGGGGCCTCACTTTCATCGCCATCGCCGTGTTCGCTACTCCCGCGACACTGACCGACGATCGCAGCGAAACGCGCCGGCCGTGGTTGCCACTTGCGCTCGGCCTCACGGCGCTCGTCGCGCTCGGCGGCTTCGGCGCGCTGCGGCTCGCACGCACGCCGACGCGGCTGGTCGATGGCGTGCATCTGCGCATCATGCAGCCCAATCTGCAGCAGGATGTTCGCTTCAATTATGCCGCCAAACAACAGGTGATGGATCGCTATATCGCTCTGTCCGACCGCGCCTCAGGCTCGCAATCGCTCGGCGCACGCGACATCACGCATCTGATCTGGCCCGAATCGCCGTTTCCATTTTTTCTGACGCGCGAGGCCGATGCGCTCGGACAGATCACAAATTTGCTGCAACACGGCACCGTGCTGATCACCGGCGCCGTGCGGCTTGCCGATCCGGACAATCCGGCGGCCTCCGGTGTCTACAATTCGATCTACGTGATCGATCACAACGGCTCGATCGCCACCATCTACGACAAGGTGCACTTGGTGCCGTTCGGCGAATATCTGCCGTTCCAGCATTTCCTGGAACGGCTCGGCTTGCAGGCGCTCACAGAGCAGCGCGGCGGATTTCTCGCCGGCGATCGGCACCGGCTGATCGCAATTCCCGGCGCGCCGCTTGCGCTGCCGCTTATCTGCTACGAAGTCATCTTTCCCGGCGACGCCACACCCGCGGGCATACGGCCGGGTTGGATCGTCAATGTGACCAATGACGGCTGGTTCGGGATTTCGACCGGGCCGTACCAACATTTCCAGCAAGCACGCCTGAGCGCGATTGAGGACGGTCTGCCGCTGGCGCGCGCCGCCAATAGCGGCATTTCCGCCGTCGTCGATCCGGTCGGACGGATCATCAGTTCATTGCCGCTGGGTCGCGAAGGCGTACTCGATGCGCCATTGCCGCAACCGATCGGCCCGACGATTTACGCTCGCGTCGGCGACACGCCCGCCGCCATATTGATCATGCTCGCGCTCATTGCCGTCGTGCGTCGGCGCACGAGTGCAAACATGGTAAAAATATAATTTTGCTACTGTGGATTGGCGGGCTGATGCGGCAGGCGGGCTCGCCTTGTCGACCACAAGATGTTTGCTGTCATTTGGACGCAACTGATGCGGGCAAAAAGCCGACAAGATAGCGCGTTCACAGCCTACTGGTTGTAGTCGGCGAGTCAGCGCGGTCTTTGAAAAGTGGTTTCAACTGTGACGGATTTGCTATCTATGGCCATTGCGATAAATAAGGGGCACAGGAGTTTCTGATGTTGCCTAAGAAGACGCCGAACCCGACTGACAAGCACGTCGGCAGCCGCGTGCGTATGCGGCGGATGATGCTCGGAATGAGCCAGGAGAAGCTCGGCGATGCGCTGGACCTGACCTTTCAACAAGTTCAGAAATACGAGAAGGGCACCAATCGAATTGGCGCCAGTCGGCTGCAGCAAATTTCTCACATTCTTCAGGTGCCGGTTTCGTTTTTCTTCGAGGGCGCGCCGGGCGCTCAAACGTCGGGACGCGGTGAGGGCATGGGCGAGGCGCCTTCGCCGGCTTATGTTTCCGACTTTCTCGCGACATCGGACGGCCTGGCGCTGACCAAAGCATTCATGCGCATTGAAGACGCCAAACTACGGCGCCGCATCGTCGATCTCGTCGAGCAAATCGCCAGCCGCGAAAAGCGCTGAACACCGTCCATCGCCGTGTTTCCACCTTCTGCACACCCCGCCGGCATGCACTTGGCATACGCCCACCACGCGCCCCCCGTAGGCTCGCGAGACGCCCACGCATTGCCCACATCTTGACCGCGCAGGGGTACGCTGCAACAACCACCCTCGCGGCTTCAAAGCTGCACGGGTAATTTCAAGGCCACCGAGTTCGAGGCCGGTTACGAGGGGAGAGTTTCGCTGTGCCACGCGCCAATTACTTGTTCACGAGCGAGTCCGTATCGGAGGGCCATCCCGACAAGGTCTGCGACCAAATCTCGGACGCGATTCTCGATGCCTTCATTGAGAACGACATCAAGCTCGGCATCGCCGACGAGAGCGCGGTGAATACGCGGCTTGGCTGCGAGACGCTCTGCACCACCAACAAGATCATCGTCGCCGGCGAAGGCCGCGGGCAGGCGCCGCTGTTCCACAAGCATGGCGAAAAAGCCGTGGTCAACCGCGAACTGATCACCGAGATCGCGCGCGGCGTGGTCAAGGACATCGGTTACGACCAGGACGGCTTTTCCTATTACGGCGCCGACGTCGATGTGCTCCTGCACGGCCAGTCTCCGGACATTGCCATGGGCGTCGACGCCAAAAAGAAAAAGGACGGCGAGCAGGAAGGCGCGGGCGACCAGGGCATGATGTTCGGCTTCGCCTGCACCGAGAGCGAGGTTTACGAAAAGGGCTCATTCATGCCGGCGCCGATCTATTTCGCGCACAAGATTCTCAAGGTGCTCGCGGACAAACGCCGCTCCGGCGCTTTGTTCGATCTGCAGCCCGACGCCAAGAGCCAAGTCACGGTCAAATACGTCGACGGCGAGCCGGTCGGCTGCACCAAAGTCGTGGTGTCGACGCAGCACAAGGCGCAAACCCGCAACGGCAAGAAATATTCGCCGAGCATGATCCGCGATATGATCGAGGACACGGTCGCAACGGCATTGCCGGAGGGCTGGATGCCGAAGAAACCCAGCGATTTCTTGGTGAATCCGACCGGTAACTTCGTTATCGGCGGACCCGACGGGGATTGCGGACTGACCGGGCGGAAAATCATCGTCGATACTTACGGCGGCTATGCGCCGCACGGCGGCGGCGCGTTCTCCGGCAAGGACCCCACCAAGGTCGATCGCTCGGCCGCTTACGCAGCGCGCTACCTCGCCAAGAACGTGGTCGCGGCGGGACTGGCCGAGCGCTGCACGATACAGATCGCCTATGCCATCGGCGTTGCCGATCCGATGTCGCTTCTGGTCGATACCCACGGCACCGGCAAGGTCGAAGAGACGAAGTTGCAGAAGCTATTGCCGGAACTGTTTCCGTTGCGGCCGACCAATATTCGCCGCACCCTCAAATTGTGCCGGCCGATTTATCGGCGCACTGCCGCTTACGGTCATTTCGGTCGCGCTCCGGAGAAGGACGGCGGCTTTTCCTGGGAGCGAACCGACCTCGCCGACGCACTCAAGCGCGCACTGCGCTGAGCGGTAGCGTCGGCGATACCGCGCGCATTCCGGCCGGCTTCGTGCCGGCCGGTCACGTCTTTGCTATAACGCTGATCACAAGACGTGAACGCTGATCACAAGACTTGGCTGGCCGCGGCGGGCGCGGTCATGACGGCCGATGAATCCAGAATCGCAGCAAACTCGCGCATTTTTCGGGCGGCGCAAGGGCCACAAGCTGCGGCCACGCCAGGCGCAGCTGATCGATACGCTGTTGCCGCGGCTCGCTATCGATCTCACAACGCCCGCGCCGGTCGAACTCGGCGCGCTGTTTCCGGTGCCGGCCACCGAAGTTCGACTGGAAATCGGCTTCGGCGGCGGCGAATCGATGATCGCGCAGGCGCAACAGCACCCGCAGACCGGCTTTATCGGCGTCGAGCCTTTCGTCAACGGCATGGCTAAGGCGCTCGCCGCGATCGATGACCAGGGCTTGCATAATATTCGTGTGCACTTCGACGATGCCGTGAACCTGATTGCGTGGCTTCCTGCGATGTCGTTAGCGCGCATCGACCTCATCCACCCCGACCCTTGGCCGAAGCGGCGGCATTGGAAACGCCGCTTTGTGCAAGATGACATGGTGGCGCGGCTGGCGCGCATTTTGCGGCCCGGCGGCGAATTCCGTTTTGTCACCGATATTGCCGATTATGCAGCCTGGACGCTGCAACGCCTGAGCCGGTCGAGCGACTTCGCATGGACCGCGGAGTGCGCCGACGACTGGCGCATTCCATGGCCCGAATTCACCGCTACGCGCTACCACCGCAAGGCCGCGCGTGAAGACCGCAAGTCGTGCTTCCTGAGGTTCCGAAAAATCTGAGAAATCCTGTGCGGAATTAGGCGATGCGCTTGACCTGCCAGAAGCGCACGACGCGCTGTGCGGTCGGCGCCGAAAGCCGTCCATAATTGGCAAAGGCGGATTCGAATTCCTCGCTTGACGGCTGCTTGATATCCGGATTGGCCGATATGACGGACTTCACCGTCGGCCAGCCGATCCCGGCGGCCTTACACAGGATCAGCACCGGATCGGGGCGTTCCCCGGCCATCAGAGGGTCGACAACATTGATCGGAACCTTCGACAAAGCCGCGAGCGCAGCCACCGTCTCCTCGTATTTGCCGTCGTGGGCAAAAGTCGCCAATGCCGCCTCGTCCATGCGGCCGGCGCGGTGCAGGCTGAGCACGACGCGCTGCGCCGCCCGGTAGTCGCGCGGGCCGACGCGGGCGCCGACCTCTTGGGAGACTCGCTTCAAGACCCTGCGGATCTCCGCCTTCAATTCCGGCGGCGCCGAAGCGAGCAAGCGTTCACGCACGACCGCGGTGGCGCGCGTCAGCAGTTCGCGAAACATTTGCGGCGGAATGTCGGGCCGCAGGCCGACCGTTTCGGCGAGAATCCCGTCGCTCTCGGCGCGCTTGATCAAGCCAATAAAGCCGGTGTCGGAAATGCGCGCGCCACGATTGCCCGCGACACTGCGGACGACGTCGCGATCGCCGCGCCGCACCAGAATGTCAGTCACGGCCTCGCCAAGCGCGTGCCGGGTTGAAATCGCCTGCAGATGCGCCTGACCTTTGGTTCGGGCGAGATCGACGAGATCGGCCTCGTGCAGGCGCGACGCCCCTTGCAGCACGGGCCCGGCGACCGCGATGTCGTCGTCATGGGCGAGGGTGCGCAAGACTTTGGTTGGTGCATTGTGTAGCGGCGCCAGCCGATGGGCGAGTTCGGCGCGTGCCTTGGTCTCGATTTCCGCGATCAAATGGCCGAAGACATCATCGAACAGATCGACATGCTCGTCGCTGTAACGGCTCGCGCCGGCGAGAAACAGTGTCGTCATGCGTTGCAGGGTCTCGACGCGTTTGTGGCGCGAGCCGTGCGCAATGACCGCTTCCAGTTCCGGGATCAATGAAAGGGCGGCACCCATTCAGGATTCCGTCTTCCGTGGCGAGGGATCGGTACCAGCGCTTTTCGCTCGTACTTGATTACCGATTACTGAATACCGACGACTGATTACCGATCCCTGAAGGGCCCTTGCAACGGCCCGCCAAACCGCTATATTTGGCGCATCCGTCATGGATACCTCATAACGGTCGGTTGATCCGAACGGTCTTGAGAGTGGGCCCCCCGGGACCCGCTCTTTTTTATTACCTGAGGCCTGACGGCGTTTCGCAGTGCACCTTTGCGGGATAAATGACCGCCGAGACCATGGACGATAGGCCGACGAGTGTTGCGCATACGAGCTTTGCGGACGAACCGCGACTCATCACCGAGCCGGGGCGGCCTGCGCGCGTTGCCGCGCTGGTCGAGCCGGTGCTGGGCTCGCTCGGCTATCGGCTGGTCCGGGTGCACATATCCGGCTCTGCCGGCTGCACCGTCCAGATCATGGCCGAACGTCCGGACGGCACCATGAGCATCGAGGACTGCGAGGCCACCTCGCGCGCATTGTCGCCAGTGCTCGATGTCGCCGACCCGATCGAGAGCGCCTATCAGCTTGAGATTTCGTCGCCTGGCATCGACCGGCCGCTGGTGCGGCGTTCGGATTTCGACCGCTATGCCGGCTATGTCGCGCAGGTGGAAATGCAGGCCCCGATCGGTGGCCGGCGGCGCTTCCGCGGCGAACTTGCCGGCACCGCGGGGGAGTGCGCGCGTCTTCGTTGCGATGCGGCGACCTATGGAAGTTCCGAACTATTGCTGCCTATCGACGACATGACGGAAGCCAAGCTCGTGCTCACCGACACCCTCATTGCGCAGTCGTTGCGCAAGAGCAAACAAAACCAACGCAAGGGAGATTGATCGATGGCGACTGTAAGCGCCAACAAACTCGAACTGCTGCAGATCGCCGAAGCGGTCGCCCGCGAAAAGGGGATCGACCGCAGGATCGTGCTCGGCGCCATGGAAGACGCCATCGCCAAGGCCGCGCGCTCGCGCTACGGCAGCGAGACCGAGGTCCGGGCCGAGATTGATCCGAAGAGCGGCGAGCTTCATCTGTCGCGCCACATGCTGGTGATGGAGACCATCGAGAACTCCGCAACTCAAATCAGTCTCGAAGATGCGCGCCGGCGGCATCCGGCGGCGCAGATCGGCGACACCATTGCCGATCCGCTACCGCCGCTCGAATACGGGCGAATTGCCGCGCAATCGGCGAAGCAGGTGATCGTGCAAAAAGTGCGCGAGGCCGAACGCGACCGACAATATGACGAGTACAAGGATCGCATCGGCGATATCGTCAACGGCATCGTCAAGCGCGTCGAGTACGGCAACGTGGTGGTCGATCTCGGCCGCGGCGAGGCAATCGTGCGGCGCGACGAAATGCTGCCGCGCGAAGTATTCCGCAACGGCGACCGCATCCGCGCTTATATCTACGACGTGCGGCGCGAGCAGCGCGGTCCGCAGATTTTCCTGTCCCGCACCCACCCGCAATTCATGTCGAAGCTCTTTGCGCAGGAAGTGCCGGAGATCTACGACGGCATCGTCGAGGTCAAGGCGGTGGCGCGCGACCCGGGCTCACGCGCCAAGATCGCGGTGGTGTCGCGCGATTCCTCGGTCGATCCAGTCGGCGCCTGCGTCGGCATGCGTGGGTCGCGCGTGCAGGCCGTGGTCAATGAGCTGCAAGGCGAGAAGATCGACATCATCCCTTGGTCGCACGATATCGCCACGTTCGTCGTCAATGCGCTAGCCCCCGCCGAAGTCGCCAAAGTGGTGCTTGATGAAGAGCGCGAACGCATCGAAGTGGTGGTTCCCGACCAGCAATTGTCGCTCGCCATCGGCCGGCGCGGCCAGAATGTTCGCCTCGCCTCCCAGCTCACCGGCTGGGACATCGATATCCTGACCGAACAGGAGGAATCCGAGCGCCGCCAGGCCGAATTCGAGAATCGCACCCGCATGTTCATCGACACGCTCAATGTCGACGAGGTGATCGGGCAATTGCTCGCTTCGGAGGGCTTCAACTCGGTCGAGGAGCTGGCCATGGTCGATGCCAAGGAAGTCGCTGGTATCGAAGGCTTCGACGAGGATACCGCGAACGAATTGCAGACCCGCGCCCGCGAATATCTCGCCAAGATCGAGGGCGAACTCGACGCCAAGCGCCAGGAACTCGGCGTCGACGATGCACTCAGGGAGATCGACGGCGTCTCCACGGCCATGTTGGTGCGGTTCGGCGAGAATGGCATCAAGACGGTCGAGGATCTCGCCGGCTGCGCGACTGACGACCTTGCCGGCTGGACCGAGCGCAAGGACGGCGAAAACGTCCGCCAGGCCGGCATCCTCGACGGCTTCGAAGTGTCGCGCGAGGAGGCCGAGGCCATCATCATGCAGGCACGGCTCAAAGCCGGCTGGGTCACCGAGGCCGATCTGGCGCCGCCGTCCACGCCTGAGGTCGAGGCCGCTGCCCCGGCCGCGCAACCCTAACGGAGCCGGATTGCAACCATGACCTCGACCGACATCGAGCTCGACAACGGACCGCGCGACGGCGAACGCGAGCGGCTGTGCATCGTGACGCGCACGGTGCGGCCGGTCACGGACCTGATCCGGTTTGTCGCTGGGCCGAATGGCGAGGCGGTGCCGGACCTTAAGCGTAAGCTGCCGGGTCGCGGCGTCTGGGTGACGGCAACGCAAGACGCGCTGGGCGAAGCGATCAAACGCAAGGTTTTTGCCCGCGGATTAAAGCGCGAAGTCCGCCTTCCGGCGGACCTGCTGAGCCGAACCGAGCAACTGCTGCTGCGCGCGGTCCTCGACGCCCTGGCGATCGCCGGCAAGGCTGCCCGGGTGGCGGTCGGCTTCACCAAAGTCGAGCGGGCGCTCCTCCATGACGCGGTCGCCGTCCTCCTGCATGCGGCCGAAGCCTCTTCCGACGGGGTCAATAAGCTCGATGGGGTGCTGCGGCATCGGTCCCAGGGGGGGCCGGTTGCGGTCAGTCGAATTCTAACCTCGGCGCAATTGGATTTGGCACTGGGGCGCCCAAATGTGATACATGCTGCCCTGCTCGCCGGGCCTTTGACCGACACGTTTTTGGCGCGTTTACGGCGCTTGGAACGGTTCCGGACCGGCGATCTGGGCGAAAAGGGTCAGGACCGGGCCGGCGCCGCCGCCCCGAACTAACCCGATCCGAACCTGACAGTGTACAGAATTGGACGCGAATGACCGAGACGACCAAAAATAGCGGCGAGAAGCTGAGCGTGACGCCAACCAAGACGCTGACCCTGAAGCGGACCGGCGTCGAGCAGGGCGTCGTGCGCCAAAGCTTCAGCCACGGCCGCAGCAAGGCCGTCGTCGTCGAGAAGGTCAAACGCCGCATTGCCGGTCCCGGCGAGGCCAAGCCGGAACCCGTTCTCACGCCGGATCGCAGCGCCGCGCCGAAGCGCCCCACTCCTGCCCCGGCCGCAAGACCGCCCGCCGCGGTGGCCGCCGCGCCAAGCTCGGCGCCCGTCGCCGCGCCCAAAACCTCCGGGGTCGTTTTGCGCACGCTCACCGAGGAGGAGCGTAGCGCGCGCGCCCAGGCTCTCGCCGGCGCGCAGCTGCGCGAGCTGGAAGAGCGTGCACACGCCGAGGAAGAAGCCCGCGTCCGTCGCGGCCGCGAAGAAAGCGATCGGGTCGAGCGCGCGGCCGCGGAAGCCCGCAAGCGCGACGAAGAGGAACGCCGCAAGCACGAAGAAGAGACCAAGCGTAAAGCCGATGAGGTCGCCAAGAAGCGCTTCGGCGGCGAGCTGCCGACGGCGGCGAAGCCTGGCGTCGCGGCACGCCCGGCGCTCGAGGCCGACGAGGAGGAAGCTCCGCGCCGCGCGGGGCGCGGCGGCACGGC
>JBEKRD010000067.1:0-26219 GCA_049519075.1 Xanthobacteraceae bacterium | reverse complement strand
CGCGCGGTCGATCAGGTGATCCGCGATATCCGCAATTCGCGGCGGCTGCCGGGCGTCGAACGAATCTGGCTGCCGGGCGAGCAAAGCCACGCCAAATTATTGGATCGCCGGGCCCACGGGGTCCCGATACCAAAAAGCTTGCGCGAGAGTCTCGACACCGTGGCGCGCGATCTCGCCATCGCGTCGCTGGATTAGCGCCATGGCCGGCAGCAGGACCCACACCGCTCCCGTCGGACTGATCGGCCTCGGCCTGATGGGCGAAGTCTATGCGCGCCGGCTGCTGGCTGCGGGTTTCGCCGTTGTCGGCTTCGATACGGACGCGGCGAAAAACGATCGTCTCGGGCAAATCGGCGTCGGCGCCGGATCGCCCGCCGCCATCGCGCGCGACTGCGATCCGATCGTGCTCGCGGTATTTTCGACCGACCAGGTCGAGGACGTCGTCGAGCAGACGCTGTTGCCCGCCGCGGCAGGCAAGATCGTAATCTGTACCTCGACCTGCGATCCGGACCGCGTCGCTGCGCTTGGCGCCCGGGTGGCGGACAGGTTGCGCTTTCTCGAAGTGCCGGTGTCGGGGACAAGCGAGCAGGTGCGCCAGGGCGACGGCGTCGGCCTGATCGGTGGCGACCTGAAAATCGCGGCGGAGTCTGTAGGGGTGCTCGATGCGCTGTTTCCGAAGCGCCATCACATCGGCAGGATCGGAGACGGCGGCCGGGCCAAGCTCGCGGTCAATCTCATTCTCGGCCTCAACCGCCTGGCGCTTGCCGAGGGCCTGGTCTTCGCCGCGCGCCTCGGCCTCGATCCGGCAGCTTTCCTCAAGGTCGCGCGCACCTCGGCCGCCGCGTCGCAAGTCATGGATACCAAGGGTCCCAAAATGGTGGCCGGCGATTTTACGCCGGAAGGCCGCGTGCGCCAGACGCTCAAGGACGCGCATCTGATGCTCGATCAGGCGGGTAAGATCGGCCAGATTTTGCCGCTTCTTTCAGTTCACGCCGACGTGCTGGAGGCTTGTCTGCGCCACGGCGAGGGCGATGCCGATAACAGCATCGTCATCGAGGAAGTCCGCCGGCGCGTGCGATAAACACCGACTCTATTTTTGCTTTCAAAGTCTGGGCGTTAAACGGCTTGACGATGTAATTGTCGACGCCCGCTCGCTTCGCAGCGATGACGTTTTCCGTCTTGGACTCCGCCGTCACCATGATAAATGGCGTTCGCTTCAATGCCGGATCGGCCCGCACCTCCTTGAGGAAGTCGAAACCGGTCATCGGTGTCATGTTCCAATCCGAAATGACCAGGCCGTAGCGCCGGCCGCGCATCTTGGCCAGCGCCGTCGAACCATCGCTGGCATCGTCGACGTCGGCAAAGCCAAGCTGACGCAACAAGGTCCGCAGAATATTGATTGTCGTGGAGGAGTCGTCGACAATAAGTGCGGGGACTGGCGCGGCAAGAGTCATGCTTGGGTTCTTATAATTGCCCTGCGGGACATGCAGGCGGGCACAATCTGCTGCGGCCCATCAGTGAGATACGCGGATCAACCGATCGGAACGGAACAAGCTTAGATTATACAAGTTTATTTTGTATTTGTGCGCAGGTTAACGATCCGTAAAGACATTTGCGGGGCACGACCCGAACGGCGCCATGGTCATCGCGGCATACTGATGCCGTGGCGCGTCGGCGGCCCGCACTTTTTCTGAAGGGCCGTATAAAGATCGACGCCGCCAATGGTGTAGAATTTCGGCGGAATTTCCCGATTCTGCAGGGTTTCGTTTTCGGCAGTGCCCAGATCGAAGGTGACCGGTCCTTCCACGTACCAATTGCCGCGATCGTTTTTCGTGAAGGACGCACAAGGGATTGTATTTGTTTCACCCGGCGGGCCAACCGGCCTCACTGCCGCGACCGAAGAATTCTCCGGCTTTTTGTTCGCCGGCCGACTATCCGCCGCAGGCGCCAGGGCCGGCTTAAGCTGCCAACCCTGTTGCGCGGCAAAGGCGAGGATCTTGTCGGCAATAGCGCGGCCAAGCCCTCGCGCCGACGCTGCGACCTCAGGCGACAGGCTGACGTCGGGTGAGCTTTTGGCGGCGATCACCGTCGTGATCGCCGCGTCGGCCGCCGGCCCCACAACCAGCGGATCGCTTTGGCGCCCGCTCGGCGCTTGCACCGTAAAGGTGAGCAATTGCTTCTCCGGGCCCTCGGAGATTTGCGACATCGTCATCTCGGCGACGATGGTGCTGCCGGTGCCGAAACCGACCGGCCCCCGCTCGGGGCGCTTGCCCTGATCGACGGCGTGGACTTCGCCGGCCACGACCACCGCGCCGCCTTTAGGCGCGGGTTGGTCCCGGTAACCCGGCTGCGCATTGAGACCGACCGCGCGCAGCAGGGCAATAACGGTCGCCACGATCTCGTCATTCACCCGCCTGGCGGCAAGCGACTTGATGACATCGCCGGTCACGTCGCCGCCGAATTTTTTCTCCAGTCGCGCGTCGAGCTCGCGGTCGACGACCGCCAGATCGGCGGCAAAGTCTAGTTCGTTGACCAGCAAGGTTCGCGGCCGCGGTACCATATCGCCGACCGAAGCAGGCGCGTCCGGTCCGCCGGTGCCGGTACAGCCGGCGGCGGCCAGCGCGACCAGGCCGACGAAGAGAGTGCTGCGGCAGGGACTGAACATCGCCGCGAGATTATCACAACCCCTTAACGTTGTAAGAACAGGCAGCACTGACGTTGGGGCTGCGGCTTTCGGGTCAAACGGCGTGAAAGCGGAACGCATCGCGGCCTTCCGCCGGCAGCAGCCGCCAATAAGCTTGACTAGTCGCCGCTCGTTGCAGCCGGCGTCAGCGCCGGAGAGGCATCACGGAGCACCATGCCGCCGATGACGCCGACCCCGAACACATAGAGCCAGCCTTGCATGAAATCGAACAGATGCGAGCTGGTCAGCGACGAGACCACGTTCTGGACAACCACCACAGTGCCGATCCAGGAGGCCAATCCCATCGCGCGGAACAGCAAATAATGCGCGAGCCACATCACCAACAGCAAACCCGCGCCGAGCAAACCAAGCTGGATCGCAACGGCGAGGATCTGGTTGTGCGGATTGGCCGAAACCACACCGGCCGCTCCGGTCTTGCCGATCGCCGAACGGCGGAACTGATCGGAAATGGATCCGGTGCCGTGACCGAACAGCGGCGCATCGCGAACGAACGACAGCGATTTGCCGAAAAATTCGATATGGTCGCCGATGTCGGTTCCGGCGCCGGTCGCGCGATAGGTCTGCACGTCTTCGATGGCACTGGTGACGCGAAGCTGCAGATAGGATGAGCTCGTCCAGCCGACGGCCGCCAGGACGCCGCCGGCGACGCAGGCCGTGATGATTCCCTTCCAGCGGAATTGCCGCCAGCCGAGCAACAAGGCGAGGACGGCCGCGACCGCGACATCGGCGCGGCTCATCGCCACGAACAGTACATTGGCGATGAAGAGGTGCGCCAGGCCGGCGAACCCCAGCGCCGGCCACCACGCCCGCGCGCGTAATAGATCGCAGACGCGCCAGATCAGCGCACAGGCGCAGATTAGGCACACCGTGCTCTGGGAAATGGCGTCCTTGACCGGAATGCCCCGGACCTGATGCGGGTTCAGCCACGCCGGGCCCAAAAGCACCGCCCAGGACGCCGCCAGCAGCAGCAAGCAGGAAATGAAAAATCCGTAGACGACGCACATGCCCTTTTTGGAGCGGCGGAATTGCGCCAACAACAACGGGATCGCCAGCAAGCGCTGAAATCCTTCAAGCCCCGCGAGACGCTCGGCCCAGTTGACGCCGGCCCACAGCACGCCGAGGACTGCCAAAAGCCACAGCAATATTGGCAACCCACCGGCGGCGGTCATGACCTCGCGGCGGAGCATCGCGACGTCGAGCGTCGCAATTAATGTCAGTAGCCACCCGACGAGAAGAATGGAGGTCGCAGACGTCGACCATGGCAGGGATGCTGCCACCGCAACAGCCTCCCAATCGGCAATTAGGGCTAATCGTGTGCGATCGAGCTGCATCGCCGGGAACCGTTTTTTTTGCGAAGGTGCGGCGGCGGCGCCCATAGCCGGGCAAAGTTTAGCCGCCACGAAAGATGGATTACGCCAGTTTAGAGAGTCGAATTAATCGTAGCAACGAGCGGTCGGCCGAGGGTCGGAACTATCCTCGCCTTGGCAATTCGCCGGATTGACAGCATTGGGCCGGTATTACGTCGACGATCGCCTGTCATCTTTCCGCCCGCCAGCTGGACCCTTCCCCGCCCAAGACGAGAGGACCGGCATCATAGCCACCGGTCCGGCTAGAGACCGGCGGTGCAATTCGATAAGTGTCTGCTCGAACTCACGGAATGTGTCACGAAGGCGTTAATGACCACGACACAATTTGGCTGACTGTTGCATTTTTGACACGCTATTTCAGTGATTGGCAAAGCAAAATTAAGTATCCTGTGGCACGGATAGAATCATGACGCGATTCTGCGCAGGGGTGCACTGATGAAGCGGATTTTTGCCACGGCGATGCTGTTGATCGTCGGTACGGCGGGCGCAATGGCCGCCGACCTGCCACAACCGATGCCGCCGCCGCCGCAGGCTCCTGCCATGTACGTCCCGGCTGTTGCACCGGTCTACAATTGGGGTGGCATCTATTTAGGCATCAATGGCGGGTATGGCTTCGGCAACAGTAATTGGACCGGTGGCGCCGCGTCATCCGGTACTTTTACCACCAACGGCTTCGTCGCCGGCGGTACCCTCGGATTTAACTACCAGTGGGATGCGCTCGTCGTCGGCGCCGAGACCGATCTCGACTACACCGGCATCACTGGCAATGGCCCCGCTGCCTTCTGCACCAATTGCAAGACCTCGAACGATTGGCTGGGCACCACCCGCGGGCGAGTAGGTTGGGCGGTTGATCGCATGCTCTTTTACGGAACTGCCGGCGTCGCCTACGGCAACATTCAAGCCAACGCAAACGGCATCACCAACACCAGCACGGAAATCGGCTGGACCGCCGGCCTCGGTGTCGAAGCCGCCATCACTGACAATTTGACGGCCCGGCTCGAATACCTTTACGTCGATCTCAGCAGCGGATCCTGCACGACCGCGTGTGGCGCACCTCCCTTCGCCGCCCAATCGGTCAGTTTCGATCAGAACCTGATCCGCGCCGGCCTCGACTTCAAGTTCCGGTAGGGCAATAAGATCCGGCTTCGCGGCGAATTACGATTTGACTACGCTCAAGGCGCCGACCTTGGTGCGTCATGGTGAAAGTCAAATCTTCGTCCGCCACGTCGGCTTATCCTGATTTCGCATCGACCATCACGCGAGGCGACAAGAGGGACCTACGCTCCCTCTTGTCGGCATTAAAGCCCCTAGCGAACTTGCGCGGCTCTATCCCTTTGCCATTCGTGACCACCTTCCTTATGGTCGCGCTTGATGAAGGCAAAGGTGTCGGCGCCTATGCCCGCGCCGTCGGCATCCACCGAGCGGTCATGTCGCGTTATCTCTATGACATAGGCGCGCGGGCCAGAAACGGCGGTCCGGGGCTAGGTCTTGTCGCGATCGAGCCGCACCCGAAGATTCCACGCAGAAAACAGGTCTTCTTAACGGCCAAAGGCCGTTCTATCGCAAAAGAGATCTTCCATCAGATGCAAACGCCGAATAGGCATCCGTGATGAGCATAGCCGAGCACGAGAAGCAGACGATCGTTCGGGGCATTCTGCCTTCGCGCACTCCCTACGCTTGGACGCCAATGACCCGATAAAAACAGGTGGGATGGGCTCGCGGGAAGTATCGCCACGCGATTTCATTGCCGGCCATCGGCCCCTTTGCAAGTTTTGGGCTTGACCCGACGGCCCTAATTTCCGATTTCATTGTCGGTTAATAGCCAAGGCTGTTGTCCTGAGGGGCGGCGCACATGCACCTCGAAACCCGCGTACTGGTGACCGGAGGAGCCGGATTTCTCGGCTCGCACCTATGCGAGCGCCTGCTGCTGCAGGGCGCGAGCATCATCTGCGTCGACAACTATTTTACCGGGACGCGACGCAATATTGAGGGGCTCCTCGATCACCATCGCTTCGAATTGATCCGGCACGATGTGACATTCCCGCTCTATGTTGAGGTCGACCAAATCTACAATTTGGCCTGCCCGGCCTCGCCGATCCATTATCAGCACGATCCGGTGCAGACCACCAAGACCAGCGTTCACGGCGCCATCAATATGCTCGGGCTGGCTAAGCGCCTGCGCGCCAAGATTCTTCAGGCCTCGACCTCCGAAGTCTATGGCGACCCCAGTGTCCATCCGCAGACCGAGGGTTATTGGGGCCACGTCAACCCGATCGGCCCGCGTTCCTGTTATGACGAGGGCAAACGCTGCGCGGAGACGTTGTTCTTCGATTATTGGCGCCAGCACAGATTGCGAATCAAGGTGGCGCGCATCTTCAACACTTACGGTCCGCGCATGCATCCGAACGACGGCAGGGTGGTATCGAACTTCATCGTGCAGGCGTTGCTCGGACGCGACATCACCGTTTTCGGCGACGGTCTGCAAACGCGGTCGTTTTGCTACGCCGACGATCTGATCGAGGGCCTCGTCCGCCTGATGAATACGCCCGATGAGGTGACGGGACCGATCAATATCGGTAACCCGACGGACTTCACCATGCTGGAGCTTGCCGCGCAGGTCATCGAACTGACCGGTTCGCGCTCACGGATCGTGCATCGCCCCCGCCCGCAGGACGATCCCCGGCAACGCCGTCCGGACATTTCAAAGGCCGACGATTTGCTCGGATGGGCACCGCAGACGGCGCTGCGCGAGGGCCTCGCGCGCACCATCGCCTATTTCGAAAAGCTTTTGAAGGACGATGCCATCCGCCCGTTCATCGTTCATGAACAGGGCGCAGAGGCATGATCCAAAGTTCAGCTGCCACGCTTGATTTTGGTCAATCGGTATTTCTTCCCCGACCGCTCTGCGACGAGCCAAATTCATTCCGACATCGCCTTTAATTTGGTCGGGCTCGGTCGCGACCTTCATATCGTTACCGGCAGAAAAATCTACGCTGCCCCCGAGGCGTCGTTGCCGAAACATGAGATCATCAATGACGTGACCCCGAAGAGTGGATCCCGCTTCAGGATTCTAAATCGCTCAAATCGCTAACCGTAAAATTGAGAGTTCCAGTCAAGATGCTTTCTGACGAAAACAACCTTCAGTTGTTCAAAACGGCGGAACCTGGAGCTTGGGTTGCTGGCGCTTCAAAAGAAAAAAGTCAAATTGATGGACCAATTCCTGATCGTTGGAGTTACTAGATGCCCAGAATATCAAACAAGTCTTCGACCGGAATCGATAAGTCCATCGGACGAAATGTACGCATTTATCGATTATCCAAAGGAGTGACGCAACACCAACTGGGCGCCAAGCTTGGTGTCACTTTCCAGCAAATTCAAAAATACGAAAACGGCACAAGCCGCATTAGCAGTGGCCGCCTGTTTCAGATTGCACAAATATTTGAAGTACCGGTGACGGACCTCTTCATAGGTGAAAAGGTATCACCCGCATCGCACCCTTCGCCATTTGATCTGCTCAACGACCCGATGTCTCTTCAAATACTCATGGCTTTCGCAAAGATAAGCAATAAAATTATCCGACGTGCGGTAATGGATCTCCTTGAGAGTATGAGCAAGGAGGGAAAACGATAGTTGTTCTCGAATAATGGTCAAAACCAAACAGCGTAGCAGCACAGATCAAAATTGGTAATTTCCCCTCCCGCCTTATCGGTGAATCATCGAGCCTAAACTAGACCAGTCGCGGGTCCGACGAACGACGAAACACGACCCGATAACGATGATCTTCGCTCGTATCAGCCACCGATCCGGTGCTTCTGTTCGATGGTCTGGGGCAGCCGCTCGTGCTGCGCCGCGCCGACCGCCGCCTGCAGATCGCTCATGCAGAAATTCCGGCCGAGCTCCTCGCGCACGAAGCGTCGCGTCTTGCCAAAGCAGAGGCTCCGCAGCCCACGACGCCGCTCCGCCGGAGCATTGACATTGGTGAGTGCTAGTCCACCTTCACCGGTGGCCACGTGCTCGTTGAGAGAAAAGCTCAAGGTTGCGATGTCGCCGAACGACCTGGACTGGACGGCGCGCGCCTGTACCCGAACGGTACTCCTGGCCGATTTACCCGGCCGAGTCCTCGATAATCTTCAGAGCATGCCGCTTCGCTATTCGGATCACCGGGTCCATGTCACCGGCGGCCCATAGATGTGGACGACCGTGATCGTCTTGGCGCGCGAAGTAAATTTCGCTTCGATTTGCGCAGAATCAATTTTCCAGGTGATCGATCGCTGTGAACCACCGCCGGCGTTGCGACCGCGCGCACGATTCCCGGGGCGCGGGCGATGATGGTGAAAGTCAGTAGGATGTTCACGCTCCGATTTCAGTGTTCGTTCAAATCCGCTTCCCCGTTCGGCGCAAAAAATTCCCTGTTCCCCTCCTTGGGGAATTTCGCCGCAAGTGGTCTGATTCTCTCATCAATTTGCGAGCGAAAACTACGCCGGACGTCCAATATCGAATGTTTTCCTGTTATTTTCCCTGATAGCAGGGAACATCGGCAGGGCTTGATTTAAATCAAAGCGCTTCGCAGCTGCGTGGGCACAATCCATCGACACGCAGCATTATGGCCTCCAGGCTAGAGGTTGCGCGTGGGGCGGCGCGATTACGGGGGTAACGCGCCGCCTTTCCTTTTAGCCGGCGGCGATCGTCAAAATCCCGCGTCTGCGACCTTGAGCCGATCCGCGATCCGCAGCGCGGTCTGAGCAGAAGGCAAATTCAGAACGCAATAAAAAACGAGACGCCGGAGCCCCTCCGGCGTCTCGTAAAAAACTCTGGTCGGCGCGACGGCCCCGGCGAACGAAGCATTATTGGGAACAGGCCTCGCCCGGGTTTTCTCCGGAACGAAGTCCGGCCTGCGGGAAAGATCATGCCCATTAAAATGCTAGAGCGCCGATCGCCGCGGTTCGAAGCGATTGCGCTCTAGAAAGCCGAGACTGGTCTTGCGACCAGTCGAAGATCGAGATCAAGCCGGGCAGGTATCCAAGCCCGAGCAGAACGCGAGCGTGAAGGCGCCTGCCTTGTCCTTCATCGTGCCCGCCGCGGCTTCCAGCGCCTCGTCGGAAACGTCGAAGGTGAGGATCTCTTCTTCCCTCTGGTCGATGTTGCTGTCAGTCATAGCCTTGTTCCTTTCGTTCGCCAGCGGCGCCGGCGGTCACCTGGCAGGACGAGAAATCGTTAAAAACCCCCCCGCCTAATGCCCATTAAATCATCGGCTGCGGACAGTGTAAAGACTATCCGGCCGACCGGACAGGTGGCTGATTTATGACGGGAAACCGCTCGAATTCCGTGGCGCATTTGGCCGCAAAGCCAGCGACTCCAGAGCGAGTAGAACGGCGGAACCGGCGGGGTCTTGATCCGAGGCAGGCCAACCGCCAAAAAGGCCGTCTGCCACTCCTTGAGGCAGCCCGCCGGAGGCGCTCCGGCCGAGGACACATTGCTTCCTTGGGTGAAGCGAAAGCGCCGCGCAGGCAATGGCCCAGCGCCGGCCGGGCATAATGGCGGCCGAATATGGACCGCGAATTCGATCGGAGGGAAATCGGTGGATGCCTTTCTTGAGCGCTTGATTGTCGGCGCGGCAACCATCGACGAGCTCCTGTCGGACGGATTCGAGCCACGCCCTGAGCCCGCTCCCCCAGAAGGCGGCGACCGTTTATTGGCCCGGCGGCTCGCGGCGTGGCGACGGTCATGCGCCGCGGGCGACGAGACGCTATTCGGCCGGCGTCTCGATCGGGACCGCTGGTCGCTCGCTTTGGTCGAGGAGCGATTTGCAACGGTCCGCCGCCGCGCCGCCGCGCCGCCGCCGGCTTGGCTCGGCGATGCCGTTTCGATCGAGACGGCGCTGCAAAGTCCGGCCAAGGACACCGGACCGACCGACGCCAAATCGATCGATGCGAAACCGAGGGCCCAAACCGGCCAGACCGAGCCCTGTGCGTTCGAACAGCTCTATCTGCCGGTCGTCGAACACGCCGAGGCGCTCCTATGGTCAGGTCTCGGCGCCAAGCCGCTCGCAAACCTGACCATGAGCGCGCGGTCGCGCCTTTCCGATTTGCTTCTCAAGGCACTGTCCGAGCTTTGTGTCGCAGCCGTCTATGAGCGCTTCGCCAAAGCGCGGAACGCCGCGGCAGATCCGGCCGACGCGGTACAGCGAACGGGCAACGCCAATACCGCGCGCTACGATCGATTTGTCGCCGACATGAAAGCCGGCGGCTTTCGCCGCTTGTTCGAGGACAAGCCGGTGCTGCTGCGGCTGATCGCTTGCCTGACGCGGCAGTGGATCGACACCTCGCGCGAATTCGTCATGCGGCTTGAGTGCGATCTGCCGGCCATCCGCCGCGAGCTCCTGGGTTCGCCCGCCGAAAGCCGCGTCAACACGATCGAAGGCGAGCTCTCCGACCCCCACAATAATGGTCGCTCGGTGCTGATCATTGGCTTCGAGGACGGCGCGCGTGTCGCCTATAAGCCGAAGGACCTGCGGCTCGACGTTGCCTGGCATGACCTTATCGCCGGCTTCAATCGCGCCGACCCTCCGGTCGACCTGAAAGCGCCGCGCGTGATCGCCCGCAATGGCTACGGCTGGACCGAATTCATCGCTCACACTGGATGCACCGATGTCGGAGGCTGCGAACGATTTTTTCGCCGCGCCGGTGCGTGGCTCGCGCTCCTGCACTGCTTCGCGGCGACCGACATGCATCAGGAGAATGTGATCGCCGCCGGCGAACATCCGGTGCCCATCGACCTGGAGACGATCCTGCAGCCGAGCGCCGAGGAGCACAGAGCGAAGGAGCCGGAAGGCGAAGCCTTCGACGCCGCCATGGAGATCGTCGGCAATTCGGTCATGACGGTCGGCCTGCTGCCAGCCTATGGGCGCTCGGTCGACAATAATGTCTTCGCCATGGGCGGTATGACGGCGGACTGGAACCTGCGAACCGTGATCAGGTGGAACGGGATCAACTCCGACGCGATGCGGCCGGCGAAAGCGAAAGAGCAAAGCCCGATCACGCCGAACCTGCCGCATGTCGACGGGCGTTACGCGCGGTTCGGCGACCATTCGGAGAGCTTCATCGCGGGCTTTGCGGATTACGCCGAATTCCTGCGGCGCCGGACCGACGTCGTAACGCCGGCGGCTTTGTTCGAGAGCTTTGCCGGCCTGCCAGTGCGCAAAATCATTCGGCCGACGCGATTTTACTACATGCTGCTGCAGCGGCTGAAAGACCATCGGACCATGGACGATGGCGCGGTCTGGTCGGCGCAGGCCGACTTCGTCGCCCGGCTTTCGGAGTGGGACCAGGAGGTCGATCCGCTATGGCCGTTGCATCGCGCCGAGCGCGCGGCGCTGCTCGGTTTGAACGTGCCGTATTTCGTCACGCCGAGCGACGGTAATGCCATCAGCGACACGACCGGCGTCTCGATCCACACCGCGGCGACGGCGGGTCTCGACCGCGCGGTGACGCGCCTACAGAATTTCGATGCACAGGAGATCGCCTGGCAGATCGCGGTGATCAGAGAGAATACCAAGCAGATCGCCCCGGCCGTAGGACCGGCAGCGGTTGCCGAAGGACCGGCGCGCGCGGAAGTCTCGGACCCCGGCACGTCGACCAAAAAACTTTTTCTCGCCGAAGCCGATCGGATCGCCGCTGAACTGTCGCATTACGCCATTCGCCGCGGACCCGGTGCGGCCTGGATCGGCCTCGATTGGCTCGGCGACGCCGAGGTTTTCCAGCTCGTTTGCCTTGGTCCGGATCTCTATAACGGCGCGACCGGCATCGCGCTTTTTCTCGCCGCCCATGCGGCGGTGACGGTTTCGGCGGCTTCAGGAGAACTTGCGCTCGCCGGCCTGTCGCATCTGCGCAAGAACCTGAAGAGCCGTAACGCCGCGCGCATGGCCCGCTCGCTCGGCGTCGGCGGCGCCGTCGGGCTCGGCTCGATCGTTTATGCGCTGGCCGTCATCGCGAAAGGCCTGCGCAACGATGAATTGCTCGCCGACGCGCACGGCGCGGCGAGACTTTTCACCGACGAACTCATCGCGGCGGACAAACAATTGGACGTCATGGGCGGTAGCGCCGGCGCGATCCTTGCCTTGCTTCGGCTGTATCGCGACACCCAATCCGGCGAAGTGCTCGCGCGCGCCATAAAGTGCGGCGAGCATTTGTTGCGACAGCCGCGGATCGGAACTGAAGGCCGACGCAGCTGGGTCGGACAGGGCTCGGGCGCGCGCGGTTTGAACGGGATGTCGCACGGCGCGGCAGGCTTTGCTTATGCGCTCGCCATGCTTGCGGCGGCGACGGGACGGAAAGAATTTGGCACCGTCGCGGCGGAATGCCTGGCATTCGAAAATGCGAGCTACGACGCCGCGCGTCATAACTGGCCGGATCTACGCGGCGGCGGCGAACCGCAATGGCCGTGCCAGTGGTGCCACGGCGCCCCCGGGATCGGTCTGGCGCGTCTTGCTATGACCAAACGCGGCGCGACGAATGCCGAACTTCAAGATCGCAACGCTTTGACGCGCGATATCGGCAATGCGCTTGAGGGGGTCGAAAGCGGCTCCCCGACTCCGGTGGATACGCTCTGCTGCGGCACGCTCGGCGGCGTCGAATTCTTTTGCGAGGCCGCGACGGTGCTTCATCGCGGCAATCTTCGGGAGCTTGCGGCGGGACGTCTTCGGGCGGTGCTTGAACGCGCGGACGCGGCCGGCGATTACCGCTGGAACAGCGGCAAACGGCAATTCAATCTGGGTCTGTTTCGCGGTCTCTCGGGCGTCGGCTACACGCTATTGCGCCAAGCCGCGGATGCCAATCTTCCCAATGTCATAATCTGGGAATAGCCGGCCTTTCGCCCATCGGAAAAACGCAATCCGAATGCCGCAAGCGCCTCGTGCCACGGGACCTTGACACAGATCAAGCCGAGAACAGCCGAAAAGGCCTACAAATTGGCGTCAGTCTAGGAGACCGAAGCATGAGCATCTCGAATGACGGACGTGACAGCGTCGGTCACGAGGGCGCCGGCTGGACCATATGGACCATTATCGTTGCCGCCGTCTTGGCCGTTCTGATCGTCGGCGGCGCTATCTATTCCTACAGTTACAGCGGTAATGACACGAGTCCTGCCGCCACCGATGCGCCACCGCGACGCTAGTGCGCCGAGGACAAATCGCATCGCCTCGCATTCCGCGTCGAAACCATGGTACCTTAACGGCACCAATGACGATCGATACCGGAAGGCGAGCGTTCGTAGCCTCGCTCGGCACCTTGGCCGCCGCCTGGCCGCTCACCGTCCGCGCCCAACCGGCGCAGCGGATTCGGCACGTCGGCGTGCTGACGCCCTACAACGAGCAGGATACCGCCGCGCGAGACGACGCCGACGCCTTTATCCAGCAATTCAAGCGCTTAGGTTGGAAAGTCGGCCAAAATCTCGACCTGCAATACCGTGCTGCTGGGACCAAGGCCGAGCAACTCCGGTCAGCGGCCGCCGAATTAGTAGGCCTCAAGCCGGAAGTCATCCTCGTCATGGGTTCGGCGGCACTGAAGGCCCTGCAAGCCACTACCGATTCGATCCCCATCGTCTTCGTCGGCGTGACCGATCCCGTGTACCAGGGTTTTGTGGCGAACCGGACACATCCCGGCGGCAACGTCACCGGTTTCACCGTTTTCGAATTCTCGCTCGGAGCGACATGGGTCCAGCTGCTTGCGGAAGTCTCGCCCGGTCTGCACCACTTCGCGGTGGTCTATCATCGCGAGACCACACCTGGAGGCTGGATGCCGCTGATCCAATCGGCAGCGGCGCGCCTGAAGCTCGAAGTGAATGAGGCCCCCGTCCTCGACGATACCGAGATCGACAACGTCATCGCCGTGCTCAAAACAACGTCGGGTGGCGGCCTGGTCGTTCTGCCGAGCACATTCACTTTGGCGCATCGCCAGCGCATCATTGACTTTGCCGCGCGCTATCGGCTGCCGGCGATCTATTGGGACAACCGCTTCGTCAATGACGGTGGCCTGATGTCCTATTCCTACAATCTGTATGAGCAGGTGCGTCAGGGCGTTGTCTATGTCGACCGCATTCTGAAAGGCGAGAAGGCGGGCGATCTGCCTGTCCTCGACACGACAAAATTCAATTTCGTGATCAATCTGAAGACGGCCAAGGCCGTCGGCCTCGCAATTCCGGGCTCGCTGCTCGGACGCGCCGACGAATTGGTCGAATAACGCTTTGGTGATGGCTGCCGCCGCGCGGGTCGCAAGCGGGGCCGCGATCTTGCCCTACTGAGGCTTCACACCCGCGCAGGACGCGTTGACGACCGCTTTGAACATATCAAAGGACTGCACCACCACCGCGCATTTGGTCGACGCGTCGGGCGCGACGGCAAGGACCTGGCCGGCCGGCACCGTCTGCTGCTTGCCGTTGACGTTGAGGATGACGCCCTCGTTGCCAGGCGAGCCGATCAGTCCAAGCGTCAAATGACCGTTGGCGACAATAAGCGTTTGATTGGGATTGACGTTGTAGGTGTTCTCCGAAGGCATGATCGCCTCCAGCGCCGCTTGAGCGTTGGCGAGCTTGATTTGCAAGGCGGTAATCTGCGCGCTCTTGTCGTCGAGCTCCCGCTTGAGCTTCTGGCCCTCCGACTGGAGCTGCTCGATCGCGGCATCGCGGCCGCCGAGGTCGCGCGCCGACAAAAACCGACCGTAGAGGTGACCGCCGATCGAGATGCCGAGTATGACGACCAGAAAGGCGGCGATGGTGACGAAACGGCTCTCTCCGGTCGCCAAGAAGCGCTGTCGAAAACTGCCCCGGACCGAGCGGCCGCCATCCGTGCTATCGGTCACTTTGCTCCTCCGATCACTGTTTCTGTCTCACGTCGGCTTGGGCACTCGTATCGGATCCCGACGGACGCAATGCCCCGGAGATTCGCGAAAGAATGGCCTGAACGGCAGGCAGGTCGAGCGGATTCACCGAGGTTGCCGCGTTATCCGCGCTCGGAGAAGCCGGAGCAGCCGGAGCAGCGCTCGTCGTTTTGTCGGCTGACGACGGCGTGGCCGCGCCCGACGGGCCACCGAGCGGCTTGGGCGCGGGCGACCCGCCGGCGGCGGGCGGCGGCGCCGTACCGGGCGTCGTCGGAGCGTTCGGCGTGGCCGCACCGCTCGTGCCGGCGGGCGGCGTCGCGGCCGGCGCCGGCGGATTATCAACATTGCCGAGAATGATCGGCAGGCCATCCTTGCCGCTGCCGATGACCACGACCTTCGCGTTGGGCGACAGCGCCAATTGCAGCGTCGCCTCGATGCCGCGCCAGCGCAGATAGGAGTCCGAAATGCCCTGGCTGACCGTCTTCTGAAACGCGGCGATGCCGTCGGCCTCGATCTGTTTGCGCTTGGATTCTTCGGCTTCGCGCTCGACCCGGAATTTGTATTCCTGGATCATGTAGTACTGTTCGGTCTGCCGGTTGATGGCGGCCACGATGTCCGCCGGCAACTCGATACTCAGCACCAGGGTGTCGAGGATTTGGATCGCGTCCTGGAGGAAGTCGTTGTAGTGCTTCGGATCGGGCTGCTCCATCGCCTCGGGCTGCACCAATTTGTTGAGATTGGCGCCGAGACTCCGCTGCGCATTCTCGCGAATTTGTTTCTGGATCGCTTCCCGCGACGTGTAGACCTCTTGGGCGGTGTATTGCGAGATAACCTGGCGCGCCTGACTGCCGATTTCGGGATTGACCACCGAGGTCAGGTATCCCGGACCAATGAATTTGTGCAGCACGCCTACGGAATTATGCAGCAGCTGATACCGCACGCTGATCTGCGCGGTCACGTTCACGCCGTCCTTGGAAATGGCGTTGTAGGTCTGCGACGCCGATTGCAGCCGAAGGTCGTAAAGGTAGAGCTTGTCCCAAGGCCACACCAAGTGCAGGCCTTCCTCCCGCAATTCGCGGGGCGCCAGCACCGTGCCGCGGCCGACCCAGCACCAGCAATATATGTCGACGCCGTTGAAGCGCTTCCAAAGGACGCCGACCTGGCCGCTCGGAACGTTGATCACCATGTAGGGCCACAGCACGACCGTGGCCAGCAGCGACATCAGCAGCATCACGGTCACGCCAGGCAGATGACGTCCGATATAATACCACCAGCCTCGCCGCGTCGGCGGCGGCGGCAGGTCATCAATGGACTCCGGATACATCGCCATCTACCTTAACTCCACCGGCCCCATCATCAGCCCATTGAACGCTCTTCGACAATACGGCCCTCGTCCATCCGGATTTTGCGAGCGGGCAAGTGCAGCTCGTCAAGATAGCGGTCGTCGTGCGTGATCACCACGATGGTGGCGCCAGCTTGCATCATTTCCGGCAGCAGTTCGTCATAAAATTTGCGGCGGAATTCGGGGTCCTGTTCGGCCGTCCATTCGTCCAGGAGCATGATCGGGCGCTTTTCCAGCAGGCTCACGATCAAAGCGAGACGGCGGCGTTGGCCGCCGGACAGATCGAGCGTGCGAAACTCGCCGTTGGTCAGCGAAGTCTTGTCCGAAAGCCGGAATAACGCGAGCAGGCGGGCGACCTCGGCCGGGTCAGCATCCGGTATGCCATAGAGCCGCCGGAACAGGTGATAGTCGAAGAAAATCGCCGACATCAGTCCGCGATATTCGTCGCGGGTGGCGTCGGTGATGAGCCTGCCGTCGAGCAAAACCTCGCCGGAATCGGGCGCATAAATTCCGGACAGCACCCGCAGGAACGTCGATTTGCCGGAGCCGTTGCCGCCGGTAATGAAGACCAGTTCGCCGGCTTTCAGGGTGAAATCGATCGGCCCGATCTTAAAGGCGATGTCGGAGAATTTGTCGACGTAACGGAACACCATATTGCGCATCTCGATGCTGTCGAAACGCTTTGGCGCCTCGAGCATGGGCGCGTCGGTCCGCGCCACGCTCGACAGGGCAATCTCCAATTGCTGGATTCGGGACGCCGCCGCGTTGGCGTTGAGCAGGATCGGGATCGATTGCACCAGACCGAAACATGCCCCGACGACGAACAAGAGCGCCGTCGTCGCCTTCGCGACCGACGAACCGCCGAGCGAATCTGAGAGATTGGGGGCCACAAACACCACGGCACCGAGCAGGACGTACATCGAGATCTGCGACGTCACGATCATCCTGAAGGTTTCGGCCTGCGTGCGTATTTTGATGTTGGCCGCGGTTTTCGAAACGTCGCTCGCATCGTCGTACAGATCGGCGCTGCGCGCATTGTTCAGCCGCACTTCCTTAAAGCCATCGAGGAAGTCGGTCAGGCGGTCGTAAAAACGGCGTTCCCATCCCGCCGATTCCGCCTTTTGCGCGCTCAGACGGCGATTTTTCAGGTGAAATACCACGCCCGACGCGCCGACGATGACGAACGTCAAAGCGAACGCCACGACCGACAAATAGGCGACGTAGATCGACACGAAGCAGACGAGGACCGCGCCCTGCACCGTAAAGCACAGCATATTGCTCGCTTGCGTCAGCACCGCGGTGTCGCTGGTGATGGCCGCGACGATACGCGCCCGTCCGATGCCTTCCAACTCCAGAAGCTCCGAACGCCTTATTTGATCCATCAGGCGCAGCCGGATTTTGTGGATGATCGCCTCGATCTCGGCCGTGGCCGTGATGGTGACGAATTGCTGCGACTTCATGAACAGGAAGAGCGCGATCAAAAAAAGCATCGCGGCCCACAGTCCGGGCTTTTGCCCGTTGCCTGCGTCCTGCACTCCGGAATTGATGGCGGCCAGGATCGACGCGTTCGAGACGCCGCCGACCCCGGACATGAAGATCAGCTTCGGCATCGAGCCGTGCATTTCGCGGCGAACGAGATCGATGAAGGACATGACTGCGATGCCGCCCGTCTACAACACTACAAAAGGACGCCGCCGGCGGAGCGGCGGCTGCACAGGTCCGCCACTGCCAGGCCGGCGATCTAGTCTCGTTCGCGCCATTCGACGCGCTGCGAAGGGCCGGTGATGAACAGCACCGGCAACACCACCAAGGGAGTGGTGAACAGTGCGAAGACGAATGTCCCCCAGAAGCCCATGCGACGATGCGTGCCGCAAAATCCTGTGAGCAGGCACACGATGATGTAGGCAAGGATGGCTACGGCCATAGGGCTCGAATTGGCGCTCGGGTTGGGGCTCGAATTGAGGCTCGGTCGTGTCGGTCGATGATTCTCACGCTTGGCTGGAGCCGGACCTGGTCGGTTGGCCCAGACAAGCCGCTATCAAGAACTGGCCGCCGTCGGAGATGAAGATTGAGTTTTTTGAGCGCTCGACCGCGAGTCCCACATCGCCTTCTGCGCCTTGACGAACTCGCGATAATCCGGCGGGTTGAAATCCAACAGCGTGCCGCCCGATTCAAAGTGCTCAATGAATGCCTTGCCGATGGCGAAGGTGGCGCCGGCGGAAAGCGTCGGCATGACGAATGCGGACGCGAGCATGCCCAAAAACGGCACCGTCTTGAGCGCACTGGCAGCGCCTATGCCGCTGGTCGCCGGGATCATGGTGCCGGCCAGAGCCGCGATCACCGCCTTGCCCCGGTTTGCGGAGAAATCCACGCCGTAGATTTGCGAAAGCCGACGCAGCATTTGCACCTGCAGGCCGCCGACCGCGAGCACATCGACCACCGGCAGCGGCACCAATCCGGCTACGCCCGACCATATGGCGAAGCGATCGACCAGCTTGGAAGCCGATTCACCGCGCTCCTCGGTCGGGGTCGACGCTATGGCTTCGTCCTTCTCAGAGTTCATCGATGCAGGCGGTAGATCTGCCATGGCGTATCCTTTCGTCTCCCCGGGGCCGCACTCACCACGCCACCGAGCCTTGGTACTTGTTCGTCGGCTCGATCCTTGCGCGCTAAAAAAGCCTATCATGGTGGGTTGCCGGTGCCAAGCGCTTGCCGGTGCGCGGCACCAAGCCTGATCGGGCGTCAACGTAACGTCATGATACCCTCCGGCAGCAGACCGAGACCGCGATATCCCGGCATTTTTCCGCCGCCGGCAGTCAAACAAATCGGGTCGCGGCGCAACCGCCTGACGATGTGACGGCCGCGCCTGCGCTTGGCTGACCTATTCCAACGATTTACGGAAACGCAGGATGCTGGTGGCAAGCAGCACCGCGGCGATCGCCGCCATCGCCAGAAGCTGCGGCCACAGCACGTCGATGCCGACGCCTTTGAGAAACGTACCGCGGATGACGACTCGCGGCATAGCCGAACAGCAGCATTTGAATGCGCGTCGGCACGATCAAACGAAAGCGCGCCCACTTGTCACGCTCGAGCTCGATGAATTCCTTGACCACGATCGCGGCGACACGCGCCAACATGAAGCGTGATGATGGGGTGCGTTCCGCCGTCGGCTCAGTCCAGGCGCTTGCGAAACGCGCGCGCGGCAACAGCCGTGACCGTGAGCCTGTCAACGACGCGAAACATGATCGGCATCGACAATTCGGCGAGGCTCGAGCCCTTGAGGAACAGATCTTTGACGATCTCGACGTGATAGCGCCAATAGATCAGATACCGGTTCCCCTTTGATCCATCCCAAAGTCTTACAAGGATTTAAAAATAGCGGTGCGGTGCGACCTCCGGGTGGCCCGGCGCACGGGCTTGTGGTTTGCCGACCTATGCCGGCATTGGCGAAAACCGGGGATTTCTAGCGGCAATCAGCACCACGGCGATCGTCGCCATCGCCAAAAGCTACGGCGAAAGCAGGTCGATGCCGACGCCTTTGAAAAAAGTGCTGCGGCTGATCACGAAACCGTCGCACTTGTAGAACGGCAACGCCGCACTATATGTGACTGACCAGTCAGTCAGCGATCAAAATGGTCCCCGAACGCATGGCAGCAAATCGTACCGCTCCCGCGAAAAAAACGCCGCGCCGCAGCCGAGACCCCGCGCCGTCGCGCCGCGCGTCCCGACCGGACTCTGGCCGCCGCGCGCGCAAAGGGCGCAGCGCCGCCCGACGCGAGGCGATCCTTGCCGCGGCCCTCGATGAATTCTCCATGCGTGGCTTCGATGCCACCCGGATCGACGACGTGGCCAGGCGCGCCGATGTCGCCAAGGGCACCATCTATCTTTATTTCCGCGACAAGGAGAGCCTGTTCCAGGAACTGATCCGCGCAATGCTCACTCCGCTGATCGGCGCCATCGAGACGCTGGGCGAGGCCGATATGCCGCTGCAGGTGCTTGCCGAGCGATTCGTCGATCTGTTCGTGCGCGAGGTCTACGAGACCCGGCGCAGAGATGTGATCCGGCTGATACTCTCTGAAGGCCGCCGCTTCCCCAAGGTCGCGGAGTTTTATTATCGCGAGGTGCTCTCGCGGATGCTCAAGGCAGTGCGCGCGTTGCTGCGCCGCGCGCTCGAACGCGGCGAACTCGCCGACGATACGCTGATCCGCTTCCCGCAATTGCTGGTCGCGCCGGGCATCGTCGCTATCATCTGGAACGGATTGTTCGATCGCTTTGAGCCACTCGATGTGCGCGCGATGATGGGCGCCAATTGCGAGCGGCTATTCGCAGCGCGGAGGCCGACATGATGGCCCGTTTGCTTGCCGCCGCGGCCGCTTGCGTGTTCCTGCTCTCGGCCTGCAACACCAACGACAACACCTATCAGGGCTGGATCGAGGCCGATCTCATTTTCGTCGCGCCCGATGAGATCGGCCGAGTGCAAACGCTTTCGGTGCGCGAAGGCGATACGGTCGAGACCGGAGAACCGTTGTTCACAGTGGACGACGACTTGCAGCAGGCCGATCTCGCTCAGATCCGGGCCTCGCTGACCAATGCGCAGCAGACTTTTGATCGGGCGAGCCAACTTGCTAAAAACGGCGCCGGGACGCAGAAGGACCTCGATGCCGCGGTGGCGGTGCTGCGCGACGCGCAGGCGCGGCTCAACTCCGGGCAGACGAGGCTAACGCGCCGCAGTGTGTTTAGCCCGGTCAACGGCACTGTCGAGGAAGTCTATTACCGTCCGGGGGAAATGGTGCCCGCCGACCGTCCGGTGCTGGCCTTGCTGCCGCCCGGCAATATCAAAGTGCGCTTCTTCGTGCCCGAGGCGGTGCTGCCGCGCATCGCCTATGGCGACCGGGTCAAGATCGCCTGCGACGGCTGCGCGAACGATCTGACCGCGCGCGTGACCTTCATCGCCAAACAGTCCGAATACACGCCGCCTGTGATCTACAGCCGCGAGGAGCGCGCGCGGCTCGTGTTTCTGATCGAGGCGCTGCCCGAAAAGCCCGGCGCGTTACGCGTCGGCCAGCCGGTCGACGTGACTCTCGTCGCGCCGCCGGCGCAACCGCCGCCTCCGGAGGCGTCGCGATGAGCGCCGCGGCCGAAACCAGCCCCGACATCGTCATCGACGTGCACGGCCTGACCAAGAAATTCGACGGCCGGGTGGTGGTGAGCGACCTCTCCATGCAGGTCAAACGCGGCACAATTTACGGCTTCCTCGGGCCCAACGGCTCCGGCAAGACCACGACCATCCGTATGCTGTGCGGTCTGCTGACGCCCGACGAAGGGACCGGCACCTGCCTCGGCTACGATATCCGCACCGAGACTGACAAGATCAAATTGCAGATCGGCTATATGACGCAGCGTTTCAGCCTGTATGAGGATCTTTCGGTGCGCGAAAATATGGAGTTCATCGCGCGCATCTACGGCATCGAAAAGCCGGTCGCTACGGCGCGCGCAGCGATTGAGCGGTTGGGCCTCTCCGGCCGCGAGCAGCAACTCGCCGGCGATCTGTCTGGCGGCTGGAAGCAACGGCTCGCGCTCGGCGCCTGCACGCTGCCTGGCCCGCAATTATTGCTGCTCGACGAGCCGACCGCGGGCGTCGACCCCAAAGCGCGGCGCGAATTCTGGAACGAGATTCACGGTCTTGCCGCCCACGGCCTCACCGTACTGGTCACCACCCATTACATGGACGAGGCCGAGCGCTGTAACGAGATCGCGTATATTGCTTATGGCAAATTACTGGTGCACGGCACCGTCGAGCAGGTGATCGCGGCCTCGCATCTGACTACCTATGCGGTCAGCGCCGCGCACGGCGAGGGGCTGAGCCAGCTCTCCGACGAACTCACCGGGCGAGCAGGTGTGGACATGGTGGCGCAGTTTGGCACCAGCCTGCATGTCTCCGGCCGCGAGGCGGGCGCGCTCGATGCCGCGATCGCAGACTACCGCAAACGCAAGGATCTGACCTGGAAGAGCGCCGCCCCCTCGCTCGAGGACGTGTTCATCGACCTGATGGGCACGTCGAAAGATAATTTCCAATGACCCATCTGCTTCCCACGGATGCGCCGCGACGCCTTAGCGGCAATGGATTCTTGCGCAGGACCTGGGGGATGCTGGTGAAGGAATTCATCCAACTGCGGCGCGACCGCGTGTCCTTCGCCATGATCATCATGATTCCACTCGTGCAGCTCATTTTGTTCGGCTATGCCATCAACACCAACCCGCGGAATTTGCCGACCGCCGTGCTGCTGCAGGAGCAAAGCGATCTCGGCCGCTCGATCCTGGCGGCGTTGGAAAATACCAAATATTTTAAGGTCACCGCACTGCCACGCACCGAGGCCGAGCTTGACCAATTGCTGGTCTCGGGACAAGTGCTGTTCGCGGTGGAAATTCCGGCGAATTTCGAGCGCGCAGTGCGGCGCGGCGATGATCCGGCGATGCTGGTCGCCGCCGACGGCACCGATCCGGTGGCATCGGGCTCGGCGCTGGGCGCGCTGAGCGAAGTGGTGCAGTCCGCGCTCGATCACGATCACGGCCTGCCCCAAAGCGGCACGCCGCCGTTCGAGATCCGCACCCATGTGCGCTACAACCCCGCCGGCTTGAGCCAGCTCAATATCGTGCCCGGACTGGTCGGGACCATTCTCACAATGACGATGCTGATCTTCACAGCCTTGTCGGTGACGCGCGAGATCGAGCGCGGCACCATGGAGAGCTTGCTCGCCATGCCGATTACGCCGCTGGAGATCATGCTCGGCAAGATCGCGCCCTATGTGCTTGTCGGCTTCGTGCAGGCATCGCTGATCATCGGCATCGGCATTGCCCTGTTCGGTGTGCCGCTGATGGGCAGCTTGCTGCTGCTGGCGTTGCTCTCGACGCTGTTTATCACCGCCAATTTGGCGATCGGCTACACCTTCTCGACAATAGCGCAGAACCAATTGCAGGCGATGCAGATGTCGCTCATGTTCTTCCTGCCGAATATCCTGCTGTCCGGCTTCATGTTCCCGTTCGCCGGCATGCCGATCTGGGCCCAGTGGATCGGCGAAGTGCTGCCGCTCACGCATTACCTGCGCATCGTCCGCTCGATCATGCTGAAAGGCTCAGGCCTTTCCGCCATGCAGAACGATGCCGCGGCGCTGTTCGTGCTGACGCTGGTGGCCATGGGTATCGCGGTCACACGTTTCCGCCGCACGCTAGATTGAAGATCTTGGCTAGGCTGGTCAGATGCGGCGGCACGGAGGCCGCCAGATCGACGTTGCTTTAATCGGGCATGCCACCGAGAACCGCTAGGTCATGACAGCCAACATCCGGCAGGCGGCCGACGACCTTGATCTGATCATTGCTGCGCGCCAAAAACCCGCGCGAACTTAAAATTCCTTCCAATCCGGGGCGCTCGCGACGGCCGTAGCGAGCGCCGCTTGCATGCGCCCGACCGGGCCGCCGCTCTTGCTCGCAGGGGCGGCCTTGGGGGCGGCAGCCGCCCGCGGTTTCGGCGCGGCCGGTCCGCGCGCCGGAACGGCGGCCGTTGGGCGCTGCACGGGGGCCTTGTCCGGCTGCGCCGGGTATCCGCCATCGGCGGCAGCCTCGATGCGGAAGAAGGCGACGCGCTCGTCCATGGCCTTGGCCTGAAACTCCAAAGTCTTGGCGGTGGCGGCATTTTCCTCGACCAGCGCCGAGTTTTGCTGGGTGACTTCGTCCATCTGGGCCAGTGCCTTGTTGACCTGATCGATGCCGTCGGCCTGCTCGGCGCTGGCATTGGCGATCTCGGCGACGATCACGGCCACCTTCTTGATTGACTCGACGATCTCCCCGAGTGCCGTGCCGGCGCGATTGACCAAACCGACCCCTTCCTTGACTTGACCATTGCTGCTGGTGATCAGGTCCTTGATGTCTTTGGCCGCCTGCGAGGACCGCTGCGCGAGGATGCGGACTTCGGAGGCCACCACCGCGAAGCCGCGGCCGGCATCGCCGGCGCGCGCGGCTTCCACTGCGGCGTTGAGCGCCAACAGATTGGTCTGCCGGGCGATCTCGTCGATCACGCCGATGATGTCGGAGATCTTGCGCGAGGAGTCTTCGATCTTCGCCATGGCTTCGACCGCTTTGGCGACCACTTCCCCGCTGCGGCCGGCGACCTCACGGGTTTCACCGGCGGAAGCGTTCGCCTGTTGGGCGTTTTCCGCGTTTTTCTTCACCGTCACGGCGATCTCTTCCATCGATGCCGAGGTCTGTTCCAGGCTGGCGGCCTGCTCTTCGGTGCGCTGGGACAGATCGGTGGTGCTGGTCGAGATCTCGGCCGAGGCGCTGGTCACCTCGCGCGCGGACGCGGTCAATGAGCCGATGGTCTCCTGCAACTGGACCACCGTGCTGTTGAAGTTGTCCTTGAGTTCTTGGTAGGCCGCCGGGAACGCCTCGGTCAGGCGGAACGTCAGATCGCCGGCGGAAAGCTTCATGAGCCCGGTGCCGAGCGCCTTGACCGCTTGGGTCTGTTCTTCCGCGATCTTCGCCCGTTCTTCGGCCACTTTCGCCTGAGCCGCGGCCTCTGCCTGTATGAGCTTGCTCTGCCGGTCGGCCTCGACCTTCTGGCGTTCAACCGTTTCGGCGGCCTCGGCGCGGGCCTTCTCGCCGGCCAGAATCTTGAACCGCTCTACCGCATTTGCCACATCGCCGATTTCATCCATGCGATCGAGGCCGGGCAGAACAATGCTCAAGTCGCCGCCGGCGATTTTCAGCATCGCTTGCTGAATGTGCCGCAGCGGTCCGGTGACGCGGCGCGACACCACTAGTATCATGCCGGTCACAATCACGAGCGTTGCGGCCAGCAAACCGAGTGCGAGGCAAAGCCCAGAGAAGGCGGCCGCGCGCTGCGTCGCCGTGTGCTCCTTGGCAACATCCAGCGCCGAGTTGGCGACGGCGAGCAGCGTTCCGAGCTTGCCGATCGACATTGGTGCCCAGTCGGCAACCGTGATGCCGGCAGGCTGGTGGGCGATGAGCGCATTCAAGACTTTGGTGCGCAGATCGGTATAGTCGGATCCGAAAAACACGCGCTTGACGGTATCGACGGCGGCGCCAAACTTTGCCGGCAATGGCAGGCCGGCGGCAATATCCTGCAGCGTCGCCCAGGCGGTATCAATCTTGCCCAGGCTGCTGGTGTAGACAAACAGTGCGTCAGCCGGCAGCGGCAGCCCGCCGAGCGCGTTGGTGATCAAAGCCGAGGCATCGCCGCCGGCATTGCGCGTCACCCAGGCGAGTTCTTTCAGCTCCAACAACTGATCGATATAGGGGTCTTCGAGTCTGACCGACTTGCTGAGCTGCGACGCCGTCTTATCGATGAGCTCGGTGGTGGCGACGATGGCGTCGTCATAGTCGCGGACAAGTCCCTCACGCCGCTCCGACTTCGGACGCCGGAACGCCGCGTCGGTCTCTTGCTGCAGCGCCGTCAGCTTTTGGATGGCGTCACGCAGGCCGTTCACGGCAGCTTGCTGTCCCTGAAAATCAGCCGTTTCCAATGCCGCCAATGCCGATTTCAGCGCCGGCACGTCGCCGTCGCGCGCGTCCTTGAGCATGCTCGATAACGCCGCGACCGGTTGGTCGGCAGCCATATCGCGATCGGTGGCCGAGCGATCGTTCCGCAGGTTGGGCAGTGCCGTAAAGATATAGCTCGAAGCATCGACAACAACCGCGATGCGATTAGCGGCGGCCAGGCGGGTCCAGGAATTCCATGCCGTGAGTGAGGAAGCCACGACCGCCACCGCGGCCAAAGTAATGATAACTGACTTGAGCAGCGCGTTGACGGTAATCCTGTTGAGCAGCCCGCCCATCTCTAAAACATCCTTCATAAACGCAACGACAACGAGGGCGCACGAAGTGCGCACGACGGGACGCGGATCGAGGCGTCCCATGGGAAA
>JBEKRD010000066.1:0-26251 GCA_049519075.1 Xanthobacteraceae bacterium | reverse complement strand
CCGCCGTTTTTGTTAATCGCGGTGCGATAGCCGATCGCAACTTTCAACCCAATCTGTGGCCCGACTTTGACGCAGTATTTGGCGGGCGGATGATCTTTTCGAAACGTCTTCGGGGGCTGCGGGATCGAGCGGCCGTTCCGATGCATCAACAATGCCCCCGGCGGCAGGCGCCGATCTCTGCCGCGGCGTGCGGAACCTCGCGCCCTGCGCCGTTGTTTGCTAGGTAGGGATCTCGTCCCGCCTTTGCGAGGGACCGCGGCCGTCGGGCTTGGAGCATGCGCATGAATCAAAAGCTCTCGGGCGAAGCGCGCGCGACCGCGCTCGCCGGTCTCAAGGGGTGGAGCGAGGTTGCCGGCCGCGACGCCATCACCAGGAAATTCGTCTTTGCCGATTTCAATCAGGCGTTCGGCTTCATGACTCGCGCGGCGCTGGTGGCGGAAAAGCTCGACCACCATCCGGAATGGTTCAACGTCTACAAGACCGTCGAGGTGACGCTGTCGACTCACGATGCCGGCGGCTTGACCGAGCGCGACATCAAGCTCGCCGCGGCGATGGACCAGCTGGCGCGTTGAACTGCCGCCTTGCGGCTGCCGCTTTCCGGAGCCATTTTTGGGCGGCCGGTTCAGCGCCGCCTAACATCCGGAGGTCAAGCCCATGTGGTTTCGCCCGCAAGCCGCCACCTGGCAAAATATGTCTTGGCAGGATCTTGCCGCGCTGTCGCGCCGGATGGCCGCCGACGAGGCCGAGCTGCGGCGCAAGTTCTGGCGCAAACTGCTGCGCGAGACGGCGAATATCCCGTTGGTGGAAGATGCGCTCACCGCACATTATTGTGCCTTCGACCGCCACACGCCGCTCTACGTGAAGATCGCGCTGGTTGGCGCGGTGGTCTATTTCATCGTGCCGGACGATTTGATTCCGGATTCCATTCCCGTGCTCGGCGTTCTCGACGATGCCGCGGTGATCGCGGGGGCCATGAAGCTTTTTTCCTCGCATTTCAAGCCCGAGCATCGCGAGGCGGCGCGACGCGCCTTGGCGCGCATGGGCGCAGAAATGTGATTCGAACGATTGCGCATGATCTCTTCCGAGAGCCGGTAGCCACCCCCGGATCAAGTCCGGGGGCAGGCACTTTCGGGATCATGCGCCGGTCACGGACGTAGCACGATTTTTCCCATCACCTTGCGCTCGGCAATGGCTTTGAGCGCGGCGGCAATCTCGGCCAAGGGATAAACCGCATGCACATGGGCGCTGAGTTTTCCTTCGGCGCACCAGCGCACGATATCGCTCATCAACTCCCGTTGCGCCGCGGGTTCGCGCCGCACCCATGCGCCCCACGATACGCCGCGGACATCGCAGCTCTTCAGCAGCACGAGATTGAGCGGCAGTTTCGGGATTTCTCCGGCGGCGAAGCCGATCACGAGATAGCGGCCTTCCCAGCCGAGCGAGCGCAAAGCGGGCTCCGCATAGGGCCCGCCGACCGGATCGTAGACCACGTCGATGCCGCGCTCGCCGCCTAACCGCCTGAGCGCTTCGCGCAGATCATCGGTCGCGTAATTCACGGTTTCGTCGGCGCCGTGGGCGCGGGCGAAATCGAGCTTGTCGTCCGAGGAGGCGCAGGCGATGACGCGCGCCCCCATGATTTTGCCGATCTCAATGGTGGCAAGCCCGGTGCCGCCGGAGGCGCCGAGCACGACCAGTGTCTCGCCCGATTTGAGCGCGGCGCGCTCGCGCAGCGCATAGAGCGTCGTGCCATAAGTGACGGTAAGACCCGCGGCGCGTTCGAAATCGAGCCCGTCGGGAAGCTTGACGAGATGCTGTGCCGGCACCGCGACGGCTTCGCGCGCCGCGCCCCAACCGATATTGCCCATGACGCGGTCGCCGGGAGCGATGGCGGTTACGCCGGCGCCGACGCTTTCCACCACACCGGCAAACTCCGCCGCCGGCGAAAAAGGAAGCGGCGGCTTGTGCTGATATTTACCGGCGATAATCAGCGTGTCGAAGAAGTTCAGCGCCGCTGCCTTGACCCGTATTACGGCCTGGCCCGGCCCGGCCTGTGGTTCCGGGATGTCCGTCATTTCAAGTTCGTCGGGCGTGCCGAAATGGCGACAAAGCATCGCTTTCATGGGAAATTCATAGCAGGCTTTCGCGCCGGCCGCCGCGCTTCTATGCGGCGCCATGCGCTCAGGCGCTGCTCGGCCAGGCCACTTTGGCGGCGCCGTCGGGCTCGCCGATCCCCCTATCTCATTCCGTTTTCGGCCGAATTGGATTAAGTTCGCTTGGTTTGCTATCAATGCCCGGGGGCATTGCCGCGAGGGACGATGCGCATCGATCGAGGGTGGGGGCTGGCTTTTGCGCTGCTCGTTGCGGCGGCTTTCACCATTCCGGCTGCCGCTCAGCAGTCGCCCGAGCCGGGCGCGACTCCACCAGCCGCCGCCGCCCCGGCCAAGCCCAAACCAAAACCGGTGCCCAAACCCGCAACCAATCCTGCGGCCAATCCCGCTGCGACCGCGACGCCTGCAAAACCGGCGGTCCCGGCCGCAGCGGCTGCCGGCGGGGCGCAGCCAAGATTGCTCGGCCAGTACGGCGAGTGGGGCGCCTATACCGCGACCGCCGCCGGCAAAAAGATCTGCTTTGCGATCGCCAAACCGACTTCGTCGCAAACCAGCCCGCCGAATCGGCCGCGCAACCCCACCTATATGTTCATCGCGACGCGCCCCGCGGACAAAGTGAGCAACGAGGTTTCCATCATCATCGGTTATCCGTTCAAGCCGAGCTCCGAGGCGAGCGCGGCCGTCGGCGCGACGTCCTTTGCGCTCTATACCCAGCAGGACGGCGCCTGGATCAAGAACGCCGCCGAGGAAGCGCAAATGATCGACGCCATGCGGGCCGGCGATACGGCCGTGGTGAAAGGCGTGTCGGCAAAGGGAACGCAGTCGACCGACAGCTATACGCTCAAGGGCATCTCGCAGGCGCTGGATCGCACCGCGCGGGAATGCCCGTAGACGGCTTTAGCTCCCACGGTTGAACTGTCAAAGAACCTCTGGCCGCCTTATCTATCGCTCGGCGAGCTGTTAACAGCTCATTTCGACTGGCATTGGAAGGACCATGACCGCTCCGCTTGCAGCGACCGAAACCGTAGCCGCAGGGTCGCCCGCGTTCATCGAAAAGCGGCCGCTGGCGAGCTATCTCGCGCCGGCGCAGCCGTCGCTGGTCGGCCTGTCGCGTGATGAATTGGTGCAGGCGCTCGGCACCGTCGACGTGCCGGAGCGACAGCGCCGCATGCGGGCGCAGCAGATTTGGCACTGGCTCTACGTGCGCGGGGCGCAAAACTTCGACACGATGACCACTCTGTCGAAGGAAGTCCGCGCGGCGCTGGCGCAGCGCTTTACTTTGGCGCGGCCGGACGTCGTCGCCGAGCAGATTTCCGTCGACGGCACCAGGAAGTGGCTGATCCGGCTGCCCGGCGAGTTCGACGGTGCGCCGCACGAAGTAGAATGCGTCTACATTCCAGAGGCCGACCGCGGCACGCTGTGCATTTCGAGCCAGGTCGGTTGCACGCTCAACTGCACGTTCTGCCACACCGGCACCCAGCGCCTGGTGCGCAATCTGACGGCGGGCGAAATCGCAGGCCAGGTGGTGCTGGCGCGCGACCGGCTTGGCGATTGGACGCCGACCAACGAACAGCAGCCCGCGCCAGCCGGCGGTGCTGAGAAACGCACGCGGCTTGTCTCCAATATCGTCATGATGGGAATGGGCGAGCCGCTCTACAATTTCGAGGCCGTGCGCGACGGATTGGCCATCGTGGCCGACGGCGAGGGCTTGAGCATTTCCAAGCGGCGCATCACCCTGTCGACCTCGGGTGTCGTGCCCAACATCGCGCGCGCCGGCACTGAGATCGGCTCAATGCTCGCGGTGTCGCTGCACGCCGTGACCGACGAATTACGCGACCGGCTGGTGCCGCTCAATCGCAAATATCCGCTGCGCGACCTGCTCGACGCCTGCCGCAATTATCCGGGCGTCAGCAACGCCCGCCGCATCACGTTCGAATATGTCATGCTGAAAGGGGTCAACGACTCGCTTGCCGACGCCAAAGCGCTGGTGCGGCTCCTTAAGGGCATCCCGGCCAAGATCAATCTGATCCCGTTCAATCCATGGCCGGGCACGCAATATGAGTGCTCGGATTGGGAAGAGATCGAGAAATTCTCCGAGATCGTGTTCAATGCCGGCTATGCCTCGCCGGTGCGCACGCCGCGCGGACGCGACATTCTCGCCGCTTGCGGTCAGCTTAAAAGCGCCTCGGAAAAACTCTCCGCCCCCGAGCGCCTCGCATTGCGGGCGATGGCCGCGACCGATTGACAATGACCGACTGACGCCGGCCGGAGCGAGCGCGCAGCATGGTCGTTCTCTACCGCATGATAATGATATTGGCCGGCTATAGCCTGGCCTGCGTCGCCGCGTCGCTCGTTCTGGCGCTGGGCACCTTGGCGCCGGAATGGAACGAGCTGTTCGCCGCATTCGGCGTGCAATCGTCCCAGGCGCAGTCGACGGCGTTGTGGATGGTCGTGGGGCTTGGGGCGCTCATCATTTTCGTCGTCGGCATCTTGCCCATGCTTCTGATCATCGTCATCGTCGAAGGCTTCGCGCTGCGCTCGGTCGTCATCTATGGCGTGATCGGCGGTGTGCTGGCGCTGGTCATGGCTTACGGTCTCGATTTCGCCAATTATATCGCCGTGCCCGGCAGCGATCTGGCACGCGAGCGTGAGGTATTCGCCGCCGCCGGCATTGCCGGTGGGCTGGTCTATTGGCTGTTCGCCGGCCGCAAGGCGGGGGCGTGGAAGTGATTTCATGATCCGAACTGGACTTAAAGTCGCGCTCGCCATCGGATTTGTGGTGGGGCTCATCTGCGCCGTCGATCCGCAGTTCGACCTCGACATCGCCGGAATAAGCTTCACGCCGAAGCCGCAAATGTTCGCCGTCAATGCCCAATTATGGGTGCAGCACAGCCGCGACGCGGCGCGCCTGGTCATTGGGCTGCTGGCCCTGCCGGCATTTCTTGCCATCCTCGGCAAGCTGATCCTGCCGCATCGGCGCATGTTGATCGAAGGCCGCGCCGCATTGTTCCTGATCGCGACGCTGGCGCTGGGCCCCGGCGTCCTCACCAATGTCGTCCTCAAAAATCATTGGGGCCGCGCGCGTCCGATCGATGTGCAGCAATTCGGCGGCACCGAGCATTTCACGCCATGGTGGGACCCGCGCGGCGATTGCCCCGACAATTGTTCGTTCATTGCCGGCGAGCCTTCGGGTGCGTTCTGGACCCTGGCGCCGGCTGCGCTGGCGCCGCCGGAATTGCGGATCGTCGCCTATGGCGCGGCGCTTGCCTTTGGTGCTGCCGTCGGCGCGCTGCGCATCGCGGCCGGCGCCCATTTCTTCAGCGACGTCGTGTTTGCCGGCGTGCTGACATATCTCGTGGTATGGGTCGGCTACGGTCTGATTTATCGCTGGCGTTCGACCCGATTGAGCGAGGACCGCATCGAGGATTTTCTCGGCCGGGCCGGAGAGTCGCTGCACAATACTATTGCCGCGCTGTCGCGACGCCTGGCGGACCGCGGCCGTAACGGGTCTTAGCGCGCTACCTATCTCTAAGCCTCGATGTATTCGGCGATGCTGGTCGGTTCTGGGATTTCTATTCCATCCGCCTTAAGGCCGTCGATGTGGAAACGAATCGCATCGCGAATCTCCGCTTCGACGGCGGCGACCGTGCCTGCCGTCGCGACGCAACCGGGCAGGTCCGGCACGTAGGCCGAGTAATTACTGTCAGCTCTTTCGATCACGACCGCGTAGCGCATCACCGTTGCTCCTTGAGACCGGCTTGCCTCAGGATACTGTTCATTGTTCCCTTGGCGAGATCGTCGGACGACTTCCCGGCAATAGTCACGCGTCCGGATTTCATCGGGTGTTTGTATTGCCGGTGGCTGCCCCTGGTGGCAACCAGGAACCATCCGTTCTCCTCGACGAGGCGGATTGCCTCTCGTACCTTCATATCTCACAGCCCCTGCAGGCCAAACTAATGGCCGTCGAACCTCGGGGCAATGGCTGGGACGCGCCGTTCCTGCTTGCGTCGGTTGTGCGCCCGCCTATAGTCCGCGCGCATTTCGGCAAACGACCCATCCCAGGATTTCTCCATGCCAAAGGACGGCGCGAAAGACGTGAAGAAAGTCGTGCTGGCCTATTCCGGCGGGCTCGACACGTCGATCATTCTCAAGTGGCTGCAAACCACCTATGGCTGCGAGGTCGTCACCTTCACGGCCGATCTCGGTCAGGGCGAGGAACTTGAGCCGGCACGCGCCAAGGCGCTGACGCTCGGCATCAAGCCGGACAACATCTTCATCGAGGATCTGCGCGAGGAGTTCGTCCGCGACTACGTGTTTCCGATGTTCCGGGCCAACGCGCTTTACGAGGGCCAATATCTGCTCGGCACCTCGATCGCGCGGCCGCTGATCGCCAAGAAGCAGATCGAAATCGCGGAGCAGGTCGGCGCCGACGCGGTCGCCCATGGCGCCACCGGCAAAGGCAACGACCAGGTCCGATTTGAGCTCGCGTATTATGCGCTCAAGCCGGACGTGAAGGTCATCGCGCCGTGGCGCGAATGGGATTTCAAATCGCGCGAAGCGCTGATCGCTTTCGCCGAGCAAAACCAGATCCCGATCGCCAAGGACAAGCGCGGCGAATCCCCGTTCTCGACCGACGCCAACCTGCTGCACACTTCGTCCGAGGGCAAAGTGCTGGAAGATCCGGCGGGCGAAGTGCCGGATTACGTCTATTCGCGCACCGACGATCTCGAAAAAGCGCCGGCGCAGCCGCAATATGTCACGGTGAATTTCGAGCGCGGCGATCCGGTCGCGATCGACGGCAAGAGGCTTTCGCCCGCGGCGCTACTGACTTCGCTTAATGCGCTCGGCAAGAAGCACGGCATCGGCCGGCTCGATCTGGTCGAGAACCGTTTTGTCGGCATGAAGTCGCGCGGCATGTACGAAACGCCGGGCGGCACCATCCTGCTTGCCGCGCATCGCGGCATCGAGTCGATCACGCTCGACCGCGGCGCGGCGCATCTCAAGGACGAGTTGATGCCGAAATACGCCGAGCTGATCTACAACGGCTTCTGGTTTTCGCCGGAGCGCGACATGCTGCAGGCGGCGATCGATAAGAGCCAGGAATTCGTCAGCGGGCAGGTGCGGCTGAAACTTTACAGAGGCAATGTCGGCGTGGTCGGCCGCGAGAGCAAATATTCGCTCTACGATCAGGATCTGGTGACCTTCGAGGACGGCAAGACCGCCTACGACCCGCGCGACGCCGCGGGCTTTATAAAACTCAACGCACTGCGGCTGCGCACGCTCGGGCAGCGCAAGCGCAACTTGAAACTGTAAAGCTACAGGGTCGGCACATCGCCGCCGGCCGGCTTGCCGGGAAAGTAATCCGGCTCCGAACCTGGATTAGGCTCCGGCGGCTCTTCCACCGGGTAGGGCGTGCGCGGTTCTTCCGGGCTTGGCGCTGGTGGTTCGGCGGGCTCTTTAGGTTCTGGAGCGTTCGCCAGATCCCGAACGCGATCGGTGTCGGTCATGTTCAGCCTCGCAAAAAAGTGGAACCTACTCTTTGAGATAACGTGGGGAGCGGCGAGGTCGTTCCGTCCCGCGGTTCACGGCAACGCGTAGCCGGTGCCGACACGCGTCATCCCTTTGCGCGCGATGCGAGCCCGCGATCCATAATCGCTATCGGAAATTGTTTCGCACAGACTGTGGTGGGATTCCGGAAGCGGCCACGCGGCTTCCGGACTGACACTCACACCTGCCGCTCAACCAGCATGCGCTTGAGGTCGGCGATCGCTTTGGCCGGGTTGAGGTGCTTCGGGCAAGCCTTGGCGCAGTTCAGGATGGTGTGGCAACGATACAGCCGGAACGGATCTTCAAGATTGTCGAGCCGTTCGCCGGTCGCTTCGTCGCGCGAGTCGACGATCCAGCGCTGCGCCTGGAGCAGGGCGGCCGGTCCGAGATAGCGCTCGGAGTTCCACCAATAGCTTGGGCATGAGGTCGAGCAGCAGGCGCACAGGATGCATTCATAGAGCCCATCGAGCTTTTCGCGGTCTTCGTGGCTCTGCTTCCATTCCTCGCGTGGCTCAGGCGAGGTGGTTTGCAGCCACGGCTGGATCGAGGCGTGCTGGGCGTAGAAATTGGTCAGGTCCGGGATCAGATCCTTCACCACCGCCATATGCGGCAGCGGATAAACCCGCACCACGCCGCCGATCTCGGCCGCCGCCTTGGTGCAGGCGAGCGTATTGGTCCCGTCGATATTCATCGAGCAGGAGCCGCAGATGCCCTCGCGGCAGGAGCGGCGGAAGGTCAGCGTTGGATCGACGGTATTCTTGATCCAGATCAGCGCGTCGAGGACCATCGGTCCGCAATCGCCGGTGTCGACGTAATAGGTGTCGATGCGCGGGTTCTGCCCATCGTCCGGATTCCAGCGATAGACGCGGTACTCGCGTTCGGTCTTGGCCTTCACCGGATGCGGCCAAGTCTTGCCTACGCCGACCTTGGAGTTCTTCGGGAGCGTGAATTCGACCATTTGAACCTCAATAGACCCGCTTTTTCGGCTCGATATAGGCGACGTCGTTGGTCAGCGTGTAAGTGTGCACCGGCCGGTAGTCGATGGTGACTTTGCCGCTTGCGGGGTCGAGCCAGGACAGCGAGTGCTTCATCCAATTGACGTCGTCGCGATCGGGGAAATCCTCGCGCGCATGCGCGCCGCGGCTCTCGGTGCGATTGCCCGCCGCATCCATGGTGACCACGGCCTGCTCGATCAGATTAGCGAATTCCAGCGTCTCGATCAGGTCGGAATTCCAGATCAGCGAACGGTCGGAGACGCGAACGTCGCCGATGCTGTCATGGACTTCGTGGATGAGCTTGGAGCCCTCCTGGAGCACTTCGCCGGTGCGGTACACCGCGCAATTGCTCTGCATGACGTGCTGCATGTTGGCGCGCAGCTGCGCGGTCGGCGTTCCGCCGGAAGCATGGCGGAATTTATCGAGCCGCGACAGCGAGCGCTCGGCGGAGTCCTTGGGCAGTTCCGGCTGTTTGTCGTTCGGCGTGAGGAGTTCGGCGCAGCGCAGCGCTGCGGCGCGGCCAAATACCACGAGATCGATCAGCGAATTCGAGCCGAGCCGGTTGGCGCCATGCACCGAGACGCAGGCGGCTTCGCCGAGCGCCATCATGCCGGGAACGACATAGTCCGGGTTGCCGTCCTTCTTGATCAGCACTTCGCCGTGATAATTGGTGGCGATGCCGCCCATATTGTAATGCACGGTCGGCACGATCGGTACCGGCTCGCGGGTCAGATCGACGCCGGCGAAGATGTGCGCGGTTTCGGTGATGCCGGGCAGCCGCTCGTGCAGGATTGCCGGATCGAGATGGTCGAGATGCAGGAAGATATGATCCTTCTTGGGCCCGACGCCACGGCCTTCGCGGATTTCAATGGTCATGGCGCGCGACACCACGTCACGTGACGCGAGATCCTTGGCCGACGGCGCGTAGCGCTCCATGAAGCGCTCGCCCGCGGAATTGACCAGATAGGCGCCTTCGCCGCGCGCGCCTTCGGTGATGAGCACGCCGGCGCCATAAACGCCGGTCGGATGGAATTGCACGAATTCCATATCCTGCAGCGGCAGGCCGGCGCGCAGCACCATCGCATTGCCGTCGCCGGTTTGGGTATGCGCCCCGGTGCAGGAGGCATAGGCGCGGCCATAGCCGCCGGTGGCGAGAATGGTCATCTGCGCGGAAAAGCGATGGATCGAGCCGTCGTCGAGATTGATGGCAACGACGCCGCGGCAGCGGCCTTGGTCGTCCATCATCAGATCGATGGCGAAATATTCGATGAAAAACTCGGTCGAGTGGCGCAGCGCTTGGCCGTACATGGTGTGCAGCATGGCGTGACCGGTGCGGTCGGCGGCGGCGCAGGTGCGCTGCGCGGTGCCCTTGCCGTAATGCGTGGTCATGCCGCCGAACGGGCGCTGATAGATCTTGCCGTCGTCTTCGCGGCGCGAGAACGGCAGCCCCCAATGCTCGAGCTCGTAGACCGCCTCGGGCGCGCTGCGGCACATATATTCGATGGCGTCCTGGTCGCCGAGCCAATCGGAGCCCTTGACGGTGTCGTACATATGCCAGCGCCAGTCGTCCTCGCCCATATTGCCGAGCGCCGCGGCAATGCCGCCCTGCGCCGCGACCGTGTGCGAGCGCGTCGGAAACACCTTGGAGATGCAGGCGGTGCGCAAGCCCGCTTCGCTGCAGCCGACCACGGCGCGCAGGCCCGAGCCGCCGGCGCCGATGACGACGACGTCATAGGTGTGGTCTTGGATCGGATAGGCGCCGCCGTTGACGGCCGGTGCCGCGCCTCCGTTGGTGCCGCTCTCTGCCATGCTTACAATCCAAACGACAGCTTGAGGATGCCGAACACCGAGGCAAGACCCACGGCCCAGCAGAAGAACGTATTGGCCAGCAACAGCGTCAGCTTGGCCGACTCGTCGGGGACATAATCCACGAGGATTTCTTGCATGCCGATCTTCATATGGATGATCGTCGAGATGATGAACAGGATCATGATGATGGCGACCGCGGGCGAGCCGAGGATTTGCGCGGCGGCGGCCTGATTGCGTCCGAGCAGCAGGATGCCGATGACGATCGCCATGATGGTGAGCGGAATGCCGGCCACCGAGGTGACCCGCTGCAGCCAGAAATCTTCCGTGCCCGATTTCGCGGCGCCGCGGCCGCGCACCTTGGCGAGCGGCGTACGAAAGTGCTTAGGCGCGGCGGCGCTCATCGCGAGCCTCCTACGGCAAGGTACCCGACCACCGCGACAACGAGCGTAAGCGCCAGCGAGCCGATGATGGTGGCGGCCGCGAGCCACTCGCGTTCCTGCGGGCCGAAACCGCGACCGGTGTCCCAGATCAGGTGGCGAATGCCGCCCAGCATGTGGTGGATGAGCGCCCAGGTGTAGCCGAGCAGAAGTATCTGCCCGATGATCGAGCCGATAAACCATTGGAACTTGGCATAGCCATTGGGTCCCGACGCCACGGCCAGCAGCCACCAGGCGAGCAGCAACATGCCGAAATACAAGCCGAATCCGCTGATGCGGTGGAAGCCAGACATCAGCATGGTCAGCGGCAAGCGGTAAATTTGCAGATGCGGCGATAGCGGCCGCGCAGCGGGGACCTTGATTTCGGCCATCGTCATTTTCCGACTGTACGCGACGCGGATGCGCCGAGCTTGCGTCCGTTCCTATCCAATCCGCGCGCTTGCCGCAATGCAGCACTGCGCAGATCAGTAAAACCCCGCACGGACGTTTTCGCGGTCGGCGAAAGAATAGCGTTGGAAAAATCAGACACAATGGGCAATATTGAAATCCTGACTTCGCATAACGCGAAGGCAGGGATCACCTCATGCGATTCGATCTCGCCGACCTCAGCCTGTTTCGCCACGTCGTCGAGGCCGGCACCATCACGCACGGCGCGGAGCGCGCGCATCTCGCGCTCGCTGCAGCTTCGACGCGTATCCGCAACATGGAAGTGGTGCTCGGCGTTCCGCTGTTGACGCGCGGGCGCCAGGGGGTCACGCCGACCCAGGCCGGCCGCACGCTGCTGCAGCATGCGCGCGCAATCCTGCGCCAGGCCGAGCGCCTGCACGAGGACCTCGGCGCCTATGGCGGCGGCTTTGCCGGCCAGATCCGGGTGTTGTCGAACACCAACGCGCTGACCGAATTCCTCCCCGAGGCCTTGAGTTCGTTCCTCGCCGCGCACCCGAATGTCAGCGTCGATCTGGAAGAGCGCTTGAGCGACGAGATCGTAGGCCTGATCGCCGAGGGCGTCGCCGACCTCGGCATTGTCGCCGGCACCGTCGATGCCGGCGGGCTTGAAACCTATCCGTTTCGCCGCGACCGCTTCGTGCTGGTCGTCGCGCGGGATCACCCGTTGGCGAAGCGCGGTAAAATCTCCTTCGAGGAGGTGCTCGACCGCGATTTCGTCGGCCTCGATCGCGCCAGCGCTCTGCAGCGGTTCCTTGCCACCAAGGCGGCGCGGATCGGGCGTCCGCTACGGCTTCGCGTGCAGTTGCGCAGCTTCGATGCGGTGTGCCGGCTGGTGGAATGCAAGGTCGGCATCGGCATTGTGCCGCAAACGACCGCGCATCGAGTGGCCAAGACCATGGCAATCAAGGCGGTCGCGCTGTCGGACCCCTGGGCCGCGCGCGATTTGACCATCTGCGTGAAGAGCCGCGACGAATTGCCGATTTATGCGCGCGAGTTGGTCGAGCATTTGCGGGCAAAAACGTAATTGAATTAGCGCGGCATCAGCACCCAGTAATCGAGGTCGAGCAGCACGGCGGGGTCGTAGTCGTCGCCGGTCTTGTAAGGGAAGTCGCCGCAAGGCTTGTCGCTCGTCGCGACAGTGCGCAGCCGCAGCGCGCCGACGTCGGTACGGCCCGGCAGTTCGGATTTCGCGATCACCTCGGACCAGGCGTAAATGGTTCCGCCGGCAAACAGCGGCGCCACGTGGCGGCCGCCATTGATCGCGGCGACGTGGAAGGCATTGGCGAGGCCGTTGAAGGACAGCGCGCGGGCGAGCGAAATGACATGGCCGCCGTAAATCAGACGGCGGCCGAAACGGCCTTGCTTGGCGGCGAACAGATCGAAATGAATGCGCGCGGTGTTTTGATAAAGGCGCGTCGCCGTCATGTGCTCGGCTTCTTCGACCGTGATGCCGTCGACATGGTCGATCTTCTCGCCGACGTCGTAATCGGCAAACCGATAGGGGCTGCCGGCGAGTGCGAGGTCGTACGCTGAGACGTTGAGCGTCGGACACGCCTCGCCCAAGACCTTCGGGTCGAGCACGGTCGGCAGCCGCGGCACGTGATCGCCGGGCGCCGGCGCGGCCTCGTCGCGTTTGCGCACCATCACCCAGCGCACATATTCAAGCACCGGCTTTAGGTCCTGGTTGTAGCCGGTGGTGCGGACATAGACGATGCCGGTTTTGCGGCTCGAATTTTCCTTCAAGCCGATGACTTCGGATTGGGCGGAGAGCGTGTCGCCGGGATAGACCGGGGTGCGGAAATAGCAGCCGGCGTAGCCGAGATTGGCGACAGCGTTGAGCGAGACGTCCGGCACGGTCTTGCCGAACACGATGTGGAAGACGAGCAGATCGTCGATTGGCGACCGCGGATAGCCGATCGCTTTGGCGAAGGCGTCGGAGGATTGCACCGCGAAGCGCGCGCCGAACAGGCCGGTATAGACCGCGACGTCGCCGGTGGTGACGGTGCGCGGCGTGGCATGCCGGATCACCTGACCGATGCGGAAATCTTCAAAAAAATTTCCCGGACTGGTTTTTGACATTCAATACACCTTGGACAATGCGCTTTACAGCGCGGAACCCGGCATTTTGTCCGCGCTTCATAGCCCAGCATTACGTCGCGCGAAAGTCTTCACGCAGCCGTGAGGGCTTTTCTGAAACCGCCGGGCGACCGATCCGTATCTGGGTGTGACGACGCGAGCAAACTCGCGCCGCCGGCGGCGGATCGCCGCTGTAATCGCCAATCCTGATTTGCAATGGAGAACGTCAATGTCCAAGCGTTTCGCCTTATTCGCCACCGCGGCCGTGCTCGCGTTCGGCGCAATGGCCGCAGCTCCGCTCGCCGCCCAGATGTCTGACAAGACCGTCATGGTAGGCGGTGCGGCCATGTATCCCACGAAAAACATCATCCAGAATGCCGTCAATTCCAAGGATCACACGACGCTGGTCGCCGCGGTGAAGGCCGCCGGCCTGGTCGAGACCCTGGAAGGCGCCGGGCCGTTCACGGTGTTCGCGCCGACCAATGCCGCATTTGCCAAGCTGCCGGCCGGCACCGTCGAAAATCTGCTCAAGCCCGAGAACAAGGCGACGCTGACCAAAGTGTTGACCTACCACGTCGTGCCCGGCCGCATGACCGCGGTGAACCTGATGAAGGCGGTCAAGGACGGCGAGGGCGAGGCCCACCTCAAGACTGTCGCCGGCGAGAATCTGATCGTCAAGCAAGCCGGCCCCGGCAAGCTCACGGTGACCGACGGCAAGGGCGACGTTGCCGACGTCACCATCGCGGACGTTTTGCAGTCCAATGGTGTTATCCACGTCGTCGACACCGTGCTGTTGCCGATGTGACCCTAAGCGGAAACGCCCCCTCTCCCCGTTCGTGGGGAGAGGGGTTCTCCTGGGCTCACGCTTACGTTAACGCTCTGCGCAGGGCGTGACATGAATGTGAAGCGATGGTCCGGCGGCATTTGGTATAGATCGTCGCCATCGCACCGCCGCGGACCGTTACCATGACGATCGAAGCAGCAAGCCATTCCCCGATTGCGCGGGAGACCGCGTCCGAACCGCTCATTCATCCGCTGTGGGTCCGCGTCACCCATTGGATCAATGCGCTCGCGATGTTCATGATGATCGGCTCGGGCTGGCAGATTTATGATGCCTCGCCGTTGTTCCGGTTCCTGCATTTTCCGAAACAGATAGCGCTTGGCGACTGGCTCGCCGGCGCGCTGCTGTGGCACTTCGCCGCGATGTGGCTCCTGGTGATCAACGGAATTATCTATGTGGCGCTCGGCATTTTGACCGGACGTTTTCGCCGCAAGCTGTTGCCGATCCGTCTGCGCGACGTGGCGAGCGACTTCGTCGCCGCCTTGCGCGGCCGGCTCGCGCACGACGACCTGGCGGTCTACAATGCGGTGCAGAAATTGCTCTATCTCGGCGTGCTGCTCGCCGGCGTCTTGATCGTCTTTTCCGGTGTTTCGATCTGGAAGCCGGTGCAGTTCAAATGGCTGACCGCCGTGTTCGGCGGCTACGACCGGGCGCGCTATGTGCATTTCTTCGCCATGGCCTCGATCGTGGCGTTTCTGACGATCCATGTCACGCTGGCGCTGATCGTGCCGAAAAGCTTGCGGGCGATGATCTTCGGCCGCGCCGACGGAGAACGCTGATGCCCCGCTACCGCAAAAATCCGCCCGGGGTCGATCCGAAACTTCTGATCAAAGATGCGGCGAAGCTTCTGCCGGCGCCGTCGCGACGGCTGTTCCTGCGCGGCGCGTTGAGCCTCGGCGCGCTTTCGATGCTCACCGGCTGCGACATCGTCGACGGCCAGACTTCGGAGAATGCGCTGCGCGTCATCTCGCGCTTCAACGACCGCGTCCAGGCCTTGCTGTTTTCCGAGACGACGCTGGCGCCGGAATATCCGGAAAGCGCGATTACCCGGCCGTTCCCGTTCAACGCCTATTACAACGAAGACGAAGCCCCCGACATCGACGGCGACACCTGGCAGCTCGAGATCGGCGGTCTGGTCGACAACAAAAAGCCCTGGACGTTGCCGGAGCTGAACGCGCTGCCGGAGGTTTCGCAAATTACCCGCCATGTCTGCGTCGAGGGCTGGAGCGCGATCGGCTCCTGGCAAGGCGTCAAGCTGTCGGATTTCCTGAAAATGATCGGCGCCGATACCAGAGCCAAATATGTCTGGTTTCAGTGCGCGGAAGGCTATTCGAACACCATCGATATGCCGACGGCGCTCCATCCGCAAACGCAATTGACGCTGAAATTCGATCACAAGACCTTGCCGACCGCTTACGGCTTTCCGGTCAAGATCCGCATCCCGACCAAGCTCGGCTTCAAGAACCCGAAATATGTCACCGCGATGTGGGTGCAGAACAACGACGCCGGCGGCTATTGGGAAGACCGCGGCTATAACTGGTTCAGCGGGCAGTAGAGGAATTTCGCAGTTTGACGGGGCCGGCATGCCCAGCTTGCCAAGCCTAACGCGGCGCTTTAGCAATCCCCGCCTCAGTCAACGAGGCGTCATCCATGCCCACTTTCAAGCTCCTCCTCCTGGCCGGCGACGGCATCGGCCCCGAAGTCATGGCCGAGGTGAAACGGCTGCTCGGCTTCTACGCCAAGGCGGGCATTGCCGATTTCCAGACCGAGGACGGCCTGGTCGGCGGCGCCTGTTATGACGCGCATAACGTCGCCATCACCGACGCGACCATGGCGCAGGCCGCCGCGGCCGACGCCGTGATCTTCGGCGCCGTCGGCGGGCCGAAATGGGACAAGGTGCCGTTCGAGGCGCGGCCGGAAGCGGGGCTGTTGCGGCTGCGCAAAGACCTCGGCCTGTTCGCCAATATCCGCCCGGCGATCGTCTATCCAGCGCTCGCCGAGGCTTCGAGCCTCAAGCGCGAGGCGGTCGAAGGGCTCGACATCATCATTCTGCGCGAACTCACCGGCGGGGTCTATTTCGGCGAGCCGAAGACCATCACCGATCTCGGCAACGGCCAGAAGCGCGCCATCGATACCCAGGTCTACGACACCTACGAGATCGAGCGCATCGCGCGGGTCGGCTTTGAACTGGCGCGCAAACGGCGCAACAAAGTCACCTCGATGGAAAAGCGCAATGTGATGAAGACCGGCGTGCTGTGGCACGAGGTGGTCGAAGAGGTGCACGCGCGCGAATACAAGGACGTGCAACTCGAACACATGCTGGCGGATTCCGGCGGCATGCAGCTGGTGCGCTGGCCGAAACAATTCGACGTCATCGTTACCGACAATCTGTTCGGCGACATGCTGTCCGACATCGCGGCGATGCTCACGGGCTCGCTCGGCATGCTGCCGTCGGCTTCCCTCGGCGAACTCGACGCCAGGACCAAGCTGCGCAAGGCGATGTATGAGCCGGTGCACGGCTCGGCGCCCGATATCGCCGGCAAAGGCATGGCCAATCCGATCGCCATGCTCGCCTCGTTCGGCATGGCGCTACGCTATTCATTCAATATGGGGAAGGACGCCGATCGGCTCGACTCGGCGATCGCGGCCGTCCTCGCCAAGGGCCTGCGCACCGCCGATATCAAGTCCGAAGGCGCTACGGTCGTCTCGACCGCAGAAATGGGCGAGGCGGTGGTCGGCGAGCTTGCGAAGATTTCCACTTAGCCGGGCTACGACTTGCGGAATACCAGGTTCGGCGGAAATTCCTCCGCCAGCGCGTAGCCCGCCGCGGCCATCAGTGCGATGGTTTCTTCGCGCGCCTCGAACACTTCGATCTGCACCATGCCGCGATTGTCGCGCAACGTGCGCGCCATGCCCGCGAGCGCCTTGCGCTCGTAGCGTTCGATGTCGATCTTGATCGCCAGCGTCTGGCCTGTGAGCGTGACGATGTCGTCAAGCCGCACGATCTCGACCTCGTAGCCCTCGTTACCGGCGTCTTCCACGATCTGCGACAATCCGATATCGCGCTCCGGACCCGGCACCAGCCGGAATTTGCCGGCGGCCGCGCCGAGCGCCACCTCGTTGATCGCGATATTGGCGTCGAGCAGATCGTTGATCAGGAGGTTGGCGCGCAGATGGACGCGATTGCGCCGGTCCGGCTCGAACAGGATCGCGCGCGGTACCAGGCGATTTTTCATCATCACGCAAGTGTAGAGCCCGAGATTGGCGCCGATATCGATGAACACGTCGGGTTTCAACTCGCTGCAAACGCGCACGAAGTTCGTCAACTCGCGGTATTCGCCGATTTGCGCTGAAATTTCGAGCCCGCCGACATTCTCCGAATGCACCAGAAAGTCGGCGCCGAAATAGCTGCAGACGAAATAATGGCCGCGATGAACCAGACGGTTGAACGGCTTGTAGAAGCGGCGCCGCCACTTATTCCGCCAGCGGAATGCAAGGCTCATGGTCCCCCACACACCGCCGGACGATAGCGCGCCGGAGCGGTGTTACACCCTCAAAAGCTGCCTTTAGAACGGCGTCGCCGGGTTGAACCCGGGGATCGTGAACGGGCCAGGCAAGGGCGAGCTGCCGCCGCCTTGCACATCGGGCCCGAAGAACCAGTTGTTGCGGCCGGGATCGCCGCCGGGTGGCAGCATGTAGTCCATATAGCCGCGGTCGCCGACCGACACTTCGGTGCCGGTGTCGAGATAGGAGCGCTGCCGCGGGATGACGATCACGGTGGTATGGCCGGAGCCGTCATGGAGGATCGTCGTGGTGGGCTGGATCACGGTGCCGCTTGCGGAGCGTTGCACCGGCATCGGCGTGGTTTGTTTCTTCTTCGTCGCCGCGATGGCAGGGGCTGCCAGCGCCGAGACCGTGACCAAGGCGGCGGTAATGACCGCTACTGAACGCAGAACTCGTGGCAGCATGGCCTCCTCGCTTTCGCTGGCATGCCAATGTAGCCCGCTTTCACCGGCCGCAACAGAAGCATTCTGGCAACATTTATCCGCTTGGCGGGTTCCAGCGCGGCCGGCCGCCTAGCCCGGATGGGTCTTTAGGGAGATCGACTGGCAGAACAATATGCTTTGATTCGCCGAATTTATATCACATTCTTTCAGGGGAAGGCCTCGATGGAGGTCATTTCAGGATGACGCGCGGCAGAAAGAAGCGCGCATCCGCAGCCCAAGGGAGGAACGGCCATGCTGACACGTCGCAGTCTCTTAACGGCGGCAAGTGCCGGCGCTGCGTTCAGCGGCGGGACTCTCTGTTTGCCGCGCTTGTTCGTCGCCGGGGCCGCGCCGGCCGCGGCCCAGACCACGGCGCAGCTTCCCTTGCCGGGCGGTCCGGACGAGCGGCCGATTACGACCGGCTTTCCGCAGAAGGGCGCGATGATTCTGCAGCGCACGACGCCGCCGCTGCTGGAGACCCCGTTCGAGGTCTTCGACAAAGGCCTGTTTACGCCGAACGATCAGTTTTACGTGCGCTGGCATTGGGCGGTCATTCCGACCAGCATCGATGTCGATAAATTCCGCCTCAGCGTTCACGGTCAGGTCAACCAGACGTTGACGCTGACGATGAAAGACATCATGGCGCTGCCGCAGCTCGAATATGCGGCGGTGAATGAATGCTCGGGTAATTCGCGCGGCTTTTTTCAGCCCCGGGTGGCCGGCGGCCAATGGGCCAACGGCGCGATGGGCAATGCGCGGTGGACCGGCGTAAGCCTCAAGAGCGTACTCGATAAAGCGGGCGTGAAATCCCGCGCCGTGCAGGTTCGGTTCAACGGTATGGATGAGCCTGTGGTGCCGGACGCCCCCGACTTTATGAAGTCACTGGCGCTCGATCACGCGCGCGACGGTGAAGTGATGCTTGCTTACGCCATGAACGGGCAGCAATTGCCGCTGCTCAACGGATTCCCGCTGCGGCTCATCGTGCCGGGGTGGTATGCGACGTACTGGGTGAAGATGGTCAACGACATCGAAGTTCTGGACGGCCCGGACACTAATTTCTGGACGAAGACCGCTTATACGATTCCGGACACGCCGGGTGCCAATATGCGGCCAGGGCAGGCCGATGTGCCGATGGTGCCGATCAATAAACTGAATCCGCGCTCCTTCATCACCAACATCCAAGCGGGTTCCAGCATTCCGTCCGGCAAGCCCATGTCGGTCCGCGGCATCGCGTTTGGCGGCGCCACCGGCGTCAAGCAAGTGGACTTTTCCATCGACGGCGGAAAAACCTGGCGGGCCGCTCACCTTGGCAAGGACGAGGGCAGATATAGCTTCCGGCAATGGCAGACGCGGTTCACGCCGACGGCCAAGGGCGATGTCTCGCTCATGGTTCGCTGCACCAACTCAGACGGCGAAGCGCAGCCGGCAGAACCAAACTGGAATCCATCGGGCTTCATGCGCAACGCGATCGAATCGACTCCAGTTTCGGTGGCTTAAGGAGGCGGAACCATGACGCGCAACATTTTGTCGTTTATGCTCGTCGCCGCGGTCGGTGGGATGGCGTTAGCGGCGCAAGCCAAGACATCGCTGACCTTGAAGTCGGTCGATGTGGCTCTGCCGGACAGCACGCGAACCTTGCCGAACGGTCCTGGTCAGGAAGCCGTGCAGAATAATTGCACCGGCTGCCATTCACCCGGCATGATCTTGAATCAGCCGGCGATGCCGCGAGCGGCATGGCAGGCTGAAGTCGCCAAGATGCGCAACGTCTACAAGGCGCCGGTCGAAGAGAAGGATGTCGGCGCCATCGTCGACTATCTGACGGCAGTGAAAGGTCCGAAGTAAGGTCCTATCGCTGCGACAGGCGGCCGCGCAACTGGACGCTGCGGCCGTGTTTGACGTTGCGCGGTATGGCGATCGGCACCTCGCGTTCGGGCGTGGCCGCCAGGATCGGGCTGCGCTGGCCGCAGAAGGTGCGTTTGATCTCGGCACGCGCGAACAGACCGGCGAGCGTGGTGTCGCCGCCGGCCGACAGCATGGTGAGCCGGTCGAGCGCGCAGGCGAGTGTCGCCCGATCGACCACTTCCTCGCCGGCACTGCAATACCATCCCGCGATTTGCATCACCGGGTCATCGAAGGCGCGAGCGAAGCCGAGGCAGCGGTGCGCCCGGCTACGGGGCGCCACTTTTGACGCGCGTTGCGCGGCAATGGCGAAGTCGACCAGAGGCATGGTGCCGAATTTGCTGTCGAGGCCGCCCGCCGGCTTGACGTCATCGACGACAGTGAAGCTCGTGATGCGCGCGGCGATCTCGCTCGGCGCATCGATGAAACGCTCGCTGGCGCTTCCGGGCCGGTAGATTTCGACCATGACGTAGGGGCCGCTGCCCGCTGCTTCGCCGAAGCTCAGCACGTCTTTGCGGGCACCGTCGGTGGTCCGGCGCAGGATGGCGTAGCCGGGGGCGCTTCCGGCGAGCTCGGGCATTTGCAGCTCGAAGGCGGGGTGCGGACGCTCGACATTGACCCATTCCGGCCGCTGCGGCGCGGGCTCGATGGTCGCTAGGCCCGCGGAGGGCGTGCGAAATAGGCTCGCCGCCGCGATGGCGAGGATCGCCAAGCCCCCCATATAAGCAAGCGCGCGCACCAAGGTGGCGCGAATGTCCTGCGGGACGCTGTACGAGACCGGCTGCACGACCGCTCCCCCCGGGAACGTTGTGTTTGTAATGGTTCTCGCTTAGAAGCGCTTCCGCTTCGGTTCCTGCGCCGCCTCGCCGGGCCCGAATTTTCGATGGAGAGTTAACGATGGGTTACAACGTCGCCGTCGTCGGTGCGACCGGCAATGTGGGCCGCGAAATGCTGGCCATTCTCGCCGAGCGGCAATTTCCCGCCGACGAAGTGGTCGCGCTGGCGTCGCGCCGCAGCCTGGGCACCGAGGTTTCCTACGGCGATCGGACGCTGAAGGTCAAAGCGCTCGAGCACTATGATTTCTCCCGCACCGACATTTGCCTGATGTCGGCGGGTTCCGCCGTATCCAAGGAGTGGTCGCCGAAAATCGCCGCCGCGGGCGCCGTGGTGATCGATAATTCATCGTGCTGGCGCTACGATTCCGACGTGCCGCTGATCGTGCCGGAGGTCAATGCCGACGCGGTCGCGGGCTTCCGCAAGCGCGGCATTATCGCCAATCCCAATTGTTCAACGGCGCAACTCGTGGTCGCGCTCAAGCCGCTGCATGATCGCGCCAAGATCAAGCGTGTCGTCGTCGCCACCTATCAGTCGGTGTCCGGCGCCGGCAAGGAGGCGATGGACGAATTGTTCTCGCAGACCAAGGCGGTGTTTCAGATCAACGAGGTCGAGGCGAAGAAGTTTCCCAAGCGGATCGCCTTCAACATCATTCCGCAGATCGACACCTTCATGGAAGACGGCTACACCCGCGAAGAATGGAAGATGGTGGTTGAGACCAAGAAGATCCTCGATCCGAAGATCAAGGTGACCGCGACCTGCGTGCGCGTGCCGGTCTTCATCAGCCATTCGGAAGCCGTCCATATCGAGTTCGAGAATCCGATCACGCCCGATGAGGCGCGCGAAATTCTACGCGGTGCGCCGGGCTGTCTGGTCATCGATTCGCATGAACCGGGCGGTTATGTGACGCCCTACGAGGCGGCCGGCGAAGACGCTACTTATATCAGCCGCATCCGCGAGGATGCGACCGTCGAGAACGGGCTGGCGATGTGGATCGTCTCCGACAATCTGCGCAAAGGCGCGGCGCTCAATACCATTCAGATCGCTGAATGCCTGATCAAGCGCAAGCTGATCACCGCGAAGCAGAAGGCGGCGTAAGCCGCATTCGCTTTATCGCATTGGCGCCTAGCCGACGATCGCTATCCGCGGCAACTCCGAATCCAGTTCGTGCGCGCGGTTCGCTCCGCTTCCACGGCGCCCGGAGCAGCGCCCAAGCACCAGTCAAAATGCACCCGGTACTCCGCGGTCCATCGCGCGCCTACGCCGCGATTGCAAGCGGGGACGGACTTCGCGAGCTCGACCTGCCTAACCGCCGCCGTGGCATATTCGCGGCAAAATCCGGGATCGGCAGCCTGCGCGGCCGCGGGAACGAGAATTGCCAGCGCTGGCGTTAAAATCATCAGATGCATGAAGCTTTTGAGCACCGTATTCTCCGGCTATTTTGTGTCAGTGATGGCACTCACATCATGTCCCCTGATTCCTGTCCAGCCCGATGGCGTGACAGTGGTACGTTGTATGCAGGGCCGCTAATTTGTCGCTTCCGTGAGATACAGGGGGACTTAAATCATGACCGTCCGTCCGCGCCGTAGCGTGCTTTACATGCCGGGATCTAACCCGCGTGCGCTGGAAAAGGCGCGCGAACTGCCGGCCGACGGGCTCATCCTCGATCTCGAAGATTCGGTGGCGCCCGACGCCAAGGCGCAGGGGCGCGACAACATCGTCAAGGCGTTGAAAGCCGGCTTCGGCGATCGCGAGGTGATGGTCCGGATCAACGGGCTCGATACCCGCTGGTGGGTCGACGACCTTGACGCCATTGTCGGCGGGCGGCCCGATGCGGTGCTGGTGCCGAAAATCTCCGATCCGCATCAATTGCAGGACCTGGCGGCGCGACTTGTCGACATGGGCACCGACCCGCATGTGCGGGTCTGGGCCATGATGGAAACGCCGCTCGCCATGCTCAATGCGGGCGATATCGCCGCTGCCGCGCTTGATTCTGAGACCCGGCTGGCCGGCTTCGTGCTGGGCACCAATGACCTCGCCAAGGACACCCGCGCCCGGCTGGTGCCGGGCCGCGCGCCGATGCTGCCCTGGCTGATGACCTGCGTCGCCGCCGCGCGTGCCTTCGGCTTGAGCATTCTCGACGGCGTCTACAACGACCTCGGCAATGCCGAGGGCTTCGTCACGGAATGCAAGCAGGCGCTCGACCTCGGCTTCGACGGCAAGACGCTCATTCACCCCCGCCAGATCGAGCCGTGCAACGAAGCATTTTCGCCGACGCCCGAAGAGGTGGCGCTGGCGCGCAAGATGATCGCCGCCTTCGATCTGCCGGAAAACGAGAACAAGGGCGTCATCCAGCTTGACGGCCGCATGGTCGAACGGCTGCACGCCGAGATGGCGCGCCAGACGGTGGCGATCGCGGATGCGATCGCGAAGCAAAAGCCGGCTTGATCTTCGTCGGATAAGTCCAATGATCGTCGCGGACGCGCCCTGCGCCCTGCCACCCACCCGGACGAGCGCACCGGCGTTGGCTCGGGGCCGGTTCGTAAGTGGTTGACAATTCCTCCGACTATCCCCAACAGTATAACGATTGGTTCACTCATCTCGCGTGTAGTCGGCGGACGCCGCCTACGACGACTGAACCAATGACCTCCAGAAATACCGATCGCTTCCTCCGGGGGCATTTATCGTCACTGGGGTCCTACTCTTCACTGTTGGGTCGGTTCAGCTGCCAGCGAGCGCCAAATCCATGAATCGCTGAACACAGCGCCAGCGGGCTATGGTCTCAACATTGCACGGGTCTCAACAGTGAATCGGCTGGTTTTTCTGAGAACACTCGCCGCCATCTCCGATTTTTTACCGTGGTGCGGCGCACCAAGCATTTTACCCATAACTCCAAAGGAGTGAGCCATGCAAAATGGCCTAAGACGCCTATGAACCCCAACCAATCCAGATCGTCGGCATCATTTGCCGCACGCCCGAAGCGATGGGCACCGCGCGGCGGCCGAGCCGAGTCGAATAATTCGCAAGCCGCGCAAAGAAATTATGAACGGTATCTGGCTCTTGCCCGCACCGAAAGCCAAGCTGGCAACACGGTTGGGGCCGAGAACTATTACCAGTACGCGGAACATTATTTCAGATCGATGTCCTCGGACTCCGAAGGCATTTAAGAGTCGTTGCGGCGAGGCTACGATCGTTCTCTTGCCGCTTTTTGCGTTCGCCGCCGCCACTGGTTCTTCATCAGCGCGTTAGCCCCAGCATCCGCCGCGCCTCTGCCGGCGTGGCGACGTGATCGCCCAGGATTTCGATGATCTTCGCCGCCTTCTCCACCAGCGCGGCATTGCTCGGCGTGAGCTTGCCCTTCTCCAGATAAAGATTGTCCTCCAGTCCGACCCGCACATGGCCGCCGAGCAATACGGTCTGCGCGGCGATCGGGAATTGGTGCAACGAGATGCCGAAGGCGAACCAGACGCAGTCTGAAGGCAACAGGCCACGCATATAGGTCACCGCCTCGGGCGTCGCCGGTTGTCCCCACGAAATCCCGAGGCAGATCTGAAACAGCCCCGGCGGCTTGATGTGACCGGTCTTGATCAGCTGCTTGGCGAGCATGAGGTGGCCGGCCTCGAAGACTTCGAGTTCTGGCGTGACGCCGGCATCGCGGATGGTCGCCGCCATCGCCTCGAGGTGGGCGGGCGTGTTGATAAAGACCTGGCCGCCCATGTTCATGCTGCCCATGTCGAGGCTGCAGATTTCAGGCTTGAGCTCAACCACGTGGCGCACCCGTTCGGCCGGCAAAGACAATGTGCTGCCGGCGCCGGCTTTAAGCGGTTCGTCCAGGCCTGGAATGAATCGCGCACCGGGTCCGGTGGTGAGATTGATGAGCACGTCGCTGCCCCTGCCGCGGATACGTTCCACCACCTCGCGATAGAGCGCGGGGTCCATGCTCGGTCGCGTCGTCTGCGGATCGCGCACGTGGATGTGCACGATGGCGGCACCGGCCTTGGCGGCGTCGATTGCCGACGCAGCGATCTCCGCCGGCGTCACCGGCACCGCGGGATTGCGGCCGGGTGTGTCCGCTGAACCGGTCACCGCGCAAGAGATCATCACCTGACGTTGCATCATCCCCTCCCTGAGCGTTTTTATTCCGCGGCCCGATCATGAATACGGACCGCGGGTTCAGCAACCCGGGTTCGCGGGTGCGCAGCTAGTTCTTGAGCCGATATCCGGTCTTGAAGAACCACCATACGATGGTCAGGCAGAGCGCCAGGAATACGAGCGTCATGCCGACGCTCACCTCGATATTGACGTCGGCGATGTCGAAAAAGCTCCAGCGAAAGCCCGAGATCAAATAAACCAGCGGATTGAACAAGGTGACCGTCCGCCACAACGGCGGCAAGACACTGGTCGAATAAAACGTGCCGCCGAGAAAGGTTAGCGGCGTGATGATCAACAGCGGCACGATCTGCAATTTCTCGAAACCGTCGGCCCATAGCCCGAGAATAAAGCCGAACAGGCTGAAGGTGACGGCGGTCAGCACCAGGAAGGCCAGCATGCAGAACGGATGCGCGATGTGCAGCGGTACGAACAGTCCCGACGTCGCCAGGATGATCAGGCCGAGAACGATCGATTTGGTCGCCGCCGCGCCGACATAGCCGAGCACGATTTCGAACGACGAGACCGGCGCCGACAACAGCTCGTAAATCGTGCCGACGAAGCGCGGAAAATAGATGCCGAACGAGGCGTTGGTTACGCTCTGCGTCAACAGCATCAGCATGATCAAGCCCGGCACGATGAACGAGCCGTAGGCCACGCCTTCGATCTGGGTGATGCGCGAGCCGATCGCGGCGCCGAACACGATGAAGTAGAGCGAAGTCGAGATCACAGGCGAAACGACGCTTTGGAACAGCGTCCGCCCGGTCCGGGCCATTTCATAACGATAGATCGCGCGCACGGCGTACAGGTTCATTGCCGATGCCCCACCAAGCCGACGAAAATATCTTCCAGCGAGCTTTGCGTGGTCCGCAGATCGGTAAATTTGATCCCGGCGTGATTGAGGTCGTCGAGCAATGCGGTGATGCCGGTGTGCTCGCTTTTGGTATCGTAAGTGTAGGTCAGTTCGCCGCCGTTTTCCGACAGCGTCAGGTGATAGGCGGCGAGCGCCGGCGGGATCGCGCCGATCCGTTCGCGCAATTCCAGCGTCAATTGCTTCTTGCCAAGCTTGCGCATCAGCTCGGCCTTGTCCTCGCACAGGATGATCTCGCCCTTGTTGATGACG
>JBEKRD010000065.1:0-27138 GCA_049519075.1 Xanthobacteraceae bacterium | reverse complement strand
GTTTGTTCGATCATATCGGCGATCGTCAGCTCGTCTTCCGCGATCAAGACTTTGAGCATGTGAATCCTCTTCAGTCCGCGTCCGCTGATCTCTCCGCATGGTCGTTGGGGAAGACCGCGGGGGGACGTCGACACCTCCGGTGGTTCACTGCAGCGTCGGAAAATCGGCGGCGGCGGAATGCATGCACCCAACCAGATTTGCATCTGTTACGGGGAGCAACCGCGGTGATTCGTCTTAAACTGGCGAAAGGCTGCGCTTTCCGTGGGCCGCGGTCTGTACGTATCGGCCCTTATTTCCGATGGCCCTTCGGCGGCGCCATGTCCCTTGATGCATGACGTCCGCGGATTTACGAGCCGACGTCTGGATGCCTCAACGCCGACCACCGACAGCGCGATCGCTTGAATGCGAGTTGCATCGTAATGCGTCAAGATCCTCTTGTTCGTAATGACTTAAGGCCGGATCATGATCAACGCGACCGACGACAAACAAAAAATATACGCGCATTACGCGGCGCATTGTTCCTATCTGTTTGGAACGGCAACCGATCCGGATTCGCGCGCCATTCAAAGCGACATGGCGGCCGAATGGCTGAAACTCGCTGACGCGATGCGCTCCGCCAACACGCCAGATCGCGATCCGATACGGTAAGTACCGTATCCGCTCGTCCCCATAACAGAGCAAACCTATCTGGATTCCCGCGTGCGCGGGCGGAACATGTGTTAGGCGGCCGCCGCAAGCGCGGTCGCAGTCGGAAATTTTATCGTCCACACCGTACCGTCGGTCGACTCCAGGACCACGGTTCCGCGAACCTGTTCGATCAGCCGGCGCACCAGGCCGAGGCCCTTTCGTTTGCTGCCGTTCTTTTCCTCGAACCCCGCACCGTTGTCGCTGAGGGTGAGGACCGCCGTATCTGGGTCCGTGGCGTCGCGGTGCGCCGCCACGGCGATCGTCCCCTTGCCGGCCGGAAAGGCGTGATCGTAGCTGTTGGTGACCAGCTCGGCGACCACGAGTCCCAACGCCGTCACCACGTCGAGATCGAGGATGAAGGATTCGCTTTCGCACGTAAGCGTGATGCCCGCGCTCGGCGTCGCCTGAAACTCGGCGAGATTGAGACACAGCGATTTCACGAAGCTGCCGAAGTCCGTGGTCCGCGTCATCTCGGTACCCAGCAAGTGGTTATAGACCTGCGCCATCGTCGAGACGCGGCGCGCGATGGCATTAATGCGCTTTTGCCCACCGGCATCCGCGGCGTCCTCCTTCCTTTTATTGAGCATCCCATAGATAAGCTGCAGATTGTTGCGCACCCGGTGCTGCAGCTCTTCGGCCAAGATCTTCTTCTGGTCGAGCAACCGGTCTTTTTCTTCGACTAGGCGCTTCATTTGCTCGACGGCCTTCTCCATGATTGCCGCGCGTTTGGAGGTGGCGACGGCCTCGGCCAGCACATTGGCGAAGCCGGTGAGAAAATCGACGTCGTGCTGGTCGTAATCGTGTTGCTTGTCGTTGTCGATCTCGAGCACGCCATAGGGCTTGCCGTTGCCTTTGATGACGACATCGATGGTCGAGACGATCTTATGCGCGGCATAGAACGCCGGCAGCTTGAAATCATTGTCCTTGCGCAAATCGTTGCAGATCGATGGCAGGCCGGTCATGAAGGCGCGGCCTTGTGGTGACGTCGTGTCGGCGCGCGAGACGACATGGCCGACCACGCCTTTCTGCCAGCCGTATCCGGCCTCGATCAGAAGATCGTTTTCGTCGGTGCGGTATCGGCACACCTTGCAGAACGGCACGCTCAGCCCTTCGGCGCACACCCGCGCGGCTTCCGTCAAGACCTTCAAGAGGTCGGTCTGGCGAAGGGCAAAGCTGCCAAAAAGCGCAATCGCAGCCTGCTGGCGAAGAAGCTTTCGGACCTGTTCCTCGCTGTTATTCATGTCACCTCCCCCCCCCCCGCGAGTCGTCACGTCCGCGCTGGTTCATAATTCACCCACGGCTGACGAGGTGGCCTCTTCCAGCAGATGGAACCCGCGCGGGAATGGCCGTGCCGTCGTGCCCTTGGCGACGATGTCGGCGACAATTTCCAGACCGCGCAGCAGCGCGGAGTTCCATAGGGCTTGGAAATGTAGGCCTCGCCATTGGCGGCGCCCAGCATGCCACGGGAGACGTTGCCGCTGGCATAGAGGATGCCGAATCGGTCGGGGCCTTCGAATTGGGCGGCGATCTCGGTGCCAAACCCGCCGTCGGCGAGCCGCAGATCGATGACCGCGAGATCGGGCTTGTGATCGCGGACAAGCGCAACCGCCTCGTCGACGGTGCGGGCGATGCCACACACCTCATAGCCGTTCTCGAGGAGCGTTTCTTCGATCATATCGGCGATCATCAATTCGTCCTCGGCAATCAGGACCTTGAGCATATGTCGTTCTCCCGACTGCACCCGGCGATCAATCCTCTCGCGCCCGTACTTGAGGTGAATTTGCACCGATTTGGGAGCCGCAGTCTGTGCAATATCGACCACAATTTCCGGCGGCGTCGGCCTACCGAACGGCGGTCAATCGGCGTAAGGATCGTGAGCCCCCGACCAATGCCGCAGCTAGAGCACCCAGCCATGGTCTTCACCGCCACAGCGCCAAAAGTCTCGCGCAACCGCCGGCGCGCAGCCCTGCTCCTTGCCGCCGCGGCATTTGCGGCGATCCCGTTCGCCGGCGCGCGGGCGGAATATCCCGATCGTCCGGTGACGATCGTGTCGTGTTTCCCGGCCGGCGGCGGCACCGATATCGCGGTGCGCCTGATCAGCAATGAGCTCGGTCAGGCGCTCGGCAAGTCGGTGATCGTGGAAAACCGCGCCGGCGCCGGCGGCTCGCTCGGCACCGCCACGGTGGCGCGCGCCACGCCCGACGGCTACACGCTGCTCGGCTGTTCGAGCGCCTTTGTGGTCAATCCAAGCCTTTACGCCAACGTCAATTACGATCCGTTCAAGGATTTTACCCCGATCATGGTACTTGGGGCATCGCCCAATCTGTTCGTGGTGCCCTCGCAGTCCAAGGTCAAAACCATGGCCGACTTCATCGCCGCGGCGAAGGCCAATCCGGGCAAGCTGAACTGGACCAGTCCCGGAGCCGGCACCACCCCACAACTGTCCGGCGAATTGCTCAAAGCAGCGGCGGACATCGACATCGTGCATATCCCCTTCAACGGCGCCGGCCCGGCGATGAACGCCGTGCTCGGCGGCCAGGTCGACATGTATGCCGCCAATTACGGATCGATCGGCGCGCTGCTCTCAAGCGTGCGGCCGCTCGCGGTCACATCCGACAGGCGCTGGCCCGATCTTCCCGACGCACCGACGCTGGCCGAGCTCGGCATCAAGAGCCCGCCGACCGATACCTTCCAGGCGCTGTTGGCGCCGGCCGGCACGCCGCAGCCGATCATCGACCGGTTGGCGAAGGCGCTCGCAGCTATCCTCGCCCGCCCGGACATCCGGGAAAAATACGCCAAGATCGGCTTGCCGGTGGTCGCCGAAGGACCCGACGCGTTCCGCGCCCGCATCGCCCGCGAGGTGCCGATGTACAAAGCGGTCATCGACAAAGCCGGGCTGAAAATTCAATAGGTGTCCGCCGACACAGGGATCGACAGAGAGACACCACCGTCCGAGAAAGCAAAGCAACAAACATTCATCCGGTCCGCCTTGGAAGCCATAAGCAGCTTCCTCGGTTCGGACCGGATGAACAGTCTGTCGAAAGCGATTCGTCTTCGACTTAGCCCCTTTCGCGAAGCGTCGAGAGGGGCTTCACGCTTCTCCGGGTTGCCTATTCGGGCTCCCCGGCGTTGGCCATGCATTCCGCGTAATAATCGTGGTCGTAGCGGCGCCAATCTCTGACGCCGCTCGGCCCGAATTTCGCATCGGCCTGGTTTGAACACGCTTGGATGATCGCGGCCCGGTGTGCGCTGATCGGCTCCGCGAAAGCCGGCGTGCCGACGACGGTCAGCACGGCCAAACTGGCGAATAACAACTTCATGTCACGACTCCTGTTGTTGAGAATCAAAGTCATTGCGAGACTCGATTTGAGTTGCCGAGGGGAAAGCAGTTTCTCGGGGATCACACCGCGCTAGGTGGGGATCGATGCGCAGACCGCTCGGGCGATTCTGCTGCGACTGCAGAAATCTTGCTCAAATAACCGCGAGGTCGCATTCGAGCGACGTGTGTAACGATTACATCGCCGTAATGATGCAATTGCATATCGCGGAATCAATTCCGGCTTCGCGAAATCATCATCCAACGATACAGGAAATTTATTCGATGTTATGAGATTGTCATATTGGAAGCTCTTCTAAGCAAATTTCAGTCACTGCAATTTGAACGACCTGACCACCAGATTTGCCGAACCAATACTTATTTCACAGCGACGATCGCAACGACGATCGGTAATCGAAAATCAAGTTAACGAATCGCCAGGCCCCAGGGGACGGAAGATTCGAATATCAGGAATCCGACTCGTGAGCGGCTTACAAGTGACTCCCATAATCGTCGGTTCGGAACAGGCGGCAGCGAATGAAGCCGTGGCCGCGAAGGTGGCCGCGCCTTTTGTGCAAATAGCGCCAGCCGACATCGCGCGGCGGCGTTTTGCTTCGTGGAACGGCGTTCGCGCAGACTCGGTCGAAATCACCAGGCGCGAGGCCTTCGAATACCGCGTCCGGTCACCGCACCATTTATTGATACTGTCGGAACGCGCTGCCCGCGACGACGGCGAGACATGCGTTGAGGGCCTGCCTAAATCGACCGAGCGGGAGTTTAGTCGCAAGCTCAGCCTGATTCCGTCCGGTCATGCGTTTCATGGTTGGCAGAACCCTCGCATGCTGACGCGCGTCACCTATTTCTACATTGATCCGCACAGTACTTTGATCGACCCCGAACTCGGATTCGCGGCGACCGAATTGCGGCCACAACTGTTCTTTTTCAACCGGGATTTATGGGAAACGGCGATCAAGCTCAAAGCGCAGGTCGAGAATCCGGGTCCCGACCAGCAATATTATGGCGAAGCGCTCGGCGTGGTCCTGGCCCATGAGATCCTGCGTCTCAACAACGGCGTCTCACCGGCGGACCAAGAAGCGCGCGGGGGACTTGCGGGCTGGCAGAAGAACAAGGTGGTTGAATACATCGAAGAGCATCTCGGCGACGCAATCTCGTTGAAGGCGTTGGCTGAACTTGCCCGGCTGAGCCCATTTCACTTTGCCCGGTCGTTCAAGAAGCCTTTTGGCCTGCCGCCGCACCGCTATCTGACAAACCGCCGGATCGAGCGCGCCAAGAATCTGCTGACACAGCCGGACCTGCCGGTGACAAACATCGGGTTTGACGTCGGCTTTGGTGACGCCAATTCTTTTAGCGCGGTCTTTCGCAAGTCCACGGGACTGACGCCGACGGAATATCGCCGCCGGCCTCAGTGACCAGCGTTGGGTATGCGAACGCGCCGAGCTACACCGGAGCCTGTTTCGGCTTCAAGGCGTCGGTTTGCACTTCCAGTAGTTCGGCTTCGGCTGCCGCGGCGCGCTCGCGTTGCACCTTGCGGAACATCCACGCCGTCAGGAGCGGGGTGAGAACCGCGGTGACGATGACGGACGCCGCGATCTGGACCGTCGCAATGGGTGCGATCGCCGCATAAGACGGATCGGCAAGCGCGATGGCCCGCGGCACCGCCGCCGAATTGCCCGCCGTGCTTGAGGCGGCAGCTCCGGCGATGCCCGACCCGCCCAGAAGCTTGTCGACGACGATGCAGCAAAACCCGGTGATCACCAGAACCGACACGCCAAGCGCAATACCGATCGGGCCGCCGGCCACCACATTGTGCAGGTCGATGGTCTGGCCGAGCGTAAAGGCCATGAAGGGCACGATGATCGGCTCATGCGCGGCGAAGAAATCGCGCAATTCGCGGTCCAGATTGCCGAGAATGGCGCCGACGACAATCGGCGCGATGACCGAAACCATGATCAGGTAGGGAATATTGGCCAGTCCCGCGCCGACCAGAATGATCATGGTCAGAAACGGACCGGTCTCGATGCTTTGCGGCACGTAAGTGCCGACATCTTCCTTGTCGCCCATGGCACTGGTCAGCGCCATGAACATGCCGCCATTAGTGTCGCTGAACGCCACCAGAAGCGCGAGCGTGCTCAGACCGAACAGATCGCCGCCGAAGAATTTCGCCACCGACAGCGCGATCGCGCTCGCCACACCCACCTTGACGAACATGATGCCGAAGCCGCGCTTGAGCATGCGCGGCGCCGTCTGCAGCGTCATTTTGGTGCCGACGGTGAAGAGATACATGCCGAGCACGGTCGGATAGCCGGCGCCGCTCAAGGCTTCGGTGAAGCCGCCGATCTTGAGCAAATTCGGGAAAAACGTGTTGATGACCATGCCGATGAACAATGGCACGACCATCAGGCCCCCCGGCACCGCGGTGACGAATCGATAGATCTTCATGGCAGCCTCCCCTTCGCCTCATTTCTTGCCCCCCAGAAACCAGCAACCGCTTTAAGCGTCAAGCGGGGCGACAATCGCGGAAGCATCAGGCGCTCGCGCTGGATGTACTTTCGCGTTTGTCCATGATCCACATCAAAAGCCCGTGCAACGCAGCAATGACGCAAAGGGGGTGCTGCGCGGCTTGAACTTCATAAAGAGTGGTCCGCATCAAAAACATAATATCGAGGGAGGCATCATATGGCCGGTCAGATCACGCGACGCAAAACCTTGGCGATCGCGGCAACGGCGTTCGCGGGGCTGACGGTTCCGGCCGCGGCGCAGTCAGCTAAATCCATCAAGATCGGTTTTAGCATGGCGCTCTCCGGCGGGCTCGCCGGCGGCGGCAAAGCCGCCCTGCTCGCCTATCAACTCTGGGCGGAGGACGTCAATGCACGCGGCGGACTGCTTGGTCGCCAGGTCGAACTCGTTTTCTACGATGATCAATCCAACCCGTCCGCGGTGCCGGCGATCTATACCAAGCTACTCGACGTCGACAAGGCGGACTTGCTCCTCTCCGGTTACGCAACCGTGCCGACAGCAGCCGCCATGCCGATCGTGATCCAGCGCAAGAAGCTGTTCCTGTCTTTGTTCGCACTCGCGACCAACGACGAATTCAATTACGACCGTTATTTCCAGCTTCAGCCGAATGGGCCGGACGCCAAACACGAGCTCTCAAGGGGCTTTTTCCAAATTGCGGCGTCGTTGCAACCCAAGCCGCAAACCGTCGCTTTGGTCGGCGCCGACGCCGAATATTCCAATGTTGCGCTTCAAGGTGCGCGCGACAACGCCAGGGAGGCCGGCCTCAAGATCGTTTACGACCGCACCTATCCGCCTAACCAGGTCGACTTCGCGCCGATCGTCCGCTCGATCAAATCCGCCAATCCCGACGTTCTGTTTATTGCTTCTTATCCGATCGACTCGGCCGGCATAATCAGCTCGATTCACGAGGTTGGCTTCGGCGCACGCCTGGTGGGTGGCGGCATGATCGGCCTGCAGTTCGCGGCGCTTAAGCAGAAGCTCGGACCGATGCTCAACAACATCGTGTGTTACGACCTCTACGTGCCCGAGCCGACCATGAAATTTCCGGGAATTGAGGAATTTCTGGTTCGCTACCGCGAACGTGCCGGCCAGGCCGGCGTCGATCCGCTCGGAATTTACATCCCACCGTTCGCTTATTCCGAAGTGCAGATCCTCGAGGCCGCGATCACGGCGACCAATTCGATCGACGACGGCAAGCTCGCCGATTATATCGGCAAGACGACGTTCCGGACCGTCGCCGGCGACATCAAGTTCGGCGCCCGCGGCGAATGGGCCGAGCCGCGCGTGCTCTATGTCCAGTATCGCGGCATCGTCGGCAACGATGTCGAACAGTTCAAGCACGCCGGCAAGCAGGTCATTCTTTATCCGCCGCGTTTCAAATCCGGCGATGTGCAGGGGCCGTTCGAGCCGATCCTGCGGTGAGCGCTTAAGGCGCCACCGCAACGCCTACGCGGTCGCAGCCGCGGCGGACTGCGCTTCAGGCACGACGTCGTAGTCGTAGAGGCGCCTGCGGAAATCGGCATGCGCCGTGATCTCGGCGTCGCGGACGCCCAGATCGCCAGAGGCCGAGTCGTAACGCATGCCGTTCTCGCGGGCGCCGCGCTGCACCGACGCCACCCGCTCTTTGCGGAGGTTTTCGTAGACGCGTAACGCCACGTCCAGGCGCTCGCGCCCGTACTCTTTGAGGATGATCGCCAGCGCCATGCCGTCCTCGATCGACTGGTTGGCGCCCTGACCGAGATGCGGCAGCATCGCATGCGCGGCATCGCCAAGCAGCGTCAGTCTGCCTTTAGTCCAGATCGGCAGCGGGTCGCGATCGTAGAGCGCCCAGCGGAAAGTCATTTGGACTTCATCAAGCAGCGTCGCGATCTTCGGATCCCAGTCCGCGAACTCGCCGCGCAGAGCGTCGGGATCGCCCGTAGCCGTCCAGGATTCCTTCATTTCCGGGTCGGCCGGCACGAAGCCGACGTAATTGATCAGCTGGCCGGCGCGCAGCGGGAAGGTGAGGAAATGTTTGCCCTTGCCGAGCCACATCTGCCACGCCCGGTTCGGCCAATGCGGCACGCGCTCGTGCGCCACGGTGCCGCGATAGGCGACGGAGCCCGAAAAAACCGGGCTCGACACAGCCGTCACATGCGGGCGCAGCACGGAGTGAATGCCGTCTGCGGCGAGGACGAGATCGGCTTTTGCCTGCTCGCCGTTGGCGAAGGACACCCGCGCGCTGTCGCGGTCTTCGGAAAAGCCAGTGCAGCAATGGCCGCAGCGCACTACGCCTGCCGGCAGCGCGTTCGACAGAAATTCAATGAAGTCGGCGCGATGCATGCCGAAGGTGGCGTTCCAGCCCGCTGAATCCGTGACCCGGACGGGCGCAATAGAGCTGCCGTCATGACGGAAATATCGCGAGGTCGGTCCGACGCGTGCCCCGTATTTCTCGACCGCGGGACCCAAGCCCAAGCGCTCGAGCTGCCGTACGCTGTTGGGCGTGATGAACACGCCGGCGCCGACCTCGCCGAGCGCGGGCGCTTGTTCATAGACCGAGACTTCGAAGCCATGAGCAATCAGCGCATTGGCGGCGAACAATCCGCCGATGCCGCCACCCACGATCGCAATGTTCAATGGCGCTGTCATGGATCCAAAATCCTGGTGTTTCCGATGAAGTCAGGTCTTCGAAAAATGCTTCTGGAGTCCCTGCCAGCCTTCGAAGTAATCGTGCTGCAGTTCAGACGACTCCACCGCGTAGCGGGTGAGCCGCATGGCGAAGCGGCTTTCGAACATGAAGGCCATGGTGTCTTCGATCTTGTGCGGCTTGAGATCGGCGCGGCTGGCGCGCTCCCAGGTCTCGGCGTCGGGGCCGTGCGCGGTCATGCAATTGTGCAGGCTGGCGCCGCCGGGCATGAAGCCTTCCGCCTTGGCGTCATAGACGCCGTGCAACAGCCCCATGAATTCGGTCATGACGTTGCGATGATACCACGGCGGCCGGAACGTATCCTCGCCGACCAGCCAGCGCGGCGGGAAGATCACGAAATCGATATTCGCTGTGCCGGGCACGTCGGAGGGCGCGGTCAAGACGCTGTAGATCGAGGGGTCGGGATGATCGAAGCTCACCGTGCCGATCACCATGAAGCGCGCGAGATCGTATTTATAGGGCGCGAAATTGCCGTGCCAGGCGACGACGTTGAGCGGGGAATGGTCCATCTCCGCCGCCCATAGATTGCCCTGGAATTTGGCCACCATCTGGCACGGCGCCTTGGTGTCTTCGTAGGCCGCCGCGGGCGCGAGAAAATCGCGCACATTGGCAAGACCGTTCGAGCCGAGCGGGCCGAGTTCGGGTAACCGCAGATTGGCGCCGTAGTTCTCGCAGATATAGCCGCGCGACGGGCCGTCGGGCAGTTCGACGCGCAGCCGCAAGCCGCGCGGGATGATGACGATCTCGCCGGGCGAGGCCTCGATCACGCCGAGCTCAGTGACAAAGCGGGCGCGGCCCAGTTGCGGCACGACGAGCATTTCGCCGTCGGCATTGTAGAAACAGCGATCGGTCATCGAGCGGTTGGCAGCATAGATGTGGACCGCCATGCCAACCTGCGTCGCCACGTCGCCATTGCCGCCGAGCGTGACGATGCCGGCGACGAAGTCGGTCGGCGCCTGCGGAATCGGGATCGGGCTCCAGCGCAATTGCGTCGGCGTCGCGTCGACATCGTTGAACGGCGCAGAGCGAATGAGGCCGTTGTCGATGCGCGCATAGGGCCGGTGCACCACTGACGGCTGAATGCGGTAAGTCCAGGTGCGGCGGTTTTCCGCGCGCGCCATCGTAAACGACGTTCCCGAGATCAGTTCAGCATAAAGGCCGTGCGGCGGCTTTTGCGGCGAATTGCGTCCGACCGGCAGCGCGCCCGGTATCGCCTCCGAGACGAAATGATTGCCGAAGCCGGACTGGTAGTGCGGCCCCGCATCCGCGGCGGCGGGTATCGCCGTGTTGCGACGCTTGGCGTCTTGCTTGTTCTGATGCGTTGTTTGATTCATTGGGTGCCCTCCCAGAAGCCGCCGCCACCCAGACGCGCAATAATTGGTCACGCCCGCAACTAATATCCGCCTTCCGCCGCACCGACGCAAGGCGTGTCGGAACGCCGCCAGCAGCAAAGTTCCGAGGCTCGAAGTTCCATTCCTGCCCGCGGCGCCGCATTTCGCCTTGAATGACGCACAATCCGCCCAAAAAGCCGCCCGCTTGCACCTGCATGAGGCCAGGTGTCGAGGGGAAATCTCTCATTAACCATATCGCGCGTGCGCCACTGCACGCCGCGAGGGCAGGACTGTGCGGGGGGGGGCGGATGCGACCGATGCTTGCGTTGGCTATTGTGCTCGCTGGGGTTTCGAGCGCCGCGCCCGAGCCGGAATATCCTTCGTTATTCGCCGATTCCGTTCTCCGCGGCAGCGACGGCGAGGCTGTGCCCTCGCTGATCGAGATCGAATCGTCGACCGGCAGAGCCGACCGTCTCACCCTTGCCGGACAACCGCGCCTTCTGTCGGTTGAAGTTTTCCGCCGCGAAAACGCCGACCGGCCGCTGACATTTGCGTCCGCGAGCCCGGATGTCGACGCCGCTATTACCTCAAGTGCTTCGGCCGGAGGCGACAACGGCCTTGGCACCGAGGTTTCGCTCGACGAGCTGTGCAATGCGCTGTTCACCTCGGCCCAGACCAACGATCTGCCGATCCCGTTCTTTGCCAACCTGATCTGGCAGGAGAGCCGGTTGCGCGCCGACGATGTCAGCCGAAAGGGTGCCCAGGGCATCGCCCAATTCATGCCGCAGACCGCCGTCGAAAAGGGTCTCGACAATCCGTTCGATCCCCTCAAGGCGATCCCGGCCTCGGCGCGCTTCCTGCGCGAGCTTCGAATGCAATTCGGCAATCTCGGTTTTGTCGCCGCCGCCTATAACGCCGGCGCCCGCCGCGTCGCCGAATGGCTCGAACATCGCGGCAACCTGCCGCGCGAAACGCGCACCTATGTCGTGCGCGTCACCGGTCTTTCGATCGAGGCCTGGCGCGGCATGCCGGTGGACAACGATGCGCTGACCTTCGCGCGGCTCCTGCCCTGCCGCAGCCTGCCGGCCTTCGCCAATGTCGAACAGACGCAATGGGAAGACGCACAATTGGAGGATGCCAAGGCCGATCGGGGGGGCCGCAACGCCCCGCCGACCGATGAGACTCCCGCGGCACGGCACACACCGCCGCATGATGCGGCGCACGGGCCCGCGCGGCCTCACGAACGCCAAGAGCGCCAAGCGCACCAAGAGCGAAAAGATCACCACGAAGCGCTCCGCGCCGGCCACGATCGCCACACCGCCAAGCGCGAGGCCGAGCATCATCCGCACGGCGCGCATGAGAAGCGCAAAAGCGCGTAACGACGGCGTTCAGCCCGCCGTCACAGCCGGCGATCCGCGCCGGATGCCAAGCGCCACGATACGCTGCAACAGATCCGGATAGCCGACACCAACGTGTTTCGCAGCGGCGGCGAACTCCTGGCTTTCCGCGATCTCGGGATTGGGATTGGCCTCGAGGAAATACGGCGTACCGTCGGCGGAAAGGCGAAAGTCGATGCGGGCGTAGCCGTCGAGTTCGAGCGTGCGATAAATCCGCTTCGCCATGCGCTGGATTAGCGCGGTCAATTCCGGCGCCAGGTCCTTGGCCGGTCCCTGCCTGATGCCGCGGCGCTCCTGATAATCGGGATCGTGTTTGACCTTCTCGGTGGCGATGTGCCAGTCGCCTTCCGCCATATTCTTAAATTGCAGCTCCCAGACCGGCAGCACCAGCAAACGCTCGTTGCCGAGCACGCCGACATAGATTTCACGGCCCTCGATATATTGCTCGGCGATGGCCGCGGTGCCGATGCGCTCGTGGATGAATTTGACGCGCTCGCTGAGCTTGTCGTCGGTGTCGACGACGGAGGCCTGCGAAATGCCATAGGAGGCGTCCTCGTTGACGCTCTTGACGATCAGCGGCAAGGCCAGCCGCGCCGGGCGTTTGACCTTGCGCCGCATCGGAAACACCGCGAAGGCCGGCACCGGAACGCGGTGGTAATGCACCAGCGTCTTCGACAAATCCTTGCCGCGCGCCAGCATCAAGCCGCGCGGATTGCAGCCGGTATAAGGCACCCGCAACAGTTCGAGATAGCTGACGACGTTCTGATCGTAGATCGCTTCGCCGTGAAATTGCTCGAGCAGCGTGAACACCACGTCCGGCTTGAACGCTTCGACGGCTTCGCGGATCGGCCTTAATTCGTCATGCACGCCGAGCGGGCGCACCTCGTGGCCGGCGGCGCGCAGCGTTGACACCACGTCATATTCGGTTTTCCAGACGTTGATTTCCTGCTCGGTGTACCCCTTGCTCGATTCCGGGGGTAACAGATCCGGGTGGAGCAGCACCAGGACGCGAAGCCGTTTCATAACGCGATCCACTTTCGTCGCGACGGACCAAACAATGCATGCATGGTTTTGGCGGTCAACAGCACGGTGAATTCCATGATGAGTTTGCGCTCGGAGCCGACCGCGCGCAAACCGAGTTCGCGGCAGCGCTGGATCATGTCGTCGAGCACGGCGTCGAAGGTAAGTTGATACTCGCCGGTCCATTTCGCGACCAGTTCGCGAACCGAGGCGCGGTTGCGCCTGATGAAGGACGACGCCGCCTCCGAGCGGCGATGTTTCGGGTCGGCCGAGAACAGCCGCCGCAGATCGCGATCGTAGGTCTTCGGCGTGTCGACGACATAGAGCATGCGCTTCTTCTTGTAATAGTCGCCGAGCGTCTGGGTGAGCTTGCCGAGCGGTTCGACTTTTTCGCGGTGCGTCAGCGCCGGCCGCTTGCCGGCAATTTCCGCCATCAGTTCGTCGACATATTCGAGCTTCTTGAGCGCCGGCCATCCGGCATAGCGGCTGCGCCAATTCGAACGCGGGCGCAGCCACACTGCAAAGGTCTCGGCGAAATCCTCGTCCGGATGGCTTTGCGCATACCACAACCGCAGATGCTGGACATGATTCCGGCTGGCCGGGTTCGGCCGGTAATAACGCGGATAGCGCCGCGATGACGGGCCGAACAATTGCTGCCAGCGGCGGCGGCGATAAAGCTGATAGGCGTGGGTCACGACGTGACCGGCCTCATGGCGCAGAATGCTCATGCATTCCGCCCAGGTGCCGCCCTCGACGTCGAAGATCATCTTCTTTTCCAGCCGCATCAGCCGCGGGTGCGCCAGATAGAATGGAATAGCGATGCCCGGCGTGTTCTCGGGCGAAAACCACTCGCTCGAAATCCAGGCATGGGGCCGCACGCGGATGTCGTGTTCGGAGAGCTCGTCATAGAGATTGTTCAGGCAGTTCTCGAGCCAGGTGCCCTCAACCGTAACTTTCAGGTCCTTGAGCCGGACCTTGAGCAGTTCCTCGTCGGATAAGCTCGCCCAGGGGAACGTCCGGCGAAATTTCCTAGGCGGCATGGTGCTACGAACCTGGCGGCCGAAATCGGTAACCACCGATTAGAACTCTTGTATTTCTAAAGTACCAGACAAATTTGCGTCTTACATTCGGATAAAAGATCGCCTAAGCAAACCTCATGAGTGCTCCTCCCGTGGCGAAACTAGGCTCGCCATCCCATCATCATTGGCGGCGCCTGGCGGGAGTGATCGGCCCCGGTCTTGTCGTGATGCTCGCGGATACCGACGCCGGCAGCATCATTACCGCCGCCCAAAGCGGCGCCGAATGGGGTTACCGGCTGCTGGCCCTGCAGCTGATACTGATTCCAATCCTTTACGTCGTGCAGGAGCTCACGGTTCGCTTGGGCGTGGTGAGCGGCAAGGGTCACGCCGAACTGATCAAGCAGCATTTTGGCCGCGGCTGGGCCTGGCTATCCGTCGCCACTTTGGTCGTCGCTTGCCTGGGCGCGCTGTTGAGCGAGCTAAGCGGGCTTGCCGGTGTCGGACTACTATTCGGCGTGCCGACGCCGGTCACCATGACCTTGGTCGTGGCCGCTCTGATTTTCATGGCCTACAAGGGCTCGTATCTATCCGTCGAGCGTATCGCGATCGCAGTCGGCGCCTTCGAACTGGTTTTCGTCGCGGTGGCGTTCGAGGCCAAGCCCGATCTCACCGCTCTAGCGGCCGGATCGATCGATATCCCCTGGCATGAGCCGGGCTATCTTTATCTCGTCGCCGCCAATATCGGCGCGGTGATCATGCCGTGGATGGTGTTCTACCAGCAATCCGCGGTGGTGGAGAAGAAGCTGACCTTGGCCGATTTGCCAGCGGCGCGGCTCGATACCGCGATCGGCGCCACGGTGACGCAGATCATCATGGCCGCGGTGCTGGTCGTGACCGCGGCGACACTCGGCGGCACCGCCCAACCGGGCTCGCTCAACACCGTGCAACAAATCGCCGAGGCGATCACGCCCTACCTCGGCGACACTGCCGGCCGGCTTTTGTTCGCGCTCGGTCTGTCGGGCGCCGCCACGGTGGCGACCATCGTCGTGACCCTGACGGCTGCGAGAACACTCTCCGAGTTGCTCGGCGCCAAGCATCATCTGGAACACGAGCCGCACGAAGCGCCGTGGTTCTACGGCATCTATGCGGCGACACTCGTCGTCGGAGCGCTGCTCGTCGTCTCCGGCATCAATCTGGTCAGCCTGAGCGTCGGCGTCCAGGTCATGAACGCACTGTTGCTGCCGATCGTGCTGGCGTTCCTGTATCTGTTGGCGCGACGCCTACCGCCGGCCTATCGGTTGCAGGGGCCACATGCGGTGCTCGTTGCGGTCGTGATCGTGACGACGGTGGTTTTCGGCGTCTGCTCGGGGCTGTTGGGCTTGTGGGGGTGACATCAACAGAAAAGTGGCAACCGATTTTCCGAAAAGCCGACCAACTCCCTCTAAGCCTGTGGCGACCCGCTAAAATCTCTGGTGTCCCAGTTGGCTATCAAATTGAACTGGCGACTAGAGCATGACTTTCAGGACGAAACAGATTCCTTCGCCATAAACTGCAACATCGCGGAGAGAGCGGCCGCCGTCGCCGACGCAATCAGAGTCCGCAGCTGGGACAACGACGCTTGCCTCTGCCGGTGCGAACCGGCAGAGGCTGCTGCGCGTCATGATGAAAAATTCGCGAAAGCACCGTGGTAGCGGCGCTGCCGCCCACACAGTTGCCTGGTGCCTACGACCCCAGGTAATTTTTCAGCCAAATTCCTTCTTGATACTGGAGAGCCGCCATATAGACGTTGTCGTTATTGTTGTGCGCCTTGCAGATGGGAAAGATATAGACGGAGTCGGATCCCTTTCGAACCCGCTCGGCCTCTTGGCCCTCCACCACATGACCGCCCACCAAAGAGTTCCCGCATTGAAAGCCTTGAAATCGGAAGGATGTGCACACGTTCGGATACACACCGACGTTATTATACCATAAGTTGAGCCACGACTGGCCGTCGATTTTCGGGTCGTCGGTACTTCCGATTACGTTCGCAAAGTATCCTCCTTGCGGGAATGTGACAGTGCCCCCGTAGACCGACTCGATCGTAACGACGACGTCTTGCGGGCCGTACGCGCGCCCCGGTTCGTACAGGCCAAGAAACTTGCCGCCTCGGTACACCGTGAGAAACTTGCCGTAGTCTTCAGCCGTTAACTCAGGCGGCCGCTGGCGCACTTTTACGATCAATCCGGGCACCCTCTTCAGGGCCGCGATCAACGATTCATTAGCCGACCTGGCCATCCCCCTAAGCATGTCTTCCACACCCGGCGCGAGGGGCGTGCGGTAGTTCCAGTGGGGGTTGGCCATGAGATCGTCGTCCGCGAACCCGCCCGAGGCAGCGCGCTGATAACAGTACTCCGACGTTCCCTCCGGCACGGTGACGAGGCACATCGCATCGGAGGAGTCAAAGTCCGTACCGCAAACGGTGACGATACGCTGCACTTCGTCGTAGCTGCATCGGAACGTCAAATGCCCGAGGAGCCGCCGCCCCTCGAAGGCGTGAAGGACGCCAATGTCGAAGTTGTCAGACTTGAGGGTACGGGTCCCGTCAGCAAGCGTTAGGGCGAGCACGTGCGAGCGCCCGCTCAGTTCGACGAATGCGTTTCGATGCCCTAGGTGCGGGCCAAAAGCGAGATTGACCTTCAACGGGCCGCGCAAAGACTGGACGTAGTTGTAGTTGACGACTGTGTAGGAGTAATCGTATGAATAATTCTTAACGCTGCCACTGATTACGTTAACGAACCAATCGCTGGTTTCGGCGCTCGAAAACACATACTGGAAACTGGTCACGACAACGCCCAACTCCGGCGTCACGGAAATCAAGCCGAACACCGTTCCGAAGTTCTCGGTCACGGTGCTGTTCTGAACCTGGGCCTGAAGATCGTGCATCTTCTCCGTGAGATACGACATCAGCGGATCTACATCTCCGCTCAGTCCGGCCAAGATCGCCGTAAAGAACTCTTTATTGATGTCGAGGGCGGTCCCTTGGCCCGACTTGCTCTCCTGGTCGACCGAGGTCTGTCCCATCCCTTGGATCGAGTTCATGGCCGCTGTCATGGCCGTTTGGTCGAGGAGATATAAGCCCTTTACGACATCTTGCCCCGACGTAGTCTTGACGGCTTGCTTGATCTGGGAAGACATGCCCAGAGCTGTGTGAAACGCTTCGCCCACCGCATCCTTCATCGCCTGGGACCAGCTGTTATCAACATATGCGAACACAAAATCCGACCCCGGCGCGTGCAGCCACTGACCTGAATCCGTCAGTGTCACCACATAAGTGCCGCTCGATTTTCGCAAAGACTGGACGTAGTTGTAGTTGACGACTGTGTAGGAGTAATCGTACGAATAATTCTCAACGCTGCCACTGACCACTTTAACGAACCAATCGCTGGTCTCGGCGCTCGAAAACACATACTGGAAACTGGTCACGACAACGCCCAACTCCGGCATCACGGAAATCAAGCCGAACACCGTTCCGAAGTTCTCGGTCACGGTGCTCTTCTGAACCTGGGCCTGCAGATCGTGCATCTTCTCCGTGAGATACGACATCAGCGGATCTACATCTCCATTCAATCCGGCCAAGACCGCCGTAAAGAACTCCTTATTGATGCTGACGGCGGTCCCTCGGCCCGACTTGCTCTGCTGATCGACCGAGGTCTCTCCCATGCCATCGATCGAGTTCATGGCCGCTGTCATGGCCGTTTGGTCGAGGAGATATAAGCCCTTTACGACGTCTTGCCCCGACGTGGTCTTGACGGCTTGCTTGATCGTGGAAGACATGCCCAGAGCTGTCTCAAACGCTTCGGCCACCGCATACTTCACCGCCTGCGACCAGCTGTTATCAACATATGCGAACACAAAATCCGACCCCGGGGCGTGCAGCCACCTGCCTGAATCCGTCAGTGTCACCTCATAGCTGAGACTCATTGTTTCCTCCTTCATTCGACATGTGCATTTGGTGGCTGTTTTCCGATCACGGCGGCGCCGCGAAGAGCGAGCATGACGAGGTGCCGCGCCTCCGACAGTTGTTGGAAAACTAAAAACTTTCATTGCGTTGACGTGCAAGAGCAAATTGACGGTGCATCTCAGATTGAGACGCCGCGTCAATGAATTGATCTCCAGTGTCAACTTCACTCGGAGCGCGCGTGGAGGGTTCGGCCCGTGCAGCGGCATCCGATCAAACTGAATCAGCACCGTCGTTGGTAGCACCGCTGCCCGCTATGACACGTCGATTTGACCGGACGTGGCTTTAGCCGCGGACATCGGATGACACCGGCGTGACAAAGACGCGCGAAACGAAGGCCGGCGGCGCTTTCGCCTCGCGCCGGGGTTGCGTTGGGGCAAACATCTGAAATACAACGCTTAATTGTAGCGGGTTGTAGTGCGGGAATTAGGGCCGATGGCCGCGCGTAGCGTTAGCGTTTCGCCGACGAACGGCCCCGCCGAGCCGTCCGCTCCGCCCGACGGTGATGGTGACCCGTCGCCCAAACTGCGAGGATTGGACAGCAATCCTCAAGGCGCTTTCGGCCCGCGGTTGTGGCGGGCTTTTCGCGACACCGTCGCGCACCTCTATACCGTGTCGCTGCCGGATCCGTCGCAGGAAGCACGCTTCACCCTGTCCACCCGCAGCTATGCTACGCCCCAAGGGCTCCTGATGCGGTGTCAGGGCACGGCATTCATCATGACGCGGGGGCCTGCCCTTATTGCCCACGGCCCGGACCAGCTACTCATTCTACTTCAGACCGAAGGCTCGGTTGACACCGACTACGCCGGACGGCGCGCGCGTCGTGAGGCTGGTGATGTCGAGATCGTCGATTATGCGCGGCCGTTCCGCAGTGCGGCGACCGACTACGCGAATCTGATGGTTGTCGTTGCGCGCGACAGCGTACCCGCGGCCCTCTTGGCGCTCGAGCCGCACGGCCTTGTCTTTCCGCGTGGGAGCGGCGGGGCGCGTCTGATCGGCGCAGCGCTGCAAGAGATTTATACGCACGCCGACCATTTGACGGTGGGCGAAGCGGAGGCGGCGATCGAGGGCCTCGTGGCGCTCACGACCGCCTGCGTACGCGTAAGGCTGGCGGGCGATGAATCGCATTATATGAAGTCGAGGCGAAAGACCGCGCTGGATTACATCGATGCCCATCTTGGGAACGCGCAACTCGGGCCCAGCGAGATCGCCGACGCAGCCGCTCTTTCGCGCGCGTCACTTTACCGGCTGTTGGCCGCGGAAGGCGGCATTCGCGCCGTGGTGTTGAAGCGCCGGGTCGACCAGGCTTTGCGGCTCATGCTGGAAGACGACCGGGACGAGCACTCGCTGAAGGAAATCGCCAAGTGCTGCGGCTTTGCCGGCACCAGTCAGTTCAGCCGGGCGTTCCGCGCGCGCTTCCGCTTGCCGCCGCGGCAGTACCTCGCGCTGGTCCGCCAGCAGGACCTCGACTGGCACGAAGCGCGGCTTATCGCCGACGGCTTCGAGCAGGATTCCTTGCCATGGCGTCAACAGAGCTTGAGCGACTCTGCGGCGAATAAAACGCGGCACGCGCCCGTTCGTGCAGCGAAACGCTCCAGTGATCCGGATACGCCCTAAGGACTCCAAAAAAGCGATAGCGGCCAATGCTCGGCTCAGCGAGCCTTGGCGAAGATCCAAAGGCTGCGGCTGCACGGTGGTATTCGGCGTCTATTCCGGAATATCGGGATTGTGGGGCTGACGCCCACGCGGCGGAGCGCTATTGAGTCCGCATAGCTCGATCGGCCGGCGAATTATCGGCCGCTCAGGAAATAGGTCTCCATCATCCCCTTGCCCTTGACCTCGATGGCGCCGCGCGGCTCGAAATTGAAACGATCGCCGAGCATCGAACGTGTCACGGCAGATATTGCTCCATGACTTTTACGGCCTGAGCCGCATAGAGCTTTTCATAAAGGCCGGTGACATTGCTGCCGAGATGCGCCCAGCTCTCCATGAAATGTTTGCGCTCGTTGTACATTTCCGGTTGGCCGTTCATGCCGGAAAACACCACGGGAATATCGCCGCCGACCAGCGGCATCATCACTTGAGCGACGGCGGCGGCGTCATTGACGAACACGAGGTCGGCCTTGAATTCGCTGATCTCCTTGAGCGCGTTCTGGCCCTGTTCGTGCATGGCCTCCGGCGAGGTGTTCACTTTGTAGGTGTCCATGTAGTAAGTCTTGACTTGCAGATTGCGCCCGACGGTCCAACCGGCGGCGGCAAGCGACTGCAGTTCGCCTTCGGCCTGCGGTTCGCCGCAGACATGGCCGACCTCGTAGCTCTGGACGATGTAGACCCGCTTGGGCGGATTTTCCGAATATGCCGGCCCGCATGCGAGAAATGTGAGCGCTCCTGCCAGCGCAAAAAGGGCTGCGGATAGCTTTCCAATCGCGTGTATCATGATGCTGTCCCCCCATCCAACAAATACCATAAGGGTTGCACAATGTCGATGTCTCCCCCCGCCCGAAACTCGGCCCGCGCCGGGTCTGACATCGGCCGCTAGCCGCGCCGGCGGCGCTGTGAGAGTATTGCGTACCATCCATTCTCAGACCCAATCGGCAACATGCAGGCAGGCATCGGAGACGCGGTACGCCGCAAGGAGGATTTGCGCCTCCTCACCGGCCGCGGTTGTTACAGCGACGATTTCAATTTTCCGGGCCAGGTCTATGGCGCGGCGCTGCGGTCGCCGCATGCGCATGCGCGGATTCGCGGCATCGATACCGCGGCCGCCCGCGCCATGCCCGGCGTGCTCGCGGTGCTGACTGGGCAAGACGCGCGTGCCGACGGGCTCAACGTCATTCCGCATCTCGCCGCTCCCGGCACGCCGCCCGATCTCGTGCTGAAAAACCGCGATGGCTCGCAGGTCGCGGTGGCGCCGCACCCTGTGCTGCCGACCGATCGCGTGCGCCATGTCGGCACGACGGTAGCCTTCGTGATCGCGGAAACGGTCGCTGCGGCAAAAGATGCGGCGGAGCGTATTGTCGTCGACTACGAACCCCTGCCGGCCGTAACCGATGCAAAAGCCGCGACCGCGCCCGGCGCGCCGCAGCTTTACGACGACATCCCGAATCTTGTGATCGACGCCGAAGTCGGCGACGCCGCGGCCGTCGCGGCGGCGTTCGCCAGCGCCGCCCATGTCACGCGGCTCGACACTTGGATCAATCGCGTCACCGGCGTGCCGATGGAGCCGCGCGCCGCGCTCGGCATCTATGACGCGGAAACCGGCCGCTACACGCTCTATGCCGGTTCCGGCGGCATCGTGCGCCAGAAGCGCGAGCTGGCGCGCATTCTCGGCGTAGCCGACGACGCCGTGCGCGTCATCGCCCAGGAGATCGGCGGCAATTTCGGCACGCGAAACAGCTTCTTTCCGGAATTCGCCCTGGTCGCCTGGGGCTCGCGGCGGGTCGGACGGCCGGTCAAATGGACCGCCGAACGCCACGAGGCGTTCATCAGCGACTATATGGGCCGCGATCTGACGGTGTCCGCGGAACTGGCGCTCGACGCCGACGGCCACTTCATCGCTTTGCGTACATCGAATCTCAGCAATGTCGGCGCCCATTCGGGCTCTTACGTGCCGCTGGTCAAAGGCGTGGGCCTGGCAACCGCCGGCTATCGCATCCCGAGTGCGCACATCCACGCGCGCGCGGTGCTCTCGACCACCATGTGCACCACGCCTTATCGCAGCGCCGGGCGGCCGGAGGTCATCTACGTCATCGAGCGGCTGATCGATAAGGCAGCGCTTGAGCACGGCTTCGACCGCGTCGCGCTGCGGCGGCGCAATCTCATTCCGCCCTCGGCCTTTCCCTATAAGAATCCGCAAGGCATCACCTATGACAACGGCACCTATCGCGCCGTGATGGACCGCGCGATGGAGCTTGGCGAGTGGCGGGGCTTTAAGCGCCGCCGCGCCGCAGCGCGCAAACGCAAGCGGCTGCGCGGCATCGGACTTTGCTGCTACCTCGAAACCACCGGCGGCTACCCGCGCGAACGCGCCGACATCGCCGTGCAGCCGCACGGCCGGGTCGACGTCGTGGTCGGCACGCTGTCGAGCGGGCAGAGTCACGAGACCACTTTCGCGCAATGCGTCGCGGAGTGGCTCGGCGTGCCGTTCGACGATGTCTACGTCTTTGAAAACGACACCGACATCGTCAAGGAGGGCGGCGGCTCGCATTCCGCGCGCTCGATGCGGCTTGCCGGCATTGTCATGGGCAAGGCTTCAGACGCCGTCATCGAGAAGGGCAAAAAAATCGCAGCGCACTTGCTCGAAACCGCCGAAGACGACATCGCTTTCGCAGCCGGCCGCTTCACCGTCAAAGGCACCGACCGCTCGGTCGGAATCTTCGAGACGGCCGCGGCGGCGGCGAACGGCGCCGGCGTACCGGAGGAGTTACGCGGCGCGCTCGACGCGACCTGTGACGAGACCATTTTGCAGCTCGGCTTTCCCTATGGCGCGCATGTCTGCGAGGTCGAAATCGATCCGCAGACCGGCGCTCTTGAACTCGTGCGCTATACCGCGGTCGACGATGTCGGCCGCGCCATCAATCCGCTCATTGTCGACGGCCAGACCCATGGCGGCGCAGCCCAAGGCATCGGCCAGGCGCTGTGGGAGCTTTGCGCCTATGACGCGCAGGGGCAATTTTTGTCCGGCTCGTTCATGGACTACGCCATGCCGCGCGCCGACCTGTTGCCGTCCTTCACCACCGACATCAGCCAGGTGCTCACTCCGACCAACCGGCTCGGCGTGCGCGGCGCCGGCGAAGGCGGCACCACCGGCGCGCTCGGCGCCGTGGTCAATGCCGTGGTCGATGCGCTGGCGGAATTCGGCGTCAGCCATATCGAAATGCCGGTGACGCCGGAGAAGATCTGGCGAGCGATACAGTCGGGGCGATAACGAAGCCCGACGCCGCGCTGGCTGCTGTTAAATGAGGCAGGGGCCGATTTTCCGCAGGAGCTTGATTTGAATCAAAGCGCCCAAAACGCCGCCGCTGTTTCCATATCGGAAGAAGGATGAATGGAGATGCCCGATGGCAACGCGGAACGATTATCACGGCCATTGGATACAAGGTAACCTGGACGAGCGTTTGATCATGACGGCTATTCTCGCCATGGTGGGGTTATCGTCTGTCCTGGCCTTGTTCTTCTGGTGACGAGGTCCGCAAGGTAAGGCTGCGGTCCCGCCGCAGCCGCCGTGCAGGCAGGAGCGTTGCGCTACGCTCTAAATAAAGCGCGACGGCAAGCTGTGCCGCGGGCTTTTTCGCCCCCGCCGCGATTTTGTGGCTGCTCGCCCAAGACAAACTGGTATATCACGGCCTCACGACGGAGGCCGGCGTCCGCCGGCGAGCCTACACCAGGCGGCGCCAATGCAAGCGAGATCGACAATTCATGCGTGACAACTCTTCCGGAAGCCGCAAGGCGGCCGCATTTTTCGCTTTTCTCGGTGCGGCCGCGGTCGCTTTTGTTACGCTGTCGACCGCAGCAGTGGCGCAGCAAGCCGACGGCGACATTCTCAGCAGGGCGAGCGTATTGCGCGATCCGGAAATTCCGTCCTTGGGCAACCCGGACGGGGATCTCACGATCGTCGAGTTTTTCGACTATCAGTGCCCCTACTGCAAGAAGGTCGCGCCGGAGCTCGCGCAGGTGGCCAAAGATGACGGCAAGGTCAGGATCGTCTTGAAGGATTGGCCGATTTTCGGTGACGTTTCGAAGGACGCCGCCAAACTGGTCCTGGCGGCAAAATATCAGGACAAATACGCCCAAGCCCACGATGCCGTGATCGGCGCCAAGACAAAACTCACCGGGTCGAGTGTTCGCGAGTTGCTCGCCAAGGCCGGCGTGGATGTCGCGAAGGCGACGGCGGATCTGCAGACAAATCAAAAAGCGATCGACGACCTGTTGGCCCGCAATAATGCCCAGGCGGAGGCTTTCGGATTTCCGGCGACGCCGGCCTTCATCGTCGGCACGTTCCGGGTTCCGGGCATGTTGACCAAGGCCGGCTTCAAAGCCGTGATCGCCGACGCCCGGGCGGCGGCGCCCAAACCTTAAGCGCGCAGGCGTCGACGAACCCCAAAAGCGCGTCGATCAGGCTTATTTCGACGGCCGGTCGCAGACTTTGCACTTGAACTCGGGCGTCGCCTCGCCGGGCTCAACCATCACCGAGCTCAGCTCGCCGCAGCGGCCGCACTGCCGCACCAGCTTGGTCGGCAGCTTCACAATGGGTCGAGTCGCCGCCGCAATGGCCAGATCGCCTTGAGCGCGAAGCTCCGCCTTGGTCAGCGTTGGTCCGTGACGCCGTTGTTTCATAAGTGATCCATCATCCCGGGTTGCGACATCCATCCTCGGCCTTGCGTGGCACCGTCTGCGCCGCAAACTGGCATTTTCGCCTCTTTGCGCCGCATCGGCGTGTTAGCCATTACCGTTGTGGCGAGAGAGCGTCAAATCGACAATGCACAAGCCGCCCGCCGCGAGCGCAGGGCGGGCGCTGCAGACCTTTTTTGGATGTCGTCTCCAGTTCTGCCTAATTGCGAGCCCTCTGTCTAAAACTTAGTCTCGCAATTGTCATGATCGCTCTTACATACCCTTCATCATCGACAGCGCCGGCGTGTCAGGCGTTGGCGACTGAGAGTCCGATAGCGCTCTTGCCTGTCAGCGGAGTCGCCCATGCTGCATTTTATGCCATCGCCGTCGGCCGCCGAACACTTGCTCCTTTACCGGAAAGGGACACCAATCGTGCTGTGTCTGTGCTGCGGCGACACCATGAAGCACCGCCGTACGATCGCACCACTTGGCGTGCGTCCCGAACAGCACATCTTCGTCTGCCCCTCCTGTAAAGCGGTCGAAACCAAGGCACTTAATCGGGTAGCGTGAACTTATGCGTATCTCTCTCGGCTGCGAACTCAACTTCGAGTTCCCGCAAACAACGCCGATGATCGTGACGTTGAACGTGCACTATTCGCGGGTCTCCGAACTGGAACGTCCGGATTATCTGATTACGAACCCGCCCGTTCCGGTCGAAGCCTACCGCGACAGCTTCGGAAATTGGTGCGCGCGCATGGTTGCGCCCGGCGGGCATTTCAGCCTCGGTACCGACTCTATCATTCGCGACTCAGGCCTGCCGGACCCGATCCGTCTCGACGCGTGGCAGCACCAAGTTCAGGACTTGCCGGCCGAAGTCATCCTGTTTTTGCTGGGCAGCCGATACTGCGAGACCGACCGTCTATCCGACGAGGCCTGGCGGCTGTTCGGCCATACGCCGCTCGGCTGGCCGCGGGTGCAGGCCATCTGCGATTTCGTGCATAATCACGTGACGTTCGGTTATGAGCATTCGCGTGCGACCAGAACGGCATTTGAAGCGTTCGGCGAGCGTCACGGAGTGTGCCGGGACTACGCTCATCTGGCCATTACGTTTTGTCGCTGCTTGAATATTCCGGCGCGCTATTGCACCGGCTACCTGACCGATGTGGGCATGCCGCTGCCCTACCCGCCGAACGATTTCGCCGCCTGGATCGAGGTCTATCTCGGCGGCCGTTGGCACACCTTCGATCCGCGCAACAACAAGCCGATGTTCGGCCGCATCCTCATCGCGCAAGGCCGCGACGCCGCCGACGTGCCGCTGACCCACACCTTCGGCCCAGGGACCTTGTCGGGATTTCGCGTCTGGGCCGATGAAGTGCCCACATTATAAATAACGGGCACCGCGAACCGGCGCGACGGCTACTCCGTCATTGACCGGCTGTTCAGTGCGCTTTGGCGAGCCTGTTGCAATTGGCGCGGACGGCGCGCCGGTAGACATCGAACATTTCCATGCCGGCCTCCACGGGCCCGCCGGTGAGCAATGCCCGCGCGCCGGACATCTGCGCGTTCGAATAGGCCATCTGCTTTTCGGAGATCATGCGCCGGGCTTCGCCCGCGCTCATGTCGCCTGTCATCATATCAAAGATGCGTGCAGTCATGACCTGGTGAATGTCCAAACCAAATTGCCAAAAATCAAACATGCGATCCTTTTCTGTGAACGAGCCAAAAACTGAACGCCGCGGAAACCCCGATAGTTCCGCTGTGTATCAGACCGCGCGTCGCCGGCCGATCACAAAGCAGAAGGCCGCCAAGACGGAAGGCCGCCAGAACAGAAGGCCGCCAGAGCCGAGCGCGACCAAGTCGGCGGCCCACATCACTTCATCTGGTTTTGACGCGATGGGCGCCAAGTGAGGTCCGCCAGTTTAAGCCATTCGGCCGCCATCTCACGTTGAATCATGCGCGCGTTCTGGCTGGTGGCGACCCGCACCAGTTCCAGACAATGCCGCGCATATCGGCGGTATTGCTCGGGTTTGGTATTTTTCTGAAGCGCCATGATTCGCTCCGCCGACAAACCGGCAGGGCTCGAATTTGCAACTTTCTCGGACTTAATCTGTACAATATTGCTCACTTTTGCGGATGGCCGGCTCCTCAAACCCGCAACGGGCGCCACGTTCTCGCCGTGTCGCTTTTGTGCGGGTCTCAACACACAGGGGCTTAAAGGCGCTTCTGTTCCTTGAGCCGCCGTGCCTGGTCGGCAAAGTCGTGTGCGGTCGCCTCGAGCGCCGCTTTAATTTTCGGATCATAAGCTCTGCCGGCCTTGGCGTGATATTCAGCCTCTTTACTCAGACAAAATTCGGCGTCGAATGGCCGGGTAGCAATTCCCATGGTCGCCCTCCCTTGGATGAGCAGGCATACGCGCTTGATTCGGTTGTATCATTGATTGAGATCAACCAAGTGGAAAAACTCGCTCCGGCAAGACATTAAGCCCCGTGCGCCAAACCAGGCTTCCGACCGGCCTATTTTTCGTCACTGCCGTAGCGATAACTGTTGACATAGGTCCCTTGTGCAGTTACATAAACCCCATCTCGCCCATCGAGGGGGCGTCGACCGGTGACAGCCGATTGATGGGGCGAGTGCGGTTCCTGCGGGCGGGGCTTGTAACCCCGCTCCCGGGCGGCCTGGGCATCGGTTCGGCCGCCATTATGACCGGTCCGCGAGGTGCCTCGCTGGACTGGGACAGGGTTTGGCGGGTAACGCCCGTTCGGCCCACGTCCCAGGAAACACGGCCTGGGCTGAGCGGTGGCATTCATTTGCGCCGCA
>JBEKRD010000064.1:0-27144 GCA_049519075.1 Xanthobacteraceae bacterium | reverse complement strand
CAGTCTACCGAGCACCTCGGAGACCGGTCGTAGTGCCGGTCGGTCGGGGACCCAGAGCCGCCCGGGAACGGGGTTACGAGCCCCGCCCGCAGGCACCGCACTCGCTCCGTTTCAAGGATCGTCTCTAGAAACGTCCCTTCGTGAGCGAGATAGGAGGGCGATTATCTGCCAGTTGACAAAGCCTCTCAGCCATGGCAATATGCTCCTACGCTAAGGCTCAGGGATAGAACGTCATGGCAAAGCGCCCGAAACCAGTTCCGCAAATGACCACCGCGCAATTCGAGGCGCGCTTTCCCGTGGGTGATGAGGAAGCCTGCCAGCAGTATCTGATCGCCCGTCGCTGGCCCGAAGGCGTGCACTGCCCGCGCTGTGGCAACGCGGACCTGTACGACGCCTCTAGCTATAAGCCGTTTCACTGGCAGTGCCGCGAATGTGCCCCGGACGGCTATCGGTTCTCCTGCCTGACCGGCACGATTTTCGAGAACACCAAGAAGCCCCTCCGCGACTGGTATCGCGTCGCCCATTTGATGCTTTCGAGCAAGAAGGGGATGAGCGCCCTTCAAATTCAACGCATGATGGGCTTCGGCAGCTACGAGACGGCCCATTCCATGTGCCACAAAATCCGCGCGGGACTGATCGCGCCGGAAGTGAAGCTTGGCGGCATCGTCGAAATGGATGAAACGTGGATTGGCGGCAAGAACAAGAACCGCCATTGGAACAAGCGGAAGTCTAGCCCGACTGCTGACAAGACTCCGATCATCGGCGCAGTCGAGCGCGACGGCAACGTGATCGCCCGCGTCCTTAAGCGGGTCACCTCGCAAGCCATGCTCGACTTCGTGAACGAAGCCGTATCGAACAAAGTTAGCTTGCTGGCGACCGACTCCTGGCCCGGATACAGCGACTACCTGCGGCACTTCCCGCACGGTCAGGTTGACCACAAGGCCGGGCAGTATGTCGTCGGTGCCGTTCACACCAACACAATTGAAGGCTTCTGGTCGATCTTCAAGCGCGGTGTCGTCGGAACCTTCCACAAAATGAGCGCCAAATATATGCCGCTGTACGTCGCGGAATTTCAGTTCCGGTATAACAACCGCATGAACCCCGACATGTTCGGGACGGCGATAGCAGGCTGCTGAGGCGAGGTCACTGGCATCCGTCTCAGCTAGAGACGAACGACGCCAGCGAGATTGAACCAGAGCAACTGGAGTTGCCATTTTAGCTGCCCGCATCATTGCGTTGGGTAGCAAGGAATTGGCTGCGGCTGTGGATTCACGATGATGTCTGCTGGGCCGTTAAAGTGAAAAAGACGGATCAGCGACAACGGAAACCACTGCTCACCCAAAGCGCCCTTTAGAATAACGCACGTAAAAATCGGGAGAGCCTGAGTCAGCGGCTGGTTTGGCACGGGATGCCCGTCTTTCGGATCACCCCAAAACAAAGTTGAACCGTTAGGATTTGTTACATCGGTAGCGGTGACGACATTGATTGAAATTTCCTCATCCTTCGAATGAGGGCCGGAATGTCCAATTGGAGTGCGGTGTTGGCCGTTCATATCGCTCCACAGCACCGATATGGCTAGATCATCTACATCAACGACGAATTTGCCAGAGACGACAATCGGATGTTCGTCAGAGGCGTTTTTCGAACTAATACGAAAGCTATTTAGATACTGTGCCTGCGGCAGCGCGGAAGGCGGCGACGCCATCTGGCCGGTAGAGGTGGCGGGTTGAATTGCCCGTCGATATATCTCAGGGCCAGCGACATACACGAAGGCCATTCCAATCACGGCAGGCAACCAATAAATCGACTGGGCTCCAATCCAGTGAAGCCACCTCACCTTGTCTTTCCACCAATGGAAAGTAAGGCCTGCAATCCCGACAGGAAGGCCAACTAATAGGCCAGCCAGACCGCGCGTATATTCTGCCTCGGTCACGATTGCGTGCCAGCTAGCATCGCAGAGCGGCACCGCAACGAGGCCGCCGATAACCCCAACGATGACATCATCCCGCAGAGATTTAGCCGTGGTTGAGCCGTGCGCTGATGCTGGCGTCTTGGGATCGCCCAACAAGCGGGTAAGAGTCTCCAGCCCTGGCGGTTCGTCAGACACCGTTGCCCCCTCCGTTGGAGTATCATCCCACGGTAGGGCATGATTTTGGTAGGGCTTCCTGACTTTGTCAACTGTCGGATAATCGCCGATAGGAGGTATGTAACTTGGATAAGGAATGTTGTCAATATAAAGTCCCTACCACAGTGACCAATCGGCTGAGATTTAGTTGTGGATGGGTCAGTCATACAACCATAATGTTGCCATTTTGTTCTCAAAAAATCAGTTTTTATTGCGGATTCGGGGACACTCCAGGAGTGCGACAATGGCCAAACATCACTGCGACACGGGGCTCGACAACCGCTGCAGAGACAATGATGGCGAAATTCGCCATAAGCGAAGCGACACGCTGGTTCGCACATTACGGGACACTTACGGGTCGAATTTCGCCAACGGCTACCGGAGCGACGCAAAGCTCGGGACTGTCTTGAAGAGCGAGAGGGCGGACACGCTGTCCGAGCTTAAGAAACGGCGTTAGACCTGAGTATTCGACAAAACCGGCGCGATACGTTCGTTGCTACGGCAACCTTAATCATGGGAAAAAGTCAGCATCACACTCCTGTTTTGCACCTTCGCAACTTTGTCGGCACTGCGCCAGAAGGGCACGTCTGGACGTACGACAAACAAACGGGGACTCGGCGCTCGTCGATTCCAGAAGAAACCGGATTCGAGACTCATTTCTATTCCGTCGAGCGAGACGACGGAACGATGGACACTACCATTGAAAATCTTTTAGCAGAAATCGAGAGCAAGGCAGCTCCGGTTTATCGCGACTTATTGAAAGATAAAATATGCCACGGTCAGCCTAAATCCGACTTTGCGAATTTTGTGGCCTGCATATTTGCTCGGACACCGTCGATGCGGCGCATGTTTGCCGAGACACTCAGCCGTGACCTCCAAATTCGTAATTATGCCTACGGCACGAATGATAAAGCTTTTGAGTCCTTCATTAGCCGAAGTGGAAAGGATCGGCCACCTCATCTTCCAGAAGGCAGGGAAACGTTGAGGAAGGCACTAACCGACCCATCCCAATTCGTAATCGAAATTTCGCGCGAGGCGACGCTGCGAAGCCTAGGCGTTATGGACAAGCTAACGCCTATTTTCTTCGACATGGCCTGGAGTCTCGTCCACGCAAAGCACGGATATTTCGTTACGAGCGACAACGCTCTTGCGCGAGCTTGTGATCCAAGATCGCGTTCCCCGACTTTAGGCGACGGCGGATTTCTCAACGAGACGGTTGAGGTTACGTTGCCTCTTTCCCCAAGCACTATGCTGCTTATGACGTGGGCTGATTCCCCATTACCTATATTTGAAGCACCTCGCGAGGCTGTCGAAGGATGGAACATGATGCGGGCAGCACACGCGGAGCGATTTTTGTATGCTCACGTCGACGACAAGAGGGTTGCTAGACTTGCCGCGCAGCAAAAGGAGACTCGCCCTAAAATCGCAATTGAAGGTTTTGGTCCGAAAAAATTCGCGGAGACAATCATCCGTCGGAGGTCTAACCGCTCAAAGTGAGAAGTGCTCAAACCCTGAAATTACATGGTTAGAATTGATATACGGAAGGCAAAGCCCATGGAACCATTCCCAGTAATCCGCGTGTATCGGCCGTTTCTTGACCGCGAGATCGTGTTTCATTGCGCGATGATTGATGCGCCACTGCTGAGGCCGCGATGGCGGCCTACAAGCCGGAGCCCGGAGACCGAGTAGAATTTGCGTGGTGGGATGTACCGCACCCACCAGAACCGCCTCTTATCCTCGGACCGTAAGTAAAGCGCAGCAGCGTAGGGCGACCAAAATCGCTGCGCCTGCGCAACCGCGTGGGCACCGCGCTCGAACGATTTTGCCCACGCGGCTTGGCTCTCACGCCGCGGTGCCCACCCTACAAAACTTCAGAAAAACCCAATCGACTCGCATCCCACCCCGGCCGGAAAACTCCCCTTCGCGCGCTTGCCCGGAATATCGATGATATGCACGGAGCCATCGCCCTGGCAGGCGACGAACAATTCGTCACCGCGGAACGCCATGTCCATCGGCTGGGAGCCCACCTTGATCGCGGTCTGCGCGCGGAACGACGGATCGATCAGGCTCACGGTGTTGCTGTTGAGGCTTGAGACGGCAAGGAGCGAATTGTCGGGGGCGTAGCGGGCGATCTGCGCCGCTTTCTGCACATCCTTGAGCACGATCTCGTCGCGCACTTGGCCGGCTTCGGTGTCGATCAGAAACAGCGTCGGCTCGGCGTCGTCGACCGCGACCACGGTGCGGCCGTCGGGGGTGATGGCGATGCCGGCGAGCGGGCGCGGCGTCTTGATCTTGCCGATGAGCTTGCGCGCCTCCAGATCGATCACCGACACCGTGGCGTCTTCCTCGTTCTCGGTGTAGAGGCGACGCCCGTCCGGCGCGACGATCAGGCGATGGCCGTTGGTGGAGCCGGACTCGATCGCCTCCACCACTTTGTTGGTGGTGCGGTCGATCACCGCCACAACGGCCGAGTTCTCGCAGGTGATGTAGATGGAACCGTCGGGGCCGAGTTTGAGCGTATGCGGTGCGATATAGGGGTAGAGGTCGATGGTGGCGACATGGGCGCGCTTGCCGAGATCGAACACGCAGAGATGATGCTGCGGGTTGGGATTGCGGCCGTGGATGCCGTCGCCGAAGATCGGCACATAGGCGAGGCCGGTTTCCGGCACCACCAACAGCTCGTGCACGGTCTTGGCAAAGCCGTCGAGCACCACCTCGGTGGCAAACGTCTCGGGGTTGAGGAACAAAACCTTGGTGCCCATCTTGTCGACCGCGATGAGGCCGCGCGATCCGGGGGTGTTGTCGTTGGTCATCGTTTCTTCCCTTGATTTTCGGCGGCAAGTCTAGCGCGGATCGCCCGCCGCGTCATGGCGCGGAGCGGACGGCGGGCCCCCCGATTGCTTCGCCGCGCTCGCAATGACAAGATCGCCGCAAAATAACAACGCGCGTGGCGACATCGATGGGGGGAAACCGCATGTGTGCCTTACCGACAAGCATGTTCATCAAGCCGTTGCGGATGCTCGCGCTGACGGCCGCCGCCGGATGGACCGCCGCCGCGATCATCAACACGTCGTCGCCGGCGCGCGCCGAAGAGCCGATCACCATCGGCTTTTCCATGGCGCAAAGCGGGCCGCTCGCGGTCAACGGCAAATCGGCGCTGTTGGCGATGCAGATCTGGCAAGACGACGTCAACGCCAAGGGCGGGCTGCTCGGCCGCCCGGTGAAGCTCGTGTTCTACGACGACCAGAGCAATCCGGGCACGGTGCCCGGCATCTACACCAAGCTGCTCGACGTCGACAAAGTCGATCTGGTGGTCTCGGGCTATGCGACCAATATCGTGGCGCCGGCGATTCCGGTGGTCATGCAGCACGGCAAGGCCTTCATCGGCCTGTTCGCACTCGCCGCCAACAGCGAGTTTCATTATCCGCGCTACATATCGATGACGCCGAACGGGCCGGACGCCAAGTCGACCATCTCATCCGGCTTCTTCGACGCCGCGATGGCGCAAAATCCCAAGCCGCAGACCGTCGCCATTGTCGGCGCCGACGCGGAATTCTCCAAGAACGCCACCGAAGGCGCGCGAACCAACGCCAAGGCCGCCGGGTTGAAGATCGTCTACGATCAATCCTATCCGCCCTCGACCACCGATTTCTCGCCGATCGTACGCGCCATCCAGGCCGCCAATCCCGACGTGGTGCTGATCGCGTCGTTCCCGCTGGACTCCGCGGGCATGGTGCGCGCGTTCAATGAAATCGGCTACATGCCGAAAATGGTCGGTGGCGCCATGGTCGGCCCGCAATCGCCGTCGATGCAGGTGCAGCTCGGCCCCTTGCTCAACGGCTTTGTCGATTTCACCTTCTGGCTGCCGGTGAAGACCATGCAGTTCCCCGGCGCGCTCGAATTCGTCAAACGCTACCAGGCCAAGGCCGGCGCGGCGGGCGTCGATCCGTTCGGCTATTACATCGCGCCGTGGGCCTATGCCGATATGCAGGTGCTTGAGCAGGCGATCAACGACACCAAGAGTCTCAGCGACGCCAAGATCGCCGAGGATTTTCACAGCGCCACCTTCCACACCGTGATCGGCGACGTGAAATTCGGGCGTGACGGCGAATGGGCGGTGCCGCGCGTCATCCAGACCCAGTTCCACGACATCGTCGGCAATAGCGTCGAACAATTCCGCGACGTCGACAAAACGCAAGCCGTGGTGACGCCGCCGGACTACAAGACCGGCGACCTGATCTATCCGTACAGCGCGGCGAAGCAGGCTCCCGCGCGGTGATTTAAGTCCCAGGAAAACGAAACCCATGACCGCCATCGCCAGCCATAACATCAAATTCTTGAGCCACAGCGACCAGGGCGGCCGTGGCGACGGCGTGCAGGTGATGGTCAATAAGGGCCATGCCTATATCGGCCACGGCTTTTCCAACGGCATCACCGTCATCGATGTGCGCGATGCGAAAAATCCGAAGACGGTCAATTTCCTGCCCTGCCCGCCGAACACCCGGGCACATCATCTGCAGACCGCCACCCATGAAAAATTTGGCGATCTGTTGCTGGCAGTCAACGGGCCGAGCGTGTGGACCATGCAGGTGAGCCAGGAGGCTTATTTCGCCGGAAATTCGGGCGATGCGCTCAAAGGCCAAGAGTTCACCTCAGGGCTTCGCGTCTACGATCTGAGCAAACCGGAAGCGCCGCGCGAAATCGCGTTTTTGCCGCTCGGCGGCTTGGGGCCGCATCGCATCTGGTATGTCGGCTCACGCTACGCCTATGTGTCCGTGCACCTGCCGGAATTTTCCGACCATGTGCTGGTGATCGTCGACATGGCGGAGCCGACGAAGCCGCAAGTCGTCGGCAAATTCTGGCTGCCGGGCATGTGGACCGGCGGCGGCGAGACGCCGACCTGGCCCAAGGGCCGGCGTTACGCGCTGCATCATGCGCTGGTCACCGGCAATCTTGCGTATAGCGCCTGGCGCGACGGCGGCATGGCGGTGATCGATGTCGGCGATCCGGCAAAGCCGAAACTTGTTTCGCATCGCAATTGGGATCCGCCGTTCGGCGGCGGCACCCATTCGCCGCTGCCGCTGCCGGACCGCAATCTTTTGGTGGTCGCCGACGAGGCCAATTTCGCCGATTGCAAGCTGGGCCTGCGCTATATCTGGGTGTTCGACGTGCGCGAGCCGAAAAATCCGGTGAGCATTTCGACCATGCCGGTGCCCGACGAGGCCGATTATTGCAAGAAGGGCGGCAATTTTGGCCCGCATAATCTGTGGGAGAACCGGCCGGGCGCGTTCGTGTCTTCGCAATATATTTTCGCCACGCTGCACAATGCCGGCGTACGCGTCTATGACATCAAAAATCCGTTCGCGCCGCGCGAGGCCGGCTATTTCGTGCCGCCCGATCCCGAGCGGATGTTCGATCCGCGGCCGAACCGGCCGCAAGTCATCCAGTCCTGCGACTGTTTCGTCGACAAAGACGGCGTGATGTATGTCACCGATTCCAATGCCGGGCTTTACATTTTACAGTTCGAGGGCGGGTGACGTCACTGCGAGCGGAGCGAAGCAATCCAGGCGGCGCCACCGTTTCTGGATTGCTTCATCGCTTCGTTCCTCGCAATGACGATAATGCCGCAACTACATTGACAGTGGGAGCCCGCCCTTCCACACTGGATCAGCCAAGAGCCGCTTAAAGCGGCCGGCGACCAAAAGTGGGGGAGGATCACATGGTGGCACTTTCGTCGGCACAGCTTGCCAGCCCGGGCCGCGGCGCCCAATCGGCACAGACCATCGAAGGCTTCGTCGGCGCGGCCTTGGACGACGCGAAAATATCGCCGCTGCATCGGCGCGTGTTTGGGCTCATCGCCGCCGGATATTTCGTCGACGTCATCGATTACACCATCTTCGGCTCGCTGGTCCCCTTCATCCTCAAATCCGGCTTCGCATCCGCGGCGGAAGCGGCCCTCATCGGCAGCGCCACCATTTTCGGCGTGGCGCTCGGCACCGCGGCCCAGGGCGAGTTTTCCGACCGCTTCGGCCGGCGCTTCGTCTATCAGTTCAATCTTCTGCTGTTCGGCGTCTTCACCATCCTGGGCGCGTTTGCCCCGAGCGTGACGCTCTTGATCGTCTGCCGCGTCATCGCCGGGCTGGGTCTCGGCGCCGAGCAACCGCTGGCTTTCGCCTATGCCGGCGAATACGCGCCCAAACGCATTCGCGGCCGCATTCTCGCGATCGTGCATTTCATCGGCGGCGCCTGCGTATGGCCGATTGGTACCGGACTGGTGATCGGCTTCTCGGCCTTCGTTGCCAGCATCCCGAGCGTCGCCAATTCGGCCGATTACGCCTGGCGCGGCGTGTGGCTCCTGATCGGCGTCGCCGCACTCATCGTCTGGGTGGCGCGCTATACGCTGCCGGAATCGCCGCGCTATCTGGCCACCCATGGCCGCGGCAAAGAGGCGCTTGCCGTGCTCGACCGGCTCGGCATTGCCGGACCGACCCAGCCGTTGACGACCGATGCCGCCAGCAACACCAAAAGCGATCCGTTCGGCGTCGTCTTCCGCATGTTCCCCAAGCGCGTGGTCGCCGGCATGATCTGCTTCGCGGCGTTCTTCGGCATCGCCATCGGGCTCGGCGCCTGGCTGCCGAATATCATGAACGGCAAGGGCTTCAGCATCACCAAGTCGCTGAGCTACGTTCTGTTGATGAACTTCGCGGTGCCCTGCGCGAGCCTCTTCATGATGTACGCGCTCGATAAATTCGGCCGCAAGATCACGTCGGTCTGCGCCTTCGTCGCCGCCGGCCTGATGGCGATCGTGTTCGCCAATGCGGTGTCGGATACCGAATTGGTCGTTGCCGGTTTTGTCATGATCTTCTTCGTCCAGGTCGGCGGCAATTCGATGCAGATCTTCTGCTCCGAGGTGTTCCCCACCAATGCGCGGGCAACCGGCTTCGGCTGGGCCTCGGGCGTCGGCCGCCTGGCGACCGCTTTCATCATGCCGATGATCTTGTGGGTGCAGAACGGCTTCGGCCTGACCACGGTGTTCGGCTGCCTGGCGAGTTTTCTGTTCATCGCCGCGATCTCGGTGACCCAGCTTGGTCCCGAAGCGAGGCAAAAGAGCCTCGACGAAATCGCGCCGCCGACGGGGTGAAGATTGCAGCCTGCGACCCGTCATCCTGAGGTGGCCGCGTAGCGGCCCTCGAAGGAGACGGCCTCGGCGCCTCGGCCGCACCCTTCGAGGCTCGCTGCGCTCGCACCTCAGGGTGACGGTTTCCAGACCGAAAGTAGCTAGCCCTTAGCCGCCCCTATCACGCGGCCGTCGCTGCTAATGTGCAGGCCGCATTCTTTCTGCTCGTCGGTTTCCCACCACCAGCGTCCGGCCCGCTCCGGCTCGCCCGGGGCGATCGCGCGTGTGCATGGCGCGCAACCGATCGAGGCAAAGCCTTGGGCGTGCAGCGTATTGACGGGAATTTGATTGTCGGCCGCGAACGACTGCGCCTTGTCGCGCGTCCAGTCGAGCAGCGGGCTGAGCTTGAGCAGATGGCGCGCGTCGACCGCCACCAGCGCGGTGCCTTGGCGGTTGCCCGACTGATCCGCCCGCACACCGACGATCCAGCCCTGGGCGCCGGACAGCGCGCGATCGAGCGGCTCGACCTTGCGGGCATGACAGCAGGCTAATCGCGCCTCGCGCGACTCGTAAAAGCCGTCGATGCCGTATTTCCCGACCAGGGCCTCAAGCTTGTTGTGCTGCGGATAGATCGCCCGGATGCGCCGGCCGTAGCGGCGTTCGGTCTCGGCCCAAACTTGGTAGGTCTCGGGAAACAGCCGGCCCGTATCGAGCGTCACGATATCGAGGTCGATGCCCGCCTCGCATATCATCTGGACGATGACCTGGTCCTCGAGGCCGAAGCTTGTGGTGAAAACGAGCGGACCGGCGACCTCCTCGCGGAAGCGCTTAAGACGCTCGACCGCCGGCAGATCGGCCAACTCAACGTTGAGCCGCGCCGCTCGCACTGAAAGTTCGGCGCGCCCGGCGCCGCTATGGCGACGATTGTCAGCGGACGCGTTGCCGTCGACGGCAAGGATCAATCCGCCGCCGGCGATTCTGCCGCCAAGCTCGAGCACCAGGCGGCCGGTGCGCGGATTGTCGGCGTAGATGTCGGCGGCAATCGGCGCCGCTAGGGCGATTTCGATCTCGCCGACGTGGTTGCGGGCGATGATTTTCGCTTCGATCGGCGACAGCTCGCCGGGATCGACGGCATTTTCGATCAAGGCGATGGTGCCGCGGCGCTCCGCCATGCCGACGCGCACCCCGATCGCCGCACCGAGCTCAAGCGGCTCGTCGTGCAGCCAGAACACCCGTGCCCGCAGCCGGCGAACCGCCTTGGCCGGCGTAGCCGGCGCCGAAATAATGTCGCCGCGCTCGACGAAAATCTGCCGGTCGAGCGTGATGCCGATCGATTGACCGGCGCGCGCCGCTTGCGGCCGCGCCTGGCCGGGCTCCGGCCAGGCCTCGATCGACTGCACGCGCGCCGTCGTGCCGCGCGGCATGATCGCGATCTCGTCGCCGACCGCGAGGCGGCCGGTTTCCACCCGTCCGGCAACGATGCGGCGATCGTCGAACTTGTAGACCGCCTGCACCGGGATGCTGAGCGGCAGATCGGTCAGCCGCTTGGCCGGCGAAAACCGGTCCATGACTTCGAGCACCGTGGGACCCGAGTACCAGGCGATCGCCGGCGTGCGCCGTTCGACGCCGTCGCCGTTGCGCGCCGAAATCGGAATGATGGCGGTTGCCGGCAGGCCGAGGCTTGCGAGGTGGCGCGCCATCTCGGCTTCGAGTTCCTGGAAGCGGCTCTCGTCGAAGCCGATACGATCCATCTTGTTGATGACCACTGCGACCTGGCTGATGCCGAGCAAATGCAGCAGATAGCAGTGCCGGCGGGTCTGCTCGCGCACGCCTTCCGTGGCATCGATCACCAGCACCGCGGCATCGGCCTGAGCGGCGCCGGTGATCATGTTGCGCAGGAATTCGGCGTGGCCGGGCGCGTCGATCAGAACGACGTCGCGGGATTTGGTGCGGAAGCGAATCTGGCTGGTATCGAGCGTGATGCCCTGGTCGCGTTCGGTCTGCAGCGCGTCGAGCAGAAACGACCATTCGAACGCCACGCCGCGGCGAGCGCTGACCGCCTTGAGCGAATCGAGCTTGCCGTCGGGCAGGCTTTTGGTCTCGTGCAAGAGCCGCCCGATCAAAGTCGACTTGCCGTGATCGACGTGCCCGGCGAGCACGATGCGCACGAGCTGCCGGTTGCCCGACCGCAAATTGGACTCATCGTCAGCGCTTGGCGCGGTTGCGAATTTTTCAGTGACGAGCATGTTCATGGTCGGGCACGGTCCGTGATCGTGAGTTACAAATAGCCGCTGGCGCGCAGACGCTCGAAGGCGTCTTCGGTTTCGTGATCCATGGCGCGGCCGGAGCGCTCCGAGACTTTGGTCGCTTCCAGTTCGCGGATGATCTCGTCGATGGTGGCGGCGTCAGAGGCCACCGGCGACGTGATGTCGGAATCGCCGAGCGAGCGGTAGCGCTTGCCGTCGCGGGCGAGATAGAGCGGGATGATGGGGATGCCTTCGCGCTTGGTATAGGCCCAGACGTCGAGTTCGGTCCAATGCAGGATCGGATGCACGCGCAAATGCGCGCCGGGCGGCGGCGCTGCGTTGAAGTGGTCCCAAAATTCCGGCGGCTGGTCGCGAACGTCCCAACCGCCTTCGAGGCCGCGCGGCGAAAACACCCGCTCCTTGGCGCGCGTCGGCTCCTCGTCGCGCCGGATGCCGGCGATCAAGCCGTCAAAGCCGTATTTCGCCAGCGCGAGCTTTAAGCCCTCGGTTTTGCGCGCGGCCGACCGCGCCGCCGGCGGCAAAGTCGTGTCGATGGTGCCGAGTGGCGGGCATGGCTCGATTTTAAGGTCGAGATTCCATTCGAGCGAATAGCGGTCGCGAAACGCATACATTTCCGGAAATTTCTTGCCGGTATCGACATGCATCACCGGAAACGGCACGCGGCCGAAGAACGCCTTGCGCGCGATCCAGATCATGACGTTGGAATCTTTGCCGAGCGACCACAACAGTGCGGTCCGCTTCAGCCGGGCAAAGGCCTCGCGAAAAATGAAAATGCTTTGCGCTTCCAGGTCGTCGAGCCGGTCCACCACCGTCACTCCGCGCGCTGCAGATGCCGGCAGCCGCGAGGGCGGCGGAGGGGGCACAGGATGGTTTCGGATGGGGCGACAAAAAGCGTCTCTTTTCTGAGCCTGACCTTCATCAATTCTTCCAAGCCTCACGCACGATGGAGTAGAATTTTTTTCTGTTTGCCGACGTTCCACCCTTTGTATATGGAAAACCATTCTCGTCAATTAAAGAATTGGCCATGAATAATTTCATATCCGGCGTTGCCGGACGGCGCCGGCTAAAGGAGACTCAAGAATGGGCACTCGCATGAAGGCAATGACCGTTGCGCTGCTCGGATCGCTGCTCATCTGTGGGACCGCCCGCTCAGCCGACATCAGCCTGCTTAACGCGTCCTATGACCCGACGCGGGAATTGTATGCCGACCTCGCTTTAGCTTTCGGCGTCAAATACAAGACCGAAACCGGGAAAACAATCGAGATCAAGACTTCGAACGGCGGGTCCGGCGCGCAAGCGCGCGCCGTCATCGACGGCCTTGACGCCGACATTGCGACCTTGGCGCTGGCCTACGACATCGACGCCATCGCCGATCGCGGATTGATCGCCCAGGATTGGGAAACACGGCTGCCTAATCATTCTTCGCCCTACACCTCGACGATCGTGTTCCTGGTGCGCAAGGGCAACCCCAAGGCCATTCACGATTGGGATGATCTCGCCAAACCCGGCGTGCAGGTTGTCACGCCCAATCCCAAGACCTCGGGCGGCGCGCGCTGGAACTATCTCGCGGCATGGGGATTTGCGCAAAAGAAATACGGCAGCGAGGATAAGGCGCGGGAATTCGTGAAGGCGATCTACGCCAACGTGCCGGTGCTGGACACTGGCGCCCGCGGCGCGACGATAACGTTCGTCGAACGCGGCGTCGGCGACGTGCTGGTGGCCTGGGAGAACGAGGCGCAGCTCGCGATTAATAAGCTCGGCGTCGACAAATTCGACATCGTGGTGCCGAGCATCTCGATCCTGGCCGAGCCGCCGGTTGCGGTGGTCGACAAAGTCGTCGACCGCAAGGGCACCCGCGCCGCCGCCGAGGCCTTCCTCGATTTCCTCTACAGTCACGACGCCCAGGAGATCGTCGCCAAGGACTACTATCGACCACGCGACCCGGTTGTGGCAAAAGAGTATCAAGCAAGCTTTCCGAAAGTCGAGCTTCTGACCATCGACGACTTTGGCGGCTGGCGCAAAGCGCAGGCCACCCACTTCAACGACCACGGCATATTTGATTCGATCTACGCGCAGTGATGCGAGGTCGCAGTGAGTATCGCGACCAGGCTTGTCGGACATCGAAGAGGCGTGATTCCGGGTTTCGGCATCACGCTTGGAACGACACTGTTGTGGCTCGCGCTCGTCGTGCTGATCCCGCTGGCGGCGCTGTTCGTCAAGACCGCCGAGCTCAGCTTCGATCAATTCATCGCTGTCATCACCAGCCGCCGCGCGCTGCATGCCTTCGCGCTGTCGTTCGGATTGTCGCTCGCGGCGGCGTTTGCCAATCTCGTGTTCGGCTCGATCGTGGTGTGGGCGTTGGTGCGCTACCGCTTTCCCGGCCGCCGTATTTTTGATGCCATTGTCGACATTCCGTTTGCACTGCCGACCGCGGTCGCCGGCATCGCGCTCACCACGCTCTACGCTGATAGCGGCTGGATCGGCGGATTGCTGGCGCCGCTCGGCATTCGGGTGGCCTTTACACCGCTCGGCATCTTTGTCGCGCTGGTTTTCATCGGCCTGCCGTTCGTCGTGCGCACGGTGCAGCCGGTGCTCGAAGATCTCGACGAGGAATTGGAGGAAGCCTCAGCCTCGCTCGGGGCGGGACGCTGGATGACGGTACGCCGCGTCGTGCTTCCGAGCGTCGTTCCGGCTCTATTGACCGGCTTTACGCTGGCGTTCGCGCGCGCGGTCGGCGAATACGGCTCCGTCATCTTCATCGCCGGCAATCTGCCGAATTATTCGGAGATCGCGCCGCTCCTGATCGTCATTCGGCTGCAGGAATTCCATTATGCCGACGCCACCGCGATCGCGGTGGTCATGCTGGTCGCCTCGCTCCTGTTTCTGTTCCTCATCAACGCGCTCCAGCATTGGTCCGAACGGCGCACGGGACGGCGACTGTGACTGCATTGCCCGTCACCGCGCTTGACAAAAACGCCTCGCTCGCGCCGCCGAGCAGCGGCGCAGCGGCGACGCCGCCCGCGATCCGCCGCACCGGCCAGCGCCGGGCCGACGCCCGCAGCGACCCGGCCTGGGTGCGCTCGCTGGTGACGGGTTTGGCGGTGACATTTCTCGGGCTTTTCATCGTGCTGCCGCTCCTCTGCGTGTTTGCCCAGGCCTTTTCAAAAGGGATCGCAGCCTATGTCGCGGCACTGCGCGACCCCGATACGCTCTCGGCGATCCGGCTGACGCTGATCGTCGCCGCGATATCGGTGGTGTCCAATGTCGTGTTCGGCGTCATCGGTGCCTGGGCGATCGCGAAATTCGAGTTTCGCGGCAAGAATCTTCTGATCACCCTGATCGAGGTTCCGTTCTCCGTCTCGCCGGTCATCGCCGGCCTGGTTTTTGTTCTTCTGTTCGGGCTGCAGGGCTATTTCGGAGGGTGGCTCGTGGCGCATAATGTCAAGATCATCTTTGCGCTGCCCGGCATCGCGCTGGCGACGATTTTCGTCACTTTCCCCTTCGTCGTCCGCGAACTCATTCCGCTGATGCAGCAACAAGGCACCGAAGAGGAAGAGGCTGCGCTGTCACTCGGCGCTTCGGGGCTCAAGACATTTTTCCGCGTCACGCTGCCGAACGTGAAGTGGGCGCTGCTGTACGGCGTTCTGTTGTGCAACGCGCGGGCGATGGGCGAATTCGGCGCGGTGTCGGTGGTGTCCGGCCACGTGCGCGGCGAGACCAATACCATGCCGCTGCAGATCGAGTCGCTTTACGACAGCTACCAGTTCGCCGCCGCATTCGCCGTGGCATCGCTATTGGCGCTGCTGGCGCTGGTGACGCTCGTCCTGAAAGTGGTCCTCGAAAGCCGTCTGGTGGAGGAATGAGATGAAAATTTCGATGGTCGACGTCGTCAAGCGCTTCGGCGATTTCGCGGCGCTCGATCGTGTCAGGCTCGAAGTGCGCTCCGGCGAATTGCTGGCGCTGCTCGGCCCGTCGGGCTCCGGCAAGACGACGCTCTTGCGCATCGTCGCCGGCCTCGACTGGCCGGAAGAAGGCCAGGTGCTGTTCGACGGCGAGGATGCATTGTCGCGGGCAGTCGGCGAACGCCATGTCGGCTTCGTGTTCCAGCATTACGCGCTGTTCCGGCACATGACCGTGTTCGAGAATGTCGCCTTCGGCCTGCGCGCGAGGCCCCGCAACGAGCGGCCGAGCGAGCCGGAGATCCGCCGCCGCGTCGAGAAATTGCTCGATCTCGTGCAACTCGGCTGGCTGGCGAAGCGCTATCCGACGCAACTGTCCGGCGGGCAGCGCCAGCGCATCGCACTGGCGCGTGCGCTCGCCATCGAACCGCGGGTGCTTTTGCTCGACGAGCCGTTCGGCTCGCTCGATGCCAAGGTCCGCAAGGAATTGCGCCGCTGGCTGCGCAATCTGCACAACGAGATCCACGTCACCTCGATCTTCGTCACCCACGACCAGGAAGAAGCGCTGGAAGTCGCCGACCGCATCGTGGTCATGGACAAGGGGCGCATCGAGCAGACCGGCACGCCGCAACAGGTCTATGACCATCCGCAGACGCCGTTCGTGCATGAATTCATCGGTGAATCCATCATACTCCCGGTCGTCGTTGCCGGCAGCGAGGTGCAGTTCGCCGGACGACCGATCGGAGTCGACCCGCAAGGCGCACCCGATGGCGCCGCGACCTTGTTCGCACGGCCCTTCAATATGACGGTGCTGCCGGCATCGGCCGAGGCCGACCTCAAGGGCGTGGTCAAGCGCATCCACGGCATCGGCGCGGCGCGCCGCGTCGAGATCGCGCTCGGCGGCGAGCCGTCGCAAACCATCATCGAAGTCGATGCGCTGCGCAGCCAGCAATGGCGCGTTGGTCAGGTGGTCGGGTTGCGGCCTGAGCAGTATCGTTTGTTTCCGAACCGGGTTTAGATTACCGGCGTCATGCCCGCACTTGTCGCGGGCATCCCGCTTAGGCGGCCCCTGCGCATGACTATCGAGATGGCCGAGACAGGCCCGGCCATGACGACTGCCGTGTGGACGACCCGGTCCTACTGCAAATTCCCGCAAAACCGCTGGATGCGCGTGCAGGCTTCCTCGAGCGCGCTCGTTGCGGTCGCGTAGGAAATGCGGAACGCAGGCCCGACGCCGAATGGCGTGCCCTGCACCACGGCCACGCCTTCGGCTTCCAGAAGCTCACTGACGAAATCTTCGTCGGTGGCGAGCTTTTTGCCGGTCGGCGCCGTCTTGCCCATGGTGCCAGCGCAGGACGGATAGACATAGAACGCGCCTTCAGGCTTCGGGCATTGCAGCCCGTTAGCTTGATTGAGCATCGACACGCAGAGGTCGCGGCGTTCCTTGAAGATCTTGTTGTGCTTGGGGATGAAGTCCTGTGGCCCGTCGAGCGCCTCGACCGCCGCCCATTGCGCCACCGCCGTCGGATTCGACGTCGACTGCGACTGGATCATCGCCATGGTCTTGATCAGCTTCTCCGGTCCCCCGGCATAGCCGATGCGCCAGCCGGTCATGCAATAGGCCTTGGAGCAGCCGTTCACCGTCAGCGTGCGCTCATAGAGCCGCGGCTCGATCTGCGCCGGCGAATAGAACTTAAAGTCGTCGTAGACCAAATGCTCGTACATGTCGTCGGACATGACGTGGACATGCGGATGCCGTACCAGCACGTCGGTCACCGCCTTGAGCTCGGCCTTGGTATAGGCAGCGCCCGTCGGGTTCGACGGCGAGTTGAAGATGATCCACTTGGTCTTCGGCGTGATCGCCTTTTCCAGCTGCTCCGGCTTCATCTTGTAGCCGGTCGCCATCGTGGTGATGACCTCGACCGGCGTACCGCCGGCGAGCAGCACCATGTCCGGATAGCTCACCCAATAGGGCGCCGGAATGATCACCTCGTCGCCCGGATTGATGGTGGCGATCAGCGCGTTGTAGAGCACCTGCTTGCCGCCGGTGCCGATGATGATCTGCGACGGCTTATAGTCGAGCTCGTTCTCGCGCTTGAATTTGCGCGATACCGCGGCCTTCAGTTCGGCGATGCCGTCCACGGCGGTATATTTCGACGACTTGCCCTCGGTGATGGCGCGAATCGCCGCCAGCTTGATGTTGTCCGGGGTGTCGAAATCGGGCTCGCCGGCGCCCAGGCCGATGACGTCGCGGCCGGCCGCCTTGAGCGCGCGCGCTTTGTCCGTCACGGCGATGGTCGCCGACGGCTTGATGCGCATGATCTGGTCCGCGATGAAGGCCATTGCCAGTCTCCGATTTAGGCGGGTGCTTGGTATCGCCGCAGGCTCCAACAGGCAAGCGCAAAACCCCCAATTTACCCTCACATCTGCGGCATTTGCCGCGGAGCGTGCGCCGCGCGCAACACTCCGTTAAGCGCCGGCTGGCCTAATGCCCGGAATGCCTTCCGGACAGGGAACCGCGATGCGCCGGGCGCGCGACATTTTGCGGAGCGGCGACTGGCTCACGCAGGAGCGGGTCCGGCTTATCGCCGTCGTGATCCTCATCGCGTCGGCCGCCGGCTTTCTGTTTCTGGTGCTGACGTCGCACGGCGGTGTCGACCGCCAGGGACGGCCGCTTGGCACCGATTTCTCCAATGTCTATGCGGCCGGCACCTATGTCGATGAGGGCAATGCCGCGGCGCCCTTCGACCCGGTGGCGCAATTCGCCCGCGAGCGCGCCATTTTCGGCGACGACACCCAATTCTACGGCTGGCACTATCCGCCGTTCTTTCTGTTCATCGCCGCGGCTTTGGCGCTGTTGCCCTATGGGCTTGCGCTGGCGGTCTGGCAGGGGGGCACGCTCGGACTTTATCTCTCAGCGATCCGGGCGATTATTTCTCCCGCTCTCCGCGCGGCGGGGAGCCGCGACGGTTTGCTATGGCTCCTGCTCGCGCTCGCCTTTCCGGCGGTGCTGATCAATGTCGGTCACGGCCAGAATGGATTTCTCACCGCGGCGCTGCTTGGCGGCGCGCTGATCGTGCTTGACCGCCGTCCACTTTTGGCCGGCGTTCTGCTCGGCCTTCTGGTCTACAAGCCGCAATACGGCCTCCTGCTGCCCGTCGTGCTTGGCGTAAGCGGCCGCTGGCGCGCTTTTGCCGCCGCGGCGGCGACGGTCGTCGCCTTGACGCTTGCCACCACGCTGACATTCGGCATGTCGGCGTGGCACGCCTTCGCTTTGTTTTCTGAGTTCACACGCACGGTCGTACTCGAACAAGGCAATACCGGCTGGCACAAGATCCAGAGCGTGTTCGCCTGGTCGCGCATGTGGGGTGCGCCGATCCCGCTTGCTTACGCCTTGCAGGGCATAACGATCGTCGCCATCGCAGGCTCACTCGCCTTGCTGTGGCGGAGCGCCGCGTCTTATCCGCTCAAAGCCTCGGCGCTGTGCGTCGCCGCTATTCTCGCCACGCCCTATAGCTTCGATTACGACATGATGGTGCTGGCGCCGGCCATCGCCTTCTTCGTCGCCGACGGCTTGGAGCGCGGCTTTAATCCGTGGGAAAAGACCGCGCTGGCGGCGCTCTGGCTGGTGCCGCTCCTGGCTCGCAGCGTCGCGCAATTAAGCCTGATCCCGCTCGGGGTGCCGGCCATGCTCGCGGTATTTGTTCTGATCTTCCGCCGCGCCGACATCGGCCGCGCTTTGACGAATTTCGCCGATCCGGTGGCTTTCTCCGGCGCGTCCTCTACAATGCCGACCGGCTCCGGCGGAATTTCGCACAAGCGGAACTAGCGCCAAGATCGAGTGCCACTACATTGCCGTGGTGAAGTCGTAACACCGCAATAGTCGCGCGTTACTGCGCAACGCAGATTTCAGAGCGGAAAATTCTTGGAGCGGCCATGTTCACGCTCTATTCGATGCAGCGATCGGGCAACAGCTACAAGGCGCGGCTCGCCTTGGCGCAGCTCGGCATTCCCTATCGGCTGATCGAGATCGACATTCTCAAGGGCGAGAGCCATACGCCGGAGTTCCTGGACAAGAATCCGAACGGCCAGGTGCCGCTCCTTGAAGTCGCGCCCGGCCGCTATCTCGCCGAATCCAACGCCATCCTTTGGTACATCGCCGGCGGCACGCCGCTGGCGCCCGACGATCGCATCGATCGCGCCGAAATATTGCAGTGGATGTTCTTCGAGCAGCACAGCCTCGAGCCGAATATCGGCGCCGCCTATTTCTGGCTCGCTCTGGTCAAAGGCGGCCGCGAGTTGCAGCAACACGCGTTTGAGGATTGGATGGAAGAAGGCTATCGCGCGCTTGGCGTGATGGAGAAGCATCTTACTTTGCACGATTACTTCGCCGCCGACCGCTACACCGTCGCCGACATCGCGCTCTATGCCTATACCCACGTCGCGAATCAATGCGACTACGACCTCGCATCGTTTCCGGCGATCCTCACCTGGCTCGATCGCGTCGCGCACGAACCGGGCCATGTGCCGATGGATTTCCGTCCGGCCGCAGCGCAACCGGCGCTGTGAACGATCCTCACTCGGTCACCCGAGCGTTAACCTTTCATTAACCAAAATCACGAAATCGCCTTTGTTTTTCAAAAGCTTCGCCAAAGTCCGGCCGGACCGGCGCCGGCATCCGGTATGATTTTACACTCAACTGATTCGACAGACATCGCGACAAGGATGACGACCATGACTGAACTGACCGGGATGGTCGGTTTCGGAGCGCCGACCACCGAGAAGAGATTCGCTAAGCGGCGCCGCGCCGGCGTCGAATTGGCCGCAACGCTGGCGCTCGCGATTTCGCTGATGGTCGCCGCGACCGCGGTATCGATCGGCATGGCGCGCGCGCAAGCGCTGCATGCGGCGCACATCAGCGCGCAGATGCCGGTTTCCACCGCCGCCTTCCTCGGCGCGCTCATGGCTGGAAAGATTCATTAGGACGATCAAAGTTTGGCGGCGCGTGGGCCGGGCTCGGATGCTGCCGAGCTCGGCCCAAATTCCATTGCGCCGGCGCAATGTCTCTTATTGGGTTTTGATGTCGGCCGCTTTGATGATCGGCCACCATTTGTCGATCTCGGCCTGATGGATCGTTGAAAGGCCGGCCGGCGTCGCCTGTTCCGGCGTCGCTATGACCTGCCCGATGGCATCGAGTTTTCTGCGCACGTCCGGGTCGGCGAGCGCGGCTTTGACCGCGGCGTCGAGCCGGTCGACCACGGCTTGGGGCGTACCCTTGGTCGTCCACAAACCGTGCCAGAACGAAATCGTCAGTCCCGGAATCCCGGACTCGATCATGGTCGGCGTCTGCGGAGATTTATCCCAGCGTGTTTCTCCCATCACCGCAAACGCCTTGATCCGTCCGGCCTGGACATTGGCCAGTGTCGATGAGCCGTCGAGACATGACAGATCGATCTGATTGGCCATCAGATCCTGCATGGCGGGCGCCGCGCCGCGATACGGCACGTATTGAAACTTCGCGCCGGTCTTCTGCTGAAAGAAAAAGCCGCACAGATGCGCGGCACTGCCGGCGCCCACGGTGGCAAAGGTGCGCGGATTCGGGTTGGCTTTCAGCCAGACGATGAGTTCGGTGGCGGTGCGCGGCGGCAGGTCATTCTTGCCGAGAATCCACAGTGGCGCGCCGGCCAGATAGGCGATCGGCTGCAGATCCTTGATAACGTCATATTGCAGCGGATAGATCGCGGGCGAGCCGACGTGGCTCGTCCAATTGCCGACGCCGATGGTGTAGCCGTCCGGATTGGCGTGTACGACATTGGTCGTTGCGATGGTGCCGCCCGCGCCGGTCACGTCCTCGACGACGATCGGCTGGCCGAGCGCGGATTTCATGCCGTCGGCCACGATTCGCGCCAGCGTGTCGGTCGGTCCGCCCGGCGGGAAGCCGACGATCATGGTGATCGGCCGTGACGGAAAAGTTTGCGCCGATGCGGCGGCCGCGCCGGCCAAGAGCGCCAGCATCGCGCCGAAGCTGCGGTATTTCATGACGTTCCCCTCGGTGTTTTCCCCGCCGCAACGATGCCACGTGAAGGGGCGCGCTAAAAGGGCAGCACTGCTGCCGTGACCGTGGATTTCCCGGCCTGGCTTGATTGCGGCGGCGCGCGACGCCATGTAGGGAACCATCGGCAGATGTTTGCAATTTTCGAACGATTGTTGAAACCGACCGCCGCGCCGGAGCAGGCCGAGCCGCCGCCGGGGCTGGTCGCCTTCCTGTGGCATTTCGCCCGCCAGGCGAAATGGCTGTTCGCGGCTTTGTTCGTGACCGAATTGTTCGTCGCGCTCAGCGATAGCGCGGTGCCGTGGTTCATGGGCCGCGTCATCACCATGGTCACCAAGACGCCGCCGGACCGCTTTCTGGCCGCGAGCTGGCCTTGGCTCCTCGGCATGGCGATTGTCGTGGCCTTGGTCCGGCCGACGGCGACGCTGACGCGTTATCTGATCACCAATCAGGCGATCGCGGCGCCGTTCACCGGCCTGATCCGCTGGCAGTCGCATTGGCATGTGGTGCGCCAGAGCTGGGCGTTTTTCCAGAACGACTTTGCCGGACGCATCTCCAATCGCGTGATGCAGACCGCGCCTTCGGTGCGCTCCACGCTCACCGCGACGATCACGACGGTGTGGTACATTCTGGTCTATGGCGCATCCGCCATCGCGTTGACGGCATCGGCCGATCGCTGGCTCGCGCTGCCGCTGTTGCTGTGGTTTTCCGGCTACGCCGGGCTCCTGGTCTATTTCGTGCCGCGGATGCGTGAGCGCTCGAAGGTGAGTTCGATTGCACGCTCGACGCTGATGGGGCGCATTGTCGACAGCTACACCAATATTCTTACGGTCAAGCTGTTCGCCCGCGCCAGCGAAGAAGACCAATATGTCCGCAACGCGGTCGATCGTCACGTCGACCTGTTCTCCGCATCGCAGCGCCTGCTCACCGTGTTCGGGACGCTGCTCGACGTTCTCAATGCGCTCCTGATCGCCGGATCCGGTGCGCTCGCGCTGGCACTGTGGCGTTACGGCGTGGTCGAGGTCGGCGCCATTGCCATGGTGCTGCCGCTGACGCTTCAGCTCACCAATATGTCGCGCCAGATCGCCAGCCGCATCACCGATATCTTCGAGGATATCGGCGTGGTGCAGGAGGGCATGCTGACCATCGCGCAGCCGCTGCAATTGCCCGACCCCGTCGACGCCAAACCGCTGGACGTGCGCTCAGGCCGCATCGAGTTCAAGAATGTGAATTTCGGCTACGGCCGCGAAATCGGCGTGCTGCAGAATTTTAACTTCGCGATCGAAGCCGGCGAGAAGATCGGGCTGGTCGGCCGCTCCGGCGCCGGCAAATCGACCGTGGTCAATCTGTTGCTGCGCTTCTTCGATCTTGAAGGCGGTGCGATCCTGATCGACGGCCAAGACATTTCCGACCTGACGCAGGAATCGCTGCGCTCGCAGATTTCCGTGGTGACGCAGGACACCTCGCTGTTGCACCGCTCGATTCGCGCCAATATCCGCTACGGCCGCCCGTCGGCCAAGGTCGAGGAGATCGAGCGCGCGGCAAGACTCGCCCACGCGCACGACTTCATCCTCGATCTGGAAGACTGGAACGGCCGGCGCGGCTATGACGCCCATGTTGGCGAGCGCGGCGTCAAACTGTCCGGCGGCCAGCGCCAGCGTATCGCCATCGCGCGCGTGATCCTCAAAGACGCGCCGATCCTGGTGTTCGACGAGGCGACGTCTGCGCTCGACAGCGAGGTCGAAGCCGCGATCCATGAGAGCCTCGACACGCTGATGGCAGGCAAGACCGTGATCGCCATCGCGCACCGGCTCTCGACCATCGCCCAGATGGATCGCCTCGTCGTGCTCGAGCACGGCCGCATCGTCGAGCAGGGCACGCACCGCGAACTGCTCGCTCACAACGGCCATTACGCAGCGCTGTGGCGACGCCAGGCCGGCGGCTTCCTCGACGCGGACGAGGTGCAGGCGGCGGAGTAAAGTTGCTGCGCGCCGCAGGTCAAGCCGCGAGCCTCGCTTCAGTCTCGTCGCCGCGATTGGCACATGCCGGCGCCATCACCGGCCGCGTCGCAAGCCACAGCGCCAGCGCCGCCGCAGCAATCGTGCCGAGTGCCAGAAAGGCCGAGGGGTAACTGAAGCGCTCGGCGACGATGCCGCCGACCGTCGGGCTGAGCGCCGCGCCCACCCCTTGCAGCGTCATGACTGCGCCGAGACCGGCATTGACGCGTCCGGTGCCGGAGAGAATGCGCGCTACGAGCCCGGGCACCGCCACCCCCATGACGCCGGCGCCGATGCCGTCGAGAATCTGCACCGGCCCAAGACTCCACGGACCAGCGATCAATGCGGCCGTGATCCCGCGCACCGGCAGCGCGATGAGCGCCAAGAGGAACACCAGCCAATAGCCGCGCGCCTCGGCCAACCGCGCGGCGATCAGCGCCACCGGGACCATGGTCAGCTGCGCAATCACGATGGTGGCGCCGGTGAACGCGCTCGGATTGCCGGCGCCTCGCGCCACCATGGCTTGGCCGAGCAATGGCAGCATCGCGGCGTTGCCGAGATGAAATAATATGAGCGTCACGCCGAGCACGATCAGCGGCTTCGATCGGATGAGCACGGTGAGACCGGCGACGCCTGAGCCGTCGTGCTCGGCTGCGCCGCGCGCGGCCCGGTGATCGATCGCGTCGGCATCGATCCGCAGCGCGGCCGCCACGGAAAACACCGCCGTGATCGCGAGCACGACAAAAACGGCGCCGAGGCCGAAAAAATAGCCGCTGATGCCGGCCAGCGCCGCCGCCACGACGTTGCCGGAATGGTTGCAGGCTTCGTTGCGGCCGAGTTGATGGGCAAAACCCCGCAGGCGCACCAGCCCGAGTGTAATGGCGGCAATAGCCGGGCCGGCCGCCGCGCCGGCAATTCCGGTCGCGACCTGCGCTGCGCTGACGACAAAGAAACTCGGCCGCAGCAGGATCGCAATCGAGGCCGCGGTGATGGCGATCGCCGTCGCAACGACAATCGCGCGCTTGGCGCGGGTTCGATCGACCAGAGCACCGAGTGGCGTGGTGACGGCCATGCCGGAGATTCCGCCGATCGTCATGACGACACCGATCTCGGCCGGCGACCAATGCCGCGCCTGCAGGAACACGCCGAGAAACGGTCCGAGACCGGACTGCACGTCGGCCATGAAAAAATTGAGCGCGTTCAGCGCGACAAGCGAGCGCCGCATCGTCAAGCCCGCGCCGCCCTGCATCGCACCCGTCACAGCGGCGCGCGGAACACAAAGAATGCGCCGCCGGCGATCAGCGCATAGCCGACGATCTGATTTACGGTGACGGGCTGATGCAGATAGAGCACCGAGAACACGCCGAAAATCGACAGCGTCACCACTTCTTGGATGGTTTTGAGCTGGGCTGCGGAATAAACCGCGCTGCCGTAACGGTTGGCCGGCACCGCCAGACAATATTCGAAGAAGGCGAGCCCCCAACTGATCAGGATGACTTGCCAGAGCGGCACCTCCTTAAACCGCAAATGCCAATACCAGGCCGTGGTCATGAAGGCGTTGGACCCGATCAACAGCACGATCGGAAGCGCATAGGGAAAATTCGTCAGTAATGGCATGGGGACCTGCTTGGCTAATGGTTCGAAAGAAAAGACAGGATAATGCCGCCGCCTGCCGCCAACGATTCAAGTCTTGCCGCGTTCCCTTCGCCATCGAATGCGCGGCGACCGCCGGGTGAAGCCGCACCGGTTTCAATTGCGAGGGAGCGCGCTTGGCAGGTGCGACCGGCTGCCGCACCTCGGTCGCAATTCGCCACTATCGCTTCTAGGCCCTGATCAGGTTTGACGGAATCGGATCAGGGCCTAGATTTTCCATTGGAGCATGATCGTTTCGGAAAACCGGCATCCACTTTTCCGGATCATGCTCTAGCATTGCGCCGACAGCGAACCGGGAGATTACTCGATGCGCCGACTGCTTATTGCCGCCTTCGCCTTTGCCGCTCTGTTGAGTCTTGCGGACTCCGGCTTTGCCCAACAGGGCCTGCCGCTGCCGCCGGGCGGTTTCAAGCCGCCGCCGCCGCCGCCGCCGGCGCCGATCAAGCCCTATAAGCCGGTCGCCGTGACGCCGCCGGCGCCGCTTGCCGATCCGAGCTTTGTCGCCTTCCGCAAGCAATTGGCCGACACCGTTGCGCACAAGGATCGCGCCGGTCTGGCCAAGCTCGTTGTGGCGAAAGGCTTCTTCTGGCTGCAGGACAAGGATCTCGCCGATCCGCACAAATCCGGCATCGACAATCTCGCCAAGGCGACCGATCTCGACGCCAAAGACGGGCCGGGATGGGACCTGTTGACCGGTTTTGCCAACGAACCGACGGCTGCGGAATCGCCCGACCAGAAAGGCGTGTTCTGCGGACCGGCCGATCCGACCATCGACCCGAATTCATTCGAAGCGCTCAACAAGGCCACGGCGACCGACCCGTCCGAATGGGGCTATCCGGTCAAGGATGGCCTCGACGTGCATGCCGCAGCGCAGCAAAATTCGCCGGTGATTGAAAAGCTCGGCCTGTTTCTGGTGCGCGTCTTGCCCGACAGCGGCCAACCGACCGAGCCCAATCAGCCGCCGCTCCTGCACGTCGCGACGCCCTCGGGCAAATCCGGTTTTGTCGACGCCGAATCGGTTGCGCCGCTCGGCGGCGACCAGATGTGCTACAGTAAGGACGCGAGCGGCTGGAAGATCGCCGGCTATCTGGGCGGCGCTTCGCAGTAGCGCAGCTGCGCGTGCAACGGGTATTGAATCGCGGCACCGACCGGAGGACAATGTTGTGATGATGTGGCTGGGACGAGCGGAAGGCTTCGGCGGCTTAGCGGCCTGGATCGGCGGGGCGATACTGTGCCTGGTTCCGATCCACCTGTCGGCCCAGTCGGCGCCGTCGCAACCGCCGCCGGTGTTTGGCTACCCGGTGACGGCGCCTGACGTCGATCCCGGAGTCGACCACGGCAATTCGGACGCCAACCTTCCGGACGAATTCCGCAAGCAATTGGTGTTCTACCGTTCGCTGCAGCCGCCCGGCACCATCATCATCGATACGCAAGAGCGGCATCTTTATCTGATCCAGGACGAGACCCACGCGCTGCGCTACGGCATCGGCGTCGGCCGCGACGGCTTCACCTGGCAGGGTCTATTGCAGATCAGCCGCAAGGCCGAGTGGCCCGACTGGCATCCGCCGGCGGAGATGATCGAGCGCCAGCCTTATCTGCCGCGCTTTATGGCCGGCGGCCCCGGCAATCCGCTCGGCGCCCGCGCCATGTATCTCGGCAATACCGTCTACCGCATCCACGGCACCAATGCGCCAGAGACCATCGGCCAGGCCGTGTCGTCCGGCTGCTTCCGCCTCGTCAATGACGACGTGATGGATCTGTATGCCCGGGTGCCGGTCGGCACCCACGTCATTGTCCGGCAGGATTAGCCCTTTTTGTCCTGCCCGGCCTTGTGCCGGGCATCCCGTTCAGAGGTGCACCGGAGCTTCCTAAGCGAGATGGCCGGGACAAGTGTTTAGCCCGGAGACATGACCCGACATCTGTTCGGAGACATCACCGACACGTTCGTTGGTAGTCAAGTCGATAGTCGCGATCCGATAGCTGGCGAAGAAGACGCCATATTGGCCTTCGGTTGCGAGGGGTCGAATGGCGAGC
>JBEKRD010000063.1:0-28045 GCA_049519075.1 Xanthobacteraceae bacterium | reverse complement strand
CCTGTGGTTATTGTAGTAGATGATGTATTCGAACAGTTCGTTGGCGAAGTGGTCAAGGTTATCGAAGGTTGTGCCTTCGATGACGTCGTCATCGAGCGTTCGCCAGAAGCGCTCGACCTTGCGGTCGGACGGATTGACGATCAACAGCTTGCCTTGGACCTTGGCGAAGTCGAACGGCCGCAGCGATGAAATATCGCGCGCCGCCTTGCTCGGCACCGCGCTGATCTTCACCGTTTTCGGCACCACCGCACCAGCGGCCGCGGCAAAGCCCGCTGGCGCCTTCTGGTTCGAGGCCTGATCCAGGTCGTTCCACGCCATCTTCTGCTGTGTGGCGTTGAGGTCCAAGGTGTCGCTCGCCCGCGGTTGCATCGACGCGGCCGAAGCCGCCGTGACGCCGGCCAGCAATGCCGCCGCGGCGAATGCGATTGTGGTTGATGTTTTCATTGGTTTCATTGGCGATCTCCTCGATTGGGAATGATCACCCCGTAGGGCAAACGCGGCGGATGGATGGAGCGTTTCGTTAAATCGGCGTCATGAAACGCGGCGCCGGGTCGCAGGACGGTTGCATCCTAGCCGGTGATGACCTCGGCAATCATCATGTCGTGCGGATTGACGATCAACAGCGCGCCCGGAGTTCGCGCATAATCATAGGGCTGCAGCGCCGGAACATCGCGTGCGGTCTTGCCGGGAACCGCCCTCACCTCCAGCGTGCTCGGGATCGCCGAACTCGTCGTCGCTTTGAAATCCGCCGGCGCGGTCGAGGTGACGCCGGTGCTCAGATCGTTCCACGCAGTCTGTTGCTGCTGGGGCGACAGTTTCAGGCTGTCGCTCGCCTGTGGAACCGGCGAAGTGAAGAGCGCCGCCGTTGCGACAGCCCCGGTCAGCCACCCTCCAGTCGCCACCGCGGCAACGGCTATTGCGATGGTACGTGATTTCATCGGTGACCTCCTCGACGGAATGCCGTCTTGTCGGAAACGCGGCGGGTTAGGGTGTTGTTTCGTTAAATGCAGTTCATGCTAAGGCATCCGGCATCGACGAAGCCCCAGCCCGCCTTTGGCATTTAACTGAAACCAGGGGTGCCTTTAGTACGTATTTGTGCCGGATCGTAAACCATGACCGCGCAGGTCGACACCTCCTCCTTCTACGCCACCCTCCCCGTCCAGCGCCGCTTCCGCGCGCTGATGGATCCGGCGCGCTATGCACCGTTGCCGAACGACTGGACGGTCGGTATCGCCGACGTCGTGGCCTCGACCAAGGCGATCGCGGACAAGCGCTATAAGGCGGTCAATATGGCGGGCGCCGCGGTGATCGCGTCGGTGACCAATGCGCTCGGCGGGCGCGAATTTCCGTTCGCCTTCGGCGGCGACGGCGCGAGCTTTGCGGTTGCGCCGGGCGACGTCGCGGTGGCGCGCGAGGCGCTGGCGGCGACGGCGGCCTGGGCGGACGGCGAGCTCGGGCTCACTTTGCGGGTGGCGCTGATTCCGGTCGCGGATATCCGCGGCCAAGGCCTCGACGTGCGGGTGGCGCGCTATGGGCCGTCGGAAAATCTGTCCTATGCGATGTTTTCCGGCGGCGGACTCGCCTGGGCGGACGCGGCCATCAAGCGCGGCGAGTTTGCCGTCATGCCGGCGCCGGCCGGCACCTGGCCCGATCTCAACGGCCTGTCGTGCCGGTTCCAGGAATTCCGCGCCGTGCGCGGGCTCATTCTGTCGCTGGTGCTCCTGCCGGCGCCCGGCGCCGATCCCGCCGCGTTCCGGGCGCTGACCGAGGCGATCGTGACGCTGGTCGAAGCGAGCCCCGAGGCCGGGCAGCCGCTGCCGGCAGGCGGACCAAAGCTCGGCTGGCCTCCGCAAGGCGCCGATCTCGAAGCCCACACGCTGCCGGGCGAAAGCCGGTTCAAACGCGGGCGGGTGCTGGCGCGGACGCTGCTCTATTTTCTGGTGATGCGGTTCGGTATCACGGTCGGCAGCTTCGTACCGGGCGTCTATCTGCGCCAGGTCGTCGAGAATTCCGATTTCCGCAAATATGACGACGGGCTGCGCATGATCATCGATTGCACGCCCGAGCTTGCCGACGCGCTGGAGCGCAGGCTCGCGGCGGCGGCAGGAACGGCGCGCTACGGGTTGCACCGGCAGGAAGCGGCCATGATGACGTGTTTCACGCCGTCGCCGGCGCGCAGCGACCATGTGCATTTCATCGACGGCGCGCAGGGCGGCTATGCCGCCGCCGCGAGCGCGCTTAAAACTAATTTTTTCGCTGGAGCATGATCTTTTCGGAAAACCGGCAACCACTTTTCCGGATCGTGCTCTTACATCCCTGATTTCGCCAGCACCGCAGCGCCGGCGGCAGCGACTTGCTCATCTTGCGCCGACAGCGCGCCGGAGACGCCGATGGCGGCTATGATCTTGCCGTCGAGGAGGACGAGGACGCCGCCTTGCAACGGCGTGATGTCCTTGAGCGCGAGCAGCCGCATGCCGGCGCCGCCGGCGGCGATGGCGTCGTCGAGCGCTTTCGACGGCAGCTTGAAGTCGAGCGCGGTGCGCGCCTTGCCCTCGGACGTGGTGATGGCCGAGAGCTGGGCGTTGTCGACCTTGTGGAACATCACCAGATTGCCGCCGCTGTCGAGAATGGTGATGGCGACCTGCCAGGAATTCTTGGCCGCCTCGAGCTCGGCTGCCGCCATGACGCGCTTGGCCTGTTCAAGCGTGATCGGCGGCCCGTAAGGCGGCATCGGCGCCGACACCGCGGCTGGAGCCGGAGCGGCCGATTGCTGGGCGGATGCCGCTCCGGCCACCAGGGCGCATGAGCCGGCCAATACACAGGCGAACGCAAGCATTCGAAACATCGCCAAAGCCTCCACTACCGAATCGAGCGGCGGCGGGCACAATAAGCGGCAAAAGCGGCAGGGGAAAGCCGCCCCGGTGCGCCGCAACGCATAAACGTGATCGCCATTGTGATCGCCGGACCGGTGCGCCGCGGCCGCGTCCGGACTATATTTTCGCCACCGATCGGGCGACCTCGCCGGGGCGGTTGCCAGAAGAATTTGCCAGGAGAATCCGTCATGTTTTCATTCCGCAAAAAGCTCGAAATGCCGGCTGCCGACGAGGCCTTGCCGGGGCGTTCGACGCCACTCGCCACAGCGCGGCAGCATTTCGTCAATGGCCGCGCGCTCAAGGGGCCTTATCCCGAGGGGCTCGCCATGGCGATGTTCGGGCTCGGCTGCTTCTGGGGCGCCGAGCGCAAATTCTGGGAGCTCGGTGACGGGATTTATGTCACCGCGGTCGGCTATGCCGGCGGGCTGACGCCCAATCCGACCTATGACGAAGTCTGCTCCGGCCGCACCGGCCACAACGAAGTGGTGCTCGTGGTCTACGACCCGAAGAAAATCTCCTATGACCGCCTGCTCAAAGTGTTTTGGGAAAACCACGATCCGACGCAAGGCATGCGCCAGGGCGGCGATGTCGGTACGCAATACCGTTCCGGCATCTATGCCTTCACGCCCGAGCAGCGCGCCGCCGCCGAGACGTCGAAGGCGGCCTATGCCAAGGCGCTCGCCGCCCAGCATCTGGGCCCGATCACCACGGAAATCCTCGACGCCCCGCCGTTTTATTTCGCCGAGGACTATCACCAGCAATATCTCGCCAAGAATCCGCATGGCTATTGCGGCCTCGGCGGCACCGGCGTGAGTTGCCCGATCGGCACCGGGGTTGCGGCTTAAGCGGACGAAAAGTTGCTATGATGGCGACATAGACGATATCGCTGGGGGCACCATGGCTTGGCCGGACGGACGCTATATTCAGGCGGCGATTTTCTTCAGCCGTTGGTTGCTGGCGCCGTTCCTGCTTGGTCTTTTGCTCTGCCTGTTTTTGCTGATGTATCGCTTCTTCGGCGATTTATACGGCCTCGTGCTGCAAGTGCCGAGCATGAGCTGGCACGATACCGTCACCGGCGTGCTCAATCTGGTCGATCTGGCGCTGACCGCCAATCTGATCCTGATCGTCATCTTCTCCGGCTACGAAAACTTCATCCGCCGCATCAATGCCGCCGACCATCCCGACTGGCCCGAAGGCCTGACCCAGGTCGATTTCGGCCAGCTCAAACAGAAACTGCTCGGCTCCGTGGTCGGCATCGCCGCGGTCGACGCACTGGCCTGGTATTTCGATCTCGAGAAATATTCCGACACTTCGAAGCTCGGCTGGGTGCTGGCATTCCCGCTGATGTTTGTCGTCGTCATGCTGCTCTTGGCGATCGCCGATCGGCTGGGTCGCCACGGCAAGGCGGATTAGCCCGCAAGGCCGACCCGGTTAGGGTTTGTTAACCATACTTGGCGTTAAGTCGGACTTCGGCTTGGACTCGAACGGGGTCGGATTGCGCGTATGCGGGTCATCCGCTCTCTCATGCTGTTTTTTGCCGTCGCAATTGCGGCAGGGGGATGCGCACAACAACCCGTGTTGCGCTACCAGATGGCGGCAGCGCCGGCGCCGCAAGGCATCGACAACGTGATCTACGGCTCGCCGGCGCCCAGCTATGGGGCGGTCGCCGCACCGGGTTATGCGATCGCTGCGGCACCGGCTTACAGCGTGGCCGCGCCAGCGCCCGCCTACGCAGCCTCCCCCGCTTATGGCCCGGCTGTCGCACCGGCCTATGGCATGGCCGCCCCCGCTTCCGCTTACGGCACCACCGGATCGGTCGGGATGGTGCGCGGCTATCCAGGCGGCATGATGATGGCGCAGCCTGCGGCCTATGCGCCGGCCGCTTATGCAGCTCCCGCGCAGCAGTGGGCCTACACACTGGATTCCGGCGACCGGCTGCGCGTTGTTGTCTTCGGCCAGGACGGGCTGACCAATTCTTATGTGCTCGACGCCAGCGGCCAGATCGCCATGCCGTTGATCGGTACGGTGCCGGCGCGCGGCCTGACCACCGACCAATTGTCCGAGCGCATCACCGATATGTTGCGCCAAGGCTATGTCCGCGAGCCGCACGTCGTGGCCGAGGTCGAAGCCTACCGGCCGTTCTTCATTCTCGGCGAGGTCACCGCGCCCGGCCAATATCCCTACACGCCGAACATGACGGTGGAGACCGCGGTGGCGATCGCCGGCGGCTTCGGGCCGCGCGGCTTGCGCACATCCGTCATCATCAGCCGCAATTTCAACGGCCAGCAATTCCGCTACCAGGCGCCGATCAGCGCGCCGATCCATCCCGGCGATACTATCCAGGTGCAAGAGCGCTGGTTCTGACGGATCGGAAATCAGGTCTGAGCCTGATTTCCCGATCCTTGCTTTTCTTACTTCACGTTCTTCGCCAGGAATTCCATCGAGCGTTGCCACGCCAGCTTGGCGGCCGCTTCATTGTAGCTGCCGCGCTCGTCGCAGTGAAAGCCGTGCTGGGCCTCCGCATAGACGTAGATTTCGCAATCGCCGGCGCGCTTGGCTTTGATCGCATCGACGTCGCTCATCGGGATCGAAGCGTCCTTCTCGCCGAAATGCATCTGCGTCGGTATTTTCGGCTTCTCGTCGGCATTTTTCGCGATCTGGCCGCCGTAATAACAGACGGCGGCGGACAGCCCGTTGAGCTTGGACGCCGCCAAAAACGAGATGGTGCCGCCCATGCAGAAACCCATGATGGCGACCGGGCCGCTTTTCTTCAATTCGTCGATCGCGGCTTGCACGTCGCGCAGCATGGCGCCCCAATCCGGATTGGCGACGAATTTGCGCGCATTGGCGATTTCGTCGGGCGTGTAACCGCATTCGAAATCCGGCTGCTGACGGTCGAATACCGCCGGCGCCAGCGCCGCATAGCCTTCGCCGGCCAGCCGGTCGCAGACCGCGCGGATGTGATGATTGACGCCGAAGATTTCCTGAATGAGAACGACGCCGCCCTTGGCGGTTCCGGCCGGATCGGCGCGATAGGCGCCGAGCTTGAAATTGTCCGATGACGTCAATGCAAAATGCTTACCCAAGACGATCCTCCCTTGACATTGGCGACCATATGACTCGCCGGCCGCGTCGATTGTGGCGTCGGATTATAGCGCGAGCGCGAGCGCGCGTCAGCGCGCGACGACGATGAAATCCGTACCCTCGCCGGTTTCGTCGCCGAGACCTTGGTCCGATACGATGAGCGAAGAGCTCGGAACCAGCAATTGCGAAATCATGTCGATCGCATCCTGGGGAATCTCGATGCGCGCGAGCGCCGCGGCCGGCGATTGCAGCGGCGGCGGATCTGCCGTCGCCTTCTCGCCATCTCCGATTCTGCGCCTGCCGTTCGCATGCTGCTCGAATTTCTGTTCGGTCTCCGATTTCCGCGCGGGTTTCGGCGGCTCGCCGGGAAGCGACACGACGGTCCAGCGCAACGTTGTATGATCGTCCAAAAAATTCATCGCCGTAAAGACATGCGTACCCAGCGGCTCGTCGGGATGCGCGATGGTGACGGCGGCGTCGAACAGCGGCTCAAAGTCCTGCCGGACGTAGATTTTCTTTTCCTTGCGGCTGACGAAAATTGAAATCGGCGTCTTTTTTGCCGCAGCCGCCTTGGCCATTTCCGCGGGTTTGGCAGGCGCTGCCGCGGCGCCGCCATCCGGCACCGGCGGTCCGACTGTTGGGTCGAGCGCGGTCGAAGCCGGCATGTTTGGAGCAGTTGTCGGCGCCGAGGACTTCGGCGCGTCGCCGATGCCGGAATTAGGCCTGGCAGGCCCCGCATCGGCACTGACCCGCAATCCCAGCTCGGCCGGTCGCGCCGGAGCTACGGCGTCGGCCGGCGCGGCGTCGATCGCCTTGCTGCCGTCGGCCGACTGCGCTGTCTTGACCGATGGCGTGGGCGCCGCGATCGGATCCGGCGGCCTATCCTTGTGCACGAACAGATGCGGATCCGCGAATTCAACCGGCTTTAATTCGGAACGCGAAATGATCACGCGCGCACCGAGCTTGGTGAGACCGTACAGCCGCGCCGCAAAATCGTGCGGCATGCGGATGCAGCCATGCGAGGCCGGATGGCCGATATTTTCACCCTCGTGCAGGGCAACTCCGGACCAGGTGATGCGCTGCATAAAGGGCATCGGCGCATTGCTGTAGATATTGGAACGATGGAAAACCTGTTTTTGGATAACGTCGAAAACGCCCAGCGGTGTCGGCAGGCTGGGCACGCCGGTCGCCACCGACGTGTCGGCGACGTGCGCGCCGTCACTATACAAATGCAGCTTCTGCTGATTGATGGAAATGAAGATTTGCAGCGGACCTTTCGGGATGTCGCCGAACGGCTCCTTGTTGGCGTGCCCGGTGTCCTGGTGCTTGGTCGCGTGGTGCCGAGGCTCTTGGTACGAAGCCTCGTACCTGGCTTTTGCGACCGCTGTCGCCGGCGCACAACCCCAAGCCGCGACAATCGCGAAAGCGAGCGCGCCAGCGGGCAGCACCTTTCTTGGTCGCCGGTGCGGCATAGCGCTTTCGGGCCGCGTGTTTTGGCTACTCAACTCCGCCCCCAAGCCCGTGCTGTATCAAGTATTGGGAACACAGCGCGCATCTTAGTCGACACGCCCACCTCACACCATCGCCGGATTTTACCAGGCACGTCACAGTTCATGAATGAGGTAAAGACGTTAACGGGTAATGCAAGACGCCGCCGTGACACTGGCGCTTGTCCCCAAATAATCGCCTCGCTCGCCAAGGCCCACCGTCCGATCTTAGCCTGCCGGCGTCAACGCAAACGCCTCCGCCAAAAGCTCATAAGAATGCCGCCGTGCGGCATGATCGTAAACCATCGTCGTGATCATCAGTTCATCGGCGCGCGTCGCCTCGGCTAACGCGAGCAATCTTTCCTTGACGCTGTCGACACGTCCAACCACAAGCCGGGTGCGCTGCCGCAGCATGCGCTCGCGGTCGACGGCCGTGTAGGGGTAGGCGGCAGCCTCCTCGGGCGAGGCGAGCGGGAGATATTCACCTTTGGCGCGGCGCACATAATGCAGGTCGGCGCTCAACGCGATGCGCTCGGCCTCGGCATCGGTGTCGGCGGCGATCACGGCCGTGCCGAGGATGGCATAGGGCCCGGCCAGCGTCGCCGATGGTTTGAAATGCTCGCGATAAGACAGCATGGCGCCAGCCGCGTCATAATCGGCGAAATGATGGGCGAAGGCGAAGCCCAGGCCGACAGCAGCGGCAAGTTCGGCGCTATAGCCGCTCGATCCCAACAGCCAGATCGGCGGCAGCGCCACATCAGCCGGCACCGCGCGCACATTGCGGAACGGATGGTTTTCGGGAAACCCGCCGCGCTCCAGCAACAGCAATTCCTGAAATCTTTCCAGGAAGTCGTCGCCCTCCCGCGCATCCTGTCGCGCGCGCAACGCATATGACGTGACCGGATCGGTGCCGGGCGCGCGGCCGAGCCCGAGATCGATGCGGCCGGGAAACAGCGCTTCCAGCACCTTGAAGCGCTCGGCAACCATCAGCGGCGCATGGTTGGGCAGCATGACGCCGCCGGAGCCGACGCGCATGCGCGACGTGGCCGCCGCGATTTGTCCGATCATGATTTCGGGCGCGGAACTCGCAATGTTTGCGAGATTATGATGCTCGGCGACCCAGTAACGCTTATAGCCGAGCCGGTCGGCGAGCCGCGCCAGATCGAGCGAATTGCGCAATGCCGCCGACCCCGGCGTGGCCGTGGTCACAGGCGACAAATCGAGGACGGACAGTGGAATCACGCCGGATCGGACTCTCTGCGCTCATGACGAGCATGGCGGCTTAGAAACGCGTCGCGGCGGCTTTCGTCAATCCCGGCGCCAATTCACGGGCTGCTTGTGCCGCCGATCACGGTCGGCCGAGCGGCCGGTTGCTTAGCCGTCGTCTGTTTCGTGGGGCGACGTCGCTTTGTCGCGACGCGACGCTTGACTGCTTGCGGCGCCGGCGCGGTTTGCGCTGTGGCCTGTGGCGCGGATTGGTAATTCGACGGCAACGCAAAATTCACGACGGGCGATGGCGCGGCGGTTGCCGCCTGCGGTTGGCGTGGACGGCGCAGCTTGACGACGCGGCGGCGTGGCGGTCTGTGCGCAGCAGGTGCCGCCCTCGTTGGCATCGTCTCCACAATGGTTTTTTCGTCGGTGGGGACTGCGCTCTCCGGCGGGGGATTAGCGTCCGGCGCGGGATCGGCCGGCGGCGGTTGCTCCGCCGGCGATTGCAACGCGACGTCGACCGCGGCGTCCGTCTTTGCATCCTGCCCGGTTGCGGAATTGGGGTCCTGGCCAGTTTGTTGGCTGGCCTCTTGGCCGGAATCCGTGCTGGCCGCGGTCGGCGCCGGCGCATCGCCCGAAGAAGCATCCGCCGTTGCAGGCGCGGCCAGCAACGGGTGATCCGAGGACGCGAGCATCGTTGGCACGGCTGCCGGCGCATTCAACTGAAAGCGCACGCCGAACGGCGCCGTCGCCGCATCCGTCACCGGTGCGGGCGCGCCGTTGCCGAACACCAGCTGCAGCGGCGGGTTGCCGCTACGCAGCCGCGCCAGGGGCTCATGATTGACGCGGAATGCGGCGAACATGCCCATCCCGCAACTGATGGCAACGATCGAAGCGAACATCGCCACGATCATGAGACGGACGTTCGGGAACATTCGACCTCGCAGAGTAGCCGCGCGCGATCCAGCTCAAAGCACGCGTTACTCAAGTTTGGGATTGGCGCGAGGACGAATTCACACAGGGCTATCACATGGTGCCGACGACAGCCCTTGGCCAAGGCTTTCCCTCAACCGGCGCAAGGTTCAGCCGCGACGACATTAGCTGAGTCGCCGAAATGACAATGTTAAAAATGACGGGAGCGGCGCAGCCGCGCGCGGCTGCACAAATTACGCGAAGAGAAATTACGCGATCGGATCGCGACTCAACGCGTCAGCGCGCTTTGCGCCGGGACTTGCGCAGCCGTTGCATTCGGCGACGCTCCCGGCAGCACCACCACGCGGGTGCCGACGCTCACCCGGCTGTACAGGTCCGCGATATCGTCGTTGGTCAGCCTGATGCAGCCCGACGAAACGAAGGTGCCGATGGTCGATGGCTGATTGGTGCCGTGAATCCGGTACAGCGTATTGCCGAGATACAAAGCGCGCGCGCCCAGCGGGTTGGTGTCGCCGCCGGCCATAAACCGCGGCAGATAGGGCTGACGCTCGATCATCTCCTTGGGCGGGAACCAGTCCGGCCATTCTTTCATGCGGCTGATGCGCTCGGCGCCCGACCAAGTGAAGCCTTCGCGCCCGACGCCGATGCCGTAACGCATCGCCTTGCCGCTACCGAGCACCAGGTAGAGGTAGGTGTTCGGCGTATCGATGATGATGGTGCCGGGGACCTCGACGGTGGCGAAATCGACGAGTTGGCGGCGGAACTGCGGCGGCAGGTCCCTGGTCGGACCCTGCTCGGGCTGATCTTCCGGCGGCAGACCGGCGATCACCGTCCGGCGGTCCAGCGGTACCGCTTGGGGGGGCGCGACAGGACTACGGACCGAGCCGGTCACGTCCGCGGGGGCCGGAGCGCTGGCGACCTCAGCCGGCGGCCGGTCGGCCGCCTGCCCATCGACCATCGGCATCGGCTGTGGCGCGAAATAACCGCCGCGTGCAGGCCCTGACGCATCAGCTTCCTCGCCGGGCGCCGGCTGGACGGTACCCGGAGCGTAGGGGACGCCGTTGGCGTCACGATAGACCGGCTGCGGGCCGGCGTAAGGCGGCGGGTAATAGGCTGCGGGCGGCGGCGGATAATATTGGGCGGCGGCGCTGCCGAGCGAGCCGGCGAGGGCTGACGCAATCACAACAACACCGATGCTGACCCGCAAAGTAACCCCCCGGACTAACCCTATTTCGGCATCTGTTTTGCAAGCTACATTTGGCGGGAACAAGGCACGAAACCGCTCTGCGGGCACAAGCGTTGTCGCTTCGACGACAGTTCCGTCAGCGTGGTGAACAGTTGGTAATGAATTCGACTTATGTGGCCGCGCCGCTAAGTGTGTTATTGACGCTGGGGACATCTTTCGGCGCTGTCTATCGGGGGATCGGACATGACGCGAATGATTTTGGGACTTGTGGTCGGGGGCGTCGTCCTCGGCTTGATGAATTCGAGTCCGCTCCAGGCTCAGACCACCGCCATCAACGACCTTAAGGGCAAGATTTTCGACGCCAAAATGGCTCAGCAGACTTTCGCGGCGGGCTTGCGGCATTGCAGCGAGCTGGACGGGACGACTTTCTATTATCAGACCCGCGATCGCGTTCTTAATCTCGAAGAGTACCACCGCTCGCTCGACAATCTGGTCCTACAGGGGGTTTTCAATCCCGAGACCAAGCGGCCGTGGAACCAGCAGGATGCCGAGGCGCGTTGGGACCTGGTAAAACGGGAGGCGGCCTCGGACCAAACCACCTGCGCGCTGGTGGCGAGCTTGCCCGATCTGCAGAAAAAGCTCGACGACCTGGAGCGACAAGCCACGGCAGCGCCAAACGCTGCATCCCACGGCGACAAGTAAGGCTTCGACGGCTCTCCAACTGAGGGCGACCGCCGAGCTTACCGGCCGCCATCTTGCGGCGGCACCGCGATGGCGATGTTAGACGTGGGCGCCGGACACCAACAATCAGAGATCAGGGGGAACAGCATGGACTGGACCGACCGACGGGAGCGGCTGCGCGCCGTCATCGCTGGATCACGTTGCATTTATCCGGGCTCGGTATTCGATGCGATTTCGGCGCGCATTGCCGAGGATCTCGGCTTCGAGGCCGGCATGTTCGCGGGCTCGATCGCGTCGTTCGCGGTTCTCGGCGCGCCCGATATCGTCATGCTCACCTTGACCGAATTCGCCCAGCAGGCCTACCGCATCAACCGCGCCGGCAAGCTGCCGCTGCTGGTCGACGCCGACCACGGCTACGGCAACGCGCTCAATGTCAAACGCACGGTGGAAGAACTGGAAACCGCGGGCGTGGCGGCGCTGACCATCGAGGACACCGCCTTGCCGACGGGCTACGGCGCCACCGGACCGGCTCTGATCCCGATCGCCGAGGGCGTCGGCAAGATGAAGGCCGCGCTTGCCGGCCGGGCAGATAAGCGACTGGTGATCGTCGCCCGCACCAGCGCCATGGCAATGACCGGAGTGGAAGACACGATCGCGCGGCTGCAAGCCTATGAGGAAGTCGGCGTTGACATGTTGTTCATGACCGGCGTGAAGACGCGCGCGCAACTCGACACCGTCGCTGCGGCGGTAAAGCTGCCGCTGTTTCTCGGCGGTCCTGGACCCGAGCTCTACGATCTCGACTACCTCAGCGCGCGCAACGTCCGCATCTGCCTGCAAGGCCACTTGCCGTTCATGGCGGCGGTCAACGCCGTTCATGAGACGCTCAAGGCGCTCCGCAGCGGCACCCCGCCGGCCAGCATCAAGAGCGTCGCCTCGCCGGATTTGATGAAACGGGTCACCCGCCAGGCCGACTATGCGAAATGGTCGAGGGATTTCCTCAACGCCGGTCTGTCCGGCGGCTGACCGCAGGCCACTTGCCGGTGGGCTTGATCGCCGGGCCGATCGTCAACAAATAGCCCGTAGCGACGCGCCGGGCGGCGGGCCCCCGATTTCGCGGCCGCCCCAACTCGGCTACAAACTTGTGGTGAGAATCGGCCGCCGCGAGCAAGGGAAGACGCAATGCCATCCGTGAGCGACTGGAAGGTGCCGTCCTCAGCACAACCGAAGCAGGAGGACTATGCCTACGATCTGGAGCACACTTTGTCCTCCGTCGTCGGCCTTCGCACCATCGTGCCGGCGGACGCCTTCACGGCGGAGACGCTCGGCACCGAACGCGCCGGCAACGGGGTTTTCATCCGCGGCAACGGCCTCATCCTCACCATCGGCTACCTGATCACCGAAGCCGAAACGCTCTGGATCACGCTGAACGACGGCCGCTCGGTGCCGGGCCATGTGCTCGGCTATGACCAGGAGACGGGCTTTGGACTGGTGCAGGCGCTGGCCAAGCTCGACGTGCCATCGCTCGAGATCGGACAATCCGCGGCGGCGTCGATCGGCGAGCGCGTCGTGGTCGGCGGCTTCGGCGGTCGCCATCGCTCGGTCGCCGCCCGCATCGTCGCCAAACAGGAGTTCGCCGGCTATTGGGAATACGTGCTCGACGAAGCGATCTTCACCGCGCCCGCCCACCCGAACTGGGGCGGCACCGCGCTGATCGGACCCGCCGGCGATCTTCTCGGGATCGGCTCCTTGCAATTGCAGCACGCCGCCGAAAAGGGACAGACGCAGAATATCAACATGATCGTCCCGATCGATCTGTTGAAGCCGATTATCGACGACCTGATGAAATTCGGCCGGCGCAATATGCCGCCGCGGCCATGGCTCGGCCTCTATGCCACCGAAGTGGAGAACCGGCTTGTCATCGTCGGCCTCGCCGAGCGTGGGCCGGCCAAGAAAGCCGATTTGCGCACCGGCGATATCATCCTCTCGGTCGCCGGCAAGGACGTCCGCGATCTCGCCGGCTTCTTCCGCCGCATTTGGGCTCAGGGCCAAGCCGGCGTCGACGTGCCGATCACCATCTATCGCGACGGCGAGACCATGGAGCTGCACGTCAAGTCGAGCGAACGCAATCGCTTCCTTAAAGGCCCGAGCCTGCACTGAGCATTCAGCGCTCTTCGAACAAGGCCCGCAAACCCTCGCGATAAGTCGGATAACGCAATTCCACGCCGAGATCGCGCTTGAGCTTGTCGTTACGCACCCGCCGGCAGTCCTGCCAAAAACTCAGTGCCATCGGCGACATTGACGGCGCCGCATCAGAGAAGGCGATTTCCGGCGGCGGTGCGCGGCCCATGAGTTCCGCGGCGAAGACGATCGGGTCGCCGGGTGACGTCGGCTCGTCGTCGGCCAGGTTGAATAATCCGGACGCGTTGCGCGCAATGCAAGCATCGATGGCTTGGGCGATATCGCCGACATGGATGCGATTAAAAAATTGCCCCGGCTTGACGAGACGACGCGCCGTACCGCGCGCGATCTGCTCGAGCGCATTCTGTCCGGGTCCGTAAATGCCGGCGAGGCGGAGAATCGCAACCGCGATGCCGTGACGCCTGCCAAGCTCCTGCCAGGCCTGTTCGGCTGCAAGCCGTTCGCGGCTGCGACCTGTGTCAGGCTTGGCCGGCGTCTCTTCGTCAACCCAGGCGCCGGCATGGTCGCCGTAAACACCGACCGTCGACAGATAGACGATCGATCGAAGATGAATTGCCCCGGCGAAGGCGTCGCCGCATGTGGCGAGGATCGGATCACCGTCGGCGCCCGGCGGCACCGAAACTAATGCAAAATCCGCCGCGGCGATCGCGCCGTCTAATTCCGCTGTCGCGTGGGTACCATCGAAGACCAGCGCATGCAGCGGTCCATCATCATAGGCATTGAGGATCGCGGCGCGTTCCGCACCGCGCACGGTGCCAACAATATGCTCGAATTTCCGCCCGAACGCCGCGACGAAATGCTCTGCGCAATAGCCGAAGCCGAAACACACGAGTGTGGACATCAGATACTCACGGGGCGAGCGCCGCCGCCCACTCGGCGGCGACTTCCGGAACGGCCTCATCGGCGCACCGCGACGCGTTGCGCTGCAGCCGGCCGCGATCGAGCCGGCCGAGTGCCCAGACCGCCGCGCCGCGTACCAGCGGCGCGGCATCGTCAAGCAGCCGCGCCGCCGCTTCCGCAAGCGCTGCGTCCCCCGAATTGCCGATCGCGATCAGCACATTACGGATGAAGCGCGCACGGCCGATGCGCTTGACTGCGCTTCTCGTAAAGAGACTGCGGAACGCGGCGTCGTCGAGCCGTGCCAGTTCCGAAAGATGCGGCGCGCGCAATGAGGCGCGCGCGGCGAGCTTCATCTCGCGACCCGTTTCGGCGAATTTGTTCCACGGACAGACCGCAAGGCAATCGTCGCAGCCATAGATGCGATTGCCCATCAGCGGGCGCAGGTCGCGCGGGATTGGGCCTTTGTGCTCTATGGTCAGGTAGGAGATGCAGCGTCGCGCATCGAGGCGGTACGGGGTCGGGAACGCGGCGGTCGGGCAGACGTCGAGACAGGCATGGCAGTTGCCGCAATGATCGGCTTCCGGCGCATCCGGCGGCAGATCGAGCGTGGTGAAAATGGCGCCGAGGAACAGCCACGAGCCGAGTTGCCGCGACACCAGATTGGTGTGCTTGCCCTGCCAGCCGAGGCCTGCCGCCGCAGCGAGCGGTTTTTCCATCACGGCCGCGGTGTCGACGAAAACCTTGATGTCGCCGCCGCCATTGGCGATGAGCCACCGGCCGAGCTGTTTCAAACGCGGCTTGATCAGTTCGTGATAATCGTCGCCGCGCGCATAGACCGAAATGCCGCCGCGCGAGCGCGCCTTGAGGATCGCCAACGGGTCGTCATCCGGGCCGTAATTGACGCCGAGCATGACGATCGAGCGCGCTTGCGCCCACAATACTCGCGGGTCGGCGCGCCGATCGGCATTGGTCGCCATCCAGGCCATATCGCCATGGCCGCCGGCGGAAAGAAATTCACGCAGCCGATCCGCCGCGAACGGGATTGCATCCGGCCGCGCCACGCCGACCGCATCGAAGCCACAATCCCGCGCGGCCTCGCCCAGCGCCGTTTTGAGCGCGCCCGCGGTCAGAAATCGAGGTCGGCGTAGCTCGGCGCCGGCGGTAGGCCGCGCAGCGTTTCGTTGAGCAGCGTGCGGAAAGAGGGTCGCGACTTTATTCTCGCGTACCAATTCTTGGCGGTCTCGTCTTCGTCCCACGGCACATCGCCCAGATAATCGGCGGCCGACAAATGCGCCGCCGCGGTCAGATCAGCATAGGTCAGGCTATCGCCGGCAAGCCAGTCGCGGGTGCGTACGAGCCAGCCGATATAGGCCAAATGGTACCTGATGTTGCTTTTCGCAGCACGCAGCGTTTCGGTGTCGGGCGATCCGCCGCCGCTGCCGGCCGGCATAAAGCGCTTGTAGACCCGCTCCGTGACCAATGCGCCCGAGACCTCCGCGAAGAACTTGTCATTGAACCAGCTCATCAGGCGCCGCACCTCGACCCGCGACCTTGAGTCCTGCGGCAGCAGCCGGGCCAGAGCGAAACTTTCACCACGGGTCTCATCGATATATTCGGCGATAATGGCGGCGCCGGGAACCGGCGGCCCGCCCTCTTCCACCAGCACCGGCGTCGTCCCCGCCGGATTGAGCACCAGGAATTCCTCGCGTCGTTCCCAAACCCGCTCCTCCACCAATCGCGGTGGCGAGCCGTACTCTTCGAGCACGAGCCGCACGAAGCGGGACTGCGGGCAGATCGGATGATGGAACAGCGTCAGCATGCGGCCGCGAGCCTTGCCCGAATCTTGGGCTTGCGTCAAAAGTCTGCCGCAACGGTTTTACACAGGCCCATTTTACCCAGGTCTATGCCACACCGGCGCGTCTCGCGCCTACCCCTCGCCGCGGAGCCCAGCATGACATTGGACGTAATCAAGGCGATCTTCCTCGGCATCGTCGAGGGCTTGACCGAATTCATTCCGGTATCCTCGACCGGACATCTGCTCCTGGTCGAGCACTTCTTCGGCTTCGCCGATGAGGACTTCGGCAAGGCCTTTGCCGTGCTGATCCAGCTCGGCGCAATCCTGGCGCTGTTGTCGATTTACTTCGTGCGGTTGTGGCGCCTCTTTCTCGGCATGTTCAGCAATGGCGACGACCGGCGCTTCGTCATCGGCGTGTTGGTGGCTTTTCTCCCCGCCATGATCATCGGTGCGCTGGCCTACGGCGTCATCAAGAGCGTGCTGTTCAATGTCTGGATCGTCTGCTCGATGCTCATCGTCGGCGGTTTCGTGCTGTTGTGGATCGATCGTCTTGACCTCAAGCCGCGCTACCATGACGCGACCAAATTCTCGCTGCCGATGTATCTCGGCATCGGCGTGATCCAGTGCCTGTCCATGGTGCCGGGCGTGTCGCGCTCCGGCGCCACCATCGTCGGCGCCATGCTGTTCGGCGCCGAAAAGCGCGCGGCCACGGAATTCTCCTTTTGGCTGGCGATGCCGACAATGGTCGGCGCATTTGCGTTCGAAGCCTACAAAAGCAAAGCCCAGTTCGGCGGCGGCAACACGATGATCATCGCCATCGGCTTTGCCGTCTCCTTCGTCTGCGGTTGGTTCGTGGTCAAGACGCTGCTCGGCTACGTCGCGCGCCACGGCTTTGCTTTATTCGCCTGGTGGCGGATCGTCGTCGGCGTGCTCGGACTGCTCGCGCTTACGCTGGGGCATTGAAGCCCGGCGCGGCTTAGGCCGTGCGCGGACGAAACTGGCCGTTCTTGCGGAAACGCCACAGGTAAGACGGCACGATGGCGGCCACCGACTCCGGCGTGATGCCTAGCCCTTCCAGGGTGCGGCCATCGCGGCGGGCGTCCTCGCCGACGACATTGTCGCGCTTGAGCAGCTCGACCTGGTCGGGCGTGATCGGCGGCTTCGGCAAGTATTGCAGCAATGTCGCCTGCAGCTTCATCAAGCCGAACGGCACCGGGACGAGCAAGCGGCGGCGTTCGATCGTGGCGAGCACCAATTCCATCAATTCCTTGAACGTCCGCACGTCAGGCCCGCCGAGCTCGTAGATCGCGCCCGGCTTGGTTTCACCATCGACCGCCTTGGCGATCGCCTCGGCGACGTCGCCGGCGAAGACCGGCTGCATGCGCGTCTGACCGCCGCCCAGTAGCGGCAGCACCGGCGACATCCGCGCCATCGCCGCGAAGCGGTTGAAGAAATCGTCCTCGGGACCGAACACGACCGACGGCCGAAAGATAGTCGCCGCGCTGTGCGCCGCCAGAACAAGCCGTTCGCCTTCAGCCTTCGCCCGGGCGTAATGCGACGTCGCGCCGGCGTCGGCGCCGATGGCGGAGACATGGACCAGCGGCGCGCCGGCGGCACTGGCCGCGCGCGCCACGGTTCCCGCCCCGGCTGTCATTACGGCATCGAAACGCTGACGGCCGTGTTCGAACAGGATGCCGACCAGATTGACCACAATGTCGGCATCACCGACTGCCGCGGCAACCGAATCCGGATAGCGCAGATTGGCCTGCACCGCGTGGATCTGACCGACCCGGCCCAACGGCTGCAAATGGAAAGCGAGATCCGGGCGGCGCACCGCAACGCGGACCCGGTATTGCCGGCTGGCGAGTGCGCGCACCACATGGCGGCCAAGAAACCCCGAGCCGCCGAACACGGTGACGAGCGTATCAAGCTTATTCTTCGAGGCCATTTGTCGCGAAATACATGATCGCCGGGGCGCTGTATAGTGACTATCGTGCGATCCGCAACGTTATGCGATCGCACTGGTATTGTGGTGCAGGATGGTGGTCTAGAATAACCGTACCTTCGTCCGGATCGGGGTGTAAGCCGTTCGATTGACAAGGGGATGACCGCTCCGTACCTATCCGGGCATTGCCCGACTGGGCCCAGGTGGCGGAATTGGTAGACGCACTAGTTTCAGGTACTAGCGCCGCGAGGCGTGGAGGTTCGAGTCCTCTCCTGGGCACCAGATCGAGCCCTACCGCAGCGGACGTCGTCGCATGACCATCCGTCTTCATCGCGGCGATCTGCCGGACCTGTCGCGCTACACGAACGCACCCTCGCGAGCGGTCGCGATCGATACCGAGACCATGGGGCTCGATCTGCAGCGCGACCGGTTGTGCGTGGTGCAGCTCTCGCCGGGCGACGGTTCCGCCGATGTGGTGCAGATTCCCGCGCATACGGCCGATACGCCGAACCTGAAGCGTCTCCTCGCCGACAAGAGCCTGCTCAAGATCTTTCATTTCGCCCGCTTTGATCTCGGCATGTTGTGCAAGGCGTTTGGCGTGATGCCGGAGCCGGCCTATTGCACCAAGATCGCATCGCGGCTGGTGCGGACTTATACCGACAAGCATGGCCTGAAGGATTTGGTGCGCGAATTGCTGGGGCAGGAGATTTCCAAGCAGCAGCAGTCGTCCGATTGGGGCGCGGCGGACTTGAGCGATCCGCAGCTGGCCTATGCCGCGGCCGACGTTACCCATCTGCACGCGCTTAAGAACAAGCTCGACGTGATGCTGGCGCGCGAGGGCCGCGAAACCCTTGCCGCCGCCTGCTTCCGCTTCCTGCCGGAGCGGGTGCGGCTCGACCTCGCCGGATTCGCCGCCGAAGATATTTTCGCTCATTCCTGAGCCAGGGCGGCTTGTGCTCCCGCAATGTCGGCCTTCGCCGGGCCACATTCGCGGGGGATTTTTGCAAGGAATTTCGCGAGACAAACCCGCTAAAAGCGTGGTCTAAGGTTCCGAATCGGGGCGACGCCTAAAGGAAAAACGCTTGGCCATTGCCTACCCCGAGAACGGCGCGAAGGGATATTCGGCAGGTTCCCAGGGCGCTTTCGATCGCGTCTATCGATCCGCGCTTCGGCATAGCCGGCATGTGCGCTGGCTCCGCGTCGGCGTGCCGATCGGTATCGCCGCGGTATTGCTGACAGTCGTTGGGCTCAATTACATGCCGCCAATAGGCGGTTTCCGGTTGCCGGGCGAACTCGGCAACCTCGTCATCCACGGCACCAAGATCACGATGGAGCAGCCGCGGCTGACCGGCTTCACGATCGATTCCCGCGCCTATGAGTTTTCCGCCGACGCCGCCGCACAGGACATCACCAAGCCCAATCGCGTTGAACTCAATAAGCTCCACGCCAAGATGGAAATGCAGGACAAGAGCAGCGTGGACATGGTGGCCGATTCAGGCGTCTACGACTCCAAGACGGAAATGCTGACACTGCACGATAATATCATGCTGGTGTCGTCGACGGGGTATGAGGGCCGCTTGAGCCAAGCGGTGGTCGATGTCCGCAAGGGCAACGTCGTTTCCGATGAGCCGGTCGCGGTGAAATTGCTCAACGGTTTCCTCAACGCCAAGCGGCTCGACATCACCGAGAACGGCAGCGTGGTCCGCTTCGGCGGTGTCACCATGACGCTGCAGCAAAACAAAGACAGCGCAAAGGCGAACGACCAATGATGTATCGCCTTAAACTTTGCGCCGTGCTCATGGCCCTGACGACCTCGGCGCTGCTGGCGGCTGCGCCCGCCGGCGCGCAAGCGCCGCATCCGGCTGCACCGAGCCCATTTCAGGGCATGAGCCAGAACACGGATCAGCCGGTCCAGATCGAGGCGGCAACGCTTGAAGTCCGCGACAAAAATAAGCAGGCGACGTTTTCGGGCAACGTCCAGGTGGTGCAGGGCGATACCACGATGAAGTGCCAGAGCCTCGTCGTCTTTTATGGACAGGAAGTCGGCATCGGCGGCGCCGACGGCTCGCCTGCGGCGGCCGCGACCGCGACAAAATCGATGCCCGGCACGCCCCAGGGCGCCCAGAACATCCGCCGAATCGAAGCGCGCGGCGGCGTGACTGTCATCACCAAGGACCAGAACGCCAGTGGCGATCTCGGCGTCTATGACCTCAAGACCAAGACCATCACCTTGAGTGGCAATGTTGTGGTCAGCCAGGGCCAGAATGTCATTCACGGCGAGCGGGTCGTGGTCGACACCACAACCGGATATGCGCGGGTTGAATCCGCGAGCAGCAATACCACTGGCGGCGGCAAGACGGCACCGCCCGGCCGCGTCCGAGCGCTTATTCAGCCGAGTAAGGGCCAAAACGGCGAGCCGGGCAATTTCATGACCACGATCGGCCCAGGCAAGACAAATTGACCCACCGAATAAACGGACGGGCCATGCGCATCCCTGCAGAAGATGGGCTAAAGTCGCTAGTCTAAACGCGAATCCCCCGCGATTCACAGGCGAGCTTTCTGAGACCGGCGTGCTGGACCTTCTTTCATATTTTCGCCGCCAGGCGGCACCCGCGCGCCGCAAGCCGCGCGCCGACTCTGAGGCGATCGATCTTGCCTCGATGGGCGGAACGATCAGCACCATCTATCTCGACATCGCGAGCCTGCCGGCGCCGGCGGAAAAAGCGCGCAGCAAAGCGCCTCCGCCGCAGCAGCCCGACGTGCCACTCCCCTTCGTCCCACCGCCCTTCGTGCCGACATCGGCGTCGCCCGCGCCTTCGTTCGTACCGCCGTTGGAGCCGCCAACCGTCCCGCCCCCCTTCGTGCCACCGGCACAATCGCGGCCGCCGCGCCAACCGGCGCCGGCCAATGGGCCTCGGCCGGCAGCCCGGCCGCGCCGTCGCACCGAGGGCAACGGCGCGTTGCCGGTCGATCGCAAGGGCCTTCTGGCCGTCCACGGCGTGGAGAAGAGCTTCGTCGGCCGCAAAGTAGTGAAGGGCGTCAGCCTCTATGTGCGTAAGGGCGAAGCGGTCGGCCTGCTCGGTCCCAACGGCGCCGGTAAGACCACCGTGTTTTATATGATCACCGGCCTCATCAAGGCCGACCAGGGACGTATCGATCTCGACGGCCGCGACGTGACCCGCCTGCCTATGTATCAGCGCGCCCGGCTCGGCATCGGCTATCTGCCGCAGGAAGCCTCGATTTTCCGCGGGCTCACCGTCGAGGACAACATCCGCGCCGTGCTTGAGGTGGTGGAGCCCGACGCCAAGCGGCGCGCCCGCGATCTTGACTCGCTGCTGGAGGAATTCAACGTCGCGCGCTTGCGAAAAACGCCGGCGATCGCGCTTTCCGGCGGTGAACGCCGCCGCGTCGAAATCGCCCGGGCGCTTGCCACGCGACCGAATTACATGCTGCTCGACGAACCATTTGCCGGCATCGACCCCATCGCCGTCGGCGACATCCAATCGCTGGTGCGCCATCTCACCAACCGCGGCATCGGCGTGCTCATTACCGACCATAATGTGCGCGAGACGCTCGGCCTGACCGACCGCGCCTACATCATCTATTCGGGTGAAGTGCTGATGGAGGGCCGCACCGACGACATCGTCAACAACCCTGAGGTGCGGCGGCTCTATCTCGGCGAAGAGTTCAAACTTTAGTCGCCAACCCAAAACGGGTAGCGACACGGCAGAAAAATTGCTGTAAGGGAGGAAGCAAGAATCGGACCAACTTGGCCTAAACACACCAGTATTCAGTCCCTCTATGGCCCTTTCACAAAGACTTCAGCTCCGGCAGAGCCAAGCGTTGGTGATGACGCCCCAGCTGATGCAGGCCATCAAGCTGCTGCAACTCTCCAATCTCGATCTGGTCGCCTATGTCGAAGCCGAGCTAGAGCGCAATCCGCTGCTCGACAACAGCGCGGAAACCGAGCCGGCGCCGGGCACGCCAGACGCTGCCTCGGCGCCGGAGATGCAAGGCGTAAACGGCGAAGCCTATAACGGCACCGAGCGTGAACTGAACGGCGATAACGACGAACGGGCGGACAATCGCATCGACGACACCTCCCCCGACGATGCCGAGCCACCCCGGCCACGCGCCGCGGATGGTCCGGCCGCCTATTCGGAATGGGCCGGCACCGGGTCCGGCGGCCGCGACGACGGCGAGTATAATCTCGAAGCCTTCGTTTCCGCGGAAACCACGCTGGCCGACTGGCTGCGCGAGCAGTTGACGCTCGCTATCGTCGATCCGGTGCGCCGCATGATCGGCCAGTACCTGATCGATCTCGTCGACGAGGCCGGATATTTAACGGGCGACCTCGCCGACGTGGCGGACAAGCTCGGCACCAGCGTCGCCGAGATCGAAGCCGTTCTTGCCATCCTGCAAACCTTCGATCCGGCCGGCATTTGCGCGCGCGATCTCGCCGAATGCCTGGCGATCCAACTCAAGGAGCGCGACCGCTACGATCCCGCCATGCAGGCGCTGGTCACACGGCTTGATCTGCTGGCACGGCGAGATTTCGCTCAGCTGAAGAAGATCTGCGGCGTCGGCGACGAGGATCTCACCGATATGATCGGCGAAATCCGTCACCTCAATCCGAAACCCGGTCTCGCCTTCGGCTCCGCGATCGTACAGCCGATCGTACCGGACGTTTTCGTGCGTCCGGCGCCGCACGGCGCCTGGCTGGTCGAACTTAATTCCGACACCCTGCCGAAGGTTCTGGTCAACCAATCCTATTACGCCGAGGTCTCGGCGACGGCGCGGCGCGACACCGACAAATCCTATCTCGCCGAGTGTCTGCAAAGCGCCACTTGGCTGGTTCGCGCCCTCGATCAGCGCGCCCGCACCATCCTCAAAGTCTCCAATGAAATCGTGCGCCAACAGGACGCGTTCTTCGCCCACGGCGTCCAGCATCTGCGCCCGCTCAATCTCAAGACTGTAGCCGAAGCAATCGGCATGCATGAATCGACCGTGTCCCGCGTCACCGCCAATAAGTACATGGCGACCAGCCGCGGCATCTTCGAATTGAAATACTTCTTCACTTCGTCGATCGCGGCTTCGCACGGCGGCGAGGCACATTCCGCGGAAGCCGTGCGCCACCGCATCAAACAATTGATCGATTCCGAAGGTTCCGGCGACATATTGTCGGACGACACGATCGTCGAGAAACTACGCGAGGCCGGCATCGACATTGCGCGGCGCACGGTGGCGAAGTACCGCGAAGCCATGCGCATTCCTTCGTCGGTGCAGCGGCGGCGCGAAAAACAGAGCGCCGCGGCGAATTAAACTCGATCGCCGGCAAGGATACGGTATCGTCCGCAGTGTCGCGTTGACTCCGTCTTTGCCAATACCTAGGTCGAATGCAGCTGCTGAAGCGAGTCCTACAAAAAAAGAGGCTATTATGCCATTTCGCGTGTCAGGAAAAAATCTCGACCTCGGCGATGCTTTGCGCGAGCGGATCAACGCCCGAATCGCTGAAACCGTCAGCAAGTATTTCGACGGCGGCTATTCCGGGCACGTGACGCTGGCGCGGGACGGATTCGGGTTCCGGACCGAATGCGCCATTCATCTGGATTCGAAGATCACGCTGCACGCCGAAGGCTTGGCGCCCGACGCATACGCCAGCGCCGATCAGGCGGCATTGCGAATCGAAAAGCGGCTGCGCCGTTATCACCGGCGGCTCAAGGATCGTCGTCCTGACCGCAGCGACAGTTGGGCTGCGGTCGATGCCGCGAGCTATATCATCGCCGCCCCAGAACACGACGACGAAGCCGAGGTCGACGCCTTCACCCCCGTCATCATCGCTGAATCCACCACGACCTTGAAACAACTCTCGGTCAGCGATGCCGTGACGGAACTCGACCTGACCGGCGCCCCTGTCCTGGTGTTCCGGCACGCCGTACATGGCGGCGTCAACATCGTCTATCGCCGCGCCGACGGACATTTCGGCTGGATCGATCCGCCGGTCATGGCGCCCGCTGATGCCCATTGACGCCGTAGCGGCGGCTTTCTATGGTCCGCCGCTCTCGACCGCGATCTTGCTTAGTGAGCAACCGGTTTTCGGAAAAGATCGCGCTCAAACAGTTACTTAGCGATTGGCTAAAAGCCTCGCTCCTCAGGTTCCATTCATGCCGCTTACCGATTTGGTTGCGCCCAACGCAATCCTCCCGGCGCTCAAGGTCAACAGCAAGAAGCAAGTGCTGCAGGAGCTTGCCGCACGCGCGGCAATGCTCAGCGGCCAGAACGAGCGCGCCATCTTTGACATCCTGATGCAACGCGAGAAGCTCGGCTCGACCGCGATCGGCAATGGCATCGCCATTCCCCACGGCAAGATGGCGACGCTCACGCGGCTATTTGGATTGTTTGCAAGGCTCGATCGGCCAATCGATTTCGAGGCGCTCGACAACCAGCCGGTCGATCTCGTTTTTCTTTTGCTTGCTCCCGAGGGCGCCGGCGCCGACCACCTCAAGGCGCTCGCCCGCATCGCGCGGCTGCTTCGCGATCCCAATGTGACGCACAAATTGCGCGCCTCGCACGACGCCGAATCGCTGTACGCGGTTTTGGCCATGCCGTCGGCTTCGGCCGCTTAGCCCGCGCAGCAATCGGCTATCGGCAGTCGATAAATAAAAAGGGGCCCGCGACGGCGTCGTCGCGGACCCCAAAATTGCTGATGACCGGTGCCTGACTGATCAGTGCAGGCTCACGGTTTCAAGCTCCTGGCTCCAGGCATTGGCGACCGCGGCCTCACGGGTATCGGTCAACATGATCGGCGTGCCATCGGCGGCATGCAGCGCAAACAGCGTCTGGCCGGGCGCCAATTCCGGCATCTGGGCCTGCGGAAATAGCGTGTGAACGTCCTCGGAGCGGACCGTTTTCACATATGCGATGCGGCCGTCGCCGAGATGGGCGAGCGCCTCGGGAGACAGGTCAAATTTGACTTCGGTTCCGTCAATCGTGCTGGTCATATCGTTACTCATGGCCCTCGACTCCTTTCGTGGCTGGTCGAGTCCTACCGGTTTCCTTAATCGCATTCTTTGATTGAGATCGATTTAACGATGCGCTCCGGCTGGGGGCGCACCAAGTCGATCGACAGCAATCCATTCTTCAAGTCCGCACCCAGCACCTCCATGCCATCCGCCAGCACGAAAGTGCGCTGGAATTGCCGCGCGGCGATGCCGCGGTGGATGTATTGCCGGCTTTTATCGTCCTGCTGGCGACCGCGGATCACGAGTTGACTTTCCTCTACGCTGACATCGAGTTGGTCGCGGGTAAAACCCGCCACCGCCAGCGTAATGCGCAACCGCTCGGGGCTGTTCCCCTCGCGCGGCACACGTTCGATATTGTAGGGGGGATAGCCCTCGGCAGCCCTTCCGACTCGATCAAGCACCCGCTCAATCTCGTCGAAGCCAAGCAGGAACGGACTCGAAAGCGAAGAAACCCTGGACATCGTTCAAAGTCCTTAACAAGCGACTTTGCGGGGCCCGACTGGCACCCCTACCGACCGCACAGGATCGCCGCGCGGCTTCGGCTAATATGGCGATAGGGGCGAAAACGTTCAAGAAGCGCAATTCGAGCGCGCGCTGCGGACGCCGCCCCCCGGCTCTCAGGGAAGTTCAAGCGGCCCCGGCATGGCGCGTTCGGCCTCGGCGCTGAGCTGGGCCTCGTGGCGGTGCACAAACACACCCCCGACCATGAAAAGGATCACCGCGACAACCACGAAGAAGATCACCAGCGGGGCCTCCAAGCGCTCGAACTGACGGCCGAGCGCATAGGCGGCATAACCATAGATCACCGCCCAGATAAATGAGCCGACCGCATTGGCGAACAGAAAACTGCGCCAGGGCATGACATTGGCACCGGCGAAAATTCCGGCGAAAGTGCGCAGTATCGGCACGAATTGCGCGAAGAAGACGATCTTGCCGCCGTGGCGCAGAAACAGATACTGCCCGAGTTTGATCCGCGCGGCGGTCATGCGCACATAATTGCCGTAGCGTAGCAATAGCCAATAGCCGTATTCGTGGCCGATCACGTAGCCGATCATACGACCGACGGTCGCCGCAGCCGCCGTCGTTAGGATCACCGAGACGATGTTGAGATCATGCTTGGTGCCGGCATAAATTGCCGCCGCAAGAAGCGCGGTTTCCCCCGGCACCGGAACGCCAACGCATTCCAGACCGACAATGATCGCCACGGTCAGCAGGCCATAGGCATGAATGAGGTGCTGGATGAAGTGCATCTAAGCCGGCAACGATCGCATGTCCGCTGCTCCCGTTTTTGCGCGCACTCGATCCGCTAGGCCCGCTTCCTGGCGAACGCGGGACTGACGGCCTTGAGTGCAACTTCATCGGTGCGGGGCAAGGTCGTCTCCTGCATGAGCCGGAAGTCTCGGTTGCAAAGGGCTGTATAGCCCTAATTGATAGATCGCCACCGGCCGTCTTCGACGGTGCCGTTATAGGGGATTTTGCGGCTAGTCGACACGACTTGGCAACATGCCTCTGGCAACATCATACCCCGGTGACGATGACGCGGCGATGGCGCTCGCCGCGATTCCGGATTACACAGGGATGGGCGATCTCGAGGCGGGTGCGAAGGCGAAGGGCAGTGCGATCGATGCGTGGTGGTGCGGCTTTGCGCGCGAGCCTGGTCGTCGGCTCGGCGCTTGCGCTCGGCGCCTGCGGTCATCAGCATTGGCTTGACGGGGATAATGCGGGGGACGATGCGATCCACGCCTATCCCACGAAATACAAGACCGACATTCTTTCCGCGATGCACGCCTACCTGAACGATCCGACCCATGTCCGCGACGCCGCCATCACCGAACCAGGCTTGAAACAGACCGGCAATGGCTCGACGACCCGCTACGTTGTCTGCCTCAAATTCAACGCGAAAAAGAACGCCAGCGAATATGCCGGCATGAAGGAGATCGCGGCGAGCTTCCTCGCCGGCCGGTTCGATCAGTTCATCGAAATGCCGAAGGAGCTATGCGCCGGCGTGACTTATATGCCGTTCCCGGAGCTGCAGAATCTGCCACCATAGTTTTTATTTGAGCGAGACCTTTCTCGGGAAGGTCTTTGGATGGCAGACCAGAAAATTCTGGCCGCGAAGAGCGTTGAGAGTCGGGCTAAACGCGACCCTATATCTCGCCTATCGCCCAGCAGGGGATCTTCGATGGAGCGCACAGGATCGGCGACGAAGTTTGCACGGCTCGCAGCCACCACCGTGGCGCTCTTCACCCTGTCCTTGGCGCTGTCGCCATCAGACGCTGCGGCAGCGCCGGCACTTGCCGCCACCAACGTCAATCTCAGAGCCGGACCGGGAACGACCTACAACGTCATCATCACCATTCCCGGCGGCACCACCATCGACGTCGCCGGGTGCAGCGGCCAATGGTGCCAAGTCACTTGGCAGGGCCAGAACGGCTATGTCATCGCGACCAGCATCGACCAGAGCGACCCTGATGGGCCGCCTGCCGAAGGGCAGTCTCCTGGCGGGCCACCGCCCGGCGCGGGCGGACCCAGCGGTCCCGTTGCGGCCTATCCGGGAGGGCCGCCGCCTCCGCCGCCCGGCTACTATCCACCGGGCTACGTCCCGCCGCCCGACTACTACGGCCCGCCCCCCTATTATGGCCCATACCCCTCTTATTACGGCTACGGCCCTGCAGTGAGACCCATCTTTGGATCGCCGGAAGCTAGAGTTTTCCGGCTTTGTCACGTTGGCGGGCTGGTTGCGCCGACGTGGTTGAGCAGCATTATCGGCGGTATTTGGCCGATCGCGCCG
>JBEKRD010000062.1:0-30247 GCA_049519075.1 Xanthobacteraceae bacterium | reverse complement strand
CCTCCGACCGTCGCCTGGAACTCGTCGCTCATCTTGGCGAGCGCCGACTGGCGCTCGGCATCGGCGCGCTTGTCCTGCTCGGCCTTCGCGGCGGCTTCAAGCGCTGCATTTTCCGCGGCCTTGACCTTGAAGGCCTCAACGGCTTTGGCGATGCCGCCCACCTCATCCTTGCGCTTAAGCCCGGGCAGCACGACGCCGAAATTTCCCTCCGCAAGTTCCTTCATGCCCCTGGTGAGCGCCTGGATCGGGTTCGATACCGAGCGCGCGATGAAGAAAGCGAGCAGCCCGCCGAACACCAGCGTCAATCCGGCGATGATCTCTTGGATGGTAACGGTGTCAGTGATTGATCCCTCGACGGATTTCCTAGTCCTAATGAACGACTGTTCCAGATCATCTCGTGTGGTGTCGAAGGTCACCTGCATCTGTTTGATCTGCGGGACGATCTGATTGGCGTATATCGCCTTGATCTGCTTGAGCTGATTGACATAGCTCTTGGTCGTTTCACCAAAGCCTGTCACCGCCGATTTGAGCGGGCTGGCGAGATCGTGTGTGCTCTGCGAAGCGTCCTTGTCCATCTCCACGATCGTGGCTAACGTCGCGGTAGCGGCGCCGCGCAGGGTTTTAAAGTCGTCGTCGTCGAGCCCTTCCTGCGCGCGATAACTGGAGACGCGCAGAAACGACAACTGTCCATCGAGTTTGGTGGCCAGGCCGGCTGCCGATTGATCGGAACCCGTTTGTGTTTTCTCAATGAGAGCCCGAGAGCTTGCGGTCATCTCGCCGCCGACTTTCGACAGGCTGCTTTTCTCGTCCTTTAGTTTTTTGGTCATGTCGGCGAGCAGCTGCGTCGATTGCTGGACGGCGGCAAGACTTGCCAGCGTATCATTGTAAGTTTTTCGGCGCGCCTCCGACAAGGCCGCCTTTGCGGAGCCTTCTAGAATCGAACGCGCCTTGGCGGCGGCCTCGCCGTTTTCCTTCAACGAAGCCTCGTCACGGTCGTAAGTGAAAGTGAGGACGCTGCGGCGTATTATCTCGAGGGATTCCTGGACGTCCACCGCGTGTGCCCTGCCGTCCGCCAGCGTATTCAACTTGACGACGTTGCCGCCGATGTCATCGAACTCGCGCACGCCGTAAAGGGCCAAGGCCAGCGCCAGAATGACGAGAGCGCCAAAACCGCAGTAGAGCTTTGATTTTATGGACATCGTGCACTTTCTCGATTTTGCTATAGCGCGCCGAGACCGTTTCCGGCCTTCGGCGCCTTAGAACTCTTCGTCGTCCGTGTTCACTTTAATCGCGGTGGCAGCCACGGAACGCATGCGGCCGACCGAGCCGACGGCAGAGCGCTTAGCCGGCCTTGCCGCTGAAGTTTCCGCCTTCGCGGCCGATCGCAAGTTTACGGCAACACCTGGCGCCGCCGATGCTGCGCCCGCCCCGCCGCTCGGCACCTCATTGCTGGTGCGGAAAAACGAGACCCGCTCGCCCATCGCGTTGGCTTGTTGTTCGAGCGTCTTTGCGGTCGCCGCGTTCTCTTCGACCAGCGCCGAGTTCTGTTGCGTCACCTCGTCCATCTGGTTGAGCGCTTTGTTGACCTCCTCGATGCCGCCCGCCTGCTCGATGCTGGCGCCGGCGATATCGGACACGACGGCGGCCACGGCTTTGATCGATTCGACGATCTCCGCCAACGCCGCGCCCGCCTGATTGACGAGGCCGACGCCGACTTTGACCTGGCCATTGCTGCTGGTGATCAGGTCCTTGATGTCCTTGGCGGCCTGCGAGGAGCGTTGCGCCAAGGTACGCACCTCCGACGCCACCACCGCGAAGCCGCGGCCGGCATCGCCGGCGCGGGCGGCTTCGACTGCGGCATTGAGCGCCAACAGATTGGTCTGCCGGGCGATTTCGTCGATCACGCCAATGATGTCGGAAATCTTGCCGGCCGAGGTTTCGATCCCCGCCATGGCCTCAACCGCCTTGGCGACCACCTGGCCGCCATGATCGGCGACATCGCGCGCCTTGGCGGCGGATTGGTTGGCCTGTTGGGCGTGCTCGGAATTCTTCTTTACCGTAGCGGCGATCTCCTCCATCGAGGCCGAGGTCTCTTCGATGCTCGCGGCCTGTTGCTCGGTGCGCTGCGACAGATCGGTGGTGCTCCCGGAAATTTCCGCCGACGCGTTGGTGACGTCGCGGGTGGACGCGACGATTGATTCCATGGTCTCGCGCAGCCGCGCGATCGTGGTGTTGAAGTCGTCCTTGATTTCCCGATAGGCCTCGGTGAAACCCTCGTCGAGCGCAACCGTCAGGTCACCCTCGGACATTCTGGCAAGACCGTCGGCCAGCGCCTTGACGGCGCGCGCCTGCTCTTCGGCGGCGGCAGCGTGCGCCTCGGCATTGTGCCGACGTTCTTCGTCGGTCTTGAGCCGCTCCGCTTCGACTTGCTGACGATGCTCGATAGCAGCCGCTTCGAGGCGCCGTTTTTCCAAGCCAGCGTCGCGGAATACCACGACGGTCTTGGCCATCTGACCGATCTCGTCCTGCCGCTCGGTGCCCGCGATTTCGACGTCGAGCTCGCCCTGCGCCAAGGCGTTCATGCGTTCGCCCAAGCGCGTCAGCGGTTTTGCAATCCGCGTCATCGCCAGCCATAGACCGAGGGCAACGCAGATCAGGAGGCCGGCGACGCAGATCGCGATGGTCGTGATGATCGTCGCATGGGCGGCTTCCGTGACGTCCGAGGCCTCGGTATAGACAGCGTTGATGCGCTCGCCATTGAGTGTAACGAGATCTCGCGAAAGGCCGATGAGGATCTCATCGCCCTTCACCATGTCGCGCGCGGCGTCATCTTTCTCATTCTTCAGGCCATGCGCAATCGCGCCTGTGATAATGGCCTGGAGGGCGTCGAGTCTGGTTTTGAAATCCTCATAAGCTGGCCTGTCCGAGGGATCGAGCACGATGGCGGCGTCGAGCATGTCCACCGCGTCCTTGTAAGCCGCTTCCTCATGCTCGGCTCTCCGCTCGTCTGGCTTGCTACCGTAGCTGAATGAGCGGTAAGCGGTGAAGCCGATGGTCTTTAGGTTGCGTTCCACTTGCGACACGCTGAGCACCGTCGGAAAGTCGCTCTCGGTGATCGTCCTGAAGCTTGCCTCGACATTGCGCAACGCCAGCGCCCCGAGCCCGATCGCCACGACGGTGACGCTGCTCAACAGCGCGATGACGATCATAATCTTGGTCGAGATTTTCAGATTATCCATAAATCTCATCGCAGTGGGCTCCAAAAGCATTCAGAGGTTTGATGCGGCGCGGATGACCGTCATACCGTTGCCACGGCCGCAATCTCGGGCTGCGCGGACAGCAATTGAGCGAGATTGATCAGGGCGATCAGGGTTGCTTCGACGGTCACCAGTCCGGCCAGAAAATCCGCTCGCGCGGATCGCGACACCTGCGGGACGGGTTGAATCTGCGATGCGTCCACCGCGACGATGTCGAGCACCCGGTCGGCAAGCAGGCCTACCGTTTTGGCGTCGACCTGAACGACGATGACGACATGCATCGCGGTCGCGTCGGTCGGGCCCTGACCGAACCGGCAGCGCAGATCGACGATGGGAACCATGATGCCGCGTAGATTGAGCACGCCGCGCATGTATTCGGGCTGGTTCGGCAGCTGGGTCACGCTCGACCAACCCTTGATCTCGCGCACCGCCATGATGTCGACGCCGTATTGTTCGTCGCCGATGGCGAAACTGATGAATTCAGCGCAAGTCGATGCGGCGCGCGCGGGATCGCTGGTTCTCCAGTCGGCCGGAGTCGGCGCCAGGGGTTCGGCGGGGGAATTGCTGGCGGTGGTCATGTCTGGCGGCCCTCTCCGCGGTGCTGCGTCGCGGGTGTCGAGCGACATGCCGCCGAGCCGGCTCGACGCACAGCCGGCATTGGACCTAGCTATATGTTTCGAGCGTCGCAATTTTCTAAAGATATTCGTTCCGACCAAGCTCTCTTGATCCATGTTTGATAAAATTCCGATGCGAGGACGTCAGATTTCGATCGGACATGCGAGGGCGACGTCATTCGGCCGGCGACATTCGGATCGGGTCAGAGTGAATCGACGTCCCTGAAGGTATCTGATTGCGGAAATTTCCCTATGAGCGAGGGTCCATATCGAATAGAAAAGCGGCTGAGTGAACATGCATGTCGCATGACAGCAATCGGGAGGAGTCGACGATGGAATTGAGAGCGACGCGCCGTATCGTGACTGGCCACGACGCGCAGGGTAAAGCGGTTGCGCTGTTCGACAGCCCGCTCCAAGCCAAGCAGCGTAGCGCGGGCGGCAATGGTATGACGTTACTCTGGAGCACGACCGAGTTTCCGGTTGACGTGGCGGGCTCATCCGATCGGGCGTCCAATCATGCCGGCGTGCCGCCCGTTGCCAATGGCACGGTGTTTCGCATTGTCGATTTCGCGCCGACACCGCCGCAGGCCGCACCCGTCGATCATCACCAAATTCTGCTCTCCATGGGCATCGACCCGGCGACGCAGGGTTATGCGCGGCATGCCAATACGCACCGAACCAAGACCATCGACTACGCCATTGTACTCGACGGCGAGATCGACATGCTGCTCGACGACAGCGAAATCCACGTCAAGGCAGGCGACGTACTGGTCCAGCAGGGCACCAATCACGCCTGGGTCAATAACGGCACGAGCCCATGCCGCATCGCGTTTATTCTGATCGACGCCGCGACGCCGCCGGCCTGGGGCAAGGGGTGGAAGAAGTAAGCGCATCATTCCTCCCCGCGAAAGTAGTCCCGTCACTCAGGTGCGAGCGGAGCGAGCCTCGAAGGGTGCGGCCGAAGCGCTGTGGCCGTCTCCTTCGAGGGCCGCCATAGCGCGTCGAAGACGCGCGTAATCGCGCTCATGGCGGCCGCCTCAGGATGACGTGAACAGGCAAGTTCTCCCGTCCTCGCGCCACGCTTTTTCGCGCGCGAGCTGAAAACCCCGTTACGTTCAGCGCGAAACTCGGGGCGGAAAGGAAAACGGAGGATAGGGTTGCGGGCAGGCCCGACATGCGCGTCACGTCACCGGCTTATGATGACACGGCCTGCCGGTTCCGACGCTCAAGGGAAGCTGCCGCACGCAAAGCGAAACGCCGGAGTTTAGCAGCGCTACTCCGCCGCTTGCTGGTGGCGCTGGAACAGCGGCAGCACGCGGGCCCGCTCGCCGTGCAGCGCGACCACCACATGGCCTTCCGGCACCGCCAGCCAATCCGTGAGGCGGTCGAACGGCTCGGACACGATGACAATGCCGCGTTCCGACTCCCGGTAGTACAGCGTATTGGCCTTGTCGTTCACCGCGTAACGAAAGGCATAGAGGTCTTTGCCGTTGGTCAGCGCCGCGGTGAAGCGGAAGCGATCCCCCGGATCGGTTTCGTTGGCCAAATTGGTGATCTGGGCGAGCACGCCTTCCGCCGCCGCCACGGGATGCGCCATGCCGGCGCCCATGATGGCGAGGAACATGGCTTCGGAATCGGTAGTGCCGACGCGCGTCGGATAGAGCTTATCGGGAATCATCGCTTCGACGCGCCGCCGCAGCCGGCTCCAACTGCCGACGAAGCCGTTGTGCATGAACATCCACTGGCCGGCGGCGAAGGGATGGCAATTCGGCCGGGTGATCGGGGTGCCGGTGGCGGCGCGGACATGGGCAAAGAACAGATGCGACTGCAAATGCCGGCAAAGGTAACGCAGGTTATCGTCCGACCAGGCCGGCCGGATTTCGCGGTACAAGCCCGGCTCCGGATGATGATCGTACCAGCCGAGGCCGAAGCCGTCGCCATTGATGCTGGCGGTCGATTCCAGCGCGTGAATGCTCTGCGAAACCAGCGAATGTTCCGGTTCGGTGACGTAATGTTCGAGCGCTGTGGTTTCCCCGCGATATGCAATCCAACGGCACATAATATCGCCTTTGTCTAAACCTCGACCGTTAGGCCACGAGCGTGGCGTCGCGAACCCATCGCGTCACCCTATGCAAGGCAATATCGGCGCCTTCGTGTTCATTTTCAGTGAAAATCCGCAGCTGTGCGTCCGCCGAAGTGCCCTCCAGAACGATCGCACGGCAATGTTCGATCGGCTCGGTACAGGCCAGCGCCTCGGCGTCCGCGGCGGCCAGTTCCAGCACCCGGTCGAGCATCTCGCCGACGGCGAGCGCGCCCGATCGCGTCACGAACGTGCCCTGCACGCCGTAACGCTGGGCGCGCCATTTATTCTCCACCGCGATCGTCCGATCCACGACATCGATCCCGGCATTGTGCTCGGGATGGCCGTACAAAAAACGCGCCAACACGCGATAGAGCGCAGCGATCGCGATGGTGTCGTCGAGTCGGGTGCAGGAATCCGCGGCCCGCAACTCCAGTGTCGGATATTTGAGCGACGGCCGGATCGCCCACCACAGATGACTGGCGTCCGCCATCGCGCCGGAGCGCACCATGGCATCCACATAGCTGTCGTATTCCGCGCCGCTGCGGAACAATTCCGGCAGCCCGGTGCGCGGCAATTCATCGTAGGCCGCGAGCCGATAACCTTTCAGCCCGGTCAACCGGCCTTGCCAGAACGGCGACGACGTCGACAGCGCGATGAACAGCGGCAGGTAAGGCAGCATCCGCGTCATCACGTCGACGCGGCGCGACGGATCGGGAAATTCCACATGCACATGCATACCGCAGAGCATGTTGCGCTGGCCGATCATCTGCAGATCGTCCATGACCTTGGCGTAGCGATCCTTCGGGCTCTGCACCGCGTCCCGCCACCGCGCCCGCGGATGGGTACCGCAGGCCAAGATCGCGAGCCCATGCTCGGCGGCAGCGGCCGCTGCGTTCTGGCGCAAGGCTAACAACTCGCGCCGGGCATCGGCGGCTCCGCAATGCGGCTCGGTCGCGACCTCGATCTGGGCTTGCAGGAATTCGCGCTCGATGCGGCCGGCGACGTCGAAATCGGCGGCTTGAAACAGCGCGTCCGGCGTCTCGGCCGGCGCCGCGAAGGTCTTGGCGTCGGACAGGAAATATTCTTCTTCGATGCCAAATTGAAAGCGATCGTCGGCCGCAAAGACGCGCCGCTCGCGGCCCGGCGGGAAAAGGGTGCGGACATGGAAGCGACGGTCTTGCGGATCGAATCTAAAGTCCATGGTCTTCGGTCCTTGCGGAGTTTTAGATTGACCATCCAGGTTTTGCGCTAGATTCCTTGCGTCTGCAGCCAGCATTCCAAAAGCGCGACCTGCCACAGCTTCGAGTGGCCTTTGGGCGTGAGCTCACCCTCGGGATTGGCTAACAGCCGCTCGATATAGGGGCGGTTGAACAGTCCGCGCTGGCGCGCCACTGGCGCGTCGAGAACGCCGCGGACGAAATCGTAGAACGCGCCGCGGATATATTTGAGCGCCGGCACCGGGAAATAGCCTTTCGGCCGATCGATCACCGCGTCCGGCACCAGGCCGCGCGAGGCTTCCTTGAGAATGGACTTGCCGCCGTCGCGCACTTTGAGCCCGGCGGGAATGCGCGCGGCAAGCTCGACCACCTCGTGATCGAGGAAAGGCACGCGGGTTTCCAGGCTCGAAGCCATTGCCATGTTGTCGACCCGCTTGACCGGATCGTCGACCATCATGATCTGGGCGTCGAGCTGCAACGTCTTGTCGATCGGCGTTGCACTGCGGCAGGTGCGGAAGAACGTGTCGACGAAATCGCGGCTGTAGTCGCCGTTCATCAGCCCCGGCGCGAGCGCTTGCGCCATCTCGGCGTGATCGCGATCGAAATAAACCCGCGCATAATCCTTGGTCGCGTCGTTCGAACGCATCAGCGCTGGATACCAGTGATAACCGCCGAAAATCTCGTCGGCGCCCTGCCCGCTCTGCGCGACTTTCACGTATTTTGCGACCTCTCGCGACAGCAAATAGAAGCCGACGGCATCGTGACTCATCATCGGCTCCGACATCGCCGCGACCATTCCCGGTAACGCGTGAATGGCATGCGATGAGTCGACGCTGATGCGATGATGGTCGGTGCCAAAATGCTGGGCGATCAGATCGGAGTAGCGGAACTCATCGCCTTCGACGTCGCCGACTTTTTCAAAGCCGACCGAGAACGTCTTCAACCCGCCTTGGCCTTGCTCCGCGAGGAGCGCGACCAGAAGCGAGGAGTCGAGCCCGCCGGACAGCAAAACCCCGACGGGCACATCGGCGATGCGGCGCCGCGCCACCGCTTTGCCGAGCGCAACCCGGATCGCCTCGCGCCAATCCGGCTCGCTCATAGCCCGGTCGGCGGCCTGCGGGCCGACTTCGAGCTGCCAATACAGTTCCTCGCGGCGGCGGCCATCGGGCTCGATGACACAGATGGTGGCCGGGGCAAGCTTGCGCACGCCCTTGATGATCGTCATCGGCGCCGGCACCACCGCGTGCCAGCTCATGTAATGATGCAGTGCGGCCGGGTCGATCGTGGTGTCGAGGTTGCCGGCGGCGAGCAAGGCCGGCAGCGTCGAAGCAAAGCGAAAGCGTCCCGGCTCCTCGGCGTAATAAAGCGGCTTGATGCCGAGCCGATCGCGCGCCAGCACCACACGCCCGGAATCACGCTCCCAGATCGCGAAGGCGAACATGCCGTTGAAGCGCTCGACGCAGCGCGGCCCCCATTCGGCATAGGCCTTGAGAATGACCTCGGTGTCGCCCTGCGAAAAGAACGAATAGCCTTTCGCCGTCAGCTCGCCGCGCAAGTCGCGATAATTATAGATGCAGCCGTTGAAAACGATGGCGAGCCCGAGTTGTGGATCGATCATCGGCTGCTGCGACGCGGCGGCGAGGTCGATGATGCTGAGCCGGCGATGACCGAATGCGACGCGGCCTTGCGAAAACGTGCCGCCGGCGTCCGGTCCGCGCGGCTGCATTTGCGCGACCATTGCGGCGATGGAATTCGCCGCGGAGGGATTGCCCGCCGCACTGCCATTAAACGTCAGCTCACCGCAAATACCGCACATTTCGCCATGTCCAGAACTTGATACGCCCCCGGCCCGCAACAACTCCCTGGGGCTGAGTCGAGTTCCTGGCCGATTTTCGCCAAGTTCCGGAACGAGCTTTACGTTGCGGCGCAATGAGTTGCCGCATCGCAATCCGGCGTGGAGCGCGGATTTCAAGCCAAGAGACGACGGACCGCTGTGCTCCAGGATGCCAGTTTTCGCTCCCGCGTTGCCGCATCCATCTGCGGCGTAAAGCGCCGCTCCAATCGCCAATGATCGAGAAAGCGATCGGGCTCGGGAAAGAAACCGGCGTGAAGACCGGCCAGATAGGCAGCGCCGAGCGCGGTGGTTTCCTTGATTTGCGGACGGTCGACCGTGCTGCCGATGAGATCGGCAAGCCGTTGCATCGTCCAGTCGGAATTCGCCATGCCGCCGTCGACGCGCAGTGTGCTGATTGCGCTTGCGGCGTCCTGCCAATCCGCCTTCATCGCGGCGAGTAAATCGGCGGTCTGAAAGCACACGCTTTCGAGCGCGGCCTGTGCCAACTCGCGGGGTCCGGTCGCCCGGGTCAGGCCGAACAGCGCGCCGCGCGCGTCGGGCCGCCAGTAGGGCGCACCCAAACCGACGAAAGCCGGAACCAGAACGACGTCCTGCGTTGGATCCGCCGCCTGCGCCAGCTCGCCCGTTTCCGAAGCGCTATGGATCATGTGCAAACTATCGCGCAGCCATTGCACCGCGGCACCGGCGACGAAGATCGAGCCTTCAAGCGCGTAGCTGCGTACGCCGACGAGTTGATAGGCGATGGTGGTGAGAAGTTTGTTCGCCGATTGAACTGGGGTCCGGCCGGTATTGAGGAGCGCGAAGCAGCCGGTGCCGTAAGTGGCCTTCAACATGCCCGGCGTGAAACAGGCCTGCCCGACCAGGGCTGCTTGCTGATCGCCGGCGATGCCGTAAATCGGTATAGCCGCGCCGAACAGTTCCGGCGACGTCATGCCGAACGCGGCGGATGAATCGAGCACCGTCGGCAGCACAGCGTTCGGCACGCCAAACAGCATCAACAGCCAATCGTCCCAGCAGCCGTCGTGGATGTTAAACAAAAGCGTGCGCGAGGCATTGGTGGCGTCGGTGGCGTGAACTCTGCCGCCGGTGAGCCGCCACAGCAGATAACTGTCGACCGTGCCAAAGGCGAGTTCGCCGCGCGCGGCCCTTTCGGCGGCATGCGGGACGTGATCCAACAGCCACGCCAGCTTGGTGGCCGAGAAATAGGGATCGAGCACTAGTCCGGTCTTGGCCGCGACCACGGCCTCATGACCCGCGCTCTTGAGCCGCGCGCAGAGCGCGGCTGTGCGCCGATCCTGCCAGACGATGGCGCGATGCACCGCGCGGCCGGTTGAGCGGTCCCACAATAGCGTGGTTTCGCGCTGATTGGTGATGCCGATGGCGGCGATATCGCGGGCGCTGGCGCCAGCCTCGCGGAGCGCCGCGCGACAGGTCTCGACGGTCGTCGTCCACAAATCCTCGGGCTCGTGCTCGACCTCGCCGTCGGCCGGAAAATGCTGCGGGAATTCGCGCTGGGCGAGCGCCGCGACCGAGGTGTCGGCGCGGAATAAAATGGCGCGCGTCGATGTTGTGCCCTGGTCGATCGCAAGGATGTAGGCTGGCACTCAAGTCCTCCGCGCCCGCCTGCGGCTCTGCTGGCCGCGATTGGCAGATTCATATCGGTGCTCTACAGTATCGATATGTTATCGCACATTTTCGACGATTCAGGCGACCGCAGGCGCGACAAGGTGACCGGCATTTATGCCATCCTGATCGCCGCCAATATTGCGGTATGGCTGTGGGCTTATTTCGAGTTCGGCAACAACCCGCTGCTGTTTGGCACCGCGTTCCTCGCCTATAGTTTCGGACTCCGTCACGCCTTCGACGCCGACCACATTGCGGCAATCGACAACGTCACGCGCAAAATGATGCAAGAAGGCCGCTACCCGATCGCGGCCGGATTTTTCTTCTCGCTCGGGCACTCGACCGTCGTGGTCGGCCTTGCACTTGCGATCGCATTGACCACCACCGCGCTGCAGGGCCATTTCGAGGCGTTAAAGGATATCGGCGGCCTGATCGGCACCGCGGCTTCGGCGCTGTTTCTGTTCGCGATCGCATTCGCCAATATTCTGGTGCTGCTCCAGGTCGTCCGTGCGTTACGGGCCATCGACAAGGGCAGCCGGCTGGACGAAGGAGACGTCGACAACATCCTTGCCAAACGCGGCTTCATCGGCCGGCTGTTGCGGCCGGCCTTCAACCTGATCGAGCGCAGCTGGCAGCTTTATCCGCTCGGGCTGCTGTTCGGATTGGGCTTCGATACTGCGACTGAGGTCGGCGTGCTCGGCATTTCGGCGGCGCAAGCCGCGCATGGCCTGTCGATCTGGTCGATCTTGGTGTTTCCGGCGCTGTTCACCGCCGGCATGTCGCTGATGGATACCACCGACTCCACCATCATGGTCGGCGCCTATGGCTGGGCCTTCGTCAAGCCGGTTCGCAAGCTGTACTACAATATCACCATCACGTTCGCTTCGGTGGTCGCCGCACTCGTCATCGGCGGCATCGAGGTTTTGGCATTGCTCGGCGACCGGTTCGGCCTTGACGGCCCGTTGTGGCGCTTTGTCGCCGTGCTCACCAACAATTTCGGCGTGGTCGGCTGTTCGATCGTTGCCTTCTTTATTCTCTGTTGGATCGCATCCTATCTGTTCTACAAGGCGAACGGTTACGATAGGATGGACGTGTCGCAAGCCGAAACCTCGCCGCGAGCATGAGCCGCGCCGCAAGCGGCGGATCGGGCGCGGAACACCGTGCCGCGCCTCAATTGATGGTGTGCTCCGCAAGGACCTTTGATCCAGGTCAAAGCGGCCCAAGCTGCGGCGGCTTATATGTGTGTCGTTCAGCGGGGTGCGACGGGCAAGCGGCCTTGACCGAACCGGGGGTTTAAGTCCCGGCTCAGGTCTGGGCCGCTTTTCGTTTCGCATGGCCGAAATCCTGGGCTGAGCGCCGGATCAGTGCACAAATGGATGCCGCGCCTAGCAAACGTGAAATCGCGCCGACGCCTCGGCAGGCTTGGATTCGCTCGGCGATTTGACCAAGATCAACATCGAGCGGCGGCGTTCGGCGCTAGCGTAAAGACATCCCAGGGCTTTCGCGATGCTTATTGCCCTATTCGCAGACATTCACGCCAACCGGCAAGCCTTTGCCGCGTGTCTGGCGCGGGCCCGTGAACGCGGCGCGGCGCGAATCGTGCTCCTCGGCGATTATGTCGGCTACGGCGCCGATCCTGACTGGACGGTCACGACAGTTATGGATCTTGTCGGTCAGGGCGCTCTCGCCGTACGCGGCAATCACGACAACGCGGTCAGCGAGGCGAGCGAAACGCTCAATATCGAAGCCAAGATTGTTATCGAGTGGACTCGCAACGAGCTCGGCTCCGCGGAGCGGCGGTTTCTGAAGGAATTGCCGCTGACGCTGAACGAGGACGACCGCTTCTACGTTCATTCCGAAGCGAGCAAGCCAAGCGGCTGGCGCTATATCAACAGCGTCGCCGACGCGGCGCGAAGCATCGAAGCGACTTCGGCCCGCATCACATTTTGCGGCCATAACCACCGGCCGCAGCTTTACACCGTCGGACCAAAAGGCAGCGTCACCGCCTTCACGCCGATCAGCGGCTCGGCCATTCCGCTGCTGCCGGGAAGGCGCTGGCTGGCGGTCCTCGGCTCAGTGGGGCAGCCGCGCGACGGCAATCCGTCGGCGTCCTATGCGGTGCTGGACACCGATCGGCACGAATTGACCTATTGCCGCGCGCCCTATGACGTCGAAGAGGCCGCCGCTCGAATTCGCAAGAGTGGCTTGCCGATCTGGCTCGCCGACCGATTGGCGATTGGGCAATAAAGATGGCCAAAGCTTCACTCGAACCCGGCGCAGTCATCGACGGCTTCCGGATCGAACAATGCGTTCATCAAGGCGGCATGGCGACGCTGTGGCGCGTCTCGCGGCCGGACACGCCGCGGCCGATGCTGATGAAGGTGCCGAAAATCGGCGAAGGCGGCGATCCAGCGACAATTGTCAGCTTTGAGATGGAGCAGATGATCCTGCCGCGCCTATCCGGCATCCACGTGCCGAAAATCGTCGCCGTCGGCGATTTCGCGGTACAGCCCTACATCGTCATGGAGGGTCTTCCGGGCAGATCACTGTTCCATCAGCTCGCCGAGCTGCCTCTACCTTATGACGAGGTCGCCGGTATTGGCGTCAAGATCGCCGTCGCACTGGATGACTTGCACCGCCAGCATGTCGTTCATCTCGATGTGAAGCCGAGCAACATCATGTTTCGGTCGACCGGCGACGCCGTGCTGCTCGATTTCGGGCTTTCCCATCACGACGAACTGCCCGACCTGATGCAGGAGGAATATCGGGTGCCGTTCGGCACGGCGCCCTATATGTCGCCCGAGCAATTGCTCGGCATTCGCAACGACCGCAGAAGCGATCTCTTCGCATTGGGGGTGCTGCTCTACTTTTTCTCGACCAAAGTGCGCCCATTCGGCGAAAGGGAATCGCTGTCCGGGATGCGCCGGCGACTGTGGCGCGATCCGGTTCCGCCGCGCCGACTGCGGCCCGACTATCCGCCCTGGCTGCAGGAGGCCGTTTTGCGTTGTTTGGAGATAGAGCCGGCGTGGCGCTATCCGACCGCGTCGCAACTGGCGTTCGACTTGAGCCATCCCGACCAGATCAAGCTGACCAAACGATCGGAGCGGCAGCAGCGCGATCCGCTGACGACGGTGCTGCGCCGCCGCTTCAACAACGAAATCGCCCGCTCGATTATCGCGCCGGCGGTGGCGACGCAAATCGCCTCGGCGCCGATCGTCGCGGTCGCAGTGGATCTCACGGAAGGCTCGGTATCGCTCAACGACGAGCTACGCACGGCGGCGGCGCGCATCCTGGCGACATTGCCATCGGCGCGGCTTGCCTGCCTTAACGTGCTCAAGCTCGGCCGGGTTACACTCGATTCGACGCTGGACGAACAGGGTCGCAGCAAGCAGATCGACCGCCTGGTGGCGTTGCGGCACTGGGCTGAGCCGCTGAAGCTGGAGCCGCACCGCCTCACGGCGCATGTTCTCGAGGCCGTCGATCCCGCGAACGCCATCCTCGAGTTCACCCGCGCCAACCGGATCGATCACATTCTGCTCGGCGCCCGGCAGAATTCGTTGCTGCGCAGCCTGCTCGGCAGCGTGTCCGCCAAAGTGGCGGCCGAAGCGGCGTGTACGGTCACGGTCGTTCGCCCGGCACGAATGACGGAAGCCAGCAATGAGTCGACCCCGGACGAAGCCGCATCGACCCCAAGCGACCTGCCGCTGCGATGACAGGCCGAGCGCGGCCGTCACTTCGCTCAGTGCGACATAAATGCCGGCACCGGCATCGACTGTAGAATCTTCCGGGTGACCCCGCCGAGCACGAATTCGCGCAGCCGAGAATGGCCGTAACCGCCCATGACGATGTAATCCGCACCGGAATCGGCGGAATGCGACAACAGCGCATCGGCGACGTCGAGCTCGCCGCGCATAATGCGATTGACTTCGACCTTGATGCCGTGGCGGGCGAGATTCTGGCCGATATCCGCGCCCTCGAGATCACCCTGCTTGCCGGGTTCATTGCTGACGATGACCACTTCGACATGCGCCGTTCGCTCAAGCAGCGGCATGGCGTCAGCGACGGCGCGCGCCGCCGCTCGGCTTCCGTCCCAACAGACCATGGCGCGATCAAGCTTAAGTGGCCCTCTTTGGATGTAGGGCACGATGATCACTGGCCGGCCTGATTCGAACATCGTACTGACCGGGATGACCGCCTCGACCGCGCTGCCGTCCGGATTCGCCTGGTCGACAATCGCCAGATCGAAACTTCGGGCGATGCGGCCGAATTCCTTGCCGGCAGAGGCGAGACTCGCACTGAGCATCAACGGCTCGGACGAGACACAGGCGCGCTGGGTCGCCGCCTCGAACCGGTCGATTGCGGCCTGGGCCGCCGCTTCGTTCTCGCGCCGCTGCGCCTCAATGACATCGACGGGCACGTATCCCATCCCCGACAACGGAATGGCCGGGTCGAATGCGATCGCAATCCCGGTAATGTGCGCTTCGAGCAGGCTGGCCAGAGAGACTGCGTAGTCACCGGCAGGATTGCGAGTGTCGCGAACGCTGAGATTGGCGACGATGTCCGTGATCATGGCGGCGTATCCTTGTGTCGGCACATTGCACTTCAGAGTGTCATACACTTGAGAGTGCCATGTCCGACGCCCGGCGCTCTTGAGCCAGATCAAGCAACCGCGAGAGATTTCCTAAGCAGGCCGCGCGGCCTCCGCTTCATCTTCCAGTTTCAGGATCCGGCGCCAGAGCGCGTCGTACTTTTCTTCCAGGCCCGGCGGGATCAGCGGATCGTCGCGATCGGCGAGGCTGAGCGCGACCTCGTCCCAGTCGGCCGGCTGCAGCACCTTAAGCGCGGCCGGAAAAAAGACGTGCTCCTCCATCGCTATGTGTTCGCGCTGATGGTCGATGAAATCGCGAATGATATCGTCCACGTCCTGACGCAACAGATCCTGATCGCCGAGAACGCTCTCCACCGCAAGAGAGACCCGGCGAAGTCGCCTCGCCTCGTCCCGATGCTCGTTTTCGATGTTGAAGATGCCCGCCGCCGCAACAGGATCGCGCGCTTTGAGCTTGGCGAAGATGACGTCCTCCTTCGGATGGTGGCAGGAGTCCGGATAATCCATGAAGTACTCGATGACCGAAAGAACGACATCGTAATCCGGTCGATCGCTGCGATCGAACACGCTCAATTCCCGTTCCAGGACGCGAAGCAATTTTTCGATATTGCTGTGTTCCTGACGCAATGCATCGATGATCTCTACCATCGCTCGCTCCGGCTTTGCCACCCGGCCGGCTCGCGCCGCGCCGCAAACTCCAACTCAGGGTCGTCACGCCGCAACGGCTGGTCGCTGGTGCGATGTCCTACCTGCTACTTCTGGATCGCACTTTCGTAGGGATAGATGACCTCGCCGCTCTTGTATTGCGAAGGATAAAGGATCACTTCGGTTTTCACGTCGCGGAACCCCTCGACGTTGTTGTCCTTGATGTTCTGGAACTGTGCCGTCAGCGTACGCTCCTCGGCCCATTCGCCGGACGGACCGAATGCGACGTCGCCGACCACGGTCTTGAACGTTGTTTTGTGCATATAGGCGGCGAGTACGTCGTCATTGAGGCTCTTGGTCGCGGTGACGGCGTCACCGAGCACCTGCAAATCGGCATAGGCCCATACCGGCATATAGTAGCCGAGCGGATCGGCGCCGGCTGAAGGCGCACGCTCCTGATACTTTTTCAGGAGTTCCATCGCGCCGGGGAATTCCATCGATTTGACCGGCAACCAGGTTTCGCTGTTGACAATGCCGTTGAGCAACGGGCCAAGCTGGGTTTTGAACACCGTGGATTGCAGCCCGATCATCGCGCCACCCCACATCTTCGCTTTGAAACCGACCTCGTGGATCGCCCTGATCATACCGACGGTGTCGAGAGGATAAGAGCAGATCACCAACAAGTCGGGATTCCTGGCGGCAATCGCCCGCACGATCGGTGAAAAATCGACCGTCGAAGGCGGGTAACTCATGTCGTAGATGACCCGAAAACCAGCCGCTTTCGCGTTTTCGCGCGCCCCCTCGCAGGCATTCTGGCCAAATTCGGCGTCCGCATAGGCCAAAGCGATCGTCTGCGGCTTGGGGTTCTGCTGCTCGGCCACCTTGAAAAAGCCGCGGGTGAAGGCTGGCTTCGGCGTCGGCCCGTTCGGGATCATCGAAAAATATCGCGGATAATCGAACCTGTCGTTGATGCCGGTGCCGAACAGGCTGATGAACAGCTTTTTCTTGCCGATAACGATCGGCATTGCCGCGGCGATTTGGGTCGAGGCATAGCCGCTGACGACCAAATCGACCTTGTCGACATCGAGCAATTTCGAATAGATGCTGGGAACCTGCGACGGATTGCTCTGATCGTCATAGTAGACAAGCTTGACCGGCCGGCCGAGCAATCCGCCTTCGGCGTTGATGTCGTCTTCCCAGACCTGCATCGCCAGAAGAGACGACTTGCCGTTGGCTGACAGCGGACCGGTGAGCGCCATGCCGAAACCGATCTTGATCGGATCGGCGGCCTTCGCCGGCGGCGGCGCGGCGATCAACGTCATTGCGGCAGCGGTCGCCAGCCACCGTAGAGCGGTCAATCCGGGCAATCGTGTTTTCGCGAACATTTCGCTCCCCTTCTCATTCTTGGGGCCAACGATAGCGGCCGATCGATCATTCCCGCCTTGATTTAGGTCAATGCGTTTCGCCCCCCGCCGCACACCCCTGGCGACCGGTGGCCACGCTGCTTGAGGTAGATCAATTACCCCAGCAACGCGTCGCTCTAGTATCGCCATCAAGCGTCCATAGGAGCGAACGCCATGCGCGGACCCAACGACTATGATCGGCCGTTTCCCCGGTTGGGCGAGATGATGACGCGGCTTGCGCTCGACCCGGTTGTCGCGCTGCAGTGCGAACCCGCACCGCTCGGCGCCGCGATCCAGCGCTGCCAGGCATGCCCATGCGATGCCGTTTGCGGCAATTGGCTCGCGCGCGCCGCCGAGCGAATCGAGGCTGCCCCGGCGTTCTGTCCGAACGCCGCACTGTTCGCGGCCCTGCGCGGCAGAAAGCCCGCCGCCGATGTGGGCTGTTGGCTTTAGTGGTCGGCGCGCCAAGCGCGTTAGCCGGCCGCGGCCGATGACGAAGCCGCAAAAAGGCGGCGGCGGAAACAGATAGCACGTCCATGCTGGCCTCGATCATCACCGAGCCGAGGTTTTATGCCGTCGCCATTCCGGCGGTGATTTTCCTCGGTCTGGCCAAAGGCGGTTTCTCCGGGGTGTCGATGGCAGCGACACCTTTACTCGCGCTTTATCTCCCGCCGCTCGAAGCCGCCGCGCTGCTGCTGCCGATCGTGATCTGCCAGGACGCGATTTCGGTTAACGTCTACTGGCGCGAATTGAGCGTTTGGAACCTTAAGGTGCTGCTGCCGGGCGCGGTATTGGGCCTTGCGCTGGCCTGGCTGTTCGCCTCCAGCGTGTCGGATGACGCCATCCGCATCCTCATCGGCTTCACCGCGCTCGCCTTTGTCGCCAGTGTGGTGTTGCGCACCGGGCATGCAATGCCAAAGAAAAGCACCGTGCTCGGAGGCGTGTTTTGGGGCACGCTGTGCGGCTTCACGTCGTTTGCCAGCCAAGGCGGCGGGCCGCCGTTTCAAGTCTACACGCTGCCGCAAAAACTGCCGAAGATGGTGTTCGTCGGCACCACCACGGTATTTTTCGCCGCCATTAACGTATTAAAAATCGTGCCCTACTTCATGCTCGCGCAATTTTCGTCAAAGAATCTGGCCACCTCGCTGGCGCTATTGCCGATCGCGGTGGCGGCGAACTTCGCCGGCATCTGGATGGTTAAGACGGTGCCCACAGCGCACTTCTATCGCATCACTTACGTTCTTCTTTTCGTCCTCGGTTGCGTGTTGATGGGCCAGGGCGTGCGGGACCTTGTGCACGGCGGGCGCTGAGGCAGGCCCCCTGGACCGTCACGCGCCAAGCGTCGCGTGAAGATCGGCATGAAATATAACATGGCAGCCCCGTTCCATTTGCCGGACCGCAGCGCCCCGCTTTAGCCCGGGCTTAATGCCGTTCCGCTACTCCCAATACAATGTTTGCGAGACTCGCTTGATCGGCGCTGGCGGCAACGGCGGGCGACGAGGCCAAGGCCCGCCACGGCAACTCGGAGTACTGCGTCCCGTGTCAACGAACAAATTCTTTTCCATGCCGGTCGGCACTCTTCGTCGCCGGCTCGATCAAAGCGCGATCTACGACTGGGCGATGCGATGTCCGATCGTGGCTTATTCTTTGTTTATTTTGGCGCGCGATGTTTTCGCATTCTCCCAGCAGCTGCAGCATGACCCGGGATTGTTCGAACGGTTCGACGGCAACGTCGCCGTCCTGGCGCGACTGTCGCAGTGGATGTTCGTCATCCTGTTGTCGCTCTTGCCGCTGTTTCGGCTCCGTCCGATCGCCAAATCTGAAGACATGTTGCCGCGGATCGGAGCGCTGGTCGCCGTCTGCTTGCCGCTGATGTTCATGCAGCTCGAACGCGCGCCGGCGAGCCTCGCCTTCAATCTGCCGGCGCTCGCCGTCGGCCTCTTCGCAAACGTCATGGCGGTCGTGACCGTCAGCTTTCTCGGCCGCTCGCTGAGCGTCATGCCGGAGGCCCGACGGCTGGTAGAGAGCGGCCCCTATAGCATCGTTCGCCACCCGCTTTATCTGTGCGAGATGCTCGGCATTGGCGCCGTATTCCTGCAGTACCGTTCGCTGCCGGCGGCGGGATTGCTGCTGCTGGCGACCGCGCTGCAAGTGAAACGAGCGCGATGGGAAGAGAACGTGCTGGCGCGCGCATTCCCTGATTTCGCCGCCTACCGGTCGCGGACGTCGTTTCTGATCCCTTCCAATCCCATGGGATTGCTCGCCACGTTTGTCGCGACGCCGACTGCGCGGCGCCGTCTCGCGCTCATCATCGTCATTATCGTGACGCTCATGGCGTTGACGGCGACCGTGCCGTGGCGATTGGCGGCCTAGCGCTGGGCTGAGGAAACCATGTTCGGACAACTGCGGTTCTTGCTGGCCTATCTGGTCGTCATCAGCCATCTCGTCGGCACCGCTTACGTCGCGCATTTCGGCTTTTACGCGGTGGTCGGCTTCTTCATCGTCGCCGGCTTCTTCATGACGTCGGCGCTCAACGAGGTCTATCGGTTCGACGGCATAGGCTTCTGCATCAATCGCGCGCTACGGCTGTTGCCGCCCTATTTTATGGTCAGCGCGATCACGCTTGTGGTCGTTGCGGCGATGCCAAACGAGGCCGGCCAATTTCTGAAATTCTGGCGCGCCGATATGGGGCTGCGCGACGTGCTGCTCAATCTCGTGGTGTTACCGCTGCAAACTCCCGATCCGACGTTTCGCATGGTGCCGCCGTTCTGGTCGATCGCGATCGAGATCGAGATGTATCTGGCTCTCTATCTGGTGATGGCGCGGAATCTAGGCTGGGCCTTCATCGCCTTCGTGGTCGGACTGTCGTACCACTTGGCCGGCGCCTATACCGGCTTGCCCTGGGCGGCGCATTATTTTACCGCGCCGTCGGCGGTGCTGCCGTTCGCAGCCGGCGCGCTTATTTATTTCATCCGTCAGCAAGAATCGTGGGCCGTCGCGCCATGGATCGTCGTCACGGCGTTTCTGGCCTGGTTGGCGAATATGCTGGCCGGGGGTTGGGCGTTTTCCGATTCGTATATATTCGGGCTGGGCTACTATGTCGGCGTCGCGCTGTTCACGGTGGTCGTCGCCGGCCTCGCGGGACGGCGGTTCGGGCCGACGCTCGAGCGTGTCGATCGGATGCTGGGCGAATGGTCCTATTCGATCTTTCTGGTGCAGTGGCTCACCGGCTTTGTTGTCGCCGTGACGTTCACGCCGGGTCAGTGGCGCGGCTGGACGCTGCTTGTGGTGGCGACCCCGGCCATCATCGCGGCCGGCGCCGGGCTCGCGATCTTAAACCGCCGTTTGGTAGAACCGTTGCGCGACCTGGTCCGCACCTCGTCGGCTCGGCGCCAAAATCCGACGGCAAAGAATATCCCAGCTAAGCCGACAATCGCTCTGAGCTGAGCCGAGGTAAGGCCCCGCTTAGCCGCCGGTCATCGCGTTGCGGGCAAAGCCGACCATGATGAAGGTCAGGAGAATGAGCCCCGCGGCCATCAGTGTGAAGCCGAGGACTTTCGATCCGACCGTCATCGGGCGCGACGGCGCCTCGACGAGATAGTCCGCGAGCTCTCCGCTCGCGACCAGCCGATTGTATTCGATGGTATGTTCGCGCCTGAATTTTTCCAGCGGCATGACGCCGGTAAACATCAGAGTATCGAGCGGGAAGTTTTCCGGCCGCCAGTGATTGTTGAAAAAATGCACGGTGAACAGGAAGCCCGCGGCCAGGAACGCCTCCTCGCCGTGGAAGATGGTCGCGACATTGAAGACCCAGCCGGGCAGGATCGATGCGGTGAATTCCTTGAACCACAGCATCGCGCCGCTCAGACCGATAATGGTCACGCCCCAGAACGGCGCCCAGTAATCGAACTTTTCCCAGTAGCTCCACTTGTCGAACAACGGCTTTGGACCCATGCCGAGGAACCATTTGTACATGCCGATGACGTCGTAGAGATCCTTGATATTCGGGACCATCGACGTCGGGCCGAACCAATCGAACGTGCGCCAGTCTTTGCCGATGCGCACAACCACATAGACGATGTGGGACACGAAGATCGCAATGAACGTCACCGCGAAGACGCGATGCACCGTTCCGGTGATCCGCGGGCCGCCGAAGACATGCTGCACCGCCGGCGCCCAGAAGCTGTTGGCGTAGAACAGCGTCATGCCGGTGAAGACCAGCATGATGACAGTGATCGCGAAGGCGAGGTGAGCGATCCGCCAGATCGCCGGCCAGCGCCGGTAATAGACGGTTTTTTCCGGTAGCAGATCGCTGGTCACGACATGGAGCCGCTTCTTTTCCGCGAGATGATCGCAAATCTCGCGATAGTACCAAAACGCGCAGTGCGTCCAGAAGAAAGCGAACGTGCCGCCCAGCAGCAGCATCATGAATTTCGACGCCAACCAGGTATAGGGATAGCGCGCATAATCGTTGGTGGTGGCATGCGGCTGGAAGGTGACGAAGCCCGGCGTCGCATTGGTATGGCATTTCTGGCAGGTCGCGAGGCGATTGGTCGGATAGACCGTGGACCGCGGATCGTCGACCCGTTGAATGGTATGGCTGCCGTGGCAGTCGTAGCATTTTGCCGTGAAGCCGTAGCCGAGCGTGGTGACCTGGCCATGGTAGGTCTGCAGATAGCTGCGCAGATTAGCCTCGTGACAGCCGCCGCAATTCTTGACGATGTCGAGCCGGAACGACGTCGTGGTCGGCACGCCGATGGCGTGCGCGGTGTGGCAATCCGAGCAGATCGCGGCATGGGCGTTGCCCTTCTGCATCGTCTCCTGGCCGTGCACCGAAGTCAGGTACTGATTGAATTCTTCGGTGTGGCAATTGCCGCACAGCGGCGGGATGCTTTGACGCCACTCGAGCAGCGACTTCGCCACATTGTCGTGGGGAATGACCGTGATCTTGGTGTGGCAATTGATGCAGAGCAATTGCGACTTGCCGTGCACGCTGGCGTCGAACAGGGTCTTGTCGATGGTGAGCAGGCGTTCGGTGCCGTCCTCGCGCGGCATGACGAAGTCGGGGCTGCCGTGGCAGCCGAGACAGGTCTCGTTATTGGCGAGATCCGGCTGGGCGTCGGCTTGGTCGGCGGGTGCGGACTGATCGCCGGACTGGTCCGGAGATTTCGCCGCCGGATCGCCCGACTGGGCCGCGGGGGGCGTGTCAGTCGCGGCGTTCTCGGCGGCCGAGGCGGTGGGCGCCGCAATGCCATACATCATGGCGGCCAGTCCAATCACGCTCGCGACGAGCCAAGTGGCGATCCTCGGATTGGACATGACGTATGGATTTGCCTGTTTCAGCGGGAAAAGCAAGCCGCCGCCATCGGTAGCTCGCACGCGCGATAAACGTAAGTTATCACGCGGCGGGAGCACGTAAAGGCGCCGGTGCTCGCATGCCGATCGTGATGAACCGTTTTTTGCACATCACGATATCAACCGCGGCTTTCCGGCGTCCTCGCGACGAGGTCTGACGGCGGCACCTAGGTCTTCCCCGCTACCAAGTGGCGACGAACGATGCCGCGACCATCTGGATATTGTAGTTCGGGTTATCAGACGCGAGCAGCAGGTAGTTTGCCCCTTGGGTCGCGGAAAACGGCAGCACCCCCGCGTTTTGCCAGTTCTGGACCGAATTGAGCTCCCAAGTGTAGCGCAGCTTGAATTTCAGATCGCCTTTCCAGCCCAGCGAGCTGACGAAAGTGGGATCGAACTTATAGATCGCCGTCGCGTCCAGATGCGTGAACCAAGTGGTGTCGGCAGGGTACTGGCCGCCGGTCGGGAAGGGCGTAGCTATGCCGGGACCGTATTGCCACAGGTCCTCCTGATCGCGACCCTTGGTCAGCGCCACCCGCAGATCGATGTCGAGCCTGTCGGGAATGGCAGACCAAACCGATCCGGCCGAAATGGTGTTGACGGTCGCTTTGTCGTTTGCCGTATACGCAGTCGTGCCGACCGAGCCCGGACCGCACCCAAGCGGCGCTCCGCCTGGGAGACACGTAGCTCCATGCCCGGTATTGCCACCATACATCGACATGAAGCCGTATTCTTGATAGTAGGCGAAAACCCACGTTAATTGGCTATTGGCCACATAGCTGGTGTCGACGCCAAAGCTCAGCGACTTGCGATCGTCGATGCCATATTCATAGGTCGGATTGATGCCGTAATAATCGTCCTGGTATTTGATCGTAGGCGACACCGTGACGCGCGGGAACGCCACGATATCCAGGGCGAGTTGGCCTCTCGTCTGCTGCCGGTTGTCGAACATGAATTGCCGGTAGGCCGAAGCATAACCGAAAGTGTCCTGCACGCAGGCCGCCGTTCCAGTAAGTCCGCATACCGGTCCCAGAGTGGCGGCCACGGGTATCTGACTATTCCAGACGTTGCCGGCGTAATTGTAGTTCTCGTAAGTGCGGTAGCCATAGGACGCGCTCGAACGCGCCGTCAACCAAGTGAACGGCTTGTAATCCGCGGAGATTTTTGCGGAATTTTCGTTCGTCGCGGAGACGTCGGCCTCATGGTAATCGTACCGCTCATAGTTGTAGCCGGCGTTGAAGTTCCAGTACTGCGACGGCCGCCAATTCAGCGATTCGCTCGCGTCCTGTTTGATGTATTTCATGGTCAGCGATTGGAATGCGCCCTCAAACGCCGACCCCGGGGGAGCCCCGTCGTAGGAAAGCCACTGAGTGAACAGGATCTGCGGCGTCTGGTTGTCGAAGTCGTAGTAACGGTAGGTCAATTTATTGGTCAGCTCGGGCGTGATCTTGGTCGTCAGCACGTTGTTGCTGAGTAACGTATTGATGTCGCCATTCAAGCTGCTGGCCGGGAGTGGATTCACCGACGGGGCGGTGCCGGTGAAATTCGCCGACATCGGCTGGAAGGCTGAATTCTGCGTCATCGACGTATAGTTGACGCTACCGACATAACGGCTCTGCGCCGGCAGGTCCACCGCCACTGCACTGACAAAGCCATTGGCCTGATTGCTGGGCCACATCGATTCGCGGGCAAGCAAGCCGGCGCCCGCGCCGGTGAGCGGATTCTCGATGGTGTAGCTCGTGGAACCGTCACTATAGGTCGAGCCCCGGTAGCCCAGCTTCACCGTGAAATTCTGGCCCCAGGGTGAGGTGCCGGCATATTCGCCATTGGCGCTGTAATTCTGCGTCGAATCATGGACCGGCGTCAGCACCATAGCGTAATTGGTGGCGGTCGTTGCGCCGGTAGAAGGGATGCCGACAACGCCGCCGAGCGACTGCGTGCCGTCCCGAGTCATATGAGAATAATCGACGTTGAAGTCCCAGGCTTCCGTCGGCGTCCACCGATAGGTGCCTTCGGCCGTATCGCGATGGATACCGATGTCGGTCCGATGCATAAACGGCACAAGCGCAGCCGTTGTAGCGGTTTGCGCAGGCACGGTCAGACTGTACGGGCCGCTGAAGTTGTAGGGCGTCTGCGCGGTCGTGCTGTAGAGATGCGGCGTCTGATCCCAGATCACCGTCAGATATTGTTCGCCGGCCTTGGATGCGCTCAGAAGGTAACTCTGATCGTTATAGCCGACATTGTTGGCCCAAAGATCGATCTGATACAGGCCGTCCTTGGTACCGGTGGCGATGTGACCGCCGCCGAATGCTCCCGGCGCAATATCGCTGTACTCATAATACTTGGCGAGGTTCTGCCCCTGTTGCCAAACGTTGCTGTTCTGGGCGCCCGAGCCATTACGCGCCGGATCAGTGGTAAAGTCGCGGTAGCCCACTTCGAGCTCGCCGTGGGTCCACCAACCCGTATCGGCAGGAGGCGGCGGCGCCTTCCCGATAACTATTCCAGTCGCAGGTGCGGGTGCGGGGTTGCTCGGCCAGTCCACGGAGGTGTAATTTCCGCTGCTCCAGGCATTCGCGCCGGTCGCCGATCCGCCCTCGCAGCATCCGGGCGCCGTGGGTACCGGACCGACGCTTTGAGCCAGGGCATTGGTCGAAACCAATGCCGCTCCGCTCAAAACCGCGCCGACGATATACGCCTGACCCCATCCGATTCGTTTTGACATTGCCCCAAACTCCGCCCCGTAACCAAACCGTGTCTTCCGGTTAAGCGTAGCGCTCGTTGGCATACACTCGCCGCCGACCGCTACGCCTCTCAACCACGCTTACCGCTGGAACGCCGCACCCGCCGGACTGTTGCTGCCGTGAATTGCGATATGGCAGTTCTGGCAGGACTGGCCCATCGACGCTCCGAAGCCAAACCCATTGGGTCCTTGGACCGCGCCGTGACCGAAGCCGTGGCATTCGAAGCACAGTCGCGGGCGGGACTCTTTCAGCGAGTATTCGTTGATGGAGCCGTGCGCATCGTGGCAGTTCAGGCAGTTCTCGCGCACCGGCTCGTGTTCCCACAGGAACGGACCGCGCTTTTCGGCGTGGCACTTGTAGCAATTGTCGTTGATTGAATCTTCCCGCAGCAGCGCTTCGGTGGTGCTGCCGTGCGGATTATGGCAATCCGAGCACGTCACCTTGCCCTCGCGCATCGGCATATGCGACGAGCGGAACATCTGCGCGCGCCGATCCTTATGGCACTGGAAGCAAGTGTCCGGCTCGAACGCCGTCTTCAACTGGTGCCGGGCCGACACGTTCTTCATGACGGTGTGGCAATCGGAGCAGGCGAGGCCACGCTCTTCATGCACGCTACCGTCCCAATAGGTGCGATCGCCGCGCTTGTGGCAACCGAGGCAGATGCCGTTGTTCTCTTCCGCCGATCGGCTGGTATCGTCGGAGCGGAACGAAATGATGCCGCCCACGCCGACGCCGCCGCCGGCCTTGACGTGCGCCGAACCGGGGCCGTGGCAGGATTCGCATTCCATCTTGCCCTGCTTCTGCAGGCGACCCATCAGCGTGGCGCCGAAAGCATCGAACTGGGTGGCGTGGCAGCCCATACAGACCTTGGATCCCAAGTAGGTCGCCGGCACTGCCGGCGCGGACGGTCCCGACTTGGTGCCCTTGGCCTTGGCGCCCTTGGCCTTGGGGGCCGGCGTCACCGGTTGCGCAGGCGCCGGCGTACCGTTGAGAAACTGGTTCAGCGCGTCGAAAGCGCTGTCGGCATCGGCCAATTTGATCCGTTCTTTGGCCGGCTGCCGCTGATCGGCGGCTGATCCTTGGCCGAAGCCGCGCAGCGGCGCGTAGATGTCGCCGTCAAAGTCGCGATCGGCGAGGTTGCCTGCAGCGGCCTGCAAAGGCCTGCCCGGCTGCGCAACGTCGGCCGAGTGAACGTAATCGCGCAACGCCGCGATCGGATCGCTGGCGCTGCTCATATCGCTCGCTCTGGCTGATGTGCCGAACCCGGCAAAAACGCTGCATGCTAAACCGACCAGCGCAAAGGTCGCCAACGGTTTGCCGAAGCGATTGCGATGATCGTTCGCGCTCGGTTTATTCGAAGGCCCCGAACTGCGGCCCCTGCCACCAAATAACATAATCATGACACCCCCCGAACGCCGCCACTGTTCTCCGCCTGCTTTTCGGAAGCAAGAAAAAATTGCACGGCTCGAAATTATATTGAGGGACTGTGACTTACACAGCGCAGTTTCCACCCAACAGCGGTGTCCGGACACCGCCAAAAACAGACCATCAGATTGCACCGTCAATTGAATACCGCCTACGTTTCCGCGCTCGCCCCCCGTCGGGGGTGGCCCTTTCGGGCACCCTAAAAAATTGCTAGTAACAACATCGGTTCGGGCTTCCTCCGGGCAAACCGATTCTGTTGTCTCCTCGCCAGAGTTTTCCAACGCTCGCGATCGGATGCTCGGCAATGATAGAGAGTGAAGCCGCGCGACCGTGCAAACTAAGGAACCAACGATGAGCAGCAAAGACAATTCGAGTGCTTTGATCTCGGCAATGCCCGTTCTGTGCGGCGGCGCCGGTCTACTGGCCGCGGCATTGATCGCCGGCATGGCGACGCTACTGCCGCCGAACGCGGCGCAGGCAACGCCGGCTTATGCGGCGCAGACGAAGCTGGCGTGTGGCAAGTGTCACGTGAGCCCCGCGGGCGGCGGAGCCAGAACCGACTTCGGCAACGCCTTCGCGGCCAACGGCCACAAGGTGCCGAAATAACGAAATGCCATCGGTTGGCCGCAAAGCAACCGCACACCAATCGCCTTCACGCGCAACGAGCGCGTGAAGGCATATTGAGCAAGCCGCGCGCAAATCGGAGTGGAGCTGGATACGAAGCTCCCGTAGGCGCTATTGTCGAATGGAATTTCTCCATTCGATTCACACGTGAAGCGGCCGCTCCCGGTCACATGCTTCAGTAGCGAGCGTTCAATGACACTATTCCTGGTCTTGGTGGCGATGACGGTGGCGGCACTATTGGCTGTGATCTGGCCGCTCGCCCGCCGTGCCGAGGTGGCGCGCTCCGGCAGCGACGTTGATGTCTATCGCGACCAGCTCGACGAGCTCGATCGTGACCTGACGGCGGGCCTGATCGGCAAGACCGAGGCGGACGCCGCCCGCATCGAAATTTCCCGGCGCTTGCTCGCCGCGGCCGACGTCGTGCGAGCGACGGCGCAAAGCGCTGTGCCGGCGGTGTCGACCACGGCTTGGCGGCGACGCGCCGTCGCCGTTGCGTCGCTTGTGGTATTGCCGGTTATTGCCGGAAGTTTTTACCTGCAACTCGGGGCGCCGGAATTAGCGTCGGCCCAGGCCGTTGCCCAAGGTAGCGCCGCGGCACCAAGGGGCGCCGCACCCGCCGACAAATCGATCGAAGCGCTGGTCGAGAAAGCCGAAGCCCATCTTCAGAGCAATCCCGAGGACGGCCGTGCTTGGGAGGTTCTGGCGCCGGTCTATATGCGTCTCGACCGCTACGCGGATTCGATCACGGCCTGGCGCAATACCTTGCAGCTTCTTGGCGAGAACGCCGAGCGCGACGCCGATCTCGGCGAGGCACTGACGGCGGAGGCGGACGGCGTCGTGACCCAGGAAGCCAAGACGCTCTTCGTCAAAGCCGAGGCGCTTGACGAAACCCTGGTCAGCGCTCGCTATTATCTGGGACTATCGGCCGAACAGGATGGCCGACGCGAAGAGGCCGCCAAGATCTGGCGCGAGCTGATCGCCCAGGCGCCGGCCGACGCCGAATGGGTCGGCGCCGTGCGCGAAGCGCTGGTACGGGTCGAGAGCAATGCCCTGCCCGGTCCAAGCGCCACGCAGATGGCGGCTGCGGCCAACCAGCCGCCAGAGCAACAAACGTCGATGATTCAAACGATGGTCGATCGTTTGGCCGCGCGGCTCAAGCAGGACGGTACTGACGCCGCCGGATGGGCGCAGCTGATACATTCTTATAATGTCCTCGGCCAAACCGAGAATGCCCGCGCCGCGACCGCCGAAGCGCGCCAGGCGCTTGCCGGCGATTCCGCCAAATTGGCGCAGCTCGACGCGGCGCTCAAAGGCGGCGACACCGATCGCACTGCGGCAGTCGACGCGCCCGCGCCGGTACGCTCTTCCACTCCCGCGGCTACGCCCGTCTCCGACCGCAGCGGGACACAGACGGCCGCTGCCGACCAGCCACCTCCGCAACACGATATTCAACCCATGGTCGACCGTTTGGCGGCACGGCTCAAACAGGACGGCTCCGACGTCGTCGGCTGGGTGCAGTTGATCCGCTCCTACAATGTCCTCGGCCAAGCCGACAAAGCGCAAGCCGCGACCGCCGATGCGCGCCAAGCGTTGGCGGGCGACGCAGCCAAACTAGCGCAGTTCGAGACGGCGCTCAAAGGCGGCGACGCTGCGCCTGCCGCCTCGGGCGCAACCGCCGCACCCGGCACCGACAAGGCCGCGCCGACGGCACCGGCTGGCGCGCCGCCGGATCATGAGCAGGCCGCGAACATGCAAATCATGGTCGACCGGCTTGCCGAACGTCTCAAAACATCCGGATCGGATCCCGCCGGCTGGCTGATGCTGGTACGGTCTTATGCGACGCTCGGCGAAAAGGACAAGGCGACAGCCGCGATCGGCGGCGCCCGCCAAGCCCTTGCCGATGATCCGACCAAGCTCGAGCAGTTCAACAACGCGCTGAAGACGTTCCATATCAGCGAATAGTGAAGTGCGGCACGACAGCCGACCGGAACGCCGCCGGATGTGGTCAATCAGGCGACGTCAATTGCGCCGGTGCGATCAGTTGCTTTTGGCGCCATCAGTTGTTTTTGGCACCCTGGAAAATCCAGCTATAAATGGTGTCGCGAAGACAGCTAGGCAGCGCCTTATGTCCAAACGGCATGCGCAATTTCGCCTTGCCGTCGATCAGCACGATGATGTTGCTGCTGTCGGGCTGGCCGGGAACGACCATTGGTCCGAACTTGGTGCCCTTCATCAGTCCGTCATAACTCGTCAGATCGAGCCCGCTCTCGCTCAAACCCTGGCCGCCCGGCTGATGGCACGACACGCAATAGCCCTTGAGAATAGGCACGACGTCCTCGGCGTAGCTCATCTGGGCTCGTTGCGCACAAGCGTCGTGAATTGGCGGCGCCAACGTTGCCGCAGCCAGCGCGAGACCGCCGGCGGCGACGCTGAGGAGCAACAGACGCGGCTTCTTCAAGAGTCTTAGCTTCGTCATGAGATTTCCCTTTAGGACCGACCCTCAAACACGATGACCGATCTCAAGCATACAGGATTCGCTTTCTTGTCGTTACTGGCAAGCAAAATTTACGGCAATGGCGGCCGATGCGTACGTCAATGAGCCGGAGATTAAAGGCGATCACTCCGCAGCGAGTGCGCGGTCGGCAAGCGGCAGATTGAGCCTTAGCCAGACATCGACCAGAGCTTCGGCGAGCGTGTCGATCAGCCCGTCGTCGTGATAGGGGCTCGGCGTGATGCGCAAGCGCTCCTTACCCTTCGGCACCGTCGGATAATTGATCGGCTGAATATAGATGCCGTGATCCG
>JBEKRD010000061.1:0-30774 GCA_049519075.1 Xanthobacteraceae bacterium | reverse complement strand
GGACCTTAGGACAATGAGGACGTGGAATTTCATTGAACAGGACACAGCTCACCCGCACCCATACTTCGATGAGTTTCCGTTTAGGCCGGTTTTTGAAGACCTTCGAAATCGAAGGGAAGTGAAAGGTAGCACGCGATTTACGGTCCGCAACCGCAAAAAGCCGCAGCAATATTGATCTTTCAGAAGCTCAGGCCGGAAGCGCTATCGCCGTCTTATGCTCAAAGTATTGACTCAGTTTACGATTCACATGGCTGACAAAAAACTGAAATGTATAAGTCCGGTGACTGGAACAAATAAGAAAGCGGTCGTGTGAATCCCGGTCGAATCGAAGCCCCGGGATTCTCATGCGCATAACCCATTCATTATGCACCAATTCTTCTGATCGATTTTTTGGGGTAACCGTCGTAAAGGAATTACGGAGCAAATAATTATCAACACGATTGCGCGGAAAACGGTGCGCAAGGCATTATGGCCTATGCACGTGACAATTCCGCAACAGATTGATGGCAATCTGCTATTTGGACTGTACAGAAAGTGGGAAAATGGTCGAATACGCCGCCGGGAAACTATTTTTTTCCAAGCTTGGCGATCCGGTGCACGAGCCGCGAGACTTTGCGGCGAGCTGCGTTGCGGTGCACGATACCTTTTTGCGCTGCACGAATAATCGCCGGTTCAGCGTCGGCCATGGCGGCAAGCGCGAGAGTGCTATCGCCGGCGGCGATGGCCTCTTCCACTTTACGCGTTGCCGAACGCACGCGCGTGCGCCGCGACTTATTGACGACGGTGCGGCGCGCGCTCTGGCGGGCGGCCTTCTTAGCGGACTTTGTATTGGCCATAAGCTATCGTGTATCAGCTGTCGTGAGCGAGAGCCGGGCTTATAGGGGCGTAAGAGGCTATCGTCAACGCCAGAGAATCCCCTAGGCGACCCGTTTGGCGCGAACCGCCTCATAGCCGGCCACAACCGCGGCGCGGTCGGCCGCCGGAAACACCGATAACGGCGGCGCCACCCGCGCCCATTGCGGCGCACCATGAATATGGCCCAGCAGCGCTTTCACGCCCGGCACCAAAGGCTTGCCGTCAAACAGCTTACGGATCGCCACCGCCTCCGTCAGCGCCAAGGCATCGCCCGAGCGGTACGCCCGTGCGCAGAGTTCGGCATTGAGATTGGCGGTCGCGGAGATGCAGCCGGCGAACGGACCCGAACGCGCGTCCGGTAGCGCCGCTTCGGTCGAGGGGAAGACTTTAAAGCGGGGCAGGATGGCGGCGGCCTGGCGCGCATAGGCCATGTCGCCCGACGAATCCTTCAGGCCCACGATGCGTTCGCCGAAAGTGTCGAGCAGGCGGCGGATCAGCGCTAAGTGCCAGGGCAGGCCCGATTGCGCCGGAAAATGATAAAGATAGATCGGTATCGGCCGCGCCGTGGTCGCCGCCAGGATGGCCTCGATATAGGCGACCAAGCCGTCGTCATGCACGCCCTTGTAATAGAACGGCGGCAGCACCAGCGCGCCGGCGAAACCGAATTCGGCCGCATGCTTGGTCAAGGCAATAGCGTCGGCGAGCGCTGCGGCGCCGGTGCCGACCATCATCCGATGGAGCGGCAGGCCGCTTTCGGCATAGGCGCTCATCACGCGCCGGCGCTGGTCGAGTGAGAACGAGGTTGCTTCGCCGGTGGTGCCCAGCACATTGAGGCCGTCGCAGCCTTGATCGAGCAGGTAGCGGGCGAGCGCGGTCGAGCGCGCGCCATCCGGCTCGCCGTTGTCGTCAATGGCTGTTGCGATCGCGGCGATTACGCCGTGGAGCGTTTTGGTGGCGGTCATGGTCCGAGCCCTGCCTCTATAATGACATTGCTTGCGCTGGCGGACGATCCAGTAAAGCATGACGCGGCGGTGTTCAATCGGACGGGATGGCGGCGCGCTGGCGGGGCAGGGTAATCGGCAGCCAGAGCTTTAAAGTCCGAGTTTTTTGGTTACGAGGTGCGAAATTCGATGACGGAAAGCTTCGATGTCATCATCGTCGGGGGCGGGCCGGCTGGCTGCGTGTTGGCGAACCGGTTGTCGGCTCGGTCGAGCTTGCGCGTGTTGCTGCTTGAAGCGGGGCGCGACATGCTGCCGGGCGCCGAACCTTCCGACGTGCTCGATTCCTATGCGCGGTCTTATTACAACGACGCCTATTTCTGGCCGGCGCTAAAAGTACATTGGCGGCGCAAAGACAATTCGCCGCCGATAAATTATCTCCAAGGCCGCGTCATCGGCGGCGGCTCAAGCGTGATGGGCATGGTCGCCTATCGCGGCACGCCCGACGATTATGCCGAATGGCAGGCGCTCGGCGCCGCCGGCTGGGGCTGGGACGACGTGCTGCCCTATTATCGCAAGCTTGAATCCGATTGGGATTTCGATGGTGCGCTGCACGGCAAGGACGGACCTGTCCCGATCCGCCGCACCAAACCGGAGGACTGGGCGCCGCTGGCGAAGGCGGTGCATGCTTACGCGCAGGAACGCCAGATCCCGTTTGTCGCCGATATGAACGCCGATTTTCGCGACGGCTATGGCGGCGTGCCGATGAGCAATTGGCCGGAAAAGCGCGCCTCGGCGGCGATCTGTTACCTCACGGCCGATGTGCGCCAGCGGCCCAATCTGCGCATCGTCGACCGCGCCACCGCCACCGGCCTGCTGTTCGATGGGCGCCGCGCGACCGGCGTCACGGTTATGCTCGGTGGCGAGCAGAAAGAATTTCGCGGCCGTGAAGTCATTGTCGCGCTCGGCGGCATTCACTCGCCGGCGTTCCTGATGCGAGCGGGACTCGGGCCGGCGGCGGCGCTGCGCAATCTCGGCATCGAGGTCCGCGCCGACTTGGCCGGCGTGGGCGAAAACCTCTCCAATCACGCCATCATCTTTCTCGGCGTGCTGCAAAAGCCCGGCGCGCGGCAATCGCCAAAAATCCGGCCGCATCCGATGACGGCGTTCCGCTACTCCTCGGGCCTGCCGGGCGCGCCGCCGGCTGACTTGTATCTTAATGTGCAGTGCAAAACCTCGTGGAGCTCGCTCGGGCACCAGGTCGGCAATCTTGCGCCGTCACTGCTCAAGCCGATGGCGCGCGGCCGGGTGTCGCTCGTAGCGGCCGATGCGGCGGTCTATCCGCAGGTCGAGTTCAACTTCACCGGCCATGAGCTCGATCTGAGGCGCTTCATGCTGGGCTTTCGCCGCTGCGTCGAGATTTTGCGCCACGACGCCGTGCGCGCCATGACGCGGCTGACTTTTCCGGTGAAATTCAACGACCGGCTGCGGCTCCTCAATCGGATCACCTTGGGCAACAAGATCAAGAGCGCCACCGTCGCCGCCCTGATCGATGCCGTGCCGCCGCTGGCCGCGCCGATCTTTGCGACGCTGGCCGACCGCCGGGTCGATCTCAATGCTCTGGTCGACGACGACGAGGCGCTGGCCGATCACATCCGCAATAATGTCGGCGGCACGTTCCATCCGGTCGGGACCTGCCGCATGGGCTCGGCCGACGATCGCGCGGCGGTGACCGATCCGGCCGGCCGGGTGCACGGCTTCGAGCAGCTGCGTGTGATCGATTCTTCGATCATGCCGACGATCCCGCGCGGCAACACCAATATCCCGACCATCATGGTGGCGGAAAAGCTTGCCGATCAGGTGCTCGATGACCTCGCCTAGAGCATGATCCCGAAAAGTGGAATCCGGTTTTCGGAAAAGATCATCCTCAAACGAAGAATCTACTCAGGCACGCTGACGAAGATCTGGCCGTCGCGAACCGCGACCGGCACGGGCGTCAACCGTACCGCGGCGTCGCCAGGGTGACAGCCGGTCGCGAGGTCGAATTCGTAGCCGTGCCACGGACAGACGATGTGGCGGTCGCGACCGAAGCGCAGGCCGGCGCTTTTGTTCTCGGGCGTGATGATTTCCTCGACCTGATGGAAAATCTTGCCCTGGCATACCGGACCGCCGGCATGCGGGCAGACATTCTCATAGGCCAGGACCTTGCTGCCGGTCCGGAAAATGCCGACTTCGAGATTGTCGAGCGCAAAGACCCGATAATCCCCATCGGCGATATCGGTCAATTTGCCGACCGCGATCTCTTCCATCCTTTGCTCCAGCTTTTCCGTCAATCGATCCCCGGCGGGCGATGGAACCAGATCGCCACGTCGAACATGTTGAGGTCGGCGGCGCGGATCAGACCGCAGGCCGTCACCACCGTCTCGGTTGCCGTCACCTGGCCAGCCGCGAACGGCGCCACATCATGGCCGCGGCGCTCCACTTTGGCGGCGTAGACCTTCACCGCGGCAGTGAGGACTTGTTGCAGCGCGTGATCTGAGATCGCGTCGGGCTCGCCGCGTTTGAGCGCGTCGCGCGCCAGCGCGCAAAAATCCTTGGTCGGCTTGCCGTTACCGGCCGCCGACGACTTGCGCCGGGCTTTCGGCACAGGCTTGCCGGCGCGTCTGGCAGCTTTCGTCTTGCGCACCCCGGGCATCGCGCGTCAGGCCGTGACCGGCACGCGAACCGCCGGCGCCTTCTTTGAGTTCGGCTTGATCATCTTGTGCTTTGGCACTTCGAGGTTGAACAGGCGCGCCGCGTTGAGCCCCAGAATATTGCGCTTGGCCTGTTCGCTTAAGAACGGCAGCGTCGTGATCGAGCTCGGCAGGTCGAAATCCCAATGCGGCCAGTCGGAGGCGAACAGCAATTGCGTGTCGGCCTTGATGGCTTCGAAGGTGGCCTCGGTGAGCTTTAAGTTCGAGCGTTCCAGCGGCTGGCTGGTGAAATACATGTCGGCGATATATTCGCTCGGCCGTCGTTTCAACAACGGCGCTTCCGACGACCGCATCATGTATTCGGAATCCAGCCGCTGCATCAAAAACGGCACCCAGGCGAGTCCGCTTTCGATCCACAGCACTTTGAGCTTCGGGAAGCGCTCCGGCAGCCCGTTGATGATCCAATTGGTGAGGTGGATGAGGTTGTAATAGACGAACGAGATTGCGTGCATGGAAATGAAGCGGTTGCACTGCTGCATCGACTGGTCGCCCCAGTGGAAGCCGGAATGGAAGGCCAGCGGCTTGCCGGTGGCCTGGATCGCCGCGTAAAGCGGCATGTAACTGTCGTGATTGACGGCGCGGTAGCGCGTCGAGGTCACCGAATAGCCGATGACGCCCGGCGTATTGGCGTAGGTCTCGACCGCCTTGACGCAGGCCTCGGGATGATTGAACGGCAAGTACAGCATCGCCTTGATGCGCGAGTCTTGCGGCAGGATTTCTTCGGTCAGCCATTTGTTGAAGGCATTGCCGATCACGACTTCCATTTCGGCCTGCGGGTGCATGCCAAGCACCAGCATCGGTGTCGGGAACACCACCATGTAGTCGATGCCCATGGATTCCATGGCGCGTTGCACCAGCGTCACTTGGGCGTGGGTGCGGCCGCCGGGGACCTTTTCGCCGAGCCGCTGCTGATGCGGGATGCGGCCGAACACATCTTGGTAAAGCATGCCGGGCGTGGCGTTGAGCAGCCCGGGCGGCGAGCCGCCGCGCTCCTTGAAGGCCCGCGACATCTGCTTGTAGACGTCGCTTTCCATGCGATCGACGATTTCCGACCAGAATGCCGTTTCCGTGACATGCGCATCGACATCGACGATGAAATAGTCGTCGCGCCGTTCCTTTGCGGCATGCGCGAGGATATCGCGGGTGTCGGTTTGGTTGTCGATCTTCGGCAGTTCGACGACGCGCGGAGACTTCTTGCTGCCGCCGCCGTTTTTGTTGCCGCTGGCCTTGCCGTTTTTTCCGTCGCGCGGCGTTCGCTTGAGCATCGGCGTCCTCCACTGTGGAGCGGGCGCGTAATCGCGCCTCGGCATTTGCGGGAAGTCTAGCAGCGATCGGACGCCAGGACATGTGCTGATTTCGTCATGCGCTGATTTCGACACGCGTTCGCTTCAACAGCCCGCCCGCGATTGACCCTCGATCCGGCGCGATGCTAACAAATGCCTGAATTAGCGATTGTTTCTGCGGTATGAGGCGTCCGCAACGGGGGCCGTGACATTGCCATGAAACTGCCGCCCTTCGCCTATGCCTGCCCGGCAAGCCTTGCCGAAGCCGTCGCGCTTCTGGCCGCGCATGATGGCGAGGCGAAGCCGCTCGCCGGCGGCCAGAGTCTGGTTCCAATGCTGGCGTTTCGCGTCGCCGCGCCGTCGCTGCTCGTCGATCTGCGCAAAGTGGCTGAGCTGCGGCGGATCGAGATCGGCGCGGACGGCGTCACGCTTGGCGCCATGGTGCGCTGGCGCGACATTCTCGAAGATGAGCGGCTACGCAACGCGCATCCGCTCCTGGTAGCCGCGGTCGCGCATGTCGCGCATTATCAAATCCGCAATCGTGGCACGGTCGGCGGCAGTCTGGCGCATGCCGATCCCGCCGCCGAACTGCCCGGCGTGGCGGTGGCTTGCGCGGCCAAGATCGCCGCTGTTGGCAAATCCGGCAGCCGCGTGATCGAGGCTCGGGATTTTTTCCGCGGTCCGCTGACGACAGCGCTTAAGCCCGACGAGATCATTACCGAAATCCGCTTCCCGGCGTGGCCGGCGCAACGCCGCTTCGGCTTTGTCGAATTCGCCCGCCGCCGTGGTGACTTCGCGCTGGCCGCGGCAGCGTTGTTTTACGACCAGGACGGCGACGGGAAAACGGCGAATAGCCATGTCGGCGTCATCGGTGTTGCCGACCGGCCGCTGCGCCTGACGGCGGTGGAAGAGGTTCTCAACGGCAGCATTATCGACGCGGCGACGATCGCCAAAGCCGAGGCCGCGGCGTCCGCCTCAGTCGATCCGCCGGACGACATCCACGCCACCGGCGCCTATCGCAAAGCGCTGATCGGGGTGATGGTCGAGCGCGCCTTGAGCAGCGCCTCAATGCCAAACGCAGGGCCGGAATAAATGTCCAATGACTTAGACGCTGCGCGCTACGAGCTGGCGCTGGCCAATCGCATCATCGCCCATGAAGGCGTGCTCGACGGCTTCGGCCATGTCAGCATCCGGCACCCGAACGATCCGAGCCGTTACCTCCTGGCGCGTTCGCGCAGCCCGGAATTGATCGAACCGTCGGATCTCTTTGAGTTTACCTTGGATTCGGAACCGGTGGTGCCGCCCAAGGTCGAAATGTATGGCGAGCGGGTCATTCACGGCTGCATCTATCAGGCGCGGCCGGACGTGAACGCGGTCTGCCATCACCATTCGGCGTCGGTGCTGCCGTTCTGTGTCACCGGGCTCGCGCTCGAGCCGGTATTTCACATGGGGCCGGTGATGGGCCAAGAAGTGCCGTTCTGGGACAGCCGCGACGATTTCGGCGATACCGATCTGATGGTGGTCAAGCCGGAGGAAGGGCACTCGCTGGCGAAGGCGCTCGGTCCGAACTGGATGGTGCTGATGCGCCGCCACGGCGCGACGGTCGCCGGGCGCAGCTTGCGGGAATTGGTGTTCCGCACCGTCTATTCGAGCTTCAACGCCGAGATCCAGTTGCGTTCGATGATGATCGGCAAGATTGGCGCGCTGAACGCCGTCGAGCGGCAACGCGGGGAGCCGCGCCAGCTTTCGCCGCGGCCCATGGCGCGGGCCTGGGAATATTGGACGGCGCGGCTGCAGAAGGCCGGTGGTCTGCCGCCTCAAGTCACCGCGGCCTAGAGCAGATCCCGAAAAGTGGACACCGGTTTTCGGAAAAGATCATGCTCCAAGGAAGAATCTAGGTCACTGGCCGACCGGCACGAACAACTTTTCGATCGGGATCGGCTCAGCGATCAGGCCCTGCTCGACCATGTAGGTGACCAAGGCCTCCAGCGTCGGCCGGTTCGGCCCTACGCCATAGGGCCAGCAATCGCCGCCGAATAATGCGTCGATTTCTTCGATGTCGTCGGGCAGCCAGGGCAGCATGTAGCGCAGCGTGCCGGGGTAGCGCATTTTTTCCAGCGCTCGGTCCTTCGCCGCGTCGAAGGCTTTGTACAGGCTTGCCGCGACCTCCGGATGGGCCCGATAGATGTCGTTGCGTATTACAATCAGATGCATGATCGGGAAAATCCGCGTGCGGCGGAAATAATCCTGCTCCTTGGCGCGGTAATCGGGGAATAGCCGCACCACATCGGCATTCCGGTTGAGCGCGTGCGGCAGGTTGGAGCCGATGATGGCCTGGATCTCGCCGGCTTCGAGGAGTTCGCTCAGCGACTTGCCGGTCTGGTTCGGCGTGATGTTGGTGGGCTTGAGCAGCGGCATCAGGGATGGGTTGCCGTAAGCGCCTGGGTCGTTGACCGCGCCTTGCACCCATTCGATGGTCGAAAGATCGACGCCGAGGTCGTGCTGCATCAGACCGCGGACAAAGAGGGCGGCGGTCTGGGTGTAGAGCGGCACCCCAATCCGCTTGCCGGCGAGGTCGGCCGGCGATTTCACGAATCTCCGGTTGACCACGATAAAGCCGTGGCGAAACACCCGCGAGGCGAACACCGGCAGCGCCACATAGGGCAGCTTGCCGGCGGCAAAGCGGCTGATGAATTCCGAGCTCGACATTTCGCAGGCGCCGAATTCCAGCCGGTTGTTCATGCGGTCGAAGATCTGGCGCGGATTGTCGATGACTTGGAAATCGAGCGCGATGCCGTCGGGTTTGATGTCGCCGGTTTGCAGCGCCTGCATGCGGTCGTAGAGGCCGCAGGCGAACGTGATCGGTATGGAAGGCATCGCGGCACCTGTTGGAAGCGAGTTGGGCGAGAGTATCGCACCTATCACAAGCGACGCGGCGGCGGAAAGCTGTCTGCTCGCGCGCGCGAACTTCGCCGCGCGCAAGAAATTTTTGACTCTGTTGTCGAATTTTCTTGCAATGAAACTTTAATGCGACTATTTGCCGATCGCCCAAATTCGCACGTGCCTGTGGCCGTGTGTCGATCGGTAGGCATCCGGACAAGAGGCCGGACAGTCGCCTGAGGTTGGAAGTTTACAACCTCACTACGTGATCGGCAGCCGGAGGCGAAACCGGCGCACCCCGCGCTCAACGGGGGACGCGGCTTAAAGCAACGACGGAGCGGGCTTTTTTGGTCTCGTTGGCCGTCCAAAGGCCAACACCGAAGAGGCTTGTCCATCTTGCCGGCCGTGCGGAACGGGTTCTCCCGCTCCAATCCAAGGCAGCATCTCGGTTCGAAGTGCCGCGCGCCTGCGCCGTGTCCCCATCGCACGGCAGGCGCCAAGCTCTTTGACCGCTGACGCCGGCTGTCCGCGCGCGCGAGCGCAGGCGGCTGAACTTCAACGCGGGGCCAACCGGCTATTCGTAGCTTGGCCCCTTGAACCTGGATGAAGGAGCGGCTCCCATGACCGAGCGCATCCGTGACTTTCTGCGTCGTCGCCGCGACGAAGGCGTCGACGACGGACCTTGCCTCGTCGTCGATCTCGACGTCGTGCGAGAAAACTATCGTGCCTTTGCCAAGGCTCTGCCGGATTCAAGGGTGTTCTATGCCGTCAAGGCGAACCCGGCGCCCGAGCTGTTGTCGCTTTTGGCTTCGCTCGGCTCCTGCTTCGACACCGCCTCGGTCGCCGAGATCGAGATGGCGCTTGCGGCCGGCGCTTCGCCCGAGCGCATTTCCTTCGGTAATACGATCAAGAAGGAACGCGACATCGCGCGCGCCTATGCGCTCGGCGTTCGGCTGTTCGCGGTCGACTGCAAGGCCGAGGTCGACAAGATCGGCCGCGCAGCTCTCGGCGCCAAAGTGTTCTGCCGCTTCCTGTTCGGCTGCGCCGGCGCGGAATGGCCGCTGTCGCGGAAATTCGGCTGCGATCCGGACATGGCCGTCGATGTGCTCGAACACGCGCAAAAGCTCGGGCTCGAGCCCTGCGGCGTGTCGTTCCATGTCGGCTCGCAGCAGCGCCGCACCGCGGCTTGGGATGAAGCGTTGAAGTCGGCGTCGGCGATCTTTCGCACCTGCGCCGACCGCGGCATCAACCTGACGATGGTCAATTTGGGCGGCGGCTTTCCGACCAAATATCTGCGCGACGTGCCGGCGGTGGAGTCCTATGGCCGGTCGATCTTCAAGGCGCTGCGCAAGCATTTCGGCAACCGCATCCCGGAAACGATCATCGAGCCGGGCCGCGGCATGGTCGGCAATGCCGGCCTGATCGAGGCCGAGGTCGTGCTGGTGTCGAACAAGAGCGAGCACGATCATGTGCGCTGGGTCTATCTCGACATCGGCAAATTCGGCGGGCTTGCCGAAACCATGGACGAGTCGATCCGCTACCCGATCAAGACGCCACACGATGGCGATGAGGTCGGTCCTTGCGTGCTCGCCGGTCCAACCTGCGACAGTGCCGACGTGCTGTACGAGAAGCGGCCTTACGATCTGCCGATCAGCCTTGAGATCGGCGACAAGGTCCTGATCGAAGGCACCGGCGCCTATACCGCGACCTACGCGGCGGTGGCCTTTAACGGCTTCGCTCCGCTGCGCACCTTCCACATCTGACCCCTCTAGTTCCGGCATCGCCTGCCTGACCCTCCCCCGCATCCGGGGGAGGGAAGGGTGGAGCGCCGGAACCCCAGAACCCACAGGAGCGGATCATGGTGACTATCCGGGAAGAGAAACTCGCCGATACCGCGGCCCGCGAGGCGCTGCTCGACGAAGCCTATGGGGCGGCGCGGTTCGCCAAGACCTCCGAGCGTTTGCGCGAAGGCCGGCTGCCGGCCGATGGGCTGTCGCTCGTCGCCGTCGATCACGGGCAACTCGTCGGCACGGTCCGGCTGTGGCAGGTCGCCGCCGGTCCGGGGCGCGACGCGCTCCTGCTCGGGCCGCTCGCGGTTCATCCGCAAAACCGCAACTGCGGCATCGGCACGACGCTGATGCGGCGTGCGATCGCGCGCGCGCGGCTCGCCGGCCATGGCGCGATCCTTCTGGTCGGCGACGCGCCATATTACGGACGCTTCGGCTTTTCGGCCGCCGCGACCGGCGCTTTGTGGATGCCCGGCCGCTGCGATCGCGACCGGCTGCTGGCGCTCGAGCTCAAGCCCGGCGCGCTCGACGGCGCCCGGGGTCTGATCGGCGCCACCGGCCGCGCGACGCCCGCACCTGACCTCGCGGCTCTGGTGGCGCAACACCGGCACGTCGAGCGCTCTCGTACCCGGCGTTCGCTCGCGGCCTAGTCAGGCCCATTCAAATAGACGGGGACGCCGCGGACAAAGTCGGCGGCGTCTCTTTCGTGTCGTCATTGCGGCGGATATCAACCCTTTATCGCTGTTGGAGGCTTCCAATCATGACCGCATGGCCCGTTCACGCCAAAATCACCGGCCCGATCGTGATGATCGGCTTCGGCTCGATCGGCAAAGGCACGCTGCCTTTGATCGAGCGGCATTTCGCTTATGACAAATCCCGCTTTGTGGTCATCGACCCGGAGGACAAGGACCGCAAACTGTTGGACGAGCGCGGCATTCGCTTCGTGCACCAGGCTGTCACCCGCGACAATTACCGCAAGCTGCTGACCCCGCTGCTCACCGAAGGCGGCGGCCAGGGTTTTTGCGTCAACCTGTCGGTCGACACCTCCTCGCTCGAGCTGATGGAATTCTGCCGCGAGATCGGCGCCCTTTATATCGACACCGTGGTCGAGCCCTGGCCGGGTTTTTATTATGATTCGAAGCTCGGTCCGGAGGCGCGCTCGAACTATGCGCTGCGCGAGACCGTCCAGGCGGCACGCCGCAAGAATCCCGGCGGTGGCACGGCCATATCCTGCTGCGGCGCCAATCCCGGCATGGTGTCGTGGTTCGTCAAGCAGGCACTCCTGAACATCGCCGGCGATCTCGGCCTGAAATTCAAAGAGCCGAAGACGCGCGAGGAATGGGGCAAGCTCGCCAAGAAGACCGGCATCAAGGGCATCCACATCGCCGAGCGCGACACCCAACGCGCCATCAAGCCGAAGCCGCTCGAGGTGTTCGTCAACACCTGGTCGGTCGAAGGCTTTCTGTCGGAAGGCATGCAGCCGGCCGAGCTCGGCTGGGGCACCCACGAGAAACGGCTGCCGAAAAACGGCTTCAAGCATAAGACCGGCTGCCAGGCGGCCATCTACCTGACCCAGCCCGGCGCCAATACCCGCGTGCGCTCATGGACGCCGACCGCGAAGGCGCAACATGGCTTTCTGGTCACGCATAACGAGTCGATCTCGATCGCCGACTACTTCACGCTGCGCGACGGCCGCAAGGTCGTCTACCGGCCGACCTGTCACTATGCCTATCACCCCTGCAACGACGCGGTGCTGTCGCTGCACGAATTGTTCGGACAGGCAGGCCGACGGCAGCCGGCCATCCATATTTTGGACGAGTACGAGATCGCCGACGGCATCGACGAGCTCGGCGTGCTGCTCTATGGCCACAAGAAAAACGCTTATTGGTACGGCTCGCAGCTTTCGATCGACGAGACGCGCGAGATTGCGCCTTACCAGAACGCTACCGGTCTGCAGGTCACCTCTGCCGTGCTCGCCGGCATGGTGTGGGCGTTGGAAAACCCTAACGCCGGCATCGTCGAAGCTGACGAGATGGATTTCCGCCGCTGTTTGGAAGTGCAGAGGGCCTATCTCGGGCCGGTCATCGGCCAGTACACCGACTGGACGCCGATCACGGATCGGCCGGGCCTGTTCAAGGAAGACGTCGACACCCGCGATCCCTGGCAGTTCAAGAACGTGCTGGTGAGTTGAGGCTATTCTGCCGGCGCCGAGTTCCGGGATTGCTTCGTCGCTTCGCTCCTCGCAATGACGATATGTTCGTCATTGCGAGCGAAGCGAAGCAATCCAGTCGCGCGGCCGGATCTCACTGCAGCCGCCTTGCCGCTTCCTCGATCAGGCTGAGATCGGAATGCGCCTTGACGTCGAAGCTCGATTTGATGAAGCCGAGATCCTTGGTCAGCTCGACGTTCTTCTGCAGCGCATCGAGATTGGGCACCAGGTTGGGATTTCGATAGTAGTCGGCCTTGGTATACAGCCAGCCGAAGCGCTCCGGCGGCTGCTTGGTGATCTGGGCGGCGATGGCGGCGACGTCGTCGTGGTTTTTCGGGTCGAGATACCAATGCGCGATGCGCAGCGAATCTTCCAGGAAGTCGACCAGAACAGCGCGGTGCGCATCGATGAACGGCTTGCGCGCCGACCACATGACGAATTGGGTGACGCCGACTGCCTCGGCCGAGGTGAACAGCGTCCGCGAAATCTTCTTCAACTCGGGATCGAGCGAGAACGGCAGTACCGCCGGGATCATGTCGACCTTTTTTTCGGCGAGCATCGCGCGCATCGCCGGAAACGGCGCCTCGATGATGGTGTAATCGCGATTGGCCTCAAGCCCGTGCTTGCGCAACATGGCACGAAGCGGAACGTCGACGCCGCTGCCGGCGGCATTGGTCGCCACCACTTTGCCCTTGAGATCCTCGATGGTCTTGATCGGGCCGTCGGCGAGCACTTCGAATTCGTTGCTGGTATAGCCCGGCACGCCGTCCTGGAAATCGTCGGCGATGACGCGGATGTCGTCCATGCCGGCGTTCTCGATCGCTATCGGCAAAGTGGAGAAGGCGAGGTTGGCGATTTCCAGTTCGTTGTTGGCGATCGCCGTGATCATCGGCGGCGTGCCGGCATAGCGGGTCGGCTCGAAGGCGTAGGATTTGCCGTAATGAACCGCGAGATCCTTCTTTTGGATCCAGACCGACGACCAATTGGCGAGCGGCGCCACCCAGGCGCCGCGGATTTGCAGCGGGTCGGCTTGCGCCAGGCCGCCGCTTAACAGCAGGACTATGCCGGCCAGCCCGATTTTTCCACGCATGATCATTCTCCCCCCAATGCGGTAATTTATTTCACCGTGCTTGCCGCGATTGTGCGGGCAAAGCGCGCCATCGTGCAAGCGGGCCGCTTGCCGCAGGCTTCAGGCGTGTCCCGCGGTCTCCTGGTGCCACACCAAAAGCCGGCGCCGGATCACCGCCATGGCCTTGATCAGGGCGTAGCCGACCAACGCGATCTCGACGATACCGGCAAATACGCCGGGCGAATTGGCATAGCGCGACGCCGTCATCATGGCGCCGCCGAGCCCGTAGCCGCCCATCGCCATCTCGGCGACGATGGCGACGATCAGCGCGATCGGCAATGCCACCTGAAGGCCGGTGAGAATTTGCGGCAAGGCCGCCGGCAACACGATCTGCCACATCATTTCGCGCTCGCCGGCGCCCATATTGCGCGCCGACCACAGCAATTCCTTGTCGACGCTGGCGATGCCGGCGAGCGTCGCCGTCACCACCGGAAAAATGGCGTCGAACACCACAATGGAGATTTTGGAGAAGTCATAGAGGCCGAACCACAGGATAATGATCGGCAGGAATGCGATCTTCGGCATCGGAAAACCGACCGAGATGATCGGGTCGCAGAACCAGCGCACGACTTTGTTGCGCGCCATCAGGGCGCCGAGCGTGACGCCGCCGACCGCGGCGATGGCGAAACCGGCCAAGGCGCGATAGATCGTCACGCCGAGATTGAGCCACAGCTCGCCGCTTACGGCGTCGCCATAGATATGCGCGACGACGACCGAAAACGGCGGCAGCATGAAGGGCGTCACCCGGCCCGAGCGGGCAAAGACTTCCCAGGCGACCAAGAGGAGCAGGATAGAAAAAACGCCGGCGCCGGTCCGGAACGCGGCATCGAAGCGCCGCAAGGCGTCGAGCGAAATATCGGTCTGCGCTCCGGCCAAGGAGGTTTGGTCTTCTATTCCCGCCATTGCAGCAGCCATTGCATGAGAAGCTGATAAAGCCGGTCGGCGGCAAAGCCGAGGAAGGCGACCGTGAGCACCACCGCATACATGCCTTCGTAAGCGCCGGTAGAGCCGAGATAGCCGATCAGATAGCCGAAACCCCTCTGCGCCACGATCAACTCGGAACTCACCAATAAGATGAACGCCAGCGCCAGCGCGGTGCGTATGCCATTGAGCAATTCCGGCAGCGCGCTCGGCACCACAACGTCCAGCATCAGGCGCATGCGGCCGGCGCCCATGCTGCGCGCCGACCACACCAGCACATGATCGCTGCTGCGCGCCCCGTTATAGGCGCCGATGGTGATCGGGATCATGCAGCCGAGAAAGATCAGCAGGATCTTCGAGCCGTCGCCGAAGCCCAGCCACAGCACGGTGACCGGAATGAGCGCCGATTTCGGCAGCGGATAAAACAACTCGACCAGCGGGTTGACGAACATGTCGAGGAGACGCGACCGCGCCATCCAGAGGCCCAGACCGCCGCCGACCATGATCGCCAAAGCAAGCCCGGCGAAGGCGCGGTAGAGCGAGGCCATGCCGTTGTCGAGAAGCTCGCCGTCGCGGATGAGATCGAGCCAGGCGGCCGCCACGTTGCTCAATGGAGGCAAAGCGGTTGTATCGACGAGGTTCAGTCGCGCGACGATCTCCCAGGCCAGCGCCATGAGCGCGATCGGCAGGTAGCGAAAAGCGGTCTGCGTCAGGTTTTGCATCTCTTAGGCGTGCTCTTGCGCCTTGATCGCTTCGTCGCGCACCAGGTTCCAGATCTCGTCGACCTTTTCGACGAATTCCTTGCTGCGCAGGATGCTGGGATCGCGATTGGCGAATTTGGTCTCGACGATCGCCTTGACCCGGCCCGGACGCGCCGACATCACCGCCACGCGCTCGGCGAGATAGACTGCCTCCTGCACGTCGTGGGTGACGAAGATCACGGTTTTGGGTGTGCGTTTCCAGATGTTGAGAAGCTCGGTCTGCATCAGCGCGCGCGTTTGCGCATCGAGCGCGCCGAACGGCTCGTCCATCAAGAGAATGTCGGGATCAAAGGCCAGCGTGCGGGCGATGGCGGTGCGCTGCTTCATGCCGCCGGACAGCTGCGAGGGGAAACTATCCTCGAAACCTTTGAGGCCCACCATGTCGACAAAGGCCTGCGCCCGCTCTTCGCGCTCGGCCCGCGGCATGCCCTGCCGCTCGAGGCCGTAGAGGATGTTGGCGCGCACCGTCTTCCACGGAAACAGCGCGAAATGCTGAAACACGATGCCGCGGTCGGGGCCGGGCGCCGAGACCGGCTTGCCTTCGACCAGGATGCGGCCGCTCTCGATCGGCAGGAAGCCGCCGACGAGATAAAGCAGCGTGGATTTTCCGCAGCCGGAGGGGCCGAGCAGCGCCAGAAATTCGCGCGGGCGGATTTCGAGCGAGATGTCGGACAGCGCCAGCACAGCCCGTCCGCGCGGCGGACGATAAGTGTGGTTCACCCGCTCGATGAGGATTTGACCTTGGCCGTCCATTTACGCCTACAGATGTCATCGGCGCCCGTCCCGGGTGCTTCACCCCGGCGCCGCGGCCGGCACCCTAACCGGAGTGGTTCGGCAGACCAAGCCGGCTTATGCCATCGGACGAAACCGGATATATCTGACCGTCACATTCACTGTCCCGGACGCCCCTGATGGAACGCTCGTTCAAAAAAGAAGTCGATGCGCTCCGCCTCGGCGCCGGCGCCACGTTCCGTGGCGAAGGCATCCTCGCCGTCACCAAGGCGCTGTTGCAATCGGGCGTGAGCTATGTCGGCGGCTATCAGGGCGCGCCGGTGTCGCACTTGCTCGACGTGATGGTGGACGCCGAGGATCTGCTCGCCGATCTCGGCGTGCATGTCGAGACCTGCACCAATGAGGCGGCGGCCGCCGCCATGCTCGGCGCCTCGATCAATTATCCGCTGCGCGGCGCGGTCACCTGGAAATCGATCGTCGGCACCAATGTCGCCGCCGATGCGTTGTCCAACCTCGCCTCGCCGGGCGTCATCGGCGGTGCGCTGATCGTGCTCGGCGAGGATTACGGCGAGGGCGCGAGCGTGATCCAGGAGCGCTCTTACGCCTACGCCATGAAATCCTCGATCTGGCTGCTCGATCCGCGGCCCGATCTGCCGACCATCGTGCGCATGGTCGAAGAGGGTTTTGAGCTTTCCGAGGCGAGCCATGCCCCGGTGATGCTCGATCTGCGGGTGCGCGCCTGCCACGTCACCGGCGAATTCATCACCAAGGACAACAAGCGCGGCGCGTTCAGCGGCCAGCATCGCCTGGCCGGGCCGCCGCGCTTCGACTACGGCCGGCTGGCGCATCCGCCGGTCATTTTCAGCCAGGAGCGGTTGAAGATCGAACAGCGCTTGCCGGCGGCGCAAAAATTCATTCGCGATCACGCGCTCAACGAGGTGATACCCGGCGACGTCGGCGACGTCGGCATCATCGTCCTGGGCGGCCTCACCAACGGTCTGTTGCGTGCGCTGGCGCGGCTCGATCTCGCCGACCTCTACGGCACCTCGCGCATTCCGATCTATGTGCTCAATGTCGTCTATCCGCTGGTGCCCGAGGAAGTGAACGCGTTCTGCGCCGGCAAGCGCGCCGTCCTCGTCGTCGAAGAAGGCTCGCCCGACTATGTCGAGCAGCAGATCAATGTCGTGTTGCGCGGCGCGGAGAGCGCGACGCGCGTTTTCGGCAAAGGCTGCCTGCCGCGCAGCGGCGACTACACGGCGGAAGTGTTCTTGCGCGGCCTCGCCGCCTTCCTGGCGCAGACCCGTCCCGCCGGCATCGACGCCGATGCGGTGAGCGCACGGGCCGAGGCGATGTTCGCGCACAAGCCGGCCGCCATTGCCGCCCTTGGCGACATTCCGCCGCGGCCGCCGAATTTCTGCACCGGCTGTCCGGAGCGCCCGGTGTTCGCCGCCATAAAACTTGCGCAGCGCGACATCGGGACGATGCATATCAGCGCCGATATCGGCTGCCATTCGTTTGCGACTTTTGCGCCGTTCTCGCTCGGCAATTCGATCCTCGGCTACGGCATGTCACTGGCGAGCTCGGCTGCGGTCGGCCCCAATATGGCAAAACGGCCGGTCGCGATCATGGGCGACGGCGGCTTTTGGCATAACGGCCTGATCACCGGCGTCGCGTCGAGCATGTTCAACAAGGGCGACGGCGTCTTGATCGTGATGCAGAACGGCTACGCCTCGGCCACCGGCCAGCAATATCTGCCGTCGAGTGCGAATAATCGCAGCGGCACGCCGACGGGGATCACGATCGAGAAGACCTTGCGCGCGCTCGGCGTCACCTGGCTGCGCACAGTGCGCAGTTACAGCGTGGCGAAAATGGCCGCGACGCTCAAAGCCGCGATGCGTAGCGCCGAGCATGGTCTTAAAGTCATCATCGCCGACGGCGAATGCATGCTGGCGCGCCAGCGCCGCATCCGCGTCGACGATGCGGCCAAGCTCAAACGCGGCGACCGCGTGGTGAAAACGCGCTATGGCGTCGACGACGAGATCTGCACCGGCGATCACTCCTGCATCCGGCTGTCCGGATGTCCGTCGCTCACCGTCAAGCCCAATCCCGACCCGCTGCGCAGCGACCCGGTGGCGGCGGTGATCGAAAGCTGCGTCGGCTGCGGGCTGTGCGGCGAAGTCGCACACGCCGCCGTGCTGTGCCCGTCATTCTACCGCGCCGATCTCGTCAGCAATCCGAACTGGTGGGATCGGACGCTGGCGCGGCTGCGCACGAGTGTGATTGCCTGGCTAAGCGGCGCCAAGCAAACTGCGCTGTCTCGCCAGCGGGGAGATGGCTCGACCGACGAATCCCAAACTCCCTCGCTGCAACCTTCGCCTTTGCGCGGAGAGGGGGCTCGCATCAGCGCGCCGCAAGGGAGTGCACGTCCCCTCACCATCCTGATTGCCGCGCTTGGCGGCGAGGGCGGCGGCGTGCTCACGGATTGGATCGTCGTGGCGGCAGCGAGCCAGAACTTTCCGGTGCAGTCGACGTCGATCCCGGGTGTGGCGCAGCGCACCGGTGCGACCACCTATCATATCGAGTTGGTGCCGGCGCCGTCGGCAGCCGGCGCGCCCCGCCCGATCCTGGCGCTGGCGCCGGGCATCGGCGATGTCGACCTCGTGGTGGCGAGCGAATTGATGGAAGCCGGCCGCGCCGTCGCCTCTGGTTATGTGACGCCCGACCGCACCATGACGATCGCGTCGCTGAGCCGCTCTTATCTGGTGACCGAGAAGATGGCGATGGGTGACGGCCGCTACGATCACGGGCGCCTGGCTGCTGGGGTCGGGAGCAGTTCGAAAACCGCGCTGCTGTTCGATCTCGAAGCGATCGCGCGCGAGAGCGGCGCGATGATCAATGCGGTGATGCTCGGCGCCATCGCCGGCACTGATGCGCTGCCGATCCCGGCCGCGGCCTTCGAGGCGGCGATCCGCGCCGACGGCAAGGCGGTCGATGCCAATCTGCGCGGCTTCCGCGCCGGCTTCGACGCCGCGCGCGCGGGCTCGCAGCCGCGCGCCGAAGCGGGCAAGCGCCGCAGCCCGCCTGCCGCATCACTTGCCGATCTCGAGAGCGAGATCGTGAACCTGCCGGAAGCGGCCCGGGCGTTCATGAGCGAAGGCCTGCGCCGGCTCGCCGCCTATCAGGATCTCGGCTACGCGCGGCTTTATATCGATCGCCTGACGCCGATCCGCGACGCCGACGCCAAGGCCGCCGCCGGCGGCCGGCTGCTGGCCGAAACCGCGCGGCAGCTCGCGGTGCGCATGTCGTACGAGGACGTGATCCGCGTCGCCCAGGTCAAGATCGATCCGGCGCGGTTTCTTCGCATCGCGCGCGACATGGCGGTCAAGCCGGAACAGACTTTTACGGTCACCGAGTTTCTTAAGCCCGGCGTCGAAGAATTTTGCTCGGTGCTGCCGGCTTGGCTTGCCGGCCCGATTCTGAATTTCGCCGAACGTTATCCGGCGTTCGGTCGGGCGCATTGGGGCATGGCGGTAAATACCGCGTCGATCTCCGGCTATCTGCGCTTCTACGCGCTGGCCAGGCTGCGTCCGTTCCGACGCAAAACTTTCCGTTTCCAGGACGAGCAGCATTCGATCGAAGCCTGGCTCGGGCTGATCGCGCAAGCGGCGCCGCTCTCGGCCGAATTGGCGATCGAAATTGCCGAATGCGCCCGGCTCATCAAAGGCTATGGCGACACCCATAAGCGCGGCAGCGCCAATTATCGCTTGATCGTTGCGCGCGTGATCGAACCGGCGCTGAGCGGCCAAATACCGGTTGGCCAGGCCATCGACGCCATCGCCAGCGCGCGCACCGCGGCCCTGGTCGATCCCGACGGTGAAGCGCTGGCGAAGTGCATCGCCGAGCTCGCGGCGCCGCAGGCCCACGCCATCGCCGCAGAATAAGCGCGCCGCCGCGGCCGGCAACAATCGCGAGTTCGCGCGATCGTTTGCAATCTCGCCGGCACACAGCGGGCAACAGTTGAACTGCACAAAGAATTCCACCGGGAATAGCGGCCTGCCCCAAGTTGTCATCTTTTTCGCCTTTTTTGCCAGCGGCTTGCGCGCGAATTTACCCTGAATTAACCGCCTCCCCCAATCCTGTCGCGATGATGGGTCACCTGAAGATGCCGAGCTTCGATTTTCCCATCCGCACGAAGCTCGCGATCTGGGCGGCGCTTGGCGTGCTCTTGGTCGCCGGAATGCTTGTCGAACAACAGATCGGCGACCGCTCGGCGACGCGCCAGCGCGAACTCGCCGCCGGCAAGCAGCTCACCGCGGTCGAGGCGCTGCGCCTATCCGATGCCTTGGGCGACATGCAACTCGAATTGCGCGAGATGCGGCTCGCCATTGCGCCGAGCGACGTCGACCGCGCGTTTACCCGCCTGCGCGGCGCCGCCGGATCCGCCGAATTGCACATCGGAAATGCGCTTAGTCTGAGCGACGACGCGGCCGATAAAGAGTCGTTTCAAGCGCTCGCCAAATTGGCAAAGGACTACATAGCGGCCAGTGCCGAATTCGCCGCCGCGGCGAAGGATTACGGCGACACCGACGCCAAGGTGCAACGCGCGGTGGCGATCGGCAAACAGATGAATGTGCTGATCGACAAGTCGACCGAGCGCCTGGTCACCGCGGCTGAAGTCGGCCACGCGCGGGCGAACGCGGTGCGCGAACGCGTGCGCCAGATCGATCTCGGCATTGGCCTGTTCGTGATCGCCGTGCTTGGCGGCGTTGCGGTTTTTGGTGCTCTCGCCATTTCAAGGCCGATCCGCCGCATCGGCGAAGTGCTGCGCGAGCTTGCTCACGGCAATAAGGACGTCGAGGTCCCCTATACCGGGCGCGCCGACGAGGTCGGCGACAATGCGCGCGCGGCGCAGGCGTTTAAGGACAAGCTGATCCGCATCGAACAATTGGAGCTGGCGGAGAAAGAGACCGCGCGGCTGTCGGCCGAGCAGCGCCGCGCCGATATCCACCAGGTCGCGAGCGCGTTCGAGACCACGGTGGCGAGCGTGGTGCGTTCGGTGTCGTCGTCGTCGACCGAGCTGGAGGCGGCCGCCGAGGCGCTCGGCGCCATGGCCTGCGCGACGCGGGATCTGTCCGGCAAGGTGCTCTCGGCGTCGGCACAAGCCGCCGACAACGTGCAAACGGTCTCGGCCGCGACCGAAGAATTGATTGCCTCGGTCGGCGAGATCAGCCGCCAGGTCCAGGAATCGACGCGGATCGCGCGCGAGGCGGTGATGCAGGCCGAGATGACCGATGGCCGCATCGCCGAATTGACCCGCGCCGCCGGCCGCATCGGCGACGTGGTCAAGCTGATCTCCGATATCGCCGAGCAGACCAATCTCTTGGCGCTCAATGCGACCATCGAGGCAGCGCGCGCCGGCGCCGCCGGCAAGGGCTTTGCGGTGGTGGCGCAGGAGGTCAAGGCGCTCGCGGCGCAGACCGCGAAAGCGACCAACGAGATCGGCGAGCAGATCGCCGGCGTCCAGGCGGCGACGCAAGATTCCGTCGGCAGCATCAAGGAGATCGGCGGCACCATCAGCCGCATCGCCGAGATCGCCGCCGCCATCACCTCAGCCGTCGAACTGCAGGCGGTTACGACGCGGGAAATCGCCGACAATGTGCAGGCCGCCACCGGCAGCGCCGCGCATGTCGCCGCCAATATCGCCGAAGTCAACGAGTCGGCAACCGGCATCACCTCGGCCTCGTCGCAAATTCTGGCCTCCGCCAAGTCGCTGTCGCAGGACGGCAACCGGCTGTCCGACGAGATGGAAAAGCTCCTCGCCGCGGTGTGCGCGGCCTGACAGGGCGACACCACCCGCCAACACCGTGCTTATGCTCTTGCCGCGCGCGACGTGGCCTGATTATGCTGATCCGGCCGCGGGCGTAGTTCAGTGGTAGAACGACAGCTTCCCAAGCTGTATATGCGGGTTCGATTCCCGCCGCCCGCTCCATCGAATCCTCGGCATTATCAGCTCGCAAAAATCAGACACGTGGTCGTGCCGTGCGCGAGTAGACGTCCCTTGCCATCGGTGAGGCGGCCCTCGGCGGTGCCGATGCGCCGGCCGCAATTCAACACCGTGCCCTCGGCGGTGAGGCGGCCGGATTCTGGCGTAATCGGCCGTATCAGCGATATCTTGAACTCGACCGTGGTCTGGCCAAAGCCCTTGTCGAGCGTCGATTGCACCGCCAAGCCCATGCAGCTGTCGAGCAGCGTGGCGGTGAGGCCACCGTGAATCGTGCCGTAGGGATTGAGGTGGGCCTCACGCGGGTCCACGGCGACGACGACACGGCCCTTTTCCGCTTCGATCACGTCGTAGCCCAAGGTCTGCGCGATCATATTGAGGGGCAGCGTTCCGTTGACGAGTCCCTGGACGAACTCCAACCCGCTCATCTCTTTCTGCCGCTCGGGGCTCACGGTTCCATAGGTCTTGGTGGTGACAGCGCTCGGCATGTGAGTTTCCCGTTTTCTCGCGATTGAACGCCAAGAGATCGTGGCCCGCGGTGTCACGCAACCCGATTCCTGAGACCGATCGCGCCGGCGGGTCAGGCCGGCGGCGGACGGTATGCGCAATCGTCTCGCTCACGGAGACCTACGGGGACAACGCTTGACATACGTCCCCGTCGCAGTTATATAGGCTCTAATCTCGCTCATCGAGGACGCCTTCGGCCGAGGGTACTCTCCGATGGTGGAGCGAGTGCGGTGCCCGCGGCGGGACGATACACCCCGTCCCGGGCATCATGCCCTGCGGCACTACGACCGGAGTGGGAGGTGCCACTCTGGACTGGGATAGGCGAAGCCGGGTAACGCCCGCGCAGACCGCGTCCCAGGAAGCCTGGCCTGACGCTGAGCCATGGGGATGGAAAACTCTCCTTGGCGAGAACCGCGGTGGAACGCCGATAGGCGAGCGCGTCCGAAAGGGTGCGAGCCGCACCCGCAGGTGCGGAGGATAAGGATCAGCGTCTGTCGGCGTTCCGCTTCCTTTTTTTCTTATCGTCGTTGCGAGCGAGGCGAAGCAAACCAGTCGGATGGAACGGAAAACTTAGGTCGGCCAAAGCTTCTGTACTCCGGCCTGGACTGCTTCCACCTGCGCTCCTCGCAGCAATGACGGGCAGACCTCGGGCGCATAGGCGTCGCGAGAACGATTTGTGCTGAGTCATCGCCGTCACAGCGGGCCGATTCTGACCATGCGGGGCGACATGATGCAGGCCGTCGCTGCAGCGCGACATAATTTCGTTTTGATTTGCCGGTGGCCGCTGGCTATGGTGATGGCGAGGAGCGCGACAAGCTCCATAAAGCTTATGGCCGATGGCCATTTCCGGGGACGAAACGTCGAGGGCGGTTATGAGCGAGCCAAACACCACACGAAGCGTGCAACAAGGCGGCTGGAGCTGGTGGTACCTGCTCTTTCTGGTGCAATGGGCGGCGGTGCTCTGGCCGCCGTTCTACAACAAGCTTGAACCGTCCTGGCTCGGCGTGCCGTTCTTCTATTGGTATCAGATGCTGTGGGTGGTCGTCGGCGCCGTGCTGACGGCGGCCGTGTATTTCGCGACCGACCATCACCACACGTAACGGCCGCCGTTGATCGCGCGACCGCAGAATAAAAGAAATAGCGAGTAAGGGTGGGGGAGACTTGCCGTGGCAGAGATTAATTGGATTGCGCTTACCGTTTTTGTGCTGTTGTTCGGCCTGATAACCTGGCTGGGCTTTGCCGCCGCGCATTGGCGCAAGGGCGATCTCGACCTGCTGCATGAGTGGGGTCTGGGCGGCAGGCGCTTCGGCACCATCGTGACCTGGTTTCTGATCGGCGGCGATCTGTACACCGCCTATACTTTCATCGCCGTCCCGGCGCTGGCCTTCGGCGCCGGCGCCATCGCCTTTTTCGCGGTGCCCTACACCATCATCATCTATCCGATCCTGTTCCTGGTGTTTCCGCGGCTGTGGTACGTCTGCCACAAGCACAATTACATCACGTCGGCGGATTTTGTGCGCGGCCGCTTCGGCAATCGCTGGCTGGCGCTGGCGGTGACGATCACGGGTATCGTCGCGACCATGCCCTATATCGCGCTGCAACTGGTCGGCATCCAGGTCGTTATCGGCGCCATGGGCATATCGGGCACCGGCTGGGCCGCCGATCTGCCGCTGATCATCGCCTTCGTCATCCTCGCCGCCTTCACCTATTCGAGCGGCTTGCGGGCGCCGGCGTCGATCGCCATCGTCAAGGATATTCTGATCTATATTACGGCATTCGCCGCCGTGATCGTGGTGCCGATCGAGTTCGGCGGCTTCGGCAAAATCTTCGCCGCCGTGCCGCCCGCGAAGCTGTTATTGGCGGTGCCCGGCCCCAACACGACCGGGTCCTACAGCATCTATGCGACGCTCGCGCTCGGTTCGGCGCTGGCGCTGTTTCTCTATCCGCATTCCGTCACCGGCATCTTGAGCGCCTCGAGCGGGCACGCCATCCGCCGCAACGCCGCGATGCTGCCGGGCTATTCCTTCATGCTCGGACTATTGGCGCTGGTCGGCTTCTTCGCCATTGCCATCGGTGTCGGTACGGCGCCGGAATACGCCGCGGGCTTCAAGCAGTTCGGCAACAATTTCGCGGTGCCGGCGCTGTTCCTGCACAGCTTCCCGTCCTGGTTCGTCGGCATCGCCTTCGCGGCCATCGGCATCGGCGCCTTGGTGCCGGCCGCGATCATGTCGATCGCCGCGGCCAATCTCTACACCCGCAATATCCACCGCGAGTTCATCAACAAGAATCCGACCGACAAACAAGAAGCCCAGATGGCGAAGTGGGTCTCGCTGATCGTCAAGCTCGGCGCCCTCATCTTCATCCTCTTGGTGCCGACGCAATATGCGATCTACCTGCAGCTTCTCGGCGGCATCCTCATCATTCAGACGCTGCCGTCGGTGCTGATCGGGGTCTATACGCGTTGGTTCAACGATTGGGCCCTGCTCGTCGGCTGGGCAGTGGGCACCGGGGTGGGCGTTTGGATGTTCAATGCGGCAAACTGGGCGCCAAACTATCCGGTGGCAATCGCAGGCTACACGTTCCCCGGTTATGCGGCACTTTATACCGTTGTGCTCAATCTCATCGTCGCCATCGTACTGACACCATTATTTAATGCGATGAGCGGCAAGCCGGTCGACGCCACGGTGGCGTCGGATTATCACGGCTGACGCACGGCGCGGTGCAATCGAGGGAGTAGAAGATGTCCTGGGTCAAGGCGACCGATATCGCTTATGGGCGCATGAGGTCCCCCGACCTCGATGTCGCGGAGGAATTCTTGACGCGGTTCGGCCTGCGCCGCACCGAGCGAACCAATACCGCGCTCTATATGCGCGGCACCGATCCCAACCACCACGTTCACGTGACGGAGAAGGGCGATCCGAAAGTCGTGGGGCTCGCTTATTACGTCGACAGCGAAGACGACTTGAAGCGGCTTACGAAGGCGCCGGGCGCTTCGGCCGTCGAAAACATCGACGAGCCGGGCGGCGGCAAGCGCGTGCGGCTCACCGAGCCGAACGGCTATCAGATTGAAGTGGTGTGCGGCATCGCGCCGGTCGAGGCGATTGCGGTGCCGCGGCAAAAGCTCAATTCCGGCGAAGCACCGCTATCGCGCGCCGGCGAGCTGATGCGGCTGCCGAAGGGTCCGGCGCACGTCAAGCGGGTCGGCCACGGCGTATTGATGACGCCCCGCTTCGACGAAACCGTCGCCTGGTTCCGCGAAATGCTTGGATTTGTCTGCTCGGACGACGTCTATGCCGAGAAGGAGGAGAATCTAATCGGATCGTTCAATCGCTGCGATCGCGGCGACCATTATGTCGATCACCATGTCTTTTTCTGCCTGCGGCACGAGAAGACCGGATTGAACCATCTGTCGTTCGAGGTGCCCGATATCGACGACGTCTGCATGGGCCACGACTACCTCAAGCAAGCCGGCAAATACGAACATATGTGGGGCATCGGCCGCCACGTGCTCGGCAGCCAGGTCTATGACTATTGGGCCGACCCCTGGGGCCGCGTGCACGAGCATTGGGCCGACAGCGACCGCCTCAACCTCGCCAACGGCTCGAACCTCGTGCCGGTGCATGAAGCGCTGGTGTCGCAATGGGGCGAGAAGCCGCCGGAAAAATTCATCAATCACGCCAGCCCGTAATCGCGCCGGGCGCGGTCTCACATATGCGTCACCCGCGCGTGCAACAGCGCCGCGCGGCCGCCGCGAACTTCCTTAACGCAGCGCGCCAGCGCCGCCGCCACTTCGGCCGGATCGCTCAGTTCCTCGGCATAGGCGCCGAAAGCCTCGCCGACTTTGGCGAAATGAACATGGGGCGCGAGCTCCGACTCGTACTCGTTGGCGGTTTTGGCCTCGCCTTCGGGATACACACGCAGCGTCGATTGCTTCACTGCGTTCCAACCGGAATTATCGAGCACGATCGACAGAATAGGCAATTTATACTGCTGCGCGATCGCGAATACCGAGGTCGGGTTGCCGAAATAAAAGCCGCCGTCGCCGCAGATCTGCACCATGAGCCGGTCCGGCGCGGCAAGTTTGGCGCCGAGCGCCATGCCGGCCGACCAGCCGAGCCCGCCGCCGCCGGCGCGCACCGTGGTGTTCGGCACCCGGCGCGGGATTTGCATCAACACCGCCGCGGCATTGGTGATGCCTTCGTTGAACAGGATGTCCTCATCGTCGAGCAATTTGGCGAGTTCCGCCATCAGGTAATGTGGATTGATCGCAGCTGGTCTGCCCTTTTCCGTCGCCAGCTTGGCGGCGTGTGCGATCCGCGCATCGCGAAGCGCTCTGATGCCCGTCAGCCGCGCGGCGGCCGCTGCCTTGAAACGCGGCGTCGCTTTGGCCCTCAACTCTTCGAGCACCTGATCGAGGATGCGTCCGCTGTCGCCCTGCATGCGCAGATTCCCGGGAAAGGTCCACATCGGCGAGCCGGGCTTGAGCGTATCGATGTCGATATGGGCCCAGAACGCCTTGTGATCGGCCTGCACGTCGTGCGGGAACCACGGCACGTCGACGTCGACGAGGAGGCCGACGTCGGTTTGCGCCACCGCCTTGTCCGGCGCGAAGCCGACGAAGCAGGGACTGTCATGGGAGATATTATTGGTCATGTTGGCTTCGTAGACGGCAATGCCGGCGAATTGCGCCAGGGCATCGATGGCGCGCGACGCATGCGCATGGCGGCCGGCATAGCCGGTGATCAGGATCGGATTTTCCGCCGTGAGCAGCCGGTCGACCACAGCCGCGACGAGCTTCGGGTCGGCACCGCCGCCCGCAGTCGCGGCGAATTGGTCAGCGGGATAGCGCCGGATCTCGTCGGCGTTCCAATGTTGCGTCAGCGTCTCGCGCTGCATCATCAGATAGACCGGGCCGCGCGGCTCGCTTTGCATGATCGAATGCGCGCGGCGCAGCGCTTCCTTGACGACGACGCCCGACGGCAGCGTCCACTCCCATTTCAGATAGGGCCGCACCAGGCTCGCCTGATCGAACGGTTCCTGAATGAAATGAACATAGGTGTCGCGCGAACCGACCAGTTCATCGTTCACCGTATAGGGCGCCTTGCCGGCCATCAGCAGCACCGGCAGACGGCTGCGATAAAGATTATGCATGCCGTTTGCGGTATTGGCGGTGCCGACGTCGACATGCACGAGCACGCCCTGGCCGCGCCCCGTGACCAGCGCATAGCCCGCCGCCATGTGCGCCGCAGTGTTTTCGTGTGGGCAGCGGATTACGGCCGGCATCGCCTCGCCGCGTTTGCGGCGATGCGCCATCTCGTCGATGATCGGAGCGTGGTCGGTGCCGAAATTACAAAACAAATAGTCGATGCCGATCTCGTTGAGGCCTTCGAGCAAAAAATAGGCAGTGGCGAAGTTAAGAACATTTGTCTTGCGTGCGACGGACGTATTATCCATGATGTGACTCGTCTGGGAATGTTGTTGCCGGCAGGCTTGGGGAGCTTCTTGGCGTCGACGTCTTATAACATCCCTTATTGCGAACGCCCGCGCAAAGCGGAACCGCTGTTTCGAGCGGCACAATCATTTCGAACGGAACCGTCATTTCAGCCTAAAGACAAGGATTCCCCGAAGTCTTGCCACAGTGCCGGGCGATATCGCCAACGGTTGAGCGGGAGAGAGGGACCTTCATGAAATGGCAGGCAGCCTTGGCCGGCGCTGTGGCGTCGGGGCTCGTGGCGTGCGTGAGCGGTGCGGCCTTCGCGGAGGTTCGCATTACCAACGATCCGGGGGGCGAAGTTTCCTCCTATGTCAGCAAGTTCCATGACATGCGCGCTTCGGGGGAGCATGTCGTCATCGATGGGCCGTGCCTTTCGGCCTGCACATTGTTGACCGGGCTTATCCCGCGGGACCATATCTGCGTCACCAGCCGCGCGGTGCTCGGGTTCCACGCGGCGTCCTATTACGACGACGCTTCGCGCTCCCTGGTGCCGACGCGGTCAGGCAGTCGGCTGGTCATGCGGCTCTATCCGCCGGAAATCCGGTCCTGGGTCGAGCGTCACGGCGGCCTCAGGCCACAGCTGATCACGCTCCACGGCCGCGAACTGGCGGCGCTTTACCGCACCTGCCAGTAACAACTGTCGGCTTGAACCCCTCGGGCCGTTTGCCTGCAGCGGTTGTCGTCGGTTCCATTCCGGCCTATCTACGCGGGGCTGGAACATCGTCCATGGCCGAGACTGTGCCCGAATTTGCGACACGCCAGTCGAGGCGGCTCTCGCTCGCCGTTGGAATAGGGATCGCCTTTGGGCTCGCGGGCACTGTCTTACTCTGGGCACATTACGGAACCACGGTCTTCTTCGAAACCATCCGCGCCGGCTTTTCGGCGTGCTTTGGTTGAGGCCGAGCGACTGAAGTAAGATCGTGAAAGCAGGAAACCGAGAGCGACGGCCGTGAACGCGAAAACGTCCCGCGTATTGCTGGTGTTTGCCGCCTTCCTCAGCGGCCTCGTGCTGTTTTTTGGCGCCATTCTGTTTGTCGCCGGCCGCGCCAGTCTGCCTATCGGGCAGGCGGTGGCCGGTGTCGGCGGCCCCTTCCATCTGGAAGATCAGAACGGCGCGCCGGTCAGCGATGGTGACCTGAAGGGCCGTCCATTCCTGGTGTTTTTCGGTTTCACCCACTGTCCCGACATCTGCCCGACGACTTTGTTCGACATTTCGCAGCTGTTCCAGGCGCTCGGGCCCGATGCCAATCGCGCCGGAGCGCTGTTCATCACGGTCGATCCCGAGCGGGACACGCCTTCGGTGCTCAAGGATTATCTGTCGAATTTCGATCCGCATCTGCGCGGCTTGACCGGCGACCAGGCCGCGATCAATGCCGCCATCAAGGCCTATCGGGTCTATGCCAAGAAAGTTCCGCTCGACAATGGCGACTACACCATGGACCACACCGCCGTGGTTTATCTCATGGACAAAGACGGCCACTTCGTCGCGCCGTTCAACACCAATCGCAGTCCCGAAGCGGAAGCCGCCGAACTCCGCCGCTATCTCTGAGGCCGGTTCACAATCCTGCCGGCATTCCTTCGCGCCCCATTTGCATGAGCTTTATCGGCGCGATCGGCGCCGCGGGTCCGATCTGTAGTCTGGCTGGCATATGCGCCGGTCCGACGCGCCTCTCGTTTCTTCGCCCGCCGCTGCCGCCTTGAAGGCGGTCCGATCCGGTGTGGCGCGATTGGGCTGGGCGCGAGCTTTTCGTCAGACCATGCTCGGTCTTCTCCCAGCGCTGCGGGTCGGACAAAAGCTGGAACAGCGCGCGCCACGCGGCGAACGAGAGTAGGAACCAGTGCAGCGGAGTGAAGAGCAAGACCCAGGCATGAGCCAAAAGTCCGCGCCGCCATAGGCCGATGACGTCGAGCATCATGGTGGACGCATAGCCGGAGGCCAGGCTCGTGGCGAAGATCGGCACCGCGTTGCCGATGACTGCGCTCGCCCAGGGCGTTGGCAGGCAGAACAGCGTATAGCCGAGCCCAATCATGAATAGCGGATGGATCAAAGCCGCGAGCACATTGGCGGCGAGGAAGATTTGAAACGCGATCGCGCCCCCCGCGCCAAGCTCGCGCATCAAACGGTTAGGCCGTCGCATGTGCACGAGCCAAGTCTGCATCCATCGAATTAGAGTCTGTTCGCGGTCGGTCGCAGCTGCCCGCTGGCGTTCAGAAATGTAATTAATATCAATGGCTTACAATCGTTCGCAATGGAACTACTAGTTCGGCGCTGTTCGCTCCGAATCGCGGCGAGCCGGACGACTTTGTAGCGATGCTGTTGCGACGAATTTCGGCACGGGATGTTTCCAAACCTGATTTTGTTGCGATCGCAACACGACGGCGAACAGCCAAGGGCTCGTAATCAAAGATGCCCTGTTGCGATCGCAACACGCGAGAAGGAGAGAAGAGTTTTGACGCCAAAGATGTCAAGCGGGGTCGGTGGGACCCGCGACAAAACAATACTCACGCACCGCGGAGTCGAGGC
>JBEKRD010000060.1:0-31100 GCA_049519075.1 Xanthobacteraceae bacterium | reverse complement strand
CGGGAGCGCGCTATGTCGGCAACCGGCACAATATCGGCTTCATGGCGGTTGAAGAGATCGCCAAGCGCCACGGCATCGGGCCGTGGCGCCGGCGCTTTCAGGGCTTAGCCTGCGAGGGGCCGATCGGCGGCGCGCGCACTCTCTTGCTGTTACCCGGTACTTTCATGAACGAATCCGGCCGCGCGGTCGCTGAAGCGGCACACTTCTACAAGCTGCCGCTTGACGGCATCACGGTGTTTCACGACGAGATCGATTTGCCGCCCGGCAAGGTCAGGGTCAAAAGCGGCGGCGGCATCGCCGGTCACAACGGCTTGCGCTCGATCTCCGAGCATATCGGCAACGACTATCGGCGCGTGCGCATCGGCGTCGGCCATCCCGGCAGCAAGGACATGGTGCAGCATTACGTGCTGAGCGATTTCGCCAAAAGCGAACGCGGCTGGGTCGAGGCGTTGATCGATATTCTGGCCGACAATGCCGGCCTGATCGTTCGCGGCGAGGATGCGAGTTTTGCCAACAAGGTTCATCTCGCCATGGTCGCGAAGGGTTTTGGCGAAGCGCGCAACGAAGACGAAACATGAACCGGCGGCAATCGGACAAAAAACGTCACAGGTAGAATTTTAAATGGGCTTCAAATGCGGCATCGTCGGCCTGCCGAACGTCGGCAAGTCGACCCTCTTCAATGCGCTGACGGAAACCGCGGCGGCGCAGGCGGCGAATTATCCGTTCTGCACCATCGAGCCGAATGTCGGCGAGGTTGCGGTGCCGGACCGGCGGCTCGAAACGCTCGCTCAGCTCGCCAAGTCGGCGGTGATCGTGCCGACGCGGCTGACTTTCGTCGATATCGCCGGCTTGGTGCGCGGCGCCTCGAAAGGCGAGGGACTGGGCAACCAGTTTCTGGCCAATATCCGCGAGGTCGACGCCATCGCGCATGTGGTGCGGTGCTACGAGGATCCCGACGTCACCCATGTCGAAGGCCGCATCGATCCGATCGCCGACATCGAAACGGTCGAGACCGAACTGATGCTGTCGGATCTCGAGAGCCTGGAGCGGCGCGTCGATAGCCTCGCCAAGAAAGCCAAAGGCGGCGACAAGGAGGCCAAAGAGGCGGTCGATCTCATCAATCGGGCGCTCGTGCTGTTGCGCGAGGGCAAGCCGGCGCGGCTGACCGAGCGCAAGCCCGAGGAAGAGAAGGCCTTTCATATGCTCGGCCTGCTCACCTCGCTGCCGGTGCTCTATGTCTGCAATGTCGACGAAAATTCCGCCGCCGACGGCAATGCGTTTTCGAAGAAGGTCGAGGCCCGCGCCAAGGAAGAAGGCGCGGTCGCGGTTGTGATCTCGGCGAAGATCGAGGCGGAGATCGCGGTCCTGTCGCGCGACGAGCGCGAAGACTATCTCGCGGCCATTGGACTCAAGGAAGCCGGTCTCGACCGCCTCATCGCCGCCGGTTATGCACTCCTTCATCTGGTGACGTTCTTCACCGCCGGACCGAAGGAATCGCGGGCCTGGACGGTGACGCGCGGCACCAAGGCGCCGCAAGCCGCGGGCGTCATCCATACCGATTTCGAGCATGGTTTCATTCGCGCCGAGACCATCGCTTATGCAGATTACGTGGCTTGCGCCGGCGAAGCGGGCGCGCGCGACGCCGGCAAGATGCGGCTCGAGGGCAAGGACTATGTCGTGCAGGACGGTGACGTCATGCACTTCCGCTTCGCCACCTAGAGATAGCGGCAATCGGCCGTCGGACATTTCAGACGCGATCGGTCGTTAGATTACTGACCGCGGATATCCGCACCCTGGTTCCTGATCGCACCGAGATGCTCATTGATGCGGAACACGATGAGCACGAATTCGGCGATGATGCGCGCCAGCACCACGCCCATGAAGGCGCCGAGCAGGCTGGTCATCAGAAAGATCATGCCGACGAACGGATTATACGCCATGGTCGTCAGCGCACTGACCATGCCGGCGAAGCCCAGCAGGATGGCGATGACCACGGCGAGCCAGTAGAAGACTTTGATCACGGTGGGCGTCACGAACCGCTCCCACTGGAACAGGTCGCTGAGGCCGAACATGATTCCCCCTCGCAAATATCCGCGCGTGATTCCCATCGCCGGTGGCAGACTGCACCGCGCGGTTGCAGCGGTCAATCGATGTCCGTTTGATCGGTTCCAGCCGGCTCAGGCCGTGTCCGCAGTCGTGGTTTGTTGACGGCGCATCGGCGGATGTCTACGGACGTCACGCCACGCATGTAGGACAAAATGCGCCGACTGAGCTGGGAACAATTCATAGCGCTTGCGCCCGAAATGTCGGGCGACCAGCGCCGCGCCGTGGGCGTCGCCGGCGCCGCGCATGCGCTGCATGACGGCTACACCGACCTCATCTACATCATGCTGCCGCTGTGGCAGGCCGAATTCGGCTTGAGCTATGCGGCGCTCGGCGCGCTGCGCAGCGTTTTCGTCGGCGCCATGGCGTGTCTGCAGATTCCGGCGGGGCTTGCCGCCGAGCGCTTCGGCGCCGCCACCGTGCTGGCGCTCGGCACCGCGCTTGCCGGTCTCGGCTATTGCTTCGCCGGCTTGAGCACCGGCTTTATCATGCTGCTCGCGGCGCTGCTGATATCTGGCGTCGGCTCGAGCACCCAGCATCCGATCGCGTCGGCGCTGGTGGCGCGCGCCTTTGCCGGACCGCGATCGCTCAAAGCGCTCGGCACCTACAATTTCTCGGGCGACATCGGCAAGATGACAGTTCCGGCGACGCTGTCGCTGTTGCTCCTGGTGATGGCGTGGCGGCCGGCGCTCGCGGGCCTCGGCTGCGTCGGCCTCGTCATGGCGGCCATCATTTTTCTCGCCGCCCCGCGTTTCGCACGCGGCGCGCCCGTCAGGTCGCAAACCGCCGAAGCGCATGCCGAACCGGAATTCAAACGGCAGCCATTTGCGTTCTCGCTCTTGATGGCGATCGGCATTGTCGACAGCGCCACCCGCATGGGATTTTTGCTGTTTCTGCCGTTCGTGCTGCGCGACAAAGGCGGCAGCGAGCAAACCGTCGGCCTCGCCATGACGCTGATTTTCGCCGGCGGCGCCGCCGGCAAGCTCGCCTGTGCCTTCATCGGCGCCCGCATCGGCGTGATCGGAACGGTTTGGCTGACCGAAGGATTTACCGCGGTTGGAATTCTGGCGCTGTTTCCGCTGCCGCTTCCGGCCGCGCTTTTGCTGCTGCCGGTGATCGGCATTGCGCTTAACGGCACCTCGTCGGTGCTCTACGGCTCGGTGCCCGATCTGGTCGCGCCGCATTGGCGCACGCGCGCGCTGAGCATTTTTTATACCGGTACGATCGGCTCGGGTGCGATCGCGCCAGTCTTGTTTGGCCGCGCCGGCGACGCGCTCGGCGTCTGGCATGCTTTGACGCTGGTCGCCGCCTTCGTCCTTGTCACTTTGCCGCTCGCGGCGCTGCTGCGCGGCGCGCTTAAGCGCCGCTACGGTTCAGACAAGGTCTGAACCGCGTTCCGAGCGCGTCATTTTTGCGGCGCCGGAACCGGTGAAACTTCGTTGCATCGCTGCGATTCTGGAACGGCCGGCGTCGACAAACGTTGAGTCGATGGCTCGGGTCGCATTCCCAACATGCGCCCGGATGGATCTTCCAGATGGAGTACGCCATGAAATTTTATCTTGCCTCGACCGCGCTCGGTCTTGTCCTCGCCGCCGGCGTCTCCGCCGCCCAGGCGCAGACGGTGATCACCCGCGAGATCGTCAATCCGGGGGTCGAGACGGTGCAAACCACCGAAACCGTGCGCACGGTGCGACCCGCGCCGTCGCGGAGCGCCCGCCGCCAGGTGGTGACGACACGGCGGACCGTCACGCGACAGGTGGTGCCCACCTCAACCGTGGTCGCGCGCACCGTTCCGGCGGCGCCGCAACCGCTTTACGATGTCGTTTCGCCAGCCCCGGCGGCGACCAGTCCGGATGATTACGGCCCGCCGCTTTACGACACGGCGGCGCCAGCGGTTGCGGCGACGCCGATCGCGCAGGACGGCTTGGCGGCCCAGCCTTTCATCTACCGTTACGTCTACGAGCCCGATCGCATCCTGGTGATCGATCCGAATAACGGCGTCGCAGTGCAGTCGATCCCTCGCTGAAGCCGCGCCGCGGCAGGATCGTGACGATGAGCGGCGCGCGTGTTGCCGCAAGGCGGGCACGCGCGACCGCTGCGGTGGATTCGGCAACAGGGAGAATGCGAATGAAAAGCCGCTTTGCAATTGTATCCACGGCCTGCGCGTCGATGATGCTCGGATGCTGCTACGGCGCGCCGAGTGCCATGGCACAAACCACGACGCAGCAGCCAGATACCGCGGGCGCCGACACGGCCGTCAGTGGCGCGGTCGAGCAGAAGCCGCTGCTGACGCCGGCCGAGCGCAAGACACTTTACGTCGAAGCGAGCAAGGACAAGAGCAAAAGCTCGCCGAAGGATTTCTCGCCCGTCATCGGCGCGGACGTGCCGCCGATGATCGAACTCTACGCACTGCCGGACGATGCGATCAGCGCGGTGCCGGCTGCCAAGCTCTACAAATACACGATGGTGGAAAACAAAGTCGTGGTGGTCGATCCGACCAGGATGCGGGTGATCGACGTGCTCGGTCCGACGCCGCAATAGCGGTGATGTCGGCGATGATGTCGTTCGCGGGCCGGCGGGGGCGCGATCAAGTCATTGAAACAATTCGACTTTATCCCTAAACGTGTGCTTCGATCTATTTAACGTATAGCGCGTGATTCAACGAATAATTTGTGCGGAATGGGATTATAATGGAAATATGGGCTGTCGCTTCAGCGATGGAGGCCGACGCGTTTTTATTGTGATTTGATCCGGGGCATTTGGCTTTGCGCCGACGAGCGACGACAAAGGTTGTTTTGACGGCTCGGGAGATCGAGGTTCTCCGTTGGGCGGCCAACGGAAAATCCGCCTGGGAGATTGGCGAGATTCTCCATATCGCCAAACGAACCGTGGACGCCCATGCGCAGACCGCGGCCGGCAAGCTTGGCGCCGCCAACCGAACACACGCGGTGGCACTCGCGCTGCGCGACGGCATTTTTAAATTATAATCCTGTCACATATCACACTATCGAAGGCCGGCAGCGCCGCGTAGTGTTGAATTGTACGATAACCGACAGAAGAAAAATTAGCTCCGGGTTGGTCATCGAATGAAATGCTCGGGACCGATTGCCGGCTTTCGCCCATAGCGTCGTAAGAGCAAAAAATCCCCCGCCATGAGCGACTGCTCGGCAGTCCTCGCCCTGCTATGCGAGGACGAAGCCAGCGTCGGGAGATGCGTGATGGGTTCATTGCGGGGGGCGGACCACTTCGTCGCCGCAACATTCGACACCGGCCGGCCGTTTGTTGTCGAGTCATTTGCTGCGCGCTATGGCGGCGTCACGGTGGTGAAGCTCGAGCCCGGCGCCATTCTGTTCACGCAGGGCGACCCCGGGACCGAACTGTTTTATCTAAGTCACGGTCAGGTCCAGATCTCGGTGGTGTCGCCCCTGGGCAAGGAAGCGATTATTACCGTGCTTGATCCCGGCCAATTCTGCGGCGAGGGTTGTCTCCTCGGCGACCGCGAGCGGGTGGCGACCGCCACTTGCGTCGCGCCCAGCACCGTCGCGCGGGTGGAACGAACGAGCGTGGTTCGCGCCGTCCGGGAGGATCCGGCGTTCGCCGAATTCTTCCTCGTCTATTCGTTGAAAAGCGTGGTTCGATTGCGGGACGATGTCGCCAGCCAACTGTTCGATGACAGCGAAAAACGCCTGGCGCGGACTCTGCTCCTGTTGGCGCATTATGGAGCGCAGGGTCGGGACGAGACCCGCATCAGCAATGTCGGCCAAGAGGCGCTGGCGCAGATGGTCGGTACGACCCGCTCGCGCGTCAATCATTTCATGAACAAATTCCGCGATCGGCGTTACATCGATTACGACGACGGCGTCATCGTCGTGCACGATTCCCTGTTGCGTGGTGTGCTGCATGGCGGCGCGTCCGACGGCTTCACGGCGCGGCAACCGAGCGCAATTCGGTTGCGTTAAGGCCTGGCGAGCGCGGCGCTCGCGCCTGTTGCCGCGCGATGCGGCAAGTCGGCGCATGTTTGCGCAAAGACGGATTCCGGAGCTCGGAATGGAGTCGGGATTTTTGATTGAATTTGGAAATGAGACGTTCAAATGTGAAAGATCAATTGTCCTTCCCGTTAGTATCTAAAATCCCGTACGCGTGTGCAATTTTGAACAGCGTCGCTTTACGTGCAGGGGCAAAAGTACGGTAACGGGCTGAGTTGACGCGCCGTTCTCGGTGTAGCGCCGCCTAAATCGTTTGGGCGACGCGCGATGCTGGCCGGCCGTCAGGTCGAGAAAGCGCTCGCGTGTTTAGCGCCGCAAAATCGGTGGCGGCGGCCGTAAATGCCGGGGGCGAAGATGAACAAGCGGAGCATCAATTCAGCTGCAGCAACGACGGTGATTGAGCCCGCGATGTTGCTTGCGAGCAATGGACAGAGCCGTACCGTCGTCAAACGTCGAGAAAAAGAAATTCTATTCGCACAGGGCGACGACGCCGAAGCCGTTTTCTATATCAAAAAAGGCAAGGTCAAGCTGACCGTCGTTTCCAAGCAAGGCAAGGAGGCCGTCGTCGCAGTCCTCGATGCAGACCAATTTGTCGGCGAGGGATGCTTGATCGGGCAGGTCAAACGCCTGGCGACGGCGACCACGATGACGGACTGCGAGATCGTGCGGCTGGAGAAAGACGAACTGTTGCAAACGCTTCGGGATGAACCGGCGTTTGCGCTGATGTTTGTTTCGCACATCGTGGCACGGAGTGCCCGCATCGAAGAAGACTTGATCGACCAGCTGTTCAATTCGACGGAAAAACGGCTGGCCCGCGTGCTGTTGCTGTTGGCCAATTTCGGCAAGGAAGGCCGGCCCGAGCCGATCCTTGGAAAGATCACGCAAGAGATGCTGGCCGACATGATCGGCACGACTAGATCGCGCGTGAGTGTATTCATGAACAAGTTTCGCGCCGCCGGCATGATCGACTACAACGGCCATATCGAGGTCCATAGCTCGTTGCTGAGCGTGGTTCTGGCCGACCAGCCGCGCGGCGTTATGCCGGCGCATTGACGCAACAGCCCGCACGTGCTCCAGCATCGGGGTGGGTACGCGCAAACACCTACGTCCAATTTTTTTCGATTGTGTGCTTTTTGGATCAGCACGCGCCGCTGCGCGATGCGAATATGGCGATGGTCGAGCGGCAAGCGGCCATTGTTGTGGCGTCTTACCCTAGAGTCAGCGTTCGGACTCGCGTTTTCAGCTTCCCGAAAACGTCTGGAGGGCGGACTATGAGCCGTTCGATTTTGCGACCACCCGGAACTCCGCTTTATTTCCCGCGACGACCCCGGCCCAAAGCTGCGATCGATGCCGTCGAGCAGAGGCAGCGTGCCGCGCTGACCGACGAATTGCACGCCTCGCTGGCGCGCGAATCGGCCTGGCGGCAGGAATACGCCGACGCGATGCAGCGCCAGGCCGTGCAAGCGCGCGAATTCGAGCATAGGGTTTTCAACGGCCTGCAACTGGTCGTCAGCACTTTGGTGTTGCAAAGCCTGACCGCGGCGCCCGAGACGGCCGCGCCGCTGGCCATTGCGGCCGGGCGCATTGCCGCGATCGCCCATGTGCATCAACAGTTGCATTCAGTCGATGGTCAGGAGAATGTCGACTTCAAGGACTATCTTGAGCGCTTATGCGAGAGCCTTTCGGATCTCGTGTTTGGGGAACGGCCCGGTCACGCCATCGGCGTTCGCTGCGGCTCCCTCGAATTGTCGACAGCGCTTGGCCTGCGGCTCGGCCTGATCGTCAACGAGCTGGTCACCAATTCGGTCAAATACGCCAAGGGCAACGTCGCCGTTCGCGTCGAAGAGGCGTTGCCGCTCACGCATTCGCTATCGGTGTCGGATGACGGACCGGGGTTTCCGTCGGAATTCGATCCGGCGCAGAGTCGGGGCCTCGGCATGAAAATCGTGCTGTCGCTGGTCAAGGAGATTGGCGGCGAGTTGCACATTTTTCCGGGCGACGATGGTTGCGGTACGCGTTTTACCGTTACGTTCCGCGCGTCGGAGGCGGCGGCGGACCTCGCCAACGCCGGCGATCGCGCCGGCAAGCAACGTCACGGCGAGGGATATGACGGCGTGCTTTTTCTCCATACCGGGCGAAACCATGCGGCAGCCTCGCCCGAGAACCTACCCGCCGACCAGTCGCAATCAAGCGGCGACTGAATCGTAGCGCGTCCGCCGCGCCGGGTCGCCATTCGGCCGCGGCGGGCTTAAGGCGATTAGCCCTAGCCGGTCTGTAGGTTCAATGCGGCCATCCCCGCGGCCCCGCGCCGCGAGGTTGGGGGAGCGTTGAACGAGCGCCCCCCGACTCGACAGCCGTACGGTCGCCTGCCGGAAACAAGAGGCCGGCGCCTGTACAGAACAGGAGACAAGATCGTTGATCGCAAAACAGGAGATCTTTCAGTTGCTGCAAGCGGCGCCCGGAGGGTTGACCTCCGTGGAAATCGCCGCGGGGCTAGGCGTGAGTTCGCATCGCGTCGGCGGGCGGCTCAGTAAGCTCGCCGCCTATGGTGAGATCGAAAAATTAAAAAACCTGTTGCCGTCCGACAAAACAAAATGGCGTCTCATTTCGAACAGGAAATGATCGCGGCTTGGCGTAGAGTTCATGAAGCGGAACCAGAGCTCGGGTTCGGGCCTTGTCCGGTATAGGGAGGACGCGCGCATGTCCATTCAAACGCATCTTGCGGCGCTCGAAAGACGCCATCTGGCGCTGCAACAAGAGATCAGCGGAGAACAAACGCGTTCTTCGTGGGACGAGCTTAAGCTCGCCGAGCTGAAACGCCGCAAGCTGATCGTAAAGGATGAAATTGCCTGCCTGCGGCAGGATGCCGGCACGCCAGCCTCGGCGGCGGGATTGTCGGCGAAGGCAAAGAAAAGAACGGCAACGCGAGCGGCCAAGCTCAAGTCAAGCAGCTGGTACGAGGAGGCCACACGGTCGATCTCGATTGTCAAACGCAGACCGCTTTGAAGCTGCGACTTCGGGTCGATGGAGGCCGGCATCGAGCCGCTCCTCGTCGCATCGTGATGTTTTGCGGATGCGCGATAGACGTCGACGCCGTCGGTGCCGCGCCGGGCGGCAGATATTGTAGAACATCCGGACAGCAAACAAAAAGAAATCAATCGTCCTTGGGTTAGTACGTACGCAATTTCCGCTGCGATTGTGCAATTGTGAACAGCACAATGTTAATCGTTATGGCAGTTTTTAAAGATCGAATTGGTGCGCTGTCGGCGTCGGCGCTTCGCGGAGGGATTTACGCGAGGCGCGGTGTTGGAGGTCGTCGGGTTGAGTGTGAAAGCGTCCGCGTGAGTTCCAAAGTGGAGTGATGCGCGCCGCTTGCGGTGCGATTCCAACCTGCAAGGACACACACCGTCATGAGGCGATTGAACCAACTTGGACTGACCGACGAGGTCATCATCGTCGACGATGACTACGACAAGCGCGAAGTGCTGGCCGCGCTCCTGCGCGAGGCGGGATTTCGCACCGCGGCCTTTACCGACGGCCGATCCTTCGTTCGCCTCGCGCGCGACCAGAAGCCGGCCTGCGTGCTGCTCGATCTGTCGATGCCCGGCGAGTCCGGGCTCGATGTTCTCAAGGCTCTCGATGCCAGGAGCTACCCGGCGCCGATCCTGATCTTTTCCGGCCGCGAGGATGTTCTCAATGTCGTCACCGCCATGCGGCACGGCGCCTTCGATTGCCTGGAAAGGCGGCTCGACGCCGGCTCGATCGTCGCCCGCGTCATCGAGGCCATCGAATCCTGGAAGCAACTGCGTGAACACGAGGCCCCGGGGCCGGCGCCGGCCGTGGCTTCGACGATCCGCGGCTATTATCAGCTCACCCGGCGGGAACGCGAGGTGCTGGGCCATATCGCGGGCGCCGCTTCCAACAAGGAGACTGCGAGGAATCTGGGAATCAGCCCGCGGACCGTGGAAATCCATCGCGGCCGAATCATGCACAAGCTCGGCGCCAAAAATTCCATCGATCTCATGCGCATCCTTATGAACAGCGGCAGCAGGCGCGCCCAGGCTGTGGCGAGCAGGCAATTGGGTGCCGCTTAGACGTTGGGCGCAACGCCGGACGTTTGAAGGCGCAGACCGCCTTAAGATGCCGACAAGCCTGGGCGCTTTCGCGGCAGCCCGGGAGTGCGATTGAGCCCCCGATCTATTCCTCGGATGCGCCGAGCACTTTCCCTGTCCTGGGATTCACGAGGTGAAGCTGGCGGCAGGCGTGACACGGTACGCTCTCAAAACCAGTATCGTCCACTGCAAGCCTTTCGGCCGCGAGCAGTCCTTGAACATTTAGGCCTGTGGCGGGACAGCGAAATATGAATGGAATCATCCTATTTGATTAGAGGCGGATCCGTCGGCTCTCAACTAAGTAAATATACGTAGGATTTGCAGCGGCGCCTCGCGCCAAACGGCGCGCGCGTGGTCTGGCAACCGTAGGTTATGGCCTTCGCGAGGCCGAGCGTTTCCGGTCAATCCGTCCTTGAGGCGTTCGGGTGCAAACGCCCTGCGAATTGGGCTTCTGGCTCCGCGCTGCGAGCGTGTTATAATACCTAGACCCGGATCCAATTCGATGAATCAGATCAGGGCCTAGATTTTTCGATTGAGCATGATCTTATCCGAAAACCGGCGGCCACTTTTCGGGATCATGCTCTAGATAGAGCGACGGAGCATGGTCATGATTCTGCCCCCGGCATTGATCCTCGGCGCGCATCTCTTGTTGCCGGTCGCCGACAGCGTTCCCGTCCTCGATGTGGAGCAGGTCTGCCAGGGCATCGCCCAACAGGGCGGCGTTTCGTTCCACGACACCGACATCGCCGACGAGAAGAAAAACTGCCTCGACAGCGAAAAAGCCGTTCGCGAAGAGATCGCCAAGCAATGGTCGAGCTTCTCGCCGCCCGACAAGGTCGCCTGCACCAATGAATCGCGGATGGGCGGCGATTCGAGCTATACCGAGCTGCTCACCTGTCTGGAAATGGCGCGCGACGTTCGAACCATGCGCAGCGAAGCCGGCTCGGCGTCGAGTTCGCAGCCGTTGCGGGCGTTGCCGGCGCCCGTAGGCCACGCCCAGCCGCACCCGTAACGGTTTAGGCGCTAATAACCGATCAGGACCTCGCTCACCGTCGGCTTGGCGGCTCTGATGTCGGCGTCGGATGAGCTGAATTCCTGGGCGGCCGGCGCCGCGCCGATGGCGTCCGCCGAGGCTTTCGGATCGGCATGCAGGCTGACGCCGGATTTACAGTCGCCGGGCAGTGTCGCCAGCGCTCCGCCATCCCAATCGCTGATCGTCGCCACACCGTCTTTGTCGAAGCCTTTCAATTTGAAGGGCTTGTGATTGAGCTTTTCCAATTGCTCGAGCGTGAGGCCAAGCCGCAGGCCGCCGGGCCCGACCCAGGTCGAGTGGCCGTTGATGACGATGAGATAGGTCTGTCGGCGCCCCGCCGGATCCGCCCACCAGACTTCGAGCCGGCGCTTGGGATCGTTCGGATAGAGCACCGAGGCCGGGACCTTGGTGCCGGCGGAAGAGTCGACATCGGTGAATGTGATGTTCTTGGAATCAAAAGTCATGGCGAGCCGCAGATGGCTCGAATCCTTGCTGAACGCGCCGACGCAGGCGATCACCTGGGCGCCGGGCGAGGGCGCTCGCGCGGTTGCCGGTCGTGTCACCGGAGCGGCTGCGGCCGGGGGCGCTGCGGTCGCGGCAGGCGGCGGCGCCGGACTGGCCGCGGCGTGCATGGCTGCGGGCGCCGGCTTGCGCGGCGCGGCGCCGCCCGGCTCCGCCACGGCGGCCGGCATCGGCTGCTTGATTTGCGACGGCGCCAATTGATCGTCAGTGTCGAGGTCCGGATCGGGCTGCTGCGTTTGGGAAGCGGCTTTGCTGTGCCGATGCGGCGCCGGCTTCGGCGGCGGCGCCTGATCGGGCTCGTCCATGATTGAAGGTTGCTGTGATGGCGTCTGGTTTTGTTGCGCCGCGAGCGGGCTCGCGGCCGTCAGGGCCAAGCCCGCCACCAAGCCCGCGGCCAAGCGCGCGATGAAGCCCGCATTCAGGGTCGCGCCGCGCCGTCCGTTACGCATTACCGCCTCCGTTTACCGTGATCGTCAGCATAGCACGCCCCGGACGGCCGGCAGCCGTCGGGTATTTTATCCACGCCGGCAAAAATGCGGCGGCGGCAAGGGTTTGGCAAACGCAAAACGCCCACCGCCACAGACGAATTGATCTAGATCAGTGTGCGCGCTTTTGAAATGTCGAAACTTCCGGCATGGCGGAAGAAGCGACAGGATTGCTTGCGCTCGTCTGCGCCAAGACCGGCGAAGAGCTGAACACTGGTGCGCTGTACAGACCGGCCGACCTGGAGCGGGTTCGCGACGCCAAGCTGATGCTGCACTGTCGATTTTGCCGGGAAACGCACCTGTTCCGCTTTGCCGATGCGCGGCTAAAACCGATCGACGGCAACAAGCCGCCGCCCTCCGGCGTTGCCGATTGATGCTTTCAGCCTTCACTCGCTTCGCGAGCGAAGGCTGGTGGAGCCAGGCGGAGTCGAACCGCCGACCTCTTGAATGCCATTCAAGCGCTCTCCCAACTGAGCTATGGCCCCTTCAGGGATCAGGTATCGGGTATCAATAACCGTCATCAAACTTCGGCAGAATGCATTGCGATGAGTGAATACTGATTGCCGACCCCCGATGCGATTAGCCTTCCTCCTCGTCTGGGATGTCGCCGCCGATGATGTCGGTGACATCTGCGTCTTCTTCTTCTTGTTCTTCGATAAAGGTGTCGTCGTCGAGAGTTTCATCGATCTCGACTTCCTCTTCGATTCCCGCTTCGGTCGTAGCCGGCTTCTTGGTGCCTTGCGCCTCGGCGTCGGCCTCTTCAAGCGAGACCGTCTCGACCTCGGCCGGCTCCGGCACGACGACCTCCTCCTCGACCGGGGCCGGGCGCGGTACAACCGGCGCCGCCTCCGGCCGCCCCCGAGTCACGATCGGCGCGACCACATAGACCGTTTCACATTTGGGGCAGAGGATCGGGTCCTTGTTCAGGTCATAGAACTTGGCGCCGCAATTGGCGCAGAGCCTTTTGGTGCCCAGTTCGGGTTTGGCCACGGTCCAGATCCTTTTCGGCAATTCGGGTGCTTCACTTGGCTAGTCGTAACGGCGCTGTCAATAGTCGATGAGCCCCGATCGGCGCCGGAGACGGCCGGGCGAAACGACGGGATGACGGGCCGCGGCAGTGCGTGATAGAGCCCGTGCGAGGGCGGTCGGCAGCCGCCGAATGGACGAATTCCCGATGCATCCCGATCCCGCCCCGCTCACCGCCCGCCGCAACGGCCCCCTGGCCGGCACGGCCCGCGTGCCGGGCGACAAGTCGATTTCGATTCGGGCGCTGATTCTGGGCGCACTGACGGTCGGCGAAACCCGGGTCGGCGGCCTGCTCGAAGGCGAAGACGTCCTGCATACCGCGAAAGCGTTGCAGGCGCTCGGCGCCCGCATCCTGCGCGTCGGCGAGCGGGCTTGGTCAATCCACGGGGTCGGCGTCGGCGGTTTCGCCGAACCTAAGGTCGCGCTCGATTTCGGCAATTCCGGCACCGGCTGCCGGCTCGCGCTTGGCGCCGTCGCTGGCTGCCCGATCACCGCGACCTTCGACGGCGACGCTTCGCTGCGCAGCCGGCCGATGCGGCGCATACTCGAGCCTTTGGAACGGATCGGCGCGCGCACCGTGGTCTCGGCAGACGGCCGCTTGCCGCTGACGCTCGCCGGCGCGCGCGATCCGATGCCGATCGTGTTCGAGCCCCAGGTTCCGTCGGCGCAACTAAAGTCGGCGACGCTGTTGGCCGGTCTTGCTGCGCCCGGCGAAACCGTCGTCATTGAAGCGCAGCCGACGCGCGATCATACCGAGAAGATGCTGACCCACTTCGGCGCCGCGGTGCGGGTCGAGGCGGTATCCGGTAACGGCCGCCGCATCACGCTTGTCGGCCAACCGGAACTTGTGCCGCGGCCGGTGCTGGTTCCGGCCGACCCGTCGTCGGCCGCGTTTCCGTTGGTCGCGGCGCTTTTGGTGCCGGGCTCGGAGATCATTCTCAATGGCGTGATGCTCAATCCGCTGCGCAGCGGGCTCGTGACCACCTTGACCGAGATGGGGGCCGTGATCGAGTGGCTCGACGAGCGCAATGAAGGCGGCGAGACGGTCGCCGATTTGCGGGTCCGTTCAGGCGCCTTGCGCGGCGTCGAAGTGCCGGCCGAGCGGGCGCCGTCGATGATCGACGAATATCCCGTGCTCGCGGTCGCCGCCGCTTTCGCCGAAGGCACCACCGTGATGCGTGGTCTGAAGGAACTCCGGGTCAAGGAGTCCGACCGGCTCGCCGCCACTACCGCGCTATTGCGCGCCAACGGCGTTGCCGTGGACATTGACGGCGATGATCTCATCGTGCACGGCGCATCGCGGGCCTTGGGCGGCGGCGTCGTGACCACCCATATGGATCACCGCATCGCCATGGCGGCCATCGTCCTCGGGCTTGCCAGCGAGCGACCGGTGCAGATCGACGACGGCACTTTTATCGCAACGAGCTTTCCGGGCTTTGTCGAATTGATGCGTGGGCTAGGGGCGGATTTGTCATGATCATCGCCATCGACGGACCCGCCGCGTCGGGTAAAGGCACCATCGCCAGGCAGATCGCGGCAGTCTATGGGCTGCATCATCTCGATACCGGGCTGCTCTATCGGGCGGTCGCCAAGGCGGTGCTCGATGCCGGCCATTCGCCGGACGACGCCAAGCGCGCGACCGAAGCCGCGGTCATGCTCGATCCGACTAAATTCGAGGACAATGCTCTGAAATTGCAGGTTATTACCGAGGCCGCCTCGGTGGTGGCCGCGATCCCGCAGGTGCGCCAGGCTTTGATCAATTATCAGCGCGAATTCGCCACCAAGCCGCCCGGCGCCGTGCTCGACGGCCGCGACATCGGCACCGTGATCGCACCCGGCGCCGACGTGAAACTGTTCGTGGTCGCCTCCCCGGAAGTGCGGGCGGCGCGGCGGGTGCGGGAATTGCGGGTGCGCGGCGAGACCGCCGAGGAGGCCGACGTGCTCGCCGACCTGTTGCGGCGCGACGAGCGCGATTCCCGGCGCACCTCGGCCCCGCTCCTGGCGGCGCCCGATGCGCACTTGCTCGATACCACGCATTTGGGTATAGACGCGGCGTTCCGGGCCGCCGTCGATATCATCGAGGCCGTTCGAGCGGGCCGAAAGCGTCGTTGACAGCGCTTTCGTCATTGGAGGTTAGCCCGTTCACCGCTTCGTTCGTACGGCACCCATTTAAGCTTGGTCCGGAACGCGAGCTTCGTCCCGAATGTATGGCCTTGGCCCCAACCGCCGGTCTTGCCGGCGGCTGCCGCATATTCGGGATCATTTTCATCCGAGGGGTTAGGAGTTTTTATGGTTCAAGCTGCCACCCAAGGCGCATCGGCGGCGCCGACGCGCGAAGATTTCGCCAAGCTGATCGATGAATCGTTCAGCGACGGTCATTTGCAGGAAGGTTCCGTCGTCAAAGGGACGGTGGTCGCGATCGAACGCGACCTCGCCGTCATCGACGTCGGGCTGAAGACCGAAGGCCGCGTCGCGCTGCGCGAATTCGCCGGGCCCGGTCGCAATAACGAAATCAAAGTCGGCGACACCGTCGAAGTCTATCTTGAGCGCGTCGAGAATGCGCTCGGCGAAGCGGTGCTGTCGCGCGACAAAGCGCGGCGCGAGGAAAGCTGGGGCAAGCTCGAAAAGGCGTTCCAAAACAACGAAAAGGTTCAGGGCGTCATCTTCAATCAGGTCAAGGGCGGCTTCACCGTCGATCTCGACGGAGCGGTGGCGTTCCTGCCGCGCTCCCAGGTCGATATCCGGCCGATCCGCGATGTCTCGCCGCTAATGAACAACCCGCAGCCGTTCCAGATCCTCAAGATGGATCGCCGGCGCGGCAATATCGTGGTGTCACGCCGCACCGTGCTGGAAGAGACCCGCGCCGAGCAGCGCCAGGAACTGGTGCAGAATCTCGAGGAGGGTCAGGTCATCGACGGCGTCGTCAAGAACATCACCGACTACGGCGCCTTCGTCGATCTCGGCGGCATCGACGGTCTGTTGCACGTCACCGACATCGCCTGGCGGCGCGTCAACCATCCGTCCGAGGTGCTCAATATCGGCCAGCAGGTCAAGGTCAAGATCATCAAGATCAACCACGAGACCCACCGCATCTCGCTCGGCATGAAGCAGCTGCTTGACGACCCGTGGCAGGGCATCGAGGCCAAATATCCGGTGGCCGCGCGCTTCAAGGGCCGCGTCACCAACATCACCGACTACGGCGCCTTCGTCGAGCTCGAACCCGGCATCGAAGGCCTGATCCACGTCTCCGAAATGTCGTGGACCAAAAAGAACGTGCATCCCGGAAAGATCGTGTCGACCTCCCAGGAGGTCGAGGTGCAGGTGCTGGAAGTCGATCCGGTGAAGCGCCGCATCTCGCTCGGCTTAAAGCAGACCATGCGCAATCCGTGGGAGGTGTTTGTCGAGAAGTATCCCGTCGGCTCGGTGGTCGAGGGCGAGGTCAAGAACAAGACCGAATTCGGCCTGTTCCTTGGGCTGGACGGCGACGTCGACGGCATGGTGCACTTGTCCGATCTCGATTGGAAACGCCCCGGCGAGCAGGTCATCGAAGAGTACAAGAAAGGCGATAAGGTTCAGGCCCAGGTGCTCGACGTCGATGTCGACAAAGAGCGCATCTCGCTCGGCATCAAGCAGCTCGCGGAGGGCGCCGCGGCCGCCGCGACGGAGGCCGCGGGCGCTGCTCCCGCTGCGGCAGGCGGCGAGCTCAAGAAGGGCGCCGTCGTCACCTGCGAAGTGCTCGACGTGAAAGAAGGCGGCATCGACGTGAGGATCGTCGGCACCGAATTCTCGTCCTTCATCAAGCGCTCGGAATTGGCGCGCGACCGTTCCGAGCAGCGGCCGGACCGCTTCGCGGTCGGCCAAAAGGTCGATGCCCGCGTCATCCAGTTCGACCGCCGCACGCGACGGGTTTCGGTCTCCATCAAGGCGCTGGAAGTCGCCGAGGAGAAGGAGGCGATCGCGCAATACGGTTCGTCGGATTCCGGCGCGACGCTCGGCGACATCTTGGGCACCGCACTCAAGCGCAAGGGCGAGGAGAGCGAGAAGGACGACAAGGACGAGGACACAGACGAGGCCGAGGTGAGCGAGACGGTCGAGTCCGAGGAGTGACGAAGTGGGGGGCGGCAGCCGGATAAGGAAGGATACCCATGTCGCTTGACGCCGACCTGATCGTCGACCGCCGCCGCCTGCGGCGTAAGCTCACCTTCTGGCGCGTGCTCGCCGTCATCGTCGTTATTCTCGGCATCGCAGGCGCCACGGCGCTGGCGAGCAGGCGGACCGGTCCCTTCGCCGTCCGCCCGTATATCGCGCGGGTGACGATCTCAGGCTTGATCCGCGGCGATCGCGACCGCGTCGAGCAACTCGACCGGTTGGCGCGTTCGACGCTCGCCCGCGCCGTCATCGTGCATGTCGACAGCCCCGGCGGCACCACCGCGGGTTCCGAGCAGCTCTACGACTCGCTGTCGCGGCTGCGCGAGAAAAAGCCGCTGGTCATCGTCGTCGACAGCATGGCGGCGTCCGGCGGTTACATCACGGCGATCGCCGGCGATCATATCGTGGCGCAGCAGACCTCGCTGGTCGGCTCGATCGGCGTGCTGTTCCAGTATCCCAACGTCGCCGAATTGCTCGACAAGATCGGCGTCAAGGTCGAGGCGGTGAAATCCACCCCGCTCAAGGCTTCGCCGGACGGTTTCGAGCCGACCAGCCCCGAGGCCCGCGCGGCCCTGGAATCGATCATCCAGGATTCCTATGCCTGGTTCAAAGGCATCGTCCAGGACCGCCGTCATCTCACCGACGGGGAACTTGCGACCGCGTCGGACGGCCGCGTCTTCACCGGCCATCAGGCGATCGGGCTGAAGTTGATCGACGAACTCGGCGACGAACGCACCGCGCTTGCTTGGCTCGCCAAGGAGAAGAACGTCGATACCAAGCTGCCGGTTCGCGACTACGAGCTGCAGAGCCGGTTCGGCGATCTGCCGTTTCTGCATGCCGCGGCGGTGGCCGTGCTCGACGCGGCGGGCCTGACGGCGCTGGCCCAGCGCCTGGACGCCTCGGGCGCGGTCGACGCCATAGAGCGTTTCAACCTTGACGGTCTATTGGCCCTTTGGCACCCTGCCGGCGCGAATTGAACGGCGGCGCTGTTGCTTCGGCCCGTCGTGACGGTATCCGGAAGCAGCGTTCGCGGGCCACCGAAGGCGTGACCATGATCAAGTCTGAACTGGTTCAACGTATTTCCGAGCAGAACCCTCACCTTTACCAGCGCGACGTCGAAAACATCGTCAACGCCATTCTCAACGAGATCATCGCCGCCATGGCGCGCGGCGACCGCGTCGAATTGCGCGGCTTCGGCGCCTTTTCGGTCAAGCAGCGGCCGGCGCGCACCGGGCGCAATCCGCGCACCGGCGCGCATGTCTCGGTCGACCAGAAATGCGTGCCGTTCTTCAAGACCGGCAAGGAAATGCGCGAACGGCTCAATCGTCCGGGCGAAGGTTGACCGGCGCGCTCCGATCGGCCGGCGGCTTCCTGCGCAAGCTCGTCGCGGCGCTTATTCTCGGACTGCTCGCCGTCCTCATCATCGCTTTCGCGGTGGCCAACCGGCAATTCGTCACGCTTTCTTTCGATCCATTCGACCCGGCACAGCCAGCCTATTCGCAGTCGATGTGGCTATTCGCCCCCATCATCCTAGCCTTGGTCATCGGTGTCGTGATCGGTGGCGCCGCCGCTTGGCTGCGCCATGGCCGTTGGCGCCGCACGGCGCGCCGGCTCGAACGCGAACTCGGCAGGCTGCGCGAGGAACTCGATGCCCATAAGCGTGGCACAAGCGCGCCCGGGATTGTGCCCGAAGCGAGTGCGCCGCCGGAACGGCTGCAGTTGAAGCCGCCGCTGCGGTAAGGCCTGCCGGCCCGGCGCCGCACAAGACAAAGCGGGCGCGGGGATGTAGAAGGGCGGCAATTCACAGCCGGGCAAGCCCAAGGTCGCGCGAGCAAAATGTCGGTTACCGTGAAAATCTGCGGGCTTTCGACGCCAGAGGCCCTCGATGTCGCGCTCGATGCCGGCGCCGACATGGTCGGCTTTGTGTTTTTTCCGCCGTCGCCGCGCAATCTGTCGTTCAAGGCCGCGGGGTCTTTGGAGGCGCGCGTGCGCGGCCAGGCAAAGAAGGTCGCTTTGTCGGTCGACGCCGACGACACTTTGCTGGCCTATGTGGTCGACGCGCTGGGGCCCGATTTCCTGCAATTGCACGGCAACGAATCTCCCTTGCGGGTGGCCGCCATCAAGGCGCAGTTCAAGCTGCCGGTGATCAAAGCGATCCCCGTAGAATCCAGATCCGATCTCGCCGCCATCGCCCGCTATGCCGCGGTCGCCGATCATCTGTTGTTCGACGCCCGCGCGCCGCGCGAGGCGACGCGGCCGGGGGGGCTCGGAAAGCCCTTCGACTGGAGCTTGCTGCAAAATCTCGATCCCGGAGTGCCCTTCATGGTGTCGGGCGGGCTTAATGCCGGCAATGTCGGCGAGGCCTTGCGCATCACACGCGCCCCTGGCGTCGATGTGTCGTCTGGCGTCGAGCGCGCCCCCGGCGAAAAGGACAACGATAAGATCCGCGCCTTCATCCGCGCCGCGCGCGACGCCGCGGCGAAGCAGATCGATCGCGTGGTGTAAAAGGGTTTGGCGATGACCGCGCAGCAGCTCAACTCTTTTCGCACCGGTCCGGACGAGCACGGCCATTTCGGTATCTATGGCGGCCGCTTTGTCGCCGAGACGCTGATGCCGCTGATCCTGGAATTGGAGCAAGCTTACGCCAAGGCGAAGGACGATCCAGGCTTCAAGACGGACATGGACGGCTATCTGACCCATTACGTCGGCCGGCCGTCGCCGCTTTATTTCGCCGAGCGCCTCACCGAGCATTGTGGCGGCGCCAGGATCTATCTCAAGCGCGAGGAGCTCAATCACACCGGCGCGCACAAAGTGAACAACGTGCTCGGCCAGATTTTGCTGGCGCGCCGCATGGGCAAAAAGCGCATCATCGCCGAGACCGGCGCCGGCATGCATGGCGTCGCCACCGCGACCTTGTGCGCGCGCTTCGGGCTCGAATGCATCGTCTATATGGGCTCGGTCGACGTCGAGCGGCAGAAGCCGAATGTGTTCCGCATGAACATGCTCGGCGCCAAAGTGGTGCCGGTCGAATCCGGCTCGAAGACGCTCAAGGACGCCATGAACGAGGCGCTGCGCGACTGGGTGACCAATGTCGGCTCGACCTTCTATTGCATCGGCACCATTGCGGGGCCGCATCCCTATCCGATGATGGTGCGCGACTTTCAGTCGATCATCGGCCGCGAGACGCGTGAACAGATGACTCAAGCGGAAGGCCGGCTGCCGGATTCGCTCGTCGCCTGCATCGGCGGCGGCTCCAACGCCATGGGTCTGTTTCATCCGTTTCTCGACGACAAAGATATTGAAATCTACGGCATCGAAGCCGCGGGTCACGGGCTCGACAGCGGCATGACCGCGGCTTCCGTGTTGCGCGGCCGGCCCGGCGTGCTGCACGGCAATCGCACTTATCTCCTGATGAACGACGATGGTCAGATCAACGAGGCGCATTCGATCTCCGCGGGGCTCGATTATCCCGGCATCGGGCCGGAACACGCCTGGCTCAACGATGTCGGCCGCGTTACGTTTCTGTCGGCGACCGACGACGAAGCGCTCAACGCGTTTAAGCTTCTCTCCAAGCTCGAGGGCATCATTCCGGCGCTCGAGCCGGCGCATGCCATCGCCAAGGTGCTGGAACTGGCGCCGAAAAAGCCGAAGGACCACCTGATGGTGGTCAATCTGTCCGGCCGCGGCGACAAGGACCTCGATACTGTGGCGCGCCATCTGCAAGGCAAGGCGTCATGAGCGGACGCATCGAGCGGCGCTTTGCTGCGCTCAAAGCCGAAGGCCGCGCGGCGCTCGTGACTTTCACCATGGCGGGCGATCCGGATTACGAAACCTCGGTCGCGATCCTCAAAGGCCTGCCCAAGGCCGGTGCCGACGTAGTCGAACTTGGCATGCCGTTCACCGATCCGATGGCCGATGGGCCGGCGATCCAGGCGGCGGGACTGCGCGCGCTCAAAGCCGGCCAGGACATGAAAAAGACGCTGGCCGCAGTGCGCGCGTTTCGCTCCGGCGACGATGCGACGCCGCTGGTGCTGATGGGCTACTACAATCCGATCTATATCTATGGCGTCGAAGCCTTCCTCGCCGACGCCAAGGCGGCCGGTGTCGATGGGCTGATCGTGGTCGACCTGCCGCCGGAAGAGGACTCCGAATTGTGCCTGCCGGCGCTCAAGGCCGGTCTCAACTTCATCCGTCTTGCTACGCCGACGACCGACGACAAGCGGCTGCCGGCGGTGCTGACCAACACCTCGGGCTTTGTCTATTACGTCTCGATCACAGGCATTACCGGGGCGGCTGCGCCCGACGCGGCCAATGTTGCGGGGGCGGTGGCGCGCATCAAGCGCCATACCCAGCTTCCGGTCTGCGTCGGCTTCGGCGTGCGTTCGGCCGAACAAGCCCGCGCCATCGCACGAATCGCCGATGGCGTCGTCGTCGGCTCGGCGCTGGTCGACGCGGTGCACAGGAGCCTTTCGTCCGACGCCAAACCGACGGCTAAGACGGTGTCCGCGGTCACCGATCTGGTCCGCGCGCTCGCCGAAGGCGTGCGCAGCGCGCGTCGGGTTTCGGCGGAGACTTAAGCCTGAATTGGGCCTGCATTGGCGGCGTTTTTGGTCCGCCGTTGAATTTCAGGTTCCCACTGCACACATAATCCCTCCGAACTGGAGGGAATCCCAATGGCCCGCGATTTGGCCCGCGATTGGATGTGGTCTGAGGCGTGCGACATGCTCGCGCGGGCCGAACGCATGCACCGCGAGGTGTTCCGTCCGGTTCGGAGCGAGGCGCGGCTGCCGGCCTGGGAGCCGCCGGTCGATATTTTGGAGACTGAAGTCGAGGTTTTGGTGCTGGTCGCGCTGCCCGGCGTCGATGCCGACAGCGCGCAGGCGGTCATTGAGGACGGCGATCTGGTGATCGCCGGAACTCGCACCGTGCCGGCCGAATGGCGCACCGCCGTCATTCACCGGCTCGAACTGCCGCAAGGGCGGTTTTACCGGCGGCTGCGGCTGCCGGCCGGACGCTACTCGACGGTGCGTCGTGCCGTCGCGTCCGGGTGTTTGGTGATTTCCTTGCAGAAAGTGAATAGCCGTGGCTGAAGAAATACTCGCAAAAGATAGCGCCTCCCCAGGAGGACAAAGCGGACAAAGTGGACAAAGCGGCGCGCTGCCGCCATTGCCGGCCGACGCGCTGATCATCGTGCCGGTGCGTAACACCGTGCTGTTTCCGGGCTTGGTGGTGCCGATTTCGCTCGGCCGCCCGAAGTCGGTCGCGGCCGCGCAGCAAGCGGTGCGCGACCAGCGTCAGGTCGGCATTCTGTTGCAGCGCGAGGCCGGTGTCGACGATCCGTCGGCGATCGACATGCATCGTATGGGTACGCTCGCCAATATCCTGCGCTTTGTCACGGCGCCGGACGGCAGCCATCACCTGGTCTGCCAGGGCGAGCAGCGCTTCCAGATCGTCGAATATCTCTCGGGCTGGCCGTTTCTGGTCGCACGCGTTCTGCAGATTCCGGAGCCCACGGCGCGCACCTCGGAAATCGAGGCGCGCTTCGTCAATCTGAAGGCGCAAGCCGTCGAGGCGATCGAACTGTTGCCGCAGGTGCCGGCCGACCTGCTCGCCGCGATCCAGGGCATCGAGACGCCGTCGGCGCTGGCCGACCTCGCCGTCGCCTATATGGACGTCAAGCCGGAAGAGAAGCAGGAGATCCTGGAAACCGTCGACATCACCGCGCGGATGGACAAAGTCGCGCGCATGCTGGCGCACCGCATCGAGGTGCTGCGGCTGTCGCAGGAAATCGGCCGCCAGACCAAGGCGTCGCTCGACGAGCGGCAGCGCGAGGCGCTGCTGCGCGAACAGATGGCCGCGATCCAGAAGCAGCTCGGCGAAGGCGAGGAAGGCAAGGCCGCCGAAATGGCCGAGCTCGATGCCGCCATCACCAAGGCCGGCATGCCCAAAGAGGTCGAGGACCAGGCGCGCAAAGAGCTGCGCCGGCTGCAGCGCATGCCGGAAGCCGCCGGCGAATACGGCATGGTGCGGACTTATCTCGATTGGCTGATCGAACTGCCTTGGGCGCTGCCCGAGGAAAAGCCGATCGACATCAAAGAAGCCCGCCGCATTCTCGACGAGGACCATTACGGCCTCGACAAGATCAAGAAGCGCATCATCGAATATCTCGCGGTGAGAAAGCTCTCGCCGCAAGGCAAGGCGCCGATCCTGTGCTTCGTCGGCCCCCCCGGCGTCGGCAAGACCTCGCTTGGGCAATCGATCGCGCGCGCCATGGACCGCAAATTCGTCCGCGTCAGCCTCGGCGGCGTGCACGACGAAGCGGAAATCCGCGGCCATCGGCGGACCTATATCGGCGCACTGCCGGGCAATATCATCCAAGCCATCAAGAAGGCAGGGACTCGCAATTGCGTGATGATGCTCGACGAGATCGACAAGCTCGGCGCCGGCATCCACGGCGATCCGGGCGCGGCACTGCTCGAAGTGCTCGACCCGGAGCAGAACAACACGTTCCGCGACAATTACCTCGCGGTGCCGTTCGATCTGTCGCGCGTGGTGTTCATCACCACCGCGAACATGCTCGACACCGTGCCGGGACCGCTGCGCGACCGCATGGAGATCATCAGCCTTTCCGGCTACACCGCCGACGAGAAGCTGCAGATCGCGCATCGCTATCTGGTGCGCCGGCAGATGGAGGCGAACGGGCTTAAACAAGGTCAGGTCGAGATCGACGACACGGCGTTGGGCGACATCATCGGGAACTACACCCGTGAAGCGGGCGTGCGCAGCCTCGAACGCCAGATCGGCCAGGTGTTGAGGAACGCCGCGGTGCGTATTGCCGAAGGGCAAAGCGGGCCGATCCGCATCACGCGGGCCGACGTGTTGGAGATTCTCGGCGCGCCGCGGTTCGAAAACGAAACGGCGATGCGCACCAGCGTGCCCGGCGTCGCGACCGGGCTTGCCTGGACGCCGGTCGGCGGCGATATTTTGTTCATCGAGGCGACGCGGATTCCCGGCTCCGGACGTTTGATCCTGACCGGCCAACTCGGCGACGTGATGAAGGAAAGCGCGCAGGCAGCGCTCTCCATCGTTAAGAACCGCGCCGTGGCGCTCGGCATCGATGCGAGCCGCTTCGACAAGAGCGACATCCATGTTCACGTGCCGGCCGGCGCGACGCCGAAGGACGGACCGAGCGCGGGGGTGGCGATGTTCATGGCGCTGGTGTCGCTGATGACCGACCGCACCATCCGCTCCGACACCGCGATGACCGGCGAGATCAGCCTGCGCGGCTTGGTGCTGCCGGTCGGCGGCATCAAGGAAAAGGTGTTGGCGGCGCATGCCGCCGGCATCAAACGGGTGATGCTGCCGGCGCGGAACCGCCGCGACTATGACGACATCCCCGAGGTCGCGCGCAAAGAGCTGGAATTCATTTGGCTCGAACGCGTCGAGGAAGCCGTCGCCGCGGCGCTTGAAGCGAAGCCCGCGGCGGACAAGGCGTCCGCCACCGCGCCGGTGCTCGCCGACGCGCAGGCGTAAAAGTTCTCCCGCCCCGCGAAAGCGGGGCGGGATGAAATTCCGTCAGCTTAAGACCAAACGGGCCGTCGGCTGGTCGATCAGCCCACGGATCATGATGTTGAAGGCGACCACGATGCGCTCGTCGGATTCGTCGGCCGAGCCTTGCTCGACCGCATGCGGCACGTGGCTCGGCCACATCAGCATGCGGCCCTTCTCCGCCGGCATCGTGAAGGCATCGGCATTGAGCTCGTTCTTGCGCAGGTAATTGGGCTCGAAATTTTTCGACAACAGCCGCGGCGACGCGAACACCGTCGGCCCGCAATTCTTCGGCGTCCTGATATAGACAAGACCCGAGAGCAGGCTGTTCGGGTGATTGTGCATGGCGTGACGGCGGTTCGGATTGGCGATGTTCGCCCACATATTGGTGATGTAATGGCGGTCGCGCTTGATCGCGAAGGCGTCGAGCACGTTTGAGGCTTCCCGCATGATGACGTCGACCAGCTCTTTCATCTCCGGCAACGTCTGCAAATTGTCCGGCGTCATGTAAGCGAGCATCGCGCTTTCGGACGAAGAAACGCCCTTGCCGGATTGCCACAGCTCGCGGAGCTTTTTCTCGACCCGGTCGCACACCGTGAGGTCGGACAGCTTCCCCATGAACATCGGGGTGGGGAACAGCATGAAAATCTGCTTGGCGGTCAGTTCGACCGCTTTGGTCGCATGCGGTAGGTCAAGCATTGGCGCTCGCACTCCGGTCCGGCCAAAGAATTCTGCGTTTGCTGTTCAACGCGCCGGTTTGCCGCCAGCGCGGGCGCGACTGCATCGATCCGCGCAGCCAAACTCTGCGCGGATGGCGCCGGAAAGTATATTGCGCTGCACATAAAAAAGCGGCGGGATCGGATAAAAGGTATGTAAATACTGCAAGCCTCACGCAGAGGAAGTCCTCAGAACAGCCGGTCGAGCCGAAACGAATAGCCGACACCCACGACATAGGCCGGTGCATTGTCGTTGAGGCCGATGCCGAGATGGAAATCGATCTGCTGGGTGGGTGTGAGTTGATAACCGGCGCCGTAATTGAGCAGATAACTCGGCCCGGCATGGACGTTGTAGTCGCCGACATATTCGACGAAGACGAAGGCCTTGGCGGTGACGGCGCGCTGCAGCACGAAGGTTGTTTGCGTGGTCAGCTTGTTGGCCGGGTTCGCGGGCTCAAGGAAATTTGTCAGCATGCCGCTGACGCCCCAGCCGCCGCCGAGGTCATAGGACCACGGAAATTGCACATAGGGCTGCACGCCCGGCCCGGCGATGGCCTTGGCGCCGGTCGGCAATCCGGCGCCGGCCATCGCGGAGAGATCGAATTGTCCCGGCGCCGGGCTGATCTGCCATTTGACGGCCGGCGTCACATCGGTGAAGCCCGAGTTGAGCGGTCCGTCGACCGCGGCGACATAGTCCGGCAGGTCGACCAGAAGCTCCAAGCAGGGCGCTACGCCCCAGCGCAGCTCGCTGTTACTGCCGTCGAATGCGTGGCCGCCGTTGTGCTCGCTGAAATTGACGCCGTTCTCGCTTTGCAGACTGCGCTCGGGCACCACCAAGCTTGAATCGGTGACGCTCGGCCGGTCTGTCGCGATCGGGCTTGAGGCTGACGGGCACTGATCGGCCGCCGCGGCCTGTGCGCCGAGAATGGAAAGAGCCAGACCGATCGATGTCACCCAGCCCGCGAAGCGCATTCAACGAACTCCCCTGGGCCGCGGCTGCGTCGGGAGGCAGGATCGTAGCGCGGTGGAGGGGTGGAGGAAACGTCACAAGCCGTCGTGGCCGGATTTGTTCGGGCCGTCCACGTCTTTTCTACCGGGCTTCTCAAAGCAAGGATGGCCGACTATCGAAGCGTAATCCGACATTCAAACCGGCGAGAGGCGGCGGGTCACGCCCCCGCGTGATGCGCGCTACTGCGCTAGGCTCACTCGCTTCCGGGAATTCGCCGAACTGGCGTAAGATCGGCGGTTTAGGAGCCGTATGGGGGAGGCGGTGAATGAGCATTTATGTGTTTGTTACCAGACGTGCCGACCCGTTCGAGCCTGGCGGTCCGGAAATAAGTCGGGACGAATGGGCCGAGCTTATCGAGGCAGACCCAGACTTGGCGTTGGAGGAACCTCCCGATCGCTTTCCCGCCGACAAAACGATCTACGCCGTTTGGAAAACCTACCCGGAGGGTTACCCCGCGTGGTTTGGCTTGGCTGGCGGCAACATCGAGGTGAAAGGAATTGACGATGCGATACTCGGCAAGCTTCGAATGTTCGCAAACAAGCTGGGGGCCAGCATCGTCTCCGAAGAGGGCGAGGAGTTTGCTTGAGGCCGTCTAAATTGCAGGATCGCCGAGAGGCGGCGGATTACGCCTTCGGCTAATCCACCCTACCGCGCTGGGCCGCGGCCGCGTCAGAGGCAGGATCGTAGCGCGGCGGAAGGGTGGAAGAAACGTCACAAGCCGCCGTGGCCGAATTTGCTCGGGCCATCAGCGTCATTCCTCCCGCTGCAATTGTACCGTGCCCGAAATCGAAATACACTGAGGAGCATTGCTGACAGGGGGCACGAATGCTAAGCAAAATTGCGTTGATCGCCTTATTCGCAATGGCGATCAGTCGCGTGGCTGTCGCAGCTAACATTAACGGAACGCTGCAGGAGGATTTCAGTTGCCCTGCCGGCAATTGCAGTACCGTCTGTGTCGGTCCCGGAGGCCCGCAGACCATTACCAATTACAAAGATCTAAGCGCGTGGATGGTGGATCAGCCGGACAGGCTTTGGTTGATGATGGATAGCAGCAGGCTCATTGTCTTGGGCGTCGGCGATCGGTGCACTTTCGCAGGAACGCCCCTGACAATTGCGGCGCCGGTAGAAGTGTCACCGCTGCCTCCGGTCAATCCAGGATGCACCTGCATTGGGAATGTCTGCACGCCGCCCGGCTGTGCGACACCGCAAGTATCCCCATTGCGCTGAGACTGATGCCCGCCATAGACGTGGATGCCCGGAACGAGCGGCGTAGGAAGGGTGGAGCGTAGCGATACCCATCAACCATCCCTGAGGCTGCAGGATGGGTTTCGCAAGGGCTCAACCCATCCTACGGATTCTCCAACCCCGGCAACTCCAGCGCCTTATCCACTAGCCCGGTCGCCCGCTTAAAATCAAAATTCCGATACAAATTCTGCTTCGCCACGAATGACGGCCCGCCGTAGAATTTTTCGTATTGCGCGTGGCGGCTGCCGAATTCGGAGCCTAGGAAATCCCAGATCAGGCGCATCAGTTTGATGCGGGATTTGGCGTCGGCGGTGCCCGAACACATATAGCGCTCGATGTCGCTTAAGATTTCCGGATTGCCGAAATCGGCGTCGGATGAGGGCAGCGTGATGAAGGCGGAGCCGGCCATTTCGCGGATCAGTTCGAGCATGCGGCCGTTGAGTTCCGACTGCATGGCGCTTGCGGCATAGAATGCGGTCTTCGACGGCCACAGCACGCCGTTCTCGATGGTGCCCATGACTTCGTGCGATAACAACATGGCTTCATAGATCGAGACCAGCGCGCAGAGCTCGCCCATCATGCCGACCACTGCGGGATTGGCGATGTTGCCGGTGGTTTCGTTCATGCGTTGCGCCAGGCCCGCCATGAAACGGAGTTTTGTCACGTAGCGGGTCTGCGCCTGATGGTTGCCGAGGAGATGCGACGGCGTCTTGCGCCATTGATCGCGGGAAAGCTCGACATTGCGGTAGATGAAGACGTGCTCCCAGGGCACGAAGACATTGTCGAAGACGACATAACTGTCGCTCTCATCGAAGCGGCTCGACAGAGGGTAATCGACGGCGGAGCCGGCGCGCGAGAACGGTTTGCGCGGATAAAGTTTCAGACCTTCGGCCGCGACCGGGACGGCGAGGCAATTGGCGTAATTCTCGTCGCCTGGAGCGAGCGGCTGGATGCAGCTCAAATGAATGTAATCGGAAATCGCGCCGCCGGTGGCGAGCTGCTGCGCGCCGGAAATGACGATGCCGTCGTCGCGCTCCTTGACCACGCCGGCATAGAGCGTCGGATCGCTCTGCTTATGCGCGGGTTTGGAGCGGTCGATCTGTGGCGGCACGATGGCGTAGCTGCAATAGACGTGATGGTCGCGCATATATTCGTAGAATGCGACCAGGTTGTCGGCGAAGTGTTGGCCGGCTGAGGCAAAGAACTCGGGCTTCGCCGCATAGCCGGCGAAAAAGCCGGCGACATGATCGGGGGCGCGGCCCATCAACCCGAAGGTCGCCTCGGCCCAGGTTTCGGAAAACAATCGCCGCGCGCGTAAATCGGCGTGGTTGTGCGGGATCTGCCAGGCGCGCTGCACCGGGGCGCCGGTTTTTGGCGAAACGAACGTCATGCTTTCGCGCAATTCGGGGGCGGCGGCGATGTCGTAGAGGTTTGCGATCGAGCGGGCGGCCTGCCGGAACGCCGGATGCGCGGTGACATCATTCACGCATTCGCCATCGACAAAGACGCGCCGCCCGTCGTCGAGCGAGCGCAGATAGTCGGCCCCTGTGCGCATCGGCATTTTTCTCCGTATCCGGCGTCGGCATTTAGCCCGGCTGCGGCGGCACTGTCATCATCGCGAAACTGCATGCGAGCCGCGACCGCGAAGCGCTTGCCAAGGCCGCCGCGCGCGGCTTTAACGTGCAGCCATAAATGGAGGATAACGATGCGGAAGACGATGGCCTCGGCGCTTATCGGACTGCTCGCGCTGTTTTGCGCGTCGGCCGCTGTCTCCGCTGCCGACTATCCGGCGCGGCCGGTCATGGTCGTGGTCGGCTTTCCGCCCGCCGGTCCGAGCGACGTTCTGGCGCGCATCGTCACCAGGAAGCTCGGCGAATTGCTCGGCCAGCCCTTCGTCGTCGATAATCGCCCCGGCGCCGGCGGCAACATCGCGGGCGAGGTCGTGGCCCATGCGGCGCCCGACGGCTATACGCTGTTGATGGGCAACAATTCGATCCTCGCCACCAATGCGAGCCTCTATGCCAAAATCGATTTCGATCCGGAAAAGGACTTTTCCCCGATCGGTCTGATCGGCACGCAGGCCAATATTCTGGTGGTCAATCCGGAGCTGCCGACGAAAACGCTCGCCGAATTGATCGCGCTCGCCAAGGCCGAACCGGGCAAGCTCAATTTCGCATCGTCGGGCTATGGCGCGGCAGCGCATTTGGCCGGCGAATTGTTCAAGACCGAGGCGCATATCGACATCGTGCACGTGCCGTATAAAGGCGCGGCGCCGGCGCTGGAGGACGTCGTCACCGGTCAGGACCAGATGATGTTCGCGACCGCAGCGTCGGTGTTGGGCTTCATCCAAAACGAGCAGGTGCGGCCGCTCGCGGTCACCACGCTCACGCGCACCGCGATCCTGCCGGATATCCCCACCATGGACGAGGCGGGCCTGCCAGGTTTCGAAGCGACGACCTGGCATGGCCTGGTGGCGCCGGCCGGGACGCCGAAGGCGATTATCGACACCCTCAATCGCGCCACGGTCGAAGCACTGAAGGATCCGGACGTGAAGCAGAAGCTCAACGCGCTCGGCGTCGATATCGTCCCGGATTCACCGGACGAGTTCGCGGCCTATATCAAAGCCGAAATCCCGAAATGGGCGGCGGTCATCAAGGCGTCGGGCGCGAAGCTGGAGTGACGCTGCAGCTGCCTCTCAATACACATCCGCCTGATAGCGCCCGGTCTTCTTCAGTTCCGAAAGAAAGGCCGCGGCCTGATCGGGGGTGCGCGCGCCGTGGGCCGCGATGACGTCGACCATGGCGCGTTCGACGTCCTTGCCCATGGTGATGGCGCCGCAGACATAGACATGCGCGCCTTCGGCGAGCCAGGCCCACAGATCCCGGCCGACTTCGCGCATGCGGTCCTGCACATAGAATTTCTGCTCGTCGTCGCGCGACCAGGCAAGCGACAACCTGGTCAGCACGCCCGCCGCTCGCATGCCTGAGAGCTCGTCCTCGTAGAAGAAATCGCAATCGCGGCGTTGATGGCCGAAGAACAGCCAGTTGCGGCCAGGCGCCTTGGTCGCCATGCGCTCGTGCAGAAAGGCGCGGAACGGTGCGATGCCGGTGCCCGGGCCGATCATGACGACCGGCACCGCCGGATCGGCGGGCAGGCCGAAGGCATG
>JBEKRD010000059.1:0-31194 GCA_049519075.1 Xanthobacteraceae bacterium | reverse complement strand
GCCGACACCGTGCCCATGAACGGCAATTCGAGATGGGTATGCGGATCGATACCGCCCGGCATGACGTAACAGCCGCCGGCGTCGATCACCTCGGCGCCGGCCGGCGCTTCCAGATTGTCGCCGATCGCGGCGATAACGCCGTCGCGGATCAGCACATCGGCGCGGTGCGAATGATCGTGGTTGACGACGGTGCCGCCGCGGATGAGTTTTGTCATGTCAATCCTCTACCTGCGATGTACGACGGCTCCGGCAAAGGCATGCACGTTGCCGTAGCGCTCACGGTGCCGGCACCCCATTACTGATCCGTTCCAAGACCGGGAGGATGTATTTACGAAACTGCCGCGGGTTTTCGGCCATCGGGAAATGGCCAAGCTGTTCCATGATCGTCAGTTCGCATCCTGGAATCTTTTGCGCGGTGCGGGCGGCATCTTCGACGGTGCAGGAGAAATCGTACTCGCCGTTGAGCAAATAAAGTGGGCACGTTTTTGTATCGATCGCGGCGACCCGCGAACGCAAGTCGCCGTCAACCCGGTAGAAATACAAATCTCCCTTGAAAACGCCGGGACCGCCCTGCATGTACATCCACAGGACTTCGTTGCGGGCGCTGCTTGGGCTGTGCGGCGCGATGAGCCCGGACACCAGGGCGGCGCAGACTTCGCCGCCGTGCACATCGGGACGGTTGAGCCACGACGTGTCGTACCACGGGCTCTGAAAATCTGCGGCCTCAAGGCCGATCAGCGCGCGGAACATTGCCGCGTGCTCGATCGCCAGGTTGAGCACGATCCGCCCGCCTATCGAACACCCCATGACGACCGGCCGCTCAAGCTCGAGTGCGTGACAAAAGGCAATGATCATGTCGGTATAGGCGGCAGTCGTTAGCCGGTATTCTTCATTTTCCCAGCCATCCGGCGGCGTCGATTTGCCATGCCACGGCATGTCGAAGGCCAGAACGCGGAATTTCCGCGTCACATCCTGGTCGAGCATGAGATGGCGAAATTGACGTCCGTCGGCCCCGGCGGTGTGGAGGCACACCAGCGGAATGCCGGTGCCGGATTCCTCGAAATAAAGCCGATGCGGCCGGCCGCCGAGGTCGAGCGACATATAGCGGCCTACAATGGGCTCAACGACCGCGCGCATGGTCACAGACCTTTTCGCAATCGGCGGGGCAGGACTAGCAAATCTTTCAGGTATTGAAGATTGGCCATCGCCGGATGCAGATCGCCCTCCAGCGTCATGCAACCTCTTTTTGTCAAAGCGAACAAATCGTGCCAGCCGGGCTTCGGTAGTGGAGCCCACAATGCCGACCACGCCTCGGCGGTCCCGCGCACGGCGAAACGCCAGGAGCGCATGAGAAATGGGCCGCGCTCCAAGGCGACAATGCGGCCGTTTTCGATTTTCACGTCGAACGGGATATCGGCGATTTCGACCCGAAACCGCGCATCGAAATATGCCCCACGGCGGACTAAGTTTTCATCGCAATGAAGAAGCTCCGGAACTTGCGCGAATGCCGCGGCCAGCGCTCCGGTGTCGACTGTTCCGCGCGCGGACACGATAGCCGGTACTTCGTCCTGCGCCGCATTCTGCGTCATCCCGACCTCGTGCGAGCAATTCGCGGAATCACAAATTATAGGCCATCAAATCGGCGGCTGCGGCATCCCACCAACCGCCCCGCTTTTGTACACGACCGCATTATGCGCGTCACGACGCAATTAAGCGCGACTCTTTGCCCAAATATGATCGAATGCAAAAACCTCACAACGCTATTCGCAAAAATCCGTTGAACGCATTCCGAGCGGCGCGATATGGTGATTTCAATTAATCGACCAGACCGGCCCGAGGTGGGGAGGAAGAACGCATGGTCCAACGGGTGACGTTGGCCTTCGCTTTGGTGCTTGCCGCGACCTTGGGTTCGGCGGTGAGCCGTGCCGCGCCCGCTTCATGGCCCGATCGTCCCATCCATGTCATCGTGCCGTTTCCCGCGGGTTCCGCCGCCGATACCGTGGCGCGACTGATCGGGTCGAGGCTCGCGGAGAAGCTCGGTCAGCCCGTCGTCGTCGACAATCGAGACGGCGCCAGCGGCGCGATCGGGACCGTCAAGCTCGCGAATTCGGAGCCCGACGGCTATACGATCGGAATGACCACGACGACGCCGCTCGTGACAGTACCGCTGATCAACAAAAACAGCGGCTATAACGTGGATGATTTCGCGCCGATTGCCATGATCGGCTATTCGCCGTTTGTATTGGTGGTCCACCCCTCCGTGCCGGCGAAAACGATCCAGGACTACATCGCGCTTGCCAAAGCGAAACCGGGCTCATTGTCCTATTCCTCGGACGGGGATGCGAGTCTGGCTCGGCTCGGAGCCGAATTGTTCGCCAGCATGAGCGACATCAAGCTCACGCAGATTCCCTACAAAAGCTCGACGCAGGCCGTGATCGATCTGCTCGCCGGCCGCATCGATTCGCAGTTCGGTATCCTGACGACGACGCAACGGTACATTCAGAACGGACAACTTCGGGCGCTCGGCGTCACGACTCCGCAGCGGATCGCGGAGTTTCCGGATTTACCGACCATCGCCGAATCCGGTCTTCCAGGTTACGAAGTTGCGCTGTGGATGGCGATGATCGCGCCGGCTCATACGCCCCAGAACATCATTGACAAATTAAGCACGGAAATCAATCGCATCGTGGCGCGGGACGACGTAAAGAAAGCCTTGCACGATCAAGCGATCTTTGCCGATCCGCAAGACCCGAGCGAGGTGCGCGCCTTCATTCAAAAAGATCTCAAGAAATGGACCGACCTTACCAACAAGACGGAGTTGGTCCGCTAAGCTGCACAGCGGCGACCGCTGTGTGAATGCCCCCACCATCCGGACGGAACAACCGTCAGATCGCGAGCGAAAGGACGAAGTCGCTGCATGACCGCAAAACCCGAGCAGGGCATTAGCCTCGATTTCCAGTCCCACATCGCCGATCTCGAAAGGCGCGGCCTTCTCATCCGTATCGACGATCCAATCAACAAGGATACTGAATTGCATCCGCTGGTTCGCTGCCAATATGTCGGCGGCGTTCCGGAAAACGATCGCCGCGCATTTTTATTCACCAACGTCATCGACTCGACCGGCAAGCGATATCCCATGCCCGTGGTGGTCGGAGGGCTCGCGGCCACGCCCGAGATTTACGCCCTCGGCATGGGGTGCGCCAGCGACGCTATCAGCGCCAAATGGGCGAAGGCAATTGCCAATCCGATCCCGCCTGTTGAGGTGCAATCCGCGCGCTGTCAGGAAGTGGTCCTGACCGGAGAGGACCTGACCAAGGCGGGCGGCGGACTGGCCATTTTGCCGGTTCCGGTATCTACCCCCGGCTTTGACGCCGCGCCGACACTGACGGCGACGCTTTGCATCACCAAGGACCCGGAGAACGGCATCCCCAACATGTCGACAAACCGGGCGGCGCTGAAAAGCACCAATCGGCTTGGGGTGCGCATGGCGTCGCGCCTTGGACGAACGGGCGGCTACCAGCACTGGCTCAGATATCAGAAGCTGGGCAAGCCGATGCCCTGCGCCATCGTCGTCGGTTGCGCTCCCGTGGTTTGTTACACCGGACCGCAGCGCCTGCCGACCGATTTCGACGAGATGACCGTCGCCGGTGCGCTCGCCGGGCAGGCCATCGCGGTGGTGAAGGCTAAAACCGTCGACCTGATGGTTCCCGCCGACAGCGAAATTGTCATCGAGGGCTTGATCAGTACCGAGCTTTTGGAGCCCGAGGGACCGTTCGGCGAAAGCACCGGCTATGTCGCGCTCGAAGACTACAACCTTTCGATGGAAGTCACTGCGATCACGCACCGGAAATCACCGGTCTTCGCTTCAATCATCAGCCAAGTGACGCCGAGCGAATCCAGCGTGCTGCGGAAGGTCGCGCTCGAGCCGTTGTTCCTGACGCATCTGCGCCAGATTGGGATCGGCGGCATTCGCAAGGTCGTCATGCACGAGATGTTGAGCAACCTGCGGCCGTTGATCTTTCTTCAGTTCGCGAGAAATGCGACCCGCACCGAAGTCTGGCGCGGTCTTCACTCCGCCTCCTCCCGCATTGCCGATTGCGGAAAGATCGTGATCGCCGTCAGCGAAGATGTCGACCCGAACAACGCCAATGCCGTGTTCTGGTCGATGGCTTATCGCTCCAATCCAATTGCTGACGTGCACGTCATGGGATATCGCGCGCCCGACCATGGTCCAAGCTCCGACAGCGCATCGGGCGAAGCGGCTGACCCGCGCACGACGAACTCGACGCTATTGATCGACGCCACGCTCAAGCACGTCATGCCGCCGATTGCGCTGCCGGCAAAGCCTTACATGGAACGCGCCCTCGAACTGTGGACCAAGCTGAAGCTGCCGCCAATCTCGTTCCAAGCGCCTTGGCACGGCTATGAACTCGGGGATTGGCGCGACAGCTGGGAAACCTTCGCGCAAAATGCGACATCCGGCAATTGGCAGGCCAATGGCGCGAACACCTTTGCGCGCCGCCGCGGCGGCATAAAGCCCGAGACCCCGGTGCGGTCGCTGGAAGATTAGCCGGACCGGGGACGTTCGCGCGAATATTCAGGACAGGGAAAATTCCTGTTCGACCGCGTCCGGAACGACACGCGACCGTTGCGGCTTGCCGCGAATGGCGCGCCATATTCGCTCCGGTGTCGCCGGCAATTCCATATGGGAGACGCCGAACTCGGACAAGGCATCGACGATGGCGTTGATCACGACGCCGAGCGCGGGCGTGGTCCCGCCTTCGCCGGCCGGCCGCATGCCGAGCGGGTGGGTCGTCGACGGCACTTCACTGATGTCGGTGGTGAAGAATGGAAAAAGTTCCGCGCGCGGCATGGCATAATCCATAAAAGAGCCGGCAAGCATCTGGCCCGAACTGGAATCGTAAAAGATGTGCTCGAGGAGCGCCTGGCCCACGCCCTGGGCAATACCGCCATGCGTCTGGCCATGGATGATGAGCGGGTTAACGGCGCGGCCGACGTCGTCCACCGTGGTGTGACGGATGATCGCGACGGTTCCCGTTTCCGCATCGATTTCGACTTCGCAGACGTGACAACCGTAGGGGAATCCGGCCTCATTCACGGTCTGGTCGCATTCGCCGACCAGAGGCCCGCGAAACTCCTGCGGTAAGTCGGCGCGCGAATTCATGGCTGCGGCGACCTCCGTAAGGCTCATGCCCTGGCCGCCGTCGGCCACGAAAATCCCGCCCACAAAGTCGAGGTCGGCCGGATTCTTCTGCAGCAACAGTCCCGTAACCTGCTTGCCTTTGTCGATGATGCTGTTGGAGGCGTGCCAAATGACGATGCTGCCAAGCCGCATGCCGCGTCCGGAATGCGTACCCCCGCCGACGTCGACGATATCGGTATCGCCGGTGATCAGCCGCACTTTGTCGAACGATACGCCGAGCCACTCATGGACTAGCTGCGCGAAGCTTGTTTCGTGGCCTTGGCCATTGGAAACAGTGCCGATCACAAGATCGACGGTGCCGTCCGGGCAGACGGTCAGCTTGGCTTTCTCGCGCGGGATGCCGGTTGCGGTATCGACATAATTGGCAACGCCAACGCCGCGATATTTTCCCCGCTTGCGGGCCTCGGCCTTGCGGGCGGGGAAACCGGCCCAATCGGCGAGATCGACCGCGTGTTTCATCACGCCGATATAATCGCCGCTGTCATACACCAGCCCGAACGGATTTTTATACGGCAGCTCGGCTTGCGACACCAGGTTGCGCAGCCGTAATTCTATGCGATCGAATCCCGCCTGGCGCGCCGCAATATCGATCAGCCGCTCCATGACATAGATGACTTCGGGGCGACCCGAGCTGCGATAGGGCCGCGTCGGCGCAGTGTGACTGAGTACGGCGCGGGCGCGGAAAGCCGCCGCGGGCATCCGATAGATGCTCGACATGATCTCGACGCCCTTTTGCACCATCGAGAAATTGCCGGTGTGCGAGCCGAGATTGCCGACATTTGAGCCGCGCATCGCGAGAAAAGTACCATCCTTGTCGAGCGCGAGTTCCGCTTCGACCGCGAGGTCGCGGCCCTGATAGTCGCTGAGCAAGAGTTCGCTGCGCTCGCTGGTCCACTTGACCGGACGGCCAACGCGCCGCGCCGCCCAGGCCACCAGCGGCTGCTCGGCGAAGATGGCGCCGCGCGTGCCGAAATTGCCGCCGACGTCGCGGATGACGAGGCGGACATTCGGCTCGGGCACATTGAGGACGATCGCCAGGTCGCGGCGCAGCCGCAGTGTCGAGCCGCTGCAAGTGTAGATCGTGTAGCGGTTCGTCGTCGGATCATAATCGCCGAGGGCGGCGCGCGGCTCCATCGGCGAACCGGCGACGCGGGGAATCCAAGTCTTGATCTTGGCGATATGCGCAGCCTGCAGAAACGCCGCCGCGGTCGGCTCGGCGTCGCCAACCTGCGCGTCGATGCAGATGTTGGACGAATTCTCGTCGCGTACGCGCGGCGCGCCGGGGTCAGCGGCATCCACGGTGAAGGTCACGCATCCAAGCGGTTCGTAGTCGATGACGACGCGCTCCGCGCCGTCCTTGGCGGCCGCGATGCTCTCGGCGATGACCATGACGATCGCTTCGCCGACGAAGCGCGCCTTGTCCGCCGGCAGCGGGTAATCCGGGACGTTGAATGCCGGTGTGCCATCGGAATTGACCAGCGGCATTTCTGCCGGATGCAACGAGAATGTCTTGTTGGGAATGGGATTGAGCCGATCGGCAATGAAATCGGCGCCGGTCAGGACGGCAAGCACGCCCGGAACGGCTCGAGCGTCTCCGACGTCGATCGAGCGGATGACCGCATGAGCGTGCGGTGAGCGCACCATGGCCGCATAGGCCTGGCCTTCGAGATTCAGATCGTCGGTATAGCGGCCCTTGCCGGTGATCAGCCGCAAATCCTCCTTGCGCGGAACCGGCTGACCGATGCGATTGCTTTTTGCGGGCGCGTGCATCGCCGTTGGGCCTTTCAGCGCGTCACGAGATGCCGAACAGCGTCGCGGCGGTGCCGCCTGTGATCGCCGCCCGATCGGCGGCGCCGAAGCCGCACGCGTCGATCAGTTTGACGGGCTGCTGCTCGGCGATGGCGAACGGTTCGTCGGTTCCCATCAATACCCGGTCGGCGCCCGCCATCTCGCAAATGAATCGGATCGTTGTTGCGTCGTATACGACCGAGTCGAAATAGAGATTGTGAAAGCCCAGCGCCGGATCGGCGTTCTGCGCCGGCGCAGTGGCGAAGCTGCGCTTGAGCCGGCCGAAAATCATCGGTAGCGCGGCGCCGCCGTGCGAGATGACGAGATTGACGCCGGGATGGCGCACCAAATGTCCGGAATACAGCAACCTGGAAACAGCGAGCGTGGTATCGGTCACACGGCCGACGGCGCTGACCAGACCATAGGCCTTGAGCCGGTCGTCGCGCGCGCCAAATGTCGGGTGGACGAACAGCGCAGCCTTGCGCGCCGACGCCACCTCCCAGAACGGCTCGAGATCGGGATCGTCCAGGACCCCGCTGGCGCCTTTGGGCTGGGTGCCGATCATTGCGCCGTGGAAACCCGCCTTGAGCGCCTCTTCCAGCACCTGCGCGGCAATCTTGCCCGACTGCATCGGCACGGTCGCGAGCGGCACCAGGAATGGAATTTTCGCCGTGGCCTTGAGCATGTGGTCGTTGAGGAAACGGCTCCACTCCAGCCCCTCGTCGGGCGGTAGATCGTAGCCGAACATGTCGAGCCAGCCGCCGACCAGCTGCTTGTCGATGCCGCGATCGCCAAGCCATCGGCGCCGGCGCTCGACGTCACTCATTCCGGCCGGAACCGGCCGTTTGGGCTCTTGCCCGGCGAAGGCAAAGCGTACGCCGCCGTTCTCGTTGATCACTTTGACCGAAGGAAACGATCGCTGCACCGCGGCTGCGTCGAGCAAGGCTTGCGGAACAAAATGCGCATGTGCGTCGATGATCATGGTTGCTTGCTCGGTTGATCGACGGCGGCCATCCCGTCCGGCCCCCGACGTTGCGGCGCATTGCCACTGCAGCCGTCCATTCCTGCGCGCGGCGCTTCCGATCGGAGCTGACGACCGCTAAGAGTTTTGCTCAAGGCCGGCAACTTCCTTATCGGCACAGACGCGTGAGTTTATTGCAAGCTTGTCGGCCAAAGTCGATGCTATAGGCGTGGCGAACTCAGGCCGCGGCGGTTCGCGACGGCCATCCGAAGGATCCTTTCGATGCGATTCCTTGCCAAAATTCTGCTGACAACCGCCATCCTCGGATTAGCCGCGCTGCAGATCGCCCGGGCCGACGATTTTCCGACGCGGGCCATTCGGGTCATCGTTCCCTATGCGGCGGGCGGCCCGAGCGACACCGGCGCGCGGCTGATGGCGGAGCCCTTGAGCCGCGAACTGGGCCAGCCCGTCATCATCGAGAACCAGGGCGGCGGCGGCGGGCTGAATGCGACCGAGTCCTACGCCAAATATGCACCGGACGGTTACACGATCCTGCTCGGCGCCATCGGTCCCTTAACCATTATTCCTGCGGCCGAGAAGGTCAGCTACGACCCGATCCATGACTTCGCGCCGCTCGGCCTGGTGTGGACTTCACCACTGACGCTGGCCGTACGCCCGACGCTCGGCGCCAAGACGCTGAAGGAGTTTATCGCCTACGCCAAAGCCAACCCGGGCAAGGCCACCATCGGCTCGGCCGGCATCGGTTCAGTCACGCATCTCGCCATCGAACTTTTCAAGCACGAGGCCGGCCTCGACCTCAATCACATCCCCTTCCGTAGCACCAGCGAGAGTCTGCCGGCGCTGATGGGCGGACAGATCGACGCGCTGTTCGGCGATACGCCGATCATTGCGGGCCAGATTAATTCCGGACGGATCGTCGGTGTCGCCGTGGCCGCGAAGAAACGGGAGGTTGCGATCCCGAATGTGCCCACCATGGCGGAAGGCGGACAACCTAACGTCGAAGCGGCGAGTTGGTTCGGCTTTGTCGTTTCATCGAAGACGCCGCCCGCGATCGTGAAGCGGCTTCAGGACGCGATGATCGCCGCGCAGAAGAATCCCGATTATGTGGCGAAACTCGCCAAACTCGACGCCCGCTTCGGCGAGCCCGGTCCCGACGCCTATGCCGACTTGATCAAGACCGACGCCGTGAAGTGGAAGGCCTTAATCGACGAGGCCGGAATCAAGCTCAACTGAGAGCGCATGCCGTGTCGACCCGAGCGCCGGGGTCGTCTGGTTGGGCCTCAGGCGGCGCTTTCGGCGAACACTGACGCTGCCTCTTGCATGGCGTGATTGCCGGCGGGCGCGCCGCAATAGACGGTCGCCATCAGAATGATCTCCTTAATGTCCTCCTTGGTGAAGCCGTGCGACAGCGCCGCTCGTATATGGAGCTTGAATTCCTCCCATTGATGCAGCGCAATCATCATCGACATCACCATGTAGCGGCGGGTCTTGTGATCGATCGCGGGCCGCGTCCAGATATCGCCCCAGACATGGCGGGTGATCATTTCCTGGAATTCGGTGTTGAAGACGTTGCGGTTCTTCAACGTGCGATCAACCCAGGCATCGCCGAGAATCGTCCGCCGCACTGCCATGCCCTCATCGTAAGATTTGTCGGCGCTCATTGTCCCGCCCTCCTGATTTTGGATATTGCCGAGTCTTCGATCTTATGCCGCGCCGGCGGTCTCCATTCAGGCCGCGGCCGGATTCTGCGGCAGCCGCGCCAGGATGGGATCGAGTTGCCGCTCCAGCCAGGCGAGAAAACTCCGCGCCTTGCGGCTGGGGCCGGTTTCAGCACGCCAGACCGCGTAATAAGAGCCTTGCCGGACCGGCTCGCCGAACAGCGGAATGAGCGCCGTGCCGGCGAACTCCGGCCCGAGCACGGGAATTTGACCGATGACGACGCCGAATCCGTCGGCCGCCGCCTGACTGGCCAGCATCGAGTTGGGAAACTCGACAATATCCATTTCATCGAGCGGAAAATCGGAACGGCCCATGGCGGTCAACCAATCGCGCCAATCGCTGCGCCGGTTGTTGGAGACAAGCAGCCGATAGCCGCGCAAGTCGTCGATACGCGCAATGGGGTTGCCGTCCTTGAACAGCTTGGCGTCGCACATCGGCTGCACCCAGTTGGCGAACAGCGACTTGCTCTCGGTGCCCGGCCAGTTGCCCGACCCGACCTGAATCGAGATATCGACATCCTCGCGCACGAAATCGACCGGCCCGAAGCCGGTTACGATGCGCACGTTGATGCCTGGATGTTCGGTTCCAAACCCCGAAAGTCTGGGGATGAGAAAACGCACCGCGAAAGTCGCCGGTACACGGACGTTCAGCGGTGCGCCATCCTGGGCGCGTTTGACGCGGTCGGTGACCGCGGTGATGGTTTCGAAGGCCGGCGCGATGCCGCGGTAATATTCCTGGCCGGCCTCGGTCAGGACATTGCCGTCCCGCGCCCGGTGGAACAAACGAACGTCAAGGTAGGCTTCCAGCACAGCGATCTGCCGGCTTACGGCGGAAGGTGACACGCTGAGTATCTCAGCGGCCTTGGTGAAGCTGCCGACGCGGCTGGCCACCTCGAATACGTGCAAGGGATTGAGCGGTGGCACCGAGAAAGCCAAAGCGTTTCCCCATTGACGAAAACTCAATTGCCATTACCCATTACGAATTTGCCTGACCCTGTCAAATGCGCCTAGCAGGCCCAGCCCGCGTGTTTGCGCCCGCAAAAGTCATGGCACGAAGGCGTCGGCAGTGACGCCAAAAAAAGGTTCCCCACCGGGGTATTGATAAGTCATAAAGGCCCTTGATTTCCCTCCCCGTGTCCGAATGGCGACCGATTGAACCCGAAATGGCGGATCTGAAGAGAGTCTACGACGTTCTCATCATCGGCGGCGGCAATGCCGCGCTGAGCGCTGCTATCACCGCACGGCAGACGGGTTGTTCGGTCCTTCTCTTGGAGGCGGCGCCGAAGACGTTCCGCGGCGGCAACAGCCGTCACACCCGCAACGCCCGTGTCATGCACGAAGCGCCGACGGCCACCCTGACCGAAGCCTATCGCGAGGACGAATATTGGGATGATCTGGTCCGGATCACCGGCGGCAATACCGACGAGAAGCTTGCGCGCCTGACCATACGCGACTCCGCGCTCATTCCGGTCTGGATGGAAGAGTGCGGCGCTCGCTTCCAGCCATCGCTCACGGGCACGCTCAATCTGTCGCGCACCAACGCCTTCTATCTCGGCGGCGGCAAAGCGCTGGTCAACGCTTATTACGTGACGGCTGCGGCGCTCGGTGTCGATGTGCTCTACGACACCGAGGTCCAGACGGTCGACATGGACGGCGAACGCGTCGCGCAGGTCAAGATCGTCAGCAAGGGATTTCCGGCGACAGTCAAAGCGAAAACCTATGTCGCGGCCGCGGGCGGGTTTCAGGCCAATATCGACTGGCTCAAGCAATATTGGGGCGCTGCGGCCGACAATTTCCTGATCCGCGGCACCTCCTATGCGCAAGGCGCCGTGCTGAAAAGCCTGCTCGGCCAGAATGTGCAGCAGACCGGCGACCCCACGCAATTCCATTGCGTCGCCATCGATGCGCGTGCGCCGAAATTTGACGGCGGCATCGTGACGCGAATCGATTGCATTCCATTCAGCATCGTCGTCAATCGCGACGGCAAACGCTTCTATGACGAAGGCGAGGACACCTGGCCCAAGCGTTACGCCGTCTGGGGGCGCCTGGTCGCACAGCAGCCCGACCAGATCGCTCACTCGATCTTTGACGCAAAATCCGAGCACAACTTCATGCCGTCGGTATTTCCGCCCTATCGCGCCGACAGCATCGGCGAACTCGCGATCCTGATCGGCATCGATCGCGATACGCTGGAAGCAACGGTGCGCGAATACAATGCCGCGGTGCGGCCGGGACATTTTGCAAGCCAGGCGCTTGACGATTGCCGCACCGAAGGGCTGACACCGCCGAAGTCGCATTGGGCGCGGACCATCGACACGCCGCCGTTCTCGTCCTATCCGCATCGGCCGGGCATCACGTTCACCTATCTCGGTGTCAAGGTCGACGAGAACGCGCGCGTTATGATGGCCGGCGGCCGGCCGACCGCGAACTTGTTTGCCGCTGGCGAAATGATGGCGGGGAGCATCCTGAGCAAGGGCTACCTTGCGGGATTCGGCATGACCATAGGCGCGGTGTTCGGCCGCATCGCCGGCAGGGAGGCTGCAAAAATTGCGCGCAACTGAGGCTGTCGCCGAGGCCAAGCGGGCGATCGAGATTTGCAATGCCTGTCGCTATTGCGAAGGCTATTGCCCGGTTTTTCCCGCCATGGAGCTGCAACGCGCTTTCACCAGCGCCGACATGGCCTATTTCGCCAACCTCTGCCACAACTGCAAAGGTTGTTATCACGCCTGCCAATTCGCCCCGCCCCACCCCTTCGGCATCAATCTGCCGGAGACATTCGCCGAACTGCGCGTCGAAACCTACGAAGAATATGCCTGGCCACGACCTCTGGCGGGCCTGTTCGTGCGCAACGGCACGATTGTCTCGCTGGTCACCGCCGGAGCGATCACGCTGGTCCTCGTGCTCACCATGAGCTTCCACGCGCGGACGCTTCTCGCGCCGCGTGTCGGACCCGGCGCTTTCTACGCCATCGTGCCTTGGGGCGTGATCACGGCAATCGCCGGCGTGACGTTCCTGTTCTCGATGCTGGCTCTGGTGATGGGCGCCGTGAATTTCTGGCGCGACACGCGCAGCGATTTGACCAAAGCCGTGACGCTGCGCGCGCTGGCGACTGCGGTCCGCGACGTGCTGACGCTGCGTTATCTCGGCAACGACGGCAACGGCTGCAATGACGAGGACGAAAGATTTTCGCAAATCCGCCGCCGCTTCCACCATGCGATGTTCTACGGCTTCCTGCTTTGCTTTGCGGCGACCTGCGTCGCGACGGTCTACGATCATTTTCTTGGCCTGCCGGCACCCTACCCGTTCTGGAGCGCGCCGGTGTTGCTCGGCACCCTCGGCGGTGTCGGCCTCATCGTCGGCACCATCGGCCTGATCTGGGTCAAGATCACCACCGACCAAATTCCGGTCGCGCAAAGCGTGCTCGGCTCCGATTACGCGCTGTTGTTTCTTCTTCTGCTGGCAGCCGTGAGCGGTCTTTTGTTGCTGGCGCTGCGCGACACGGGGGCCATGGCCATCCTGCTGGCGCTGCATCTCGGCGTCATCCTCGGGCTGTTTTTGATGATGCCCTACAGCAAATTCGTCCACGGCATCTATCGCGCAACGGCGCTCTTAAAAGCGGCGATCGAACGCCAGCCGTGATCGCGATGCTGGCTGACGAGCCAGTCCAACTCTAACCAGTCTCCACCCCAAATTCCCTGCTAACAGGGAAAAATACAGGGATATGCGCCAAATCGAGGCAAAGACAAAGACGCAACCATCGTCTTATGTAGGATCAACGGGACTCTCCAGCGACATTCCCTATGAAAATGAACAGGGAACGATTTCGCCATAACAGGGCAATTCAGATCCAAGAACAGGGAAACCCGACATGAATTTTTATCGGTACGTGAAACGGAAGGTCGGTGCTCATACCGGTCGGGACGACCGGCAACGCCGTTGACAGCCGTGACCATGGGCACACTCCGTTCACTTGACCTCCGCTGAGCAGCCCACCTCATCAGGCGGGCGACCGACAAGGCGGGCGTAAACTTCAGGGTCAGTCGCCCCCTCGGTTCCAAACACCAAAATTCTGCTAGCGCGGTCCAGAGCCAGGCGCCTACGCAAGTCGGGATCGGCATTCGCGATGAGAAAGGCCGCAAGCCCCGCGACGGCGGATTCACCGGCCACAATCGGCTGATCGCCGCGGCCTCCTTCGGCCAATAGCCGCATGCAATCGACGGCGGAGTCATCGCCGATGGTCATGAAGTCATCGGCACCGATTTGCAGAATGCGCCACGCGAGGATCGACACTTCGCCGCAGGCTAAGCCGGCCATGATAGTATCGAGCCCGCCTTCCGCCGGAGTCGGCTGTCCGGCAACGGCGCTGCGATAAAGACAATCGGCTTTCTCCGGTTCGACCACGACGAAACGCGGGCGTGCATCACCGAAGCGTTCCCAAAAATATGAACAAACGCTGGCGGCAAGCCCGCCGACGCCGCCTTGCACGAACACATGGGAGGGCACTGCCGATTGTGTCAGCGCCTCCTCAACCATCAGTCCGTAGCCCTGCATCACGTCGCGCGGTACGTCGATATAGCCGTCATAGGATGTGTCGGAGACGACGGACCAGCCCTGTGCCGCGGCATCGCGGTCCGAGCGGCGTACCGCCTCATCGTAGGTGCCTGGCACGCGTCGCACTTCGGCGCCGTATTTGGCGATAGCGCGGCAGCGGCCTTCGCTGACGGTCTCGTGGACATAAATCACGCAGCGGCATCCAAATGTCCGCGCGCCCCACGCGACCGAGCGGCCGTGATTGCCGTCGGTCGCGCAAGTGACCGTCACGTTGAAGCTGATATCGGCGTATCGACCCGACATCAGATCGGCGGATGTCGGGGCAACTCCCTTTTCCTCGCGAATCCTCTGACGCAGTAATTTGAACACCGCGTAGGCGCCGCCGAGAGCCTTAAAGCTGCCGAGACCAAAACGCCCGCCTTCGTCTTTGTAGGCGATGTCGGCAACATCCGAGGCCGCGGCGAGACCGCTCAATCGTCGCAACGGCGTCGGCACGTATCCGGGCCAAGATGTGATTTCACGCTTGGCCTCGGCAAGCGACGCGAGGCTGAGAACCTCCTCACGTCCATCCAGGGCGTAGGGCGCAGCGCGGACTGCGTGCGGATTCTCAAACAGTTGAATTGGGGTGGAATATCGAATCAAGCCGTCCATCCTCATTTCCGGGTCGACCACCTAGCGCCATATGAGCAAGATCATCGGGCCGGCCCCCCGGCACGATGATCTCCTCAGCAGCGTAATTTCAATCTGCTCCGAATACGCTCAGGCGTGCTCGACGGCGGCCGCGGTCGCCGAGGCTTCATCTTGCGCGGTTTCGACGCTGCCAATGCCATTGAAGAAGAGATTCAGCAGGACCGAGACAATCGCCGCCAGCAGGATCCCGGATTCCAGCAGCGGATGGAGAGCATCCGGCGTGTATCGGAAGAAGTTGGGCGCGACCAACGGGATCATCCCAAAGCCTACGGAAATCGCGACAACGAACAGATTGAAGCGATTGGTCTTGAAATCCACCGTGGTCAGGATGCGCGCTCCCGTAGCGGCGACCATGCCAAACATCACGATCCCGGCACCGCCGAGCACCACCTGCGGCAGCGCCTCGACCAGCGCGGACATCTTGGGCAGCAGGCCGAGTGCGAGCATGATAACACCGCCGGTCGCGGTAACCCATCTCGATCGCACGCCGGTGACGCCAACGAGCCCGACATTCTGCGAAAAGGACGTATACGGAAAGGTATTGAAGATGCCGCCCAATATTGTGCCCACACCGTCGGCCCGCAGCCCGCGCGTGATCGCCGCCTGGTCGACCTTTCGTCCGGTCATTTCGCCGAGCGCTAGAAACATCCCCGTGGATTCGATCATGACGACCACCATCACGATGCACATAGTGATGATTGGAATCAGCTGAAATGTCGGAAAGCCAAACCGCAGCGGCATCACGAAATCGACCCACGGCGCCGACGCCACCCTTTCGAAATGCATCACACCGAGGAGCGTGGCCAAGACCGCACCGGCGATGATGCCGAGCAGCACCGCCACATTGGAAACGAAACCGCTGAACCAGCGGATCAGGCCGAGGATGACGAGCAACACGAACAGCGCGATGCCCAAGCCCTCAAGCTGGCCGTAGCCGGGATTGGGGAAGGCGCCGGGCACCCCATCGACGACTTTGGTCAGCGTCGGTAATCCGCCTCCCGCCCAGTTGATGCCGATCCGCATCAGCGAGATGCCAATAACCACGATTATCGTGCCGGTGACCACCGGCGGAAACAACGGCAAAAGCCGGCCCATAAAGGGTGCAACCAACACCGCGAAGACGCCCGCCGCGATCACCGATCCGTAGATGCCGAGCAGACCGATGTCGGGGGTAGCCGCCATGGATAGCATCGGACCGACCGAGGCGAAGGTAACGCCCATCATGACCGGCAAGCGGATGCCCACTCCCGGAAACCCGACGCATTGCACCAGCGTCGCAAGTCCGCAGGCGAATAGATCGGCGCTGATCAGGAAGGACACGTCCTCCGGCGACATCTTAAGCGCGCGTCCGAGGATCAACGGGACCGCAACGGCTCCGGCATACATGACCAAAACGTGTTGAAACCCAAGTGTCAGAAGTTTTGGAACCGGTAAGAACTGATCGATCGGATGAACATCCTGTTGCATTGCAAGCCCCCTGCAAATGCGTTGCCCGGCAGTAAATTAGTCAAAAACATGCCACGGTCCCCAACGCAATGCGAGTCAAATTGCAAGCCTATTTCGGACGCATGGCAGCAATGATCGCGCCGTCAAGAGCTCGAAGGACGAGATAGCACTCGTATTTATTTGTTTGGTACAATTGGCCGTTTGGTGTTCGGCTACCATAGCCAGCCATCGCGGCATTCTGAGCGGCGGTGTGCCGCAACTCACGCCGCGGCGAGCTCAATCGTCGAATGCGGCAGTCTTCAGCGTGTAGGAACTGAGGACCTTCATGTAATTTCCTCGTTCATACGCGCCGGCATCGGGGACGGCGTCGCGGCTCATGCTGCCGCACATTTCGGCAATCGACGCGTATTCGTGCACCTCGAGCCAACGTCCGAGTTCAGCGAGTACCTGAGTGGCATGGCGGGCGCCGTTTTTGAGGAGAGCAGACGCCATGAATGCCACCCGCGCACCGGCCATCATGCATTTCACCACGTCCTGGGCGCTGTGCACGCCGCCGGTAATTCCGAGGTCGGCGCGAACACGGCCATAAAGGATCGCGGTCCAGTGCAGACGCATAAGCAGCTCTTCCGGACGGCTCAGCGACAATGTGGGAACTACTTCCCGATCGTCGATATTGAAATCGGGCTGGTAGAAGCGGTTGAATAGCACCAGCGCGTCGGCGCCTGCGTGGTCGAGCCGCAGCCCCAGATTGGCGGGAGCGCTGATGAACGGCGAAAGCTTCACGGCCATGGGGATCTGCAGGCTTCGTCGGATTCCGGCGACCAGCTCGCACTGGCCCTTTTCCACGGCTTCGGCGGATCGCAGCGGATCGGTGGTAATCGCGTAGACGTTGAGTTCGACGGCGTCCGCACCAGCCTGCTGCATGAGCCGGGCATATTCGGTCCAGCCTCCCATGGTGACGCCGTTGAGGCTGGCGATCACCGGAATGTCGACGCGCTCCTTGGCGCGGCGGATCAGTTCGAGATAACGATCGGGCCCGAGATTGTAGGTTTGCATGTTGGGAAGAAAGCTGAGCGCCTCCGCGAAGCTTTCCGCGCCGCGCGCCAGATCGTGATCGACGCTCGCGCTTTCGAGCTCGAGCTGCTCTTCGAACAGCGACGGCAGTACCACGCCAGCAATGCCATGATCCTCAAGCCTCGAGATATTCTCCACGGAATCGCAGAGCGGGGACGAGGACGCCACCAGTGGCGACCGCAAGCTCAGGCCGAGATATTTCGTCGTCAGATCGATCATGACCCGCTGCCCTCCGCCGCCGCCGGCGCGACCACCCCGGATGCGGTGGGCGCGTGCTCAGCCGGCGCGACGTGGCCCGGCATGGCCGCACGATTGGCATAAACGCGCCATCGATCATCGACGTCCTGCTGCGCCATCGCCAAAAGCTCGCGCGCGGCTTCGGGATCGCTACGCACCAGCATGGTGTAGCGGGCCTCCTGATAGGCATATTGCTTGAACGGGATGCTTGGCGGCGCGGAATCGAGTTGGAACGGGTTGCTGCCGCCCCGCTGCAGCCGAGGATCGTAGCGCATCAACGGCCAGTAGCCTGACTGCACGGCCGCCTTCTGCTGGGCAAGACCGAACGCCATGTCGTAGCCGTGGGCGATGCAATGGCTATACGCGATGATGATCGACGGACCATCGTAGGATTCGGCCTCGAGAAACGTTCGCACGGTGTGCATGTCGTTGCCGCCCATGGCGACGCGCGCGACGTAGACCGAGCCGTAATTGACCGCTTCCATGGCGAGGTCTTTCTTAGCGGCGCGTTTGCCCCCGGTGGCGAATTTTGCCACCGCGCCGCGCGGGGTTGCCTTCGACGCCTGGCCGCCGGTGTTGGAGTAAACCTCGGTATCGAGCACCAGAACATTGACGTCCCGGCCCGACTCCAGAACATGATCGAGGCCGCCGGCGCCGATGTCGTAGGCCCAACCGTCTCCGCCAACCAGCCAAACGCTGCGGCGCACCAATGCGTCGGAAACGACCAAGAGCGCCGCGGCGTCGGCGGAACCCATGGTCACAAGCCTCCCCTTCAGCGCCGCCACTCGCCGCCGCTGCTCTTCGATTCCCGCCTCGCTCGACTGATCCGCCTGCAGGAGTCCGCCGGTCAGCGCATCGCCGAGGTCTGAACTGAGACGCGCAACCAATTCGCGGGCAAACTCCATCTGCTTGTCGACGGCAAGCCTTATGCCCAACCCGAATTCCGCATTGTCCTCAAACAGAGAATTCGACCAGGCAGGACCGCGGCCCAGCGCATTCGTCGTGTAAGGCGTGGTCGGAAGATTGCCACCGTAGATCGATGAGCAGCCGGTAGCGTTCGCTATCAACATGCGGTCGCCGAACAGCTGAGTCATCAGCTTGATATACGGTGTCTCGCCGCAACCCGCGCAAGCGCCGGAGAACTCGAACAACGGCTCCAGCAATTGCACGTTCTTCACGGTATCGGGTGGCAAGCGGCCGCGGTCGAGTTCCGGCAGCGAGAGAAAGAAGTCCCAGTTGGCGCTCTCGGCGTCCCGGAGCGGCGCCTGCGGCTCCATATTGATCGCCTTGTGCTTAGCCTCGCTCTTGCTCTTCACCGGGCAGATTTCGACACACAAGTTGCAGCCGGTGCAATCCTGCGGCGATACCTGCAGCGTGTAACGCATGGACTCGACGTCGCGCCATTTAGGCTTCGCAGCCTTGAAGCCCGGAGGCGCGTCGGCGACATGCGAAACATCGTAGAGCTTGGCGCGAATTACCGAATGCGGGCACACCAGCACGCACTTTCCGCATTGTGTGCATATATCCTGATCCCACACCGGAATCTGCTGTGCGATGTTGCGTTTCTCCCATTTGGCGGTGCCGGTCGGGAATGTTCCGTCAATCGGCATGGCGCTCACCGGCAGCGCGTCGCCCCTGCCGGCAATCGCCGCGCCCAGAACATTTTGGACGAACGCTGGAGCCGACGACGCCACCGCTGCTGGCATCTCGAAAGAGCCGGGGGCTTCATCGGCCAGTGGCACTTCGTGCAGGCGCGCCAGCGTTCGATCGACGGCGTCGAAATTCTTCTGCACAGCGGCGGCGCCGCGTTTGCCATAGGTATCCTCGATCGCCTGCTTGATCGCCGCGATCGCCTCATCGCGCGGCAACGCCCCGCTGATCGCGAAAAAGCAAGTCTGCATGATGGTATTGATGCGGTTGCCGACGCCGACTTCCCGAGCGATCGAAAGCGCATCGACGACGTAGAATTTCAGCTTCTTACGAAGGATCGTGTCCTGCACGTGACCGGGAAGACGGTCCCAGATTTCCTCGGGACCGAACGGCGCATTGAGTAGGAATGTCGCCCCGTCCTCCGCCGCGCCAAGAACGTCGACGCGATTAAGAAACTGAAACTGGTGACAGGCAACGAAATTGGCTTTGTCGATTATATACGAAGACCTTATGGGATCGATGCCAAACCGCAGGTGCGACACGGTCACCGCGCCGGCTTTCTTCGAATCGTAGACGAAATACCCTTGCACGTAGCTGTCGGTCGCTTTGCCGATAATCTTGATCGAATTCTTGTTGGCGCCGACAGTGCCGTCAGAGCCCAGCCCGAAGAACACCGCCCGCACCCTCCCCGACGGTTCCGTCGAGAAAGCGGGGTCGTAGTCGAGGCTCGTATGAGTGACGTCGTCGAGAATCCCGACTGTAAACTGGCGTTTTGGATTGGCCTTTGCGAGTTCGTCGAACACGGCCTTCGCCATCGCGGGTGTGAATTCCTTCGAGGCCAATCCGTAGCGGCCGCCGAGCACCCGCGGCAATGTCGCGCCGGAGTCTGACGCGTGACGTTCCATCAGCGCAGTAACGATGTCCTGGTAGAGCGGCTCGCCGACGCTGCCCGGCTCCTTGGTGCGGTCCAATACCGCGATCGATTTCACCGTGTCCGGAAGTGCGGAAAAAAAGCTCTCCGTGGCGAATGGCCGGAACAGCCGCACCTTGACGATGCCGACTTTTTCGCCGTGCTGCCGCAGCTCATCGACAGTTTCTTCCACTGCCCCGGCGCCGGATCCCATCAGCACCACGACCCGGTCCGCATCGGGGGCGCCGTAATAGTCGAACAGTCGATAGGCCCGACCTGTCCGGCGTGCGAAGCGGTCCATCACGTCTTGGACGATCCCCGGACAGGCGCGGTAATAAGAGTTAGTGGCCTCGCGCGCCTGAAAGAACATGTCGGGATTTTGCGCGGTCCCGCGCAGCACCGGCCGGTCTGGCGACATGCCACGCTCGCGGTGTTTCACGACAAATGTCTCATCGATGATCGCGCGCAAATCGTCGTCGCTTAACGGCTCGATCGTGGCGACTTCATGCGAGGTTCGAAAGCCGTCGAAGAAGTGCAAGAATGGCAGGCGCGATTCCAGCGTCGCGGCATGCGCGACCAGAGCGAGATCGCTCGCTTCCTGCACGGAATTCGCCGCCAGCATCGCAAAGCCGGTGGCGCGCGCCGCCATGACGTCGCTGTGGTCGCCAAAAATCGAAAGCGCATGCGTCGCGACGGTGCGCGCCGCAACATGAATCACCGCCGCTGTCAGTTCGCCGGCAATCTTGTACATGTTCGGAATCATCAACAGCAGGCCTTGCGACGCCGTAAACGTTGTTGCCAGCGCGCCGCCCTGCAACGCGCCGTGCAGGGCCCCTGCTGCGCCCCCCTCACTCTGCATTTCGATCACATTGGGAATTGTGCCCCAAAGATTGGTCGCGCCCTCGGCCTTCCACTGATCGGCCAATTCGCCCATCGTAGAGGACGGCGTGATCGGGTAAATTGCGATCACCTCGTTGAGACGATAGGCGATCGAGGCGGCGGCTTCATTTCCGTCGACGACAGCGCGGGGCCGAGTCATGGTTCGCCTCCTCCGAGCTGGATAATCAGAACCTTGGCGAGCATGACTCTTGCCTGCAAAATGCGCACGCGGACCAATCGCTGGGCATTGCCTTACCGTCATATCTCATGCGTGGCAGCCCGCGAGGCGAAAAGAGATATTGCAATATTGCTGATTGTAGAAACGGTGTGAAGACTCTAAGATCGTTAAACTAATAAACAAGACAAATGCGCTAAACGGTATCCGAGAACGGCCGTGTGGATTCACCACCAGCCGCCAGCGTTCGAGACGAGATCATGGCTTACAAGATCATCGCCGAATTGTGCACCAGCTGCGGCGCCTGCGAGTTGGAGTGTCCGAATTCGGCGATCAGCATCAGCCGCTTCACATGGGTAATCGATCCCACGAAGTGCACCGAATGCAAGGGATTCCACGACGAGCCACGATGCGCAACGGTCTGCCCAGTGCCGGAAACCTGCGTGCCAGCCGAAGCCAGCGCAACTTAAGCTTATCAATTCAAATTCGGAGGATCGCGCACAAGCTTATTTCCGTGCGCACTGGTTTCCGCAGGTTCAGATTTGCGCCAGACGGGTCCATAGACGAGCTGCCTCGCTTTGCGCTGAGGCGGCGATGAATTCCATGTCACCGGTCTTGAGGGCCCCGTCCTCGACCACTGCCCTGCCATCGACCACCACGTGGCGGACTTTGCCGGCCTGCCGGACGACGACGTCGCCCAACGCGCCGGCTGCCAGCATTTTTGCGGCACAGCCAAAGCGCTCCGCTACCAGGTCATGGCCGGCCACGAGCCGGCCAGCGACGCCGGTATCTTGATACTGCGCGGCGAGCCGCGACAACGCCACTTCTTCGGCCGTCATATCCGCGTCCCAGCCGTCGGCGCCAAGCGCCACGCGCGATGTGGCGGAAAGCGTGCCCGCATAGCCGACCCGGTTGCCCTCGTTGGAGCGTGGGTTGTGCACGAACCAGCAGCCGGCGGCAGCAGCGAGTTGCACCTGCTCGGCGCTCAAGTGAACGCCGTGAGCGAGGATGGAACCGGGCACGAGTGCGCCAAGCGACAGCAGACGTTCGAGCGGTCCGGCCGCGCCACGCTGACGCGCGTCATCAACATCAGCGCGATCTTCGGCCACATGAACATGCACCACCGTGCCGAGTTCGCGCGCGAGATTGCCGGCCTCGCGCGCGGTTTCGTCGGACACGGTAAAGCTCGCATGCAGTCCGACCAATCCGCGCAAGAGCGGCGAGGCCGTGACCCTCCGGCATTCAGCGAGGCCACGTTGCGCCTCGGCGCGGCCGAAATTGCGCTCGGTCGCGCCGTAACAAAGCAGCGCCCGGATGCCGAGCTCTTCACAGACCTCGGCGAGGATCGACAACGAGCCTTCGATTAGAAGCGGAGACTCGTTATGGTCGACCAGCGTCGTGGTGCCGGCGAGGAGCGCATGTGCCACATAGTCGCGTGCGCTGGCGCGTAGGATCGCGGCATCGAGCGCGCGGTCGAGGCGCCACCATACTTTTTCGAGGATCTGTAAGAAGTTCTGCGGCTGCGGCAGCGCGGGTGGCATGCCGTAACGAGCAAGACCGCTGTACAAATGCGTGTGCGCGCAGACGGCACCCGGCACGATGTCACCAGTCGGGCAGGACAGCACTGCCGCATCCGACGGCGCGATCGCGGCGATACGGCCATTCACCACTGTCACGCTGCGGCCAGAGCGATCGGGACCGATAATGAGCGAGCCGCTCAGTGCCATTGGTCGCGCTCGCCCTCGGGAATGCGGCCGAGATTGATGGCGCGGGCGGCCGGCGAATCCTTCATCGGCAGACGGGTTCGTCTGACGCCGTCAAAAGCTTCGAGCGCACCGGCGACGGCGCCTGCCGTGGGAACGAGGCCAATCTCGCCGACGCCCTTGGCGCCGAACGGGCCCTCTGGCTCCGGGTCCTCGATCAAGATGACCTCGACCAGCGGCATATGCTGAGCACGCAAGACGCCGATATCGCGCATCTTGAAGCTTACCGGCATGCCGTCTTTGCACGGCAGCTCCTCAGTCAAAGCGTAGCCGAGGCCCATGTGCACCGAGCCCTCGATCTGAGCCTCGCATTGCTGCGGGTTCAACGCGCGGCCGACGTCGTGGGCGGCGATCACGCGCTCCACTGTGCCCTTGTCACCAAGCACAACCACCTGGGTGGCCCAGCCGAAGGTCGTGTGAGTCTTGATCTTGCCGTTCTTCATCTCGCCGGGCGCAGTCGTGTCGTCGATCCGGATTTCGCCCACATAGATGCGGCCGGCGAGGTCGGTGAGCGTCTCACCGCGATCGAGATCGGCTTTGAGCTTGGTCGCGGCATCGATCACCGCGCGGCCGGCCAACAGGCTGGCGCGGGAGCCTGTCGTCTGGCCCGCGCCCAATTCGAAGCGGCTACTCACCTGCGGACGGAAAATCTCGGCGGGCAGGCCGGTCACTTCCACGGCACACTGCGTAACGATGGTCAGGAGCCCCTGCCCCATTTCGGTAAAGCCGATATAGAGGGCGATCGTGCCGTCTTGCTGCATCACCAGCCGGCACTTACCGTATTCGATCGCGCCATTGCCGAGTCCGCAATTCTTGATGCCGCAGGCGATACCGACGGCATGGCCTTGCGCGCGCGCCGCATCATACGCGTCTTTCACCGCCAGCAAGGTTTTCTCGATGCCTACCGACTTCTCTAGAATCTGTCCCGTCGAGAAGACGTCGCCGACGCGGAGGACGTTGCGCCAGCGCATCTCCCAGCCATCGATGCCGACTTTCGCAGCTAAGAGGTCGAGACAACCCTCGATGGCGAAACTGGTTTGATTGACGCCGAAGCCACGCATCGCGCCGCAGGGAGGATTGTTGGTATATGCGGCGATGGCCTCGATGGCCACCGCCGTCACCCGATAGGGCCCGCAGGCATGGCCTGCCGCCCGTTCCAATACCTTGCCCCCGACCGACGCATAGGCGCCGGAGTCGCCCAGGATATTGACCTTGGCGGCGGTCAACCGGCCGTCCGCGTCACAGCCCACGGTATAAGTCATCGTCAACGGATGCCGCTTGGGGTGCATGCGGATCGATTCTTCGCGGTTGAGCACGAGCCGTACCGGCCGCCCCGTCATGCGCGCCAGGATCGCGGTCTGCGCCTGAACGGTCATGTCCTCTTTGCCGCCGAAACCGCCGCCGTTAGGCACGAGCTCCACGAACAGGCGGTCCTCGGTCTCGCCTAGAACTGAAGCGATCTGCCGCCGATCCTCGAAGATGCCCTGACCCTGACTGTAAATATGCAGACGGCCGTCGGGCAGCGGCACAGCCACGGTCGCCTCGGGTTCGAGAAAGAGATGCTCGATGCGTTGGGTCGTCCAAGTGCCGGTGACCATATGCACCGATGCAGCGAGCGTTGCCTCGACGTCGCCCCGCCCATAGCGCGTGACCGACAGAATATTCGCGTGTTTGGGATTGACCTGAGTCGCGCCAGGTTTGATCGCTTCGGCGGGGTCGAGCACTGCTGGCAACGTCTCGTACACCACCTCGACCAGGCTCGCGGCTTGTCGCGCGATACGCGGGCTCTCGGCGGCCACGGCCGCCACCACGTCGCCGACATAGCGCACCTCTTCGCCCTCGGCGACGAAGCATGGCCAATCCTTATAGATCTGGCCGACCCAACGGTCGCCCGGTACATCCTTTGCGGTCGCAACGGTCACGACGCCTTGCAGCGCCAACGCCTTCGCGGTGTCGATCCTGATCACCTTGGCGCGTGCATGCGGCGACAACACGACGGCGCCATGGAGCATGCCGGGAGCGTCAATGTCGGCAACGAAGGGCCGCGCGCCAAGCGCAAGCTCGCCGCCCTGGTAGCGTTTAAGGCGCCGGCCGACGCCGCCGTTGTCGACAAGCGGCGGCAACGCGCCCCCGCGTTTGACTGATTGAATGAGCTCGAACGCGTCGATGATCTTTACATAGCCGGTGCAGCGGCACAGATGTCCGTCAAGGGCTCTGGCGATCTCGGCGCGCGACAGCGGCGCTTCCTGATCGGTCAAATATTTGATGCGTAGGACGAACCCCGGCGTGCAGAAGCCACATTGCAGGCCGGCGGCCGCCTGAAATGCATCGGCATAAAGCTGGCGTTCGTTGTCAGAAACACCTTCGAGAGTGAGAATGGAGCGGCCCTCAACCTGCCCGATCTGCACCGCGCATGTCACCTTCGGCAGTCCATTAATGAGCGCGAGACAGCAGCCGCACTCTTTTTGCGGTCCGCAGCCTGCCTTGAGGGATTTCAGTTTGAAGGTCTCGCGCAGCACGTCAATCAGGGGCTCGTCGGGCCAAGCCTCGATCTGACGCCGTTGACCGTTAAGGGTGAAGGTGATCGTTTTCATGACGTCCGTAATGCTCATCGCGGCGAGTCAAAGTCGCCCAATAACTCAGCAGGCTTATCGGGCCACATAGGTATCGAATACAACGGTCCCGCGGCATTGGCATCGAAACGTGATATCCGCATGTTTATCGAGATCATCGAACGAGGAATCGCCGATCAGGACGGTCCGCGCCTTGATCTGGCGCACAAAATGAAATTATCGTTTCATGGACTCGAACACGAGCTCAGGTTGAAGCGCTCTCGCGACAGGCGGTAGCGCGGTAAGGCAGTTGCCAAATGCTGCGGAACCTTCAGATAGACGGTGCACGCCTGTTAGCGCGCTTGAAAGCCCTCGGGCAGCTAGGCGCGATCGCGGGCGGCGGAGTCTGCCGACTGGCGCTAACCGACGACGACAGAGCCGGACGCGATCTCGTGGTCGGTTGGATGCGCGAACTCGGACTCACCGTCTCGACCGACGCGGTCGGCAACGTGATCGCTTTACGTCAGGGCAAGGAAGACGGCGCGCCGGTGATGATGGGCAGCCACATCGACACGGTACGCACTGGCGGAATCTATGACGGTAACCTCGGCGTCCTCGCCGGCCTCGAAGTGGTGGCCTCGCTCAACGACGCCGAGATCGTCACCCGGCGGCCGCTGGCGGTCGCCTTCTTCACCAATGAAGAGGGCTCGCGCTTTCAGCCCGATATGTTCGGCAGCCTGGTTTATACCGGCGCACTGCCGCTCGAGCGCGCGCTCGCGACCATTGGCATCGACGGCGGGGTCGTCGGTGAGGAATTGTCGCGGATCGGCTATGCCGGCTCCACCGCTGTCGGCAAGCCTAATGTCCACGCTTACGTCGAGCTGCATATCGAGCAGGGACCGGTATTGGAAGAAGGCCAATTCAGGATTGGCGCGGTCGAAGGCGTCCAGGGAATCTCCTGGACCGAATTCACGCTCAACGGCCAATCAAGCCATGCCGGAGCGACGCCGATGCGGATGCGCCACGACGCCGGCTATGTTGCTGCCGAGATCACGGCCTTCGTGCGCCGGCTGGCGCAGGACTTTGGTGGCAATCAGGTCGCGACCGTCGGTCTCCTGACATTGTCGCCCAATCTGATCAACGTCGTGCCCGATCAAGCGTTGATGACGGTCGACTTGCGCAATACCGATGAAGAGTGCCTAAAAGAGGCCGAACGTCGGCTGTTCGCTTTCGTTGCCGAGACCAGCGCAGCCGAGGGCGTAAGGGTCAGCCATCGCTCGCTCGCCCGCTTCGAACCGGTCGACTTCGCGCCGCATTTGATCGCCCGCGTTGAAGCCATCGCACGGGAATTCGGACTTCCAGTGAAGCGGCTGCCCAGCGGCGCCGGCCATGACGCGCAGATCCTGGCGGCGGTCTGCCCCGCCTGCATGATCTTCGTGCCGAGCGTCAACGGCATCAGCCATAATGTGACCGAATACACGAAGCCCGACGATCTCGCCGCGGGCGCCAACGTGCTGCTGCGGCTCGTGACCGAACTGGCGGAGTGATGCGCCAGCTCATTCGCAATGCGCGCATCGTCACCGGCGACGGACAGACCGCGCCGTTTCTCGGCGATGTCCTGATCGTCGACGACATCATCGCCGAATTGGGTGCGGTGAGCTGGTCGGAAGCTTCCAATGCCGACCGGATCATCGATGCCGCAGGACGTGCGCTCGCGCCAAGCTTTGTCGATACGCACAATCACGGCGCTCTCGGCGGCACGTTGCGCGGCTCAAGCGGCCTGCCGATGAGCTGCGAGCTCGCCATACTCGGCGGTGTCACCAAACGTATCTGTGGTGTCGACGGCCTATCGCCGGCACCGGTCGCTGAGGCGCAGCGCTCGCAATATGCCGCCCAGCTTAAGCCGCTCGACGGCGCCATCACAGGCGAATGGACTTGGAGCTCCGTGGCGGAATTCCTCGACTGGCATCGTGGCCGGTCGATTACCGACATGGGGATCTATCTTGGCCATTCGGCGGTCCGCCGCGTCGTCATGAGCAATGTGGCCCGGGTTGCGACCGACGCCGAAATCACGGCCATGACGGATGTGGTCCGAAAAGAAGCGCCGCTGACGCTCGGTTTGTCGACCGGCCTTGTCTACAATCCCGCGGTCTACTGCGATCAGCGCGAGATCACCGCGCTAGTGCGCGCCTTCAATGCGGTCAAGCCCGGCGCGCTGTTCCCGCATCTGCGGTCCGAAAGCGACAATATCGTCTCGAGTCTAAAGGAAGTGGTGGAAGCGTCGGTCGACGGCGGCGGCGGCTATTGCAACGAACATTCCAAAATCGCTGGCGCGCAAAACTACGACCGCATTGGCGAGGTCGAAAGCATCCTCAGCGATGCGGCATCGCTCATTCCCACGATGGAAAACATGTACCCCTACACGGCGGGCTCGACCACCGGCGACGCGATCTTCCCGCCGGCGATGCGCGCCGGCAGTCGCGCCGAGTTTCTCGCCCGGCTCGGCGATCCGCAGGTTCGCCGCGCCATGATCGACACCATGCGCAACGACACTACCAGTTGGGACAATTTCATCCATTTTTGCGGCGGCCTCGGCGGCATCCAAATCGCTGGCGTGAAACCGGGTGTTGGCGACACCTATCTTGGGCGGCGGCTGAGCGACGTCGCGCGCGACGCCGGTGCTATCGATCCAAACTCCGACGCGGCATTCGAGGCGGTATTCGATTTCTTTGCCGTCAATGACGGCGAAATCGCGATCATCACACACTACGGCAATGAAGCGACTCTGGAGCGTTTCTTCCGCCGGCCCACCATGGCGATCTGCACCGACGGGCTGATGCCGGGCCCCGGACAAAAGCCGCATCCGCGCGCGCTCGGGTCATTTCCGAAGGCGTTGCGCATGGGCCGTGAAATGGGCTTCCCGCTTGAACAGATGATCTGGCGCATGTCCACGCTGCCGCACCGGTTTCTCAATCTGCCCGATCCGACGCTGCGCGTAGGCGCCGACGCTTCGCTGGTGTTGTTCGTCCCGGAAACCGTCTGCGAGCGCAACGATTACCTAGATCCATTCATGCCACCCGAAGGAATTGACATGGTCTGGATCCACGGCCAGTTGGTGCTTGATCACTCTCGCTTAATCGCGCCCGCCACGTTCCCGGGACGGCTACTGGCGAGCCCGGTGAATTCCTAGTCCGGCGGCACTTCAACGGTCGACGCGAGCTACGGCTTACGCGGACTCAAGTATCATGCCGGCGTAATTGATCGCCCGCGGGTCCGTTACGGCCTTGAAAATCTTGTCCATGATGTGGAGCCACGTCAAGTCGACGGGACTCTCGGCCGTTCCGCTGGCCGTTGCCGCCGGCGCGCTTAGATCGAGAGCGACATCGAAGCCCTCGCCACGGTAGCGAACATGGCTGTTGCCGCTTTCCATGATCACCACGCGCCCGCCGAAGCGGCCATGCATGGTGACGACGGTCCCGCTTTTCTGCATCACGAACCCGTCCCGATGCGGTGAAGCTGCCCAGGCGTCCATGGTGCCGAAGAAAAGCGGCTTGACTAAATAGGGGCCGCCATCCTCGGGACACAGCACATCGCAATGGCCGCACTCGTTGCAGACGTCGGCGAAGGTGCCGATCTGCCGCTGCTTGGTGAATTTCAGCGCTCCCACGAGTTCGGCAGTCCAGCCGTCCGGGCTCCGCGTCAAACGCTCGATGGGCACTTCCCCCGTGGGGATGACAAAGGTGAAGTTGGCGTCGTTCGGACAAATCGGGATGCATTTATCGCAGGTCAAGCAGTCGAACAGCACCAAGGTGCTGCCGATCTTCTTCGGTGGCGTTGCGTTCTCGGCGGCGGCATAGCGCGGATCGGCAAGAACGCGTTCACCGTAGATTTCGGTATTGCGCAGCCGCGCCGCGGACACCCAGGCCTCAAAGGCATCGCCCGCTGCGGCCCGCAGATCGCCGCCGGCCAGGGCCGTCTGGCAGGCTGTACGCGTCTCATCCGAAAGGCTGAGCGTCGCGAGCGCAGACTCCGCTGCGCCGTAGGCTTTCAACACAAAGATATCGATATCGGCTGCGCCGACCTCGTCCATGCGCTTGGTGAGATTGCCGAGATAATGCCAGCCGCGCCGATAACCGCCATTCTGCAGGAGATTGGTGCACACCGTGATCGGCTTGAGCCCCAGCGCCGCGGCGTCGGCAAAATTATACTCGTCGATACCGCCTGAGAACGAGATTGGAAAGCGGTCGCTGAAGCGCTGCCGGAAGCGTCGCACCAGTGCCATCGCAAGCGGATGCAGCGGTGGCCCGGACAGATACATCTGCCGTTCGCTCGCCGGAAAAAAGCTCTTGTGGTTGTCGACCACGAGCGTGTTCGAGAACTTGACGCCGAAGCCACGCCCGAGCGCGCGTGCCTGCGGGCCGAGACGCTCGACGAGATCGGTAACCTGCCCCCAATTCGCATCCTTGGCGAAGGCCGCGTCAGGAACCTTGAGCTCGGCATAGCCCATGCGCTCATGCAGAATGGACAAAAGCTCGTCGCGCCCGAGCAAGGTCGGATTGAGCTTGACGACGACGTCGATGCCGATCTCGGCAAGGAGAAAACTGGCAATGCTCTCGATCTCTTCCGGCGGACAGCCGTGAAAGGTCGACAGTGTCAGGGTGTCGGATATGCGCGTCGCAAACGGCAGGTCACGCAGATGATTGAGGGCACCGGGGATCTGCGCGCGCAGGCGCTCTACAAGTGGCGTCGCGTCCATCATCGTAGCGAGGAAACCCCGCACCTTTGCCGACCGGATCCCCGCCAGATCGTAACCGACACTCATGTCGAAGACCGTATCGCCGAAGCCCGGGGCCAGCCCCGAAGCCTTCAGCATTTCGATCAGCATCGCGCCTTTGACGTATTCTTCCAGCGATTGATCGACAGTCAGCTCCTGCGACCATTCGACGTTGAAGCCGACGGTCGCGACATCGATGCAGGGACGCGGAATCACCAAATCGTCCTTCACCTGCACCGTCTTCAACTCGGTCACGCGGCCGCCGGCGAGCCACGACAGCACGATGTTTTGCGCCATCTGGGTATGCGGGCCGGCCGCCGGCCCGAACGGGCTCGATGCACGCCGTCCGTGAATGGCGACGGAAAGATCGTGCCCCGGATAGCCCTGAACGAAGCGTTGCGCCGGCAGATCGAAGGCCGAGCGCTTCTGTTCCAGCTCCCGGAACAGGCGGCTGACAAGAACGCCGAACGGCACGGGCACCAGCTGAACCAATGTTCGACCTCATGAAGCGGGTCTCGCGATGCCCATAAGCGCGCGCATAGGCGGCGCCCGGATAAACCCGTCCGCTACCATCACGCGGATACGATTCCGCGCATTGACTCAAATCAACGGGTATCGACCTTCGGCGTCTGCAGCGCGGTTCCTGAACACTCTACGCTCGGTGACAGTTCAGGGCGTCACGTCCATCCGTTCGACCCGGCGCGGCGCGGTGAGTTCGCGCCATCTGGCGTCGGCGACTTGCACAGCCGGGAATGCATCGCGCCGGACATATTTGCCGGCG